>CAJXYE010000054.1 GCA_913063325.1 uncultured Colwellia sp. | reverse complement strand
CGACAATTAAGCGCTTAAACATAGCAGAGCCGGTAACGTTAGTACGTTCTCCAACGTTAACAAACAAGCTATCTTTATTAATAGTTAATGCTTCTAAGCCTGACAGACGACAAGCAACTTCTTTTGCTTCGATTTTACGTGGTGTGATTTTCTCAACAACTTGTGCCATGCCGCGAATATGATCTGGCGTAGTACCACAACAACCACCAATAATATTTAAAAATCCTGATTCTGCCCACTCTTGTACATGAGTATTCATTTCATCAGCCATTAAGTCATATTCACCAAAAGCATTAGGTAAACCAGCATTGGGATGAGCAGATACCGCGGTATCACAAATTCGGCTTAACTCTGCAACATATTGACGTAACTCAACCGGACCCAGTGCACAGTTAAGACCAAATGAAACCGGTTTTGCGTGACGTAATGAGTTATAAAAGGCTTCGGTTGTTTGTCCTGATAATGTACGCCCTGAAGCATCAGTAATCGTACCTGAAATCATCACCGGCAAACGTTCACCCAATTGGTCAAATACAGTTTCTACCGCAAAAATGGCGGCTTTAGCATTTAAGGTATCGAAAATAGTTTCGATTAAAATAATATCACTGCCACCTTCAATTAACGCTAACGTCGATTCAATGTAGGCATCTTTTAGCTCATCAAAGGTAACGTTACGAAATGCGGGGTCATTTACATCGGGAGAAATAGAACAAGTTCGGTTTGTTGGCCCTAAAACGCCAGCAACAAAACGTGGACGGTCTGGATTCTTTTTAGTGTATTCATCAGCAGCTTCACGGGCAATTTGCGCAGCAACACGGTTAATCTCCGCGCTATACTCTTGCATGTCATAATCAGCCATGGCAATGGTAGTCGCGTTAAAGGTATTGGTTTCAAGGATATCTGCGCCAGCTTCAAGGTATTCAAGGTGAATAGCTTTAACTACTTCAGGCTGAGTAAGCACTAACATATCGTTATTGCCTTTAACATCGCTATGCCAATCAGCAAAACGCTCACCACGGAAATCTTGCTCTTCAAACTTATACGCTTGGATCATAGTGCCCATGGCACCATCAAGGATTAAGATGTTTTTAGCAAGCTGCTGCTCAAATAAAGCAAAAGATGGGTGTTTTTTCATTGTTAAATCCAGAGTAACTATTTAAAGAGTAAGGGTTTATTTAGTACTTAAGGTACTATTTCATCAAGGTAGAATTAATATGATCAGCATCTAATTGATACGGTGTTATTTGATATACATAATAGTTCAGCCAGTTAGTAAAGAGTAAACTGCCATGACTTCGCCATGAGCCTACTGGCTTATTATTCACGTTATCATCTTGATAATAGTTGATTGGCACTGGTGTGCTAGCCTCTTTTTTACAGTCTCTAAGGTACTCTTCATGCAAAGTCGCGGTATCATATTCAGGATGACCGGTTAGATACACTTGGCGTTTATTTTTACTTGCCACTAAATACACACCAGCATCAGGTGATTGCGCTAAGATATTAAGCTCATCAACACCTTGGTAATCCGCTTGATTGATATAACCGTAGCGTGAATGTGGTACATTGAAATGTTCATCAAAACCACGGGTCAGTGCCTCTTTATTATCGAGTGGATAATGCTGATAAACACCGGATAACTTTTGTTGACGTAAGTGACGATTTAGACCGTAATGATGATACAAAGCAGCATGTGCAGCCCAACATGAAAACATGGTCGAGGTAACATTTTTATCTGCCCAGTCAAATACTTCACAGATTTTATCCCAATAACTGACATCAGCATAATCAAGTAAAGCTAAAGGAGCGCCGGTGATAATCAAACCGTCATATTGCTTGTGTTTAATATCATCAAATAAACAATAAAAATTGTCGAGATGTTCTTTTGGCGTGTTCTTAGAAACGTTTTTATGGATGCGGACAAACTCGACATTAATTTGCAGTGGTGTGTTAGATAACATCCGCAAAATTTGCACTTCGGTTTCTATTTTATTAGGCATTAAGTTCAAGATTGCCACTTGCATCGGGCGAATCTCTTGATTTGCGGCACGGTGCTCGGACATAACAAAAATATTTTCATTATCTAAAATGGAAAGAGCGGGTAATTGACCGGGAATTTTAATGGGCATAACGCACCTAACAAAAAAAGCACTTAATAATTGATGGTTATAATGTTACTTAGATTGCTAGATATGTCAACATCTAAACGTATAGACGTCTAAATGATTTTCTCATGTGGCTATTTATATACTAGAATGTATAACACCACTGCAAAGGTACCGATAATTGTGATTAAGAAGACAAAGACATAAATAGCCAGTTTATATTTTTTAACTTTTTTCGTAATATGCGAAGGAAATTGCAAAAAACTTCATGTGTGTCGTACTTTTTTACACTTTTACTTAGTGATTATCTTGCTCAAATTATAACGTCTTGTATTGGTTTAGTTAATACAAAAAGGTGTGATAAATGCATATATTTTGAACTATTGTTCAACTAGTTTTCACTAGGTTAAAATCACTTTGATACTTAAGGAAGAGCTATGGTTATTCTCAAAGCGAAAGAATATTTTGGTATTATCGGGCATAACAAAAAAAGCGTTGCCGATGTTTGTGATGGATTAGCAAATAAACTTGCCCTTAAAGCCATACCTTCACTTGAACATATCAAAAAAATCAATGGCTCTTTAGGTGCTATTGCCTATGTAATGGACTGCCAATCTGAAATTCACCGTTATAATTTAGAAAGCATAAAACGAGATTTTTCAAAAAGAAAACTTTATATTCTATCTGCTTGTATATCAATCCCGATGCTTCATCATGCGATAAAGCTCGGTGCTAAAGATGTACTTAAACTTCCTATGGATGGCAAAGCCTTGGCTAATCTATTAGTTGAGCTTAACGAAACCACTAACATTGATTGTTTTGACCAAGAGTCAATCTCAAGTCATTTTATGCCAGCAACAGAAGAGTTAGTTAGCCATCCCTTGGAAGACGTGTTTGAGTTAATTGAACATCACTTTTGCGATGCCCCTTCACTAAAACAAGCGTCTAATAGCTTATATTTAAGTCCAAGTCGTATTAGTCATATGTTTAAAGATTTATGTGGCATTGGCTATTGCCAGTATATTTTATGCCGACGCTTAGAAGAAAGTGAATATCTTTTACGGCAAGAGAACACCTCTGTAACAGGAGTTTCTTTTGCCGTAGGTTTTTCAAATCCATCCCATTTTTGTCGAAATTTTAAAGAGCATATAGGCCTAACACCAACCGCCTATATAAAAGAAGAACAAGGTATAGAGTTAAGCCACTTATACCAAAGGTATCAAAATTTAAGAATGCAGTTATTGCCAATCAGCAAAGTCAAAAAAGCTAAAGTCTATCGAACGTATGGCATTAACTAAGGTATTGCTTAAAGTATTACATAAGCTATCAATCAAGGTGTTAGCTAGAAGCACAATGAGATCTAACAAGTTAATTAAACTGCCAATCAGATAATACAACAGTGGGGATAAAATGAAGCTAACGGCTATTATTTTACTTATTTTATTCTTAAGTGCTTACCTTGTCATGCCAGTGCAAGCTTTCACCATTAACAAAGATGCCAGTGTTAGTAGTGCTTTTTCAACTAACGCCTTAGCTAACAAGAATAAAAAACAGTCTTCCTCTTTGTTGACTGAAAGTAAAGTGACTGAAACTAAGCCAATAAATGCGCAAGCGCTCAGTTATGAGCAACTGATAATTCATAATAATAAACAATATTTATGGTTTAACACCACCAACAATAACAAGCTCAACCTATCAGGGTTATCATTGCTTAGTTTACTTAATGATCTTGGCATTAACGTTATGCACTCTAGTGATATCGTTAACTTGGCTAGTCAATCAAACAAGCAAATAAAAGCAATTGACCAACAGCTAACGCAACAACTCTATACCATAGCAACGTTATTTAATGGCTATCAATTTAAGCCACTAGAGAAACCTAAAGAAGATATCTTTAACGCAGTAAAAAATCAGCAGCTAGCAACTTATCTTGATCAATTATTACCACAATTTGACCAAGTAGTTCGTCTACGTACAGCTATTGCCTATTATCAAAAGTTGGCTAAAAAAACCTGGCCAATCATTGACGACAAATTATCCTTAGTACTAGGTCAAGGTCATAAAGAAGTGATTAAACTACGCAGTATGTTAATTGCTTTAACCGATCTGAAAAAAAGACAGCGTTCACGCTATCGCCAGCATATTTTTGATCCTGAAATCGTTACTGCCTTGAAAAAATTTCAAACCAGGCATGGCTTAAAAGCTGATGGCAAGTTAAATACAAAAACCATTCAAGCGCTTAATATCTCCCCAGCAAGACGTATCGAAATAATGCAAATAAACTTATGGCGTTGGTTATCTCTACCCAGTATTCCGCCCACGCGTTATGTCATGGTTAATATTCCCGCCTATCGCTTATATTTTATTGAAAACCAGCAACAAACCCTAACAATGAGAGTAATTGTTGGTGATAATCAACATCGCACGCCAATCATGGTCACGCAAGTAAGCAGCCTGACCGTCAACCCACAATGGACACCTACGTATAATATTATTCATAAGGAATTATTAGTCGAAAATGCCCGTAATCCAGGCTCACTTAAACGGCAAAACTTTAAACTGGCAAAAGGTTATGGTGCCAAGCAAGTACTTCGACCCGTTTTTAAAGACAGCACCGCAATAAAAAATGCTTTAGGGCAATATAAGTTAGTACAGGCGGCGGGAAGCAATAATGCTTTAGGAAAATACCGTTTTAATATTAAAAACTTTCACTCGGTATATTTACATGATACTCCAGCAAAAAATCTTTTTAGCAAGCAATATCGGGCGCTAAGTCATGGTTGTGTGCGTTTACAATCCGCCAATTTACTCGCTAAAAAGTTTATGAAAAATGAGGCTACAAACAAACAAAAACAAGTGAAAAATGCGCTTACTGTCAATAAAACCCAACACATTAAACTAGCAGAAAATATTGCTGTTTATCTCACTTATCAAACGGTTTGGCTAACGGCTTCAGGGCAAGTGCAATGGCTAGAAGATATTTACCAGCAAGATACGGCTGCTAAGCTCAATACCGTGCAAGCACAACTGAGTTCACATATTAACGCAGAGTCAAATTCAGCGATTAACTCTGATACTAATTCGCCCTAGCTCCACAAGCTAACGCGATAGCAGTCCCCTTTAGTACCACAAGTAAAGCCCATAAACAGCAAGTATCACTCAATTTTCTAGTTATAAACTCATCATAATACTTATACTACTTACGCTGAAAACAGCGACTAGAATCAAACTAAGCCCTAAGCCTAACCACACTGCAACAAAGCACTAACCAGCGTGTAACTAATCGATAACTAAGCAAATAGCCAACACGCAAATTGATGCAATAGATAGCAATCTGATGTTAGCGACCCCAGTAAAAGCTGACTAACTTTATTAGTACGCTCAATTTGTTTTATGAAATAGTTTTATTATTTTTTTAATTCCTATTTTAATTAACTGTTTTAAAAATCAGTATTGAGTTGTATGAAGTAACTTAGCAAAGGATTGCTTGCAACTGCCTTTGTGGTTATCTATTCGGTGCTTACCTTCTTTTAAGTACCTGAGCTCTAACCGTAAGTAACTGCTGTTATCCCTATAGTAAGCGCTATAGAAAGAGCTGTAGTTTTAGCTCTAGCAATAATGGCTATACCTGGTGCATTTGTGAGTTTTTCTTTTTTTGCTTTGCCTTGTTGTACAGTAATGGCTTTGTCTTGTTTTTTGGCAAAGTACTGCTATGACATTACCCAATAATAGTAGGCAATGAGAGTAGGCAATTAAGCAGAAATATGAACATAACCATAAACAAAAATGTACTTGGAGAATCTCATGAATAAATTAACTCAATCTATGCAAAGTTTTCTTAAAGACTTTATTGAAGATGAAAGCGGCTTAACCGCCGTTGAATATGCCATTGCCGGCGGTTTAGTGGTGGGTGGTATGGTTGGTGCCTTTGTTAGCTTAGGTGATGCCGCTACTGGTAGAGTTAACGACTTGGGTTGTGCTATTGAGTCGGGTGGAAGCTATAACCCAGGATCAGCAGAAGTACTTGATGATCCTGATACGCAGGCTGATGAAGGTGTAGATGCCGTTGCGGCTAGCTGTAACTAAAAATGCTAATGCTGCTCATAACCTTGTTATTCCTGCTTAGCGCCCTATATTTCGATCTGCGCTACCAACGCATACCCAATAAACTTTGTTTGGCTGGCTTACTAGCGGCCCTTGCCTTGCAAGCTTATGACAACCAATGGTTAGGTTTAGGGCAAGCGATATTAGGAGTGGGCGCAGCATTAGCCTTGTTATTACCCGCATTTTATTTTCGTTATTTAGGCGCGGGTGATGTCAAGCTAATGGTGGCAGTGGGCGCGTTTTCTGGTCCAACGCTATTATTTTGGTCGGTGGTGTTTGGTCTGATCTTTGGTACTTTTACTAGTTTTTTTATAGCACTTTATAAGGTCGGCTGGTCAGGTTTTATCAAGATGATCAGTCGTCATTATATTTATAGCGACAGTAATAGTAACGTAAATGGTAAAGCAGCGACTAGCACTAAAGGTAAAGTAGCTGGTGCCTTACAAGTACCTTATGCACCGGCATTGGCGTTAGGTTGGTTGCTAGCTTGCGCTCTAAGTCCTGAAGTAGGCCCAGAAATAGCCGCGGCTATTGCACCTGAAATTGAAGCGCTATTGAGTAGTATCAAGTAATAGTTAGACAATAATCCCTAGAGAAGAGCTATAGGAATGACCATGGACTCATCACCGTTTGATTTGAATAATAAAGCTGGCAATTCCTCTGCTCTTGCCTCAGACAAGACCTTTGACAGTGTAACAGACAGCGTCTCAAGAAAAGAATCGAGCATTACATTTGAGTCTGTACTAGAGAGTGCCGCTGAAAGTACGGGTGAGAGTGTCGGTGAGTCTGACAATATACCTAGCTCCACTGGTGAGTCATTGCAGCAGAAAAAATACCAAATTTCGCCTAAACATGGTCTTGCCCAATTACTGAAAAGTGGTAGAGAAAATAGCAAAAAAAGCCAAGTGAGCACTTCATCAACTAACAGTGCGCCTGCTGGCAGCGAAGAAATTAATGAACAACTGTCAAATCAACAGTCAGAGCAAAACTTAACTCAAGAAATCAAGCCACAAGAAAAAACCTTAAATCCTGTAATAACGCTAGCCAAACGACCTAAAAACATCGAAGAAACAGGCCTTTCAGAGCAGCTGCTTTTACAGCTATTAATCAAACATATGTTAGTTGCTCATGTAGCCAGTGTGCGTCAGTTAGCAGACAAAATGGCCTTAAGTGGCGGCATTATCCAGAGTTTATTAGATCATGCTAAAACCCTTAACTGGTTAGAGAATCGCCAGTCCAGTCAAAGTGGTCAAATGCGCTATGCCCTAAGTATGTTGGGGGGGGCAGAAGCCGAAAAAGCCTTTAACCAATCGGGTTACCTAGGTGTGGCTCCGGTACCTTTGCAACAATATAGTGACATTTGTTGTCAACAAACTAGCCGTAATATTGTGGTAGTAAAAGAATTACTAGAGCAGCGCTTTAGCAAACTGATGTTTTCTGAAGAGTTGATTGCCACCATAGGGCCTGCACTTAATTCCAGTAAACCGATCTTAATTTATGGTGCCCCTGGTGTCGGTAAAAGTTATCTATGTCGACATTTAAACTTACTGTTTGGCGATGACGTGCTAATACCCTCAGCCATAGAAATTAATAATATTATTATTCAGGTTTATGATCCACAGTTGCATGTATTGAGCACCAATGAGCAACAACAGCACAATAGTACCGCCCAGTTAGTCACCTTAGCGCAAGGTTATGATCCTCGCTGGCATTTATGTCAACGGCCACTATTAGTCACAGGTGGTGAATTGACGGCCGCCATGTTGGAAGTTAACTTTGACGCCACTAACCGTACCTATAAAGCACCACTGCAATTAAAAGCCAATAACGGCATTTTATTATTAGATGATTTAGGACGGCAAAAAATTAGCCCAGTAGAGTTATTTAACCGCTGGATAATTCCTTTAGAAGAGCGCCGCGACTTTTTATCGCTACCAAACGGCTTACATTTTGAAATCCCCTTTGAACTTATATTACTTTTTTCAACCAACCTAGCGCCACAAGAGTTAGTTGATGACGCATTTTTACGCCGTTTAGGTTACAAAATTAAATTCGAAGCCTTATCGGTTGAGTTATACCAAGAGCTTTGGTTTAAAACCTGTGCAGAGCATCAACTGCAGTGCGATCTAGACATTTTCAATTACTTGGTTGAGCAACGTCACTATATAGATCAAAAAGACTTTCTTCCTTGTTTACCGCGAGATTTATTAAGCATTGTTAGCGACCAAATAAAGTTTAACCAATCAGCGCCTGTGGTTACCCAAGCGCTTATCTGTTTTGCCTGGCAGCATTACTTTGTGCATGCTGCTGATAGCAAGAGCTCTGCTAGCCAAAGCCCTGATAATCAGAGCCTTGGTAGTCACAGCACTAACATTAACAGCGCTAACAGTTACAGCCAGCACAATGAGCCAAGTTAAGCCCTGTTAAGCTAAGTTAACTTAAGTAAAGTTAAGGAGTGAATAATGAATAAAAATACTATGGTCTTTATCCTCATGTCAGTGGTTTTTGGGGTTGGCGCAGTCTTTATCGCCAAAAACTGGCTTAATGATAACAAACAAGACCTCACTGAAGAGCAAGTATCAATTGTTGTCACTACTATAAAAATCCCAACAGGCACTATTTTAGAGGCTAAACATGTCAAGTTATCAGTATTTCCAAAATCTATGGCGCCTGAAAAAGCAATGAATAGCTTAGAAGGTGTCATAGGTAAAGTGGCTAAAAACCAATTCTATATTGGCGATATTGTCAGACAAGAGCGTTTGGCTGAACAAGGTGATGGTAGTTACTTAGCCAGTCTGATTGGTAAAAATATGCGTGCAGTAACTATTCGAGTTAATGACGTTGTTGGTGTTGCTGGTTTTCTATTACCCGGTAACAGAGTGGATATTCTTAATACTTACCAGCAAAGCGGTCAACCTACGACCGAAGTCATTCTTTCTAATATTAATATTTTAGCCGTTGACCAAAGAGCCGCCAGTGGCGAAAACAAGCCACAACTCGTTCGAGCTATTACCGTTGAGGTTGATTTAATTCAAGCCGAGATATTAATGAGTGCTCGCAGAAATGGTTATTTACAGCTCGCTTTGCGTAATCCTGTAGATGATGACGCTGTACTCATTGTCAGTGAAGAAACAACAGAGGAAAAAGCGGTAGAGCCAGCCGTCATGCCTGAGCTAATAGTCGATGCAACAGCCAAGCCGGCCGCTAAAATTTTACCTAAACCAAGCCAGCGCCAGAAAGTAGAGTTAATTAGAGGTGTTAGATTACAAACCGTGCAAGTAGATATTTAATTGCCATTTAATCGTTAGTTGCCTAATTATTTAGGCGCTAGAGCGAATAAGGATACTGTCATGAAGGATAAAGTCATGAAAGGTTTAAAAATTAATTTAACCACGATAACTAAGTTCAATGTCTTATCGCGCGAGCTAATAATGCGCTGTGCATTATTAAGCTTTGCCATGTTGGTAATAATGTCAATGTTCATTAGCTCTACGGTGCTAGCAGGCGGACCAACAAACTTAATGGATGGCGAATTCAAAGTACCTATTTTTAAATCTAGAAATTTAACCATGAAACAAACTGTTAGCCGAGTATCAGTGGGTAATGACAAAATTGCTGATATTTTAATATTACGTGCTAAAGAGCTCTACATTGTCGGTAAAAAATTAGGCACCACCAACATCATGGTTTGGGATGAGGAAGATAAATTAATTGATGTTATCAACCTTGAAGTAACCCATGATTTAAATGGCTTACGCCAGCGTTTATTTCATTACCTACCGGGTGAAGATATTGGCGTAGAAACATCACAAGGGCAGCTAGTATTAAGTGGCCAATCATCGTCATTGGCAAAAATGAATATAGCGGTTGAATTAGCTCGAGGTTATGCCAATGCAGCATCTGTCGGAAAATCCCGAAGTAATGTGCTTAATATGATTTCTATTGGTGGCGGCCATCAAGTGATGCTTGAAGTTACAGTTGCCGAAGTAAGTACTGAGATTTCACGTAAGTTTGATTCTAAAGTGGCGATAACCTTTAATGGCTCAGACGGCACCGGAGGTATTGTTAACGGCATTGGCGCAGGTACGGCTGCTGGCATTAGTAGTGGCTTTTTTGGCTCTTTAATTAAAGGGGAGATGCAGTTTAATTTTGCCTTAGATATTGCTAAACAAAACGGTTTAGCCAAAATACTGGCTGAGCCAAATATTACCGCGTTAAGTGGCCAAAAAGCTGAGTTTTTAGCCGGTGGTGAATTTCCCGTGCCTGTCCCCAGTGAAGATGGCACCACAGTGCAATTTAAAGACTTCGGCGTTGGCGTTAGTTTTGTACCAACTATATTAGATTCAGGAAAAATAAATCTTAACTTAAAAGTGCTAGTCAGTGAACTCAGCAACTCTCATGGTGTTGGTGTTACTCCAACAGGCTCATCATCAACCTTAGTTGTACCCTCTATTGTTAAAAGAACCGCTGAAACCACAGTAGAGCTTGCTGATGGCCAAACTATTGCTATTGGCGGTTTATTAAGCGATTCCTTGCGTGATAGCGTCAATAAGTTACCTGGCTTAGGTGATTTACCTATTTTGGGACAATTATTTAGCAGCCATGAATATGTTAGTGGTCAAACAGAGCTAGTTATTATGGTGACCCCTAGATTAGTCAGACCTTTTAATAAAAAAGGTATTGCTTTACCCACCGATGGTTTTGTGCCGGTATCAGACTTAGAGTTTTACCTATTGGGTACAATGACCCGCCAAGAGACACCAGAATCGACCACGTCACCTAATCAAGCAGCCACAAATAACAGTGCTATTTTAACCAATGATGGTGGCACTAATCAGCGATATGGTCACCAATTAAAACCGACTAAATCCGAGTAATACTGACTAAAGCTAGCTTAAACCAACTTCAACCAATCCAGTAAAGTTAAGGAGTTCATAATGAAAACAACTAACTTAATGAAAAAATCGTTGTTAGTCATATCAAGTCTACTGGTATTGGGCTGTGCCGAGCAACCCAGTTACCAGTTAGCGTTATCGAATGCGCAAATTAAACAAGTGCAAATACTTGATATAAATGCCCCTGAATTAAATGACGGCATCATTGCCACCTTAGATGGTAACTATGGCAAAAATGTTGTTAAGAAATATCAACGCAGTGTTTATAACATGAAAGAGTCTCGTCAAATGACACAGACCGGCAAGTAGGCTGAAGATCATGCTAATTATTCGCGGCGTATTGAATCAAACCAAAGGCAAACGCCTTCAAAGCGGTAATGTCTTGGTATTATTTGTCATCAGTTTATTGGCTTTAATAACCTTGGCATCTTTGGCATTAGATGGTGGTCATTTATTATTAAACAAAGGTCGCTTACAGAACTTGGTTGATGCGAGTGCCTTACATGCGGCAAAAGAATTAGATGATGGCGCAACACGGGCTGAAGCAGAAACTGCGGCAATAGCATTAATGCAAGTCAACCTTGCACATACCGATCAGGGAGAGTTATCCCGCGCTATTGATTTCTCTGATATAGATGATAGCACTACGGCGGTATTATCCTTTGAGTACTCAGAATTAGCAGATCCCTTTATCGCAATTACCGATCTCAGTGTCGATGCTCAATTTATCAAAATATCGCTTAAGCAACTGACTCTAGATAACTTCCTCGCCAATGTTTTTAATTTTAATAAAAAAATCTCGGCTACTGCCATGGCTGGCCCAAGTACTGCCGTCAAAAATTGTTTCACCAACTTAGTGCCGATGGCAGTTTGTGGCACGGGCACTGAGGCGCCCTTTGGCTTTGAACATAATAAATTATATTTGATGAAGATTGGCTCCAATACAGAATCAGCGATTGGCGCAGGTAACTTTCAGTTAATTCGTTTAGAAAATAATTCTGGCGCTGCTGATATTCGTACTGCTATGGCGGGTGAAGACAATATTGTAAAAACTTGCTTTGATGATAGTGAGAATAATGAATCTGTGCCCACTGAGCCTGGTAATAACGTCGGCCCGGTGGCTCAAGGACTAAATACTCGCTTAGGGAAATGGAACGGGCCAGTTAACTCTGACGAACACCCAAGAGATGAAAATATTTGTCAGGGGCAACAAATTGAAATTGATGACATTGAAGTAGATGGTTTGATAAGTGCGGATGCTTTAGCTGAAGCATTTACAACTAAAGCATACCGAGCAGCATGGTATAAAACGGACAATGAAAAAAGTTTACCAAGTTGTACCGTACCAACATTGGATTTAAGCGCGCCCCCACCAGGAGAGGATAATTTTAGTTTCGGGTCTCCAGCATCGCCGGGGCGACGAATTATGAATGTAGTTATTAGCAAATGTGAGGGTGAAAGCAACGGTGCTAACAATCTTGATTTTTTAGGTGTCGGTTGTTTTTTCCTAACTCAAGAAGTTGAAAATAAAGGACAAGAATCCTTTGTAATCGGCGAGTTCCTTTACGATTGTTCTGGTGGTGGTGATGCAACTTTAGAGCCCGTGGATACTCCCGGGCCTTATAAAATGGTGTTATATCATGTGCCTGGCAGTACGGATTCTTAGGGGTATAGTATGAGAACTATCAACTCTAATCTAAAGAGCACAAGAAACATTGCTAAACAAAAAGGTTTAGCCGCCATAGAATTTACTATGGTATTACCCTTTTTATTAGTGCTAATTTTTGCCTGTGCCGAATTTGGTCGATTAATGTTTCAATATAATGCACTCAATAAAACCGTAAGAGATGCGAGCCGCTATTTAACGACTAACGCTAAGCCAGGTGATACTGATCTTATCAATATTAAAGATACTGTTGCTCTTGATGTTAAGCGGTTGATTCGATATGGACAAAGCACTAGTTCGACTGTATTACTGCCTAACCTACAAGATGATGATATCAGCTTCAATGTTAGCGGCGACTTTATCACCATAACCGTGACTTACGATTGGCAACCGATATTTTCTGACTCTTTGACGACTTTTGGTTTAGGTAATGATATCGACTTAAGCTTCCCTATGGTTTCCACTTATACCATGAGGGCGCTATGAATAAGCTACGGAATAAATTATGGAGTAAAACTAGGCATAAGCAACAGGGTGTTTATACCGTTGAGTTTGCCATTGTTGGTGCAGTATTTTTTTTATTGTTATTTGCGGTACTTGAAGTGGGCCGGTTATTTTTTGTTTGGAATGTGCTAACAGAAGCGTCAAGACGCGGCGCTCGCCTAGCGACAGTTTGTCATTTTGATCATGGCTCGGTATCGGCTTTCGATCCTATGGCTGAAGCAGCGCTTTTTAACAACGTACCTATGGCACCAGAGTTAGGCATAGCAAATTTGAAAATAAGCTATTTACAACTAAACGGCACACAGATTGTTGATAGCGATAATGTTGATGATATCGATTTAATCAGAGCTGAAATAATTAATTATCAACATCAATTGATTATACCTGGGCTATTTATGACACTAAATTCTCCTAGTTTTTCAACTACCCTACCTAGAGAAAGCCTAGGTGTAACACGAACAAAATATACCTCCTGTTTGCCAAATACTTAATACTTGGCACTGTTAGAGCGAGTAAACGAGCCAACTAAAGGCACAGGGTTATCCGTTAACAAACTAAGGAAGAGCTATGAATAGTAAAGGCACTAATAATGTTGTTGATATGCCAGACGGAAGACATGTTCCTATGGATAGCTCTGTTAAAGAGAAACAAAGCTTGCCTGTTCACCTGAATGTATTGGTTATTTGTAAGGCATATGATGTTCAACTTGCCTTGTCTAGCCAGTTTTTCCTGATACACAATTTACATTTTGAGTTTAGCGAAAAAACACCTAAACAATTTAGTCAATATGACTTGGTTATCTTAGCCGTAGACAAAGAAAAAAATTCCAACAAAACAGTCATCGAAAAATTGGCTAATGAAAAAATGCCAACCTTACTTTTGGGTAATGATATTTCAGCTGAAGTGATCAGAGTGGCGATGCATTACCATGTGCAAGACATTATTCCTTTAAAAGATATTGAGCAGGAGCTCTTTAAGATCTTGACCGCTTGTGGCAATGAACTCTTGAAGCAAAAAAAAGTAGCTCCCATCATTAGCATCATTAATGGCAAGTCTGGTTCAGGGGCAAGCTTTATTACCGGTTGTTTGGGAGAAATTAGCGCCGATCTTTGTCAAGATGAAATAGCATTAATTGATGCAGATCTTCATTATGGCTCACTTGCAGATGCTCTTAACCTAGAAGCAAGTTACTTTTTAACTGATGCGCTAAATGAAATTGATAAACTTGATGATCTAGCGATAAAGTCAATGATGACTAAACGCAAGAATTTGAGTTTACTCGCCAGTAAAGCCTATGCTCAACTCGATAGTGAACAAAATAAAAACTTTGATCACTTAGAACAACTGGCGTGGAAAATAAAGTTGAATCATGACTTAGTATTAGTCGATTTATCTCGTGGTTTAGACATGCTCACCTTACCTTTATTACTACTCTCTAGCCAAATTCTTATAGTGGTTCAACAAAACATTGTCAGCTTAAGGGAAGCAAAAGCACTTATTCAACAGCTGATTGACAACATGGGCATTAGTAAAAATTCTATCAAGATAATTGTCAATCGCCATTCTAAAAAAGTTGCCAATATTGGTATTGATGATATTAAAAAAGTCTTAAATATAAACGACGTTTTTTATGTCAGCAATAATTATCAGCTAGCGAGCTCTTGCACAGACTTAGGCTCGCCATTAGCGAAGTTATCAGAAAATAAAGTTATCCATAAAGAGATTTGTTCCATCATAGAACAAGTATTTCCAATTGACGTTGTCATAGAGAAAACCGGATTTTTCAGTAAGCTTTTTGGGAGATAATAAGATGTTGTTTGATAAAAAAAATGATGACCCCTTTAGCATCTTAAGTGATGAGGATATGCAAACTAAGCAGGAGATATTTGGCAAGATATTAACCTTGCTGGACTTGTCCGTGTTAGAAACCATGGAAAGTAAAATGGCTAAGGCACAAATCACTGATTTATGTTGCAGTTTAATCAATGAGTTACCCAGACCTTTAAGCTTAAATATTCGCCAGATATTAATTAAACTAATTATCGATGAGATTTTAGGACTCGGCCCCTTAGAAACCCTATTAGAAGACCCAACGATTGCTGATATTTTAGTGAATCGTTATGACAGTATTTATGTCGAGCGCAGTGGTAAATTAGAAAAAGTTGCCGTGCAATTCTACGATGACAAACATTTACTCAATATTATTGATCGTATTGTTTCGAATGTCGGTCGAAGAATTGATGAGTCCTCACCTATGGTAGATGCCCGTTTGAAAGATGGTAGTCGGGTTAACGCCATTATCCCGCCTTTAGCCCTTGATGGTCCGTCATTATCTATTCGGCGCTTTACTGTTGATAAACTATCAGCCGAGCAATTGATTGATTATGGCTCGATGAGTTGTGAAATGGGCCAGTTAATAAAAGCGGTTGTTACTGGCAAACTAAATGTATTGATTTCAGGAGGAACCGGTAGTGGAAAAACCACCCTGCTCAATATTTTATCTAGTTACATTCCTGAAGATGAACGCATTATCACCATAGAAGATTCAGCAGAATTGCAGCTACAGCAGCCTCATACAGTGCGTTTAGAAACTCGTCCAGCCAATATCGAAGGTAAAGGTGAAATATCACAACGTGATCTGGTCAAAAACTGTTTAAGAATGCGCCCGGATCGTATTGTTATTGGTGAAGTTAGGGGCGCAGAGGCAATAGATATGCTAGCAGCAATGAATACCGGCCATGAAGGTTCATTAACTACTTTGCATGCTAACACACCAAGGGACGCACTCGGTCGTTTAGAAAATATGATTTGTATGGGTGGCTTCGATATGCCTATCCACAACCTTAGAGCGCAAATATCTTCAGCTATTGATGTGGTGGTGCAGTTACAACGTCAAGAAGATGGCTGTCGACGCATTACCAGCATTCAAGAAGTAACCGGCATGGAAGGCGATGTTATTACCATGTCGGAAATATTTACTTTTCATCGTGAAGATAAAGATGAGCAAGGAAATATAATCGGCTGTTATCAAGCCACAGGAGTTATACCCGTATTTCATAACCAGCTAACACTTAAGGGCATCGACCTCCCTTATAGTTTATATGGTATTGATGAATCAGTTATGGATTTCTAATAGGAGGCACTATGAGTCCTCAACTTATATTTTTACTTTTGGTCTTTATCGCAGTGGTATTATTATCTCAAAGCTTGTTTGTTTCGGTATACAACCCACAACGAGCCGATACCAAGCAGCTGAAAAAGCATTTACTGTCTTTGGCATTAAAAGATAAAGATATTGAAAAAAACTTATTGCTTAACAAGCGCGTCGAGCAATTACCGGCATTTACTCACTGGCTAGAGTCCTTACCTTGGATTGCAAACTTAACCTATAAGATGGAAATTTCTGGCTCTAAATTATTAGGTCATCAGTATTTTGCACTTGCCTTAGCTAGCAGCATCGTTGTCTTTTTCATGCTTTTCTTGTTGAGTAATGATTGGTTATTTAGTTTGATCTGTGCCCTGTTAATTTTGCTAGGGTTTCATCTAAAATTAAACCGAGATATGAGCAAACGAATGGAACTCATTGAAGAGCAATTTCCTGAGGCATTAGATGTACTCAAAAGAGGCTTGCAAGCTGGTTATGCTTTTAGTGATGCCATTAAACTTGTCTTTGAGGAAATGGATGGTCATTTAGCCGATGAATTCAAAATAATGTTCAATCGCATTAATTTTGGTAATGACACCAAAACAGCATTACTTAATTTTGTTAAACGCGTGCCAAGCACCTCCGCCATGGCATTTTCTAGCGCGGTTGCTATTCAAAAATCGACCGGCGGTAACCTTGCTGAAAATATCGATAAACTATCTAAAGTGATCAGACAACGATTCACCTTTAAAAGGAAAATTAAAACCTTATCTGCTGAGGGACGTCTTTCCGGTTGGGTGTTGGTATTAATGCCTTTTGCACTCTTTGCCGTTTTATATTTATCTTCGCCAAGTTATGTTAGCGAATTAACCGCTACGTCAGCTGGAATAAATCTGCTCAAGTGGGGCGGCGGCGGCATGTTGTTAGGCATTTGGTGGATTAAAAAATTGATTCAAATCGAGGTATAAATCATGGAATTTTTACAAGGTTTATTGCAAAGTTTTATTAGTAATAAAGTATTAGTTGAATGGCTCATTTACATTATTGCCGCAACAGCAGGGGTCACTTTAGCCATTGCTTTATATAATCTATTTTCAGGTATTTATTCGCCAGTAAAGGCGCAGATAGATAAACTTAAAAAGCAACCAACATCTGCTACTCATAGCCAAGAAGATTATTCATCAACCCTTGAACATAATTTAGAAAAGCTTAATGCTATGCCGTTAATTAATAATAACTTCGCTGGTGATAAAGCCACCAAAAAACTACTGATTCATGCGGGACTTCATTCCACTAATGCCCTAAAGGTATTCAATGCTATTAAACTGATGTCTTTGTTAAGTGGGGTATTAATTTCAATTGCTATTGTTAACTTTGCTGGAGGTTTATCTCCCTTAGTGACCGTATATATATTTATATCTATTATCGGCCTCTTTTATATTTTACCTGCGCTAGTCCTACATAAATTAGCCAGTAATCGCATGAAAGAGTTACGAAAATTCTTTCCTGATGCGTTAGATTTATTAATTGTTTGTTGTGAAGCAGGCTTAGGTTTATTAGAAGCTTTCCAACGCGTTAAAAATGAATTGGCTTTTGTCCACCCTGCTCTATCCCATGAAATAGGCTTAGTTTGCAGTAAAGTTCGTGTTGGTCTGTCAATGCAACAAGCTTTACAAGAATTTAGTGATAGAACAGGTTTAGAAGATATCCGAGGTTTAAACTCAGTTATTGTGCAAAGCCTTAGACTGGGTACAGGTGTTGCTGAAACCATTCGAGTTTATGCTGATGAGTATCGAGACAAACGCTTGCAAGCGGCAGAAGAAAACGCCGCCAAGCTTGGTGTTAAAATGATATTTCCGATGATGTTCTGTATTTGGCCATCCTTTTTTATTGTTGCCGTCGGTCCTGCAGTATTGAAAGTGATGAATGTTTGGGATAAGGCCTTTTAATTATGAAATACTCTAACAGAAAGAATTTACTCGTCTTCGGCCTATTTTTCATCTGTATTTTTATGTTCTCAGCTTGTTCTACGACAGACAAAACGAATGAGGGTGATTCAACATCATCTTCAGATAGTGCCATCAAATCAAAAGAACAAGCCATAATGTTAGCCGAGCAAGAAGTGAAAAGTAATAACCTTGACCAAGCTATTTTTTATTATATTCAAGCGCTGGAATTTGATAACGAGGATGTCGACATTCTTTATACCATTGGTGATATGCAAAATACATTAGATAGCCCTGAATTAGCAGCCAGAGCCTTTAAACATGTATTAACCATCAAGCCAAATCATATCGCCGCGCTGGCTCAAATGGGTATTTATCATTTAGAACACAAGAATATGGACAAAGCCAAAAAAACACTTGAACGCACGGTTAAATTGGATCAGCTACGACTTGATAAAAATGCCTCAATTAAACATTTTATCACTCTTGATAATCAATCACCCATACTCGCTTATAATGCATTAGCTGTGTTAAGTGACCTTGATAGTCGTCACGATTATGCCAGGAAGATTTTTAATTTACTCATCCCTATTTCAGATGATTTATCATTAATTTACACCAACATAGGCTTTTCGTATTATTTAAGCCATCATTATATCTTAGCTGAGAGTTATTATAAAAAAGCCCTTGATATCAACTCCGATTATGAACGAGCTAAGCTTAATCTAGGACTAATTTATGTGCGAACAGGGCAATACAGCAAGTCGATTCAGCTATTTAAACAAGTAATGACCACCGCCGAAGCATATAATGATATCGGTTACTTCTTATTATTAGATGGTCGCTACCAGGAAGCTGAATATTTTTTACAAAACGCCATTGACCTTTCACCTACATATTTTGAAAAAGGTCATATTAACTTAGAAAATGTGAAAATTTATTTACGTGAAAGCGAAGTGTCAGCCGATGCATCGACCTCACTAAACTAATAACAGACTAAAATGAACTAAAAACAATTAGGTGTAATTTCATCGGTATGAGTTGAGCGTCCATAAAAAAACATAGCACCAGCTATGTTTTTCATTGTCAGTAATTTTTAAAGTCCGTACTAGTCTTTAAAGTTATTAAACTGAAATGATTGTTCTAATTCTGCAGTACGGATTAATTGCATTACCGCTTGTAGATCATCTCGTTTTTTACCGGTAACACGTACTTGCTCACCTTGAATAGCGGCTTGTACTTTTAGCTTTTCAGCTTTGATAAGTTTAACTACTTTTTTAGCCATATCCTGCTCGATACCTTCTTTAAAGGTAACTTGCTGACTCCAGTTTCTCCCTGAGGCACTAGCATCACCCACATTCATGGCTTTAGAGTCGACGTTACGCTTAGCTAACTGACCACGTAACATGTCGCACATTTGTTTTAATTGAAAATCACCTTCGGCCTTTAAAATAACATTAGGCTTTTTCCACTCAAAACTTGCCTCTATGCCACGAAAATCGAAACGTGTGGTAATTTCACGATTAGCATTATCTACAGCATTTTTAACTTCTTCTAGATCAGTTTCTGATACGATATCCATTGATGGCATAATTTATTCTCTATGGTAGGTTGGTTTACTTATGCCCGCTATTATACCCGTTCCACTTGAAGATGCTAGTTTCAGGAAACCTGAGCGAACCATAATCAAGGCGCCTTTTTTGTTAAGGGTTATTCCCTTAAAAACAAATGTAACGACGATTATGTTTTGCTCAGGCTTCCCCAAAGGGCTGGTTTATAAACGCTTTATACTACGTTATTGATTTCGACAATAACGCTACACGGATGTAGCTTAATAGAGAATGCAGGAGCATATTCTCCTGAATAACTATTCTCTTCAATCAATGCCTTGCCTAAAGGCGTTTATAATTCCAGCTGAATCCTGCATCTTCAGGTGGAGCGGGTATATACCTTTGCTATTTAAGCACGCAACTAATGCTCAAAACTAACAGTGGCGAATTTATATCGACTAACTTATATAGCTTGAATAACCCAGCAACAAATACAGGTCAATACATGCTAATATCTAGTCACTTCCATATTAAATTGTAGATTCTTCGTGAGAGCTCGCCAACATTATTACTTTTTTATAACGGTAAGTATTATCTCGATATTACTGCTTTTCGCACATGAATTTTTACCCGATCCTTTACGGAAACGTTTATTTCAATTTCCTGCACTTGATACTATAGGGCACCTCACAAGCTTTTTCATTCTAACTTGGGTTAGTCATTCTATTATAAAGTTACCACTCTCTATTTGTATGCCTTTACTGATTTTTTATGGCGCCCTGACTGAAATTGGCCAATCATTTTTAGGTTATAGAAGTGGTCAATTAGGTGATTTTATTGCTGATATTATTGGCATTAGTTTATTTGTATTAACAAAGTGGCTTTATCTACGTTTTTTTCGCAAAAACATTACTAAGAAATACTAGCTAAATTCGTTACAACTAACTTAATAAATGGTACATAGAAAACTCATGACTAATAAGCTAAATAATATTGTAGTCGTTGGACAAGGGGCAATGGGCTTACTTTGGTATCATCATTTATCTCAAACAGATTCACCCCTGCATATAAACGTTACTCTGTTTACCTCAAATCAAAATTCACTCAGTATAAGTGAGCTAAAATCTGCCAAGTATCAATTCACTGCTTACCAGCAAGAGCGCACTTCAGAGCACAGCCTCAGTTATAGTCAAATGGCAGATATAAAATCAGCTGATGTTATTATTTTATGCTTAAAATCCTTTCACATTGTCGAGGTAGTAAAAAAAATAGCAAAAGATATCTCCTCTCAATGCATAGTCATTTTAGCTCACAATGGTATGGGTACTGCTGAAGCGGCAGCTAAATCACTACCCAGTAAGCAAGTAATGCTTGCAATGCTAACGACCCATGGCTGCCTTAGAAGCGCACCATTAGCGATAACTCATACTGGATTAGGCCAAAGTGATATTGGCCTAATTTCAGGTGAGCTAGATTTATCCCAACAAAGACAACTTTGCAGCCTATTGAACAATGCCCTACCGCAAGTAACTTACCATCAACATATAGTACAAAAACAGTGGCTAAAGCTCGCCATAAATTGTGTGATAAATCCTATTACAGCTATTAATAACATTGATAATGGCGAAGTGAATGAAAAGAGGTTTACCAAACAGATTGATTCGTTATTAGATGAAATAATTGAGATCAGTCAAGCTGAAGAAATAGACTTAGTCTTTGATGACTTACAAGCCATAGTGCAGAAAGTAGCGCAATCAACGGCTAAAAACTGCTCGTCAATGCGTAGTGATGTTTTGGCAGGGAGAGTAACCGAAATAGATTATATAAACGGTTATATTCACCGTTTAGGCCAAAAATATAATATTGCCACCCCCGAAAATACTCGATTGTGGCAACAGGTGTTGAACCTTAAATATTGAAACATTAATATTTTACTTAATGTTTCAATTATCAATTCAACTATCAATTCAACTATCAATTCGGTAATCGCATCAATCTAGCGATCAATGAATAGCTATAGGGTTAACTATTAAGGGCGATACACTTTTACGTTTTTGAAACCATTATCAAGTAAGTACAGTGCCTGTAGTTTACTCATCACACCATGGTCACAATAAAGTAAGTAATCTTTAGACATATCTAAGTCGCCAAACTGCGTGGCAAGTTTATAAAATGGAATATGTTTCACTTCTACATTATCTAAGTCTAATGGTTTATCTTCTTCTTCTTCTGGGCTACGGATATCAAGAATCACAGCATTGGCAGGAATGTCTTCGACAAGATCTACCGCTCGAATTTCTTCTTCCGATTCTTTACCTATATCACGAATATCATAAACACGTGTCTCGCTGATAACTTTATCTAAAATATCGAAATTGAAATTACCTTCCTCTTCTTCAACTTTAGATAAAACCGCTTTAACTGTTGGTTTTTTCGAAATAACACCACAGTATTCAGGAATAGTCTTGGAGAACTCTTCTGTGCCAATTTTACGTGCTATATCAATAATATCTTGTTTATCATAAGCAGCTAAAGGACGAAGAATCAAGGTATCGGTTACGCGATTAATCACGTTTAAGTTAGTTAAGGTTTGGCTTGAAACTTGACCTAAACTCTCACCGGTAACAAGCGCTTGAATTTTACCTTTTTCAGCTATTTTAGTTGCCGCACGTATCATCATGCGCTTTAACACAACACCCATCTGGCTGTTTTCAACGTTCTCTAAGATCTCACCTACAACAGGTTCAAAATCTACGGCAAAGAATTTTACTTTATGTGATGCACCAAACTTGTTCCACAAATAATAACTAATTTGCTTAACGCCCACTTCGTGCGCTGAGCCACCAAGATTAAAGAAACAATAATGTGTACGAGCACCTTTTTTGATCATCTGGTAACTAGAAACACCTGAATCAAAACCACCTGACATCAATGACAATACATCTTCTTGAGTCGCGATAGGGAAACCACCAAGACCAATATGACGCTGGGTTACAATAAATAAATCTTTGTTTTTAATTTCTAAATGAATAGTAATATCAGGATTTTTTAATTTAACTTTCGCACTTTCAACATTTTGGTTTAAACCGCCACCAACATATTGCTCAACTTTTAATGAGTTAAAGTCGTGGTCACCAGTACGTTTAGCACGGACACAAAAGCTCTTATTTTCAATCGATTTGGCATGAACTGCTAACGTTTTTTCAAAAATATCATGAACATCAACAAAATCAGTTTGCTGTACTTCTAAAAACATCGGTATACCAGGAATGCACTTTAATGCTTCTACTAAACGTTCACGATTTTCGGGGGAATTGTCTTTAGTATTTACTTCAATATTATCCCAGTTCATACGTGTAGTGACTTGCTCGTCAATACGTCGTAAAACATTTTTAACGCTCGACTCTAATATTTTAGTAAAACGTTTACGAACGGGGCGAGATTTAATGGTGATCTCGGATTGAAGTTTAACGATAAATTTCATCGGTTATAACCTAAAAAAGACAAAGAAATAATGGCGCGCATTGTACACTATTCGTCTGCCTTTTTTAAGCTTTTAACGTTAAGTCTCGAAATTACCGCTAAAGTACTGCTTTCTAATCTTTTGTAATGCCTATCCGCTCAGTTTCTTTTGCCTTACCTTGGTTAATAGCAATTTCAACACGACGATTTCGGCGACGATTAAGTGCATTGGTATTAGGTACTAAAGGACGGGTATCAGCATGCCCAGCGACCACCAAACGTGCAGGGTCAAAATTAGGTACCTTAATCAATTGATGCGCTATTGCTACTGCACGCTTACTCGATAGATCCCAGTTAGAACTAAACAATTCAGAATCGACACCACGATTATCAGTATTACCTGATACCATGATTTCACCTGGTACGGTATTTAATAACTCGCCGATCTCGTGAATGATAGGCCAAAATTTAGGTTGCAAAAAGGCAGAACCTGATGGGAATGAGCCATTTTCTCGTATACGAATAATGACTTGTTGCCCTAAAGATTCTAACTCTATAGCACCATCTTGAATTTGTTGTTCAAGTTGCTCGGCAATTTTCTTCACTAACTCATTCACTTGCTCTTGAGCAGCTTCTTCCATATCTTGCTTAGCTTGATCTAACGCTTGTTGTGATAATGCGTCTTCTGTGTTTTGAGATTGACCGCCACGTTCAGTGCCTCGTTGCTCTTGCCTACCACCAGCAGAGGTTTCATCTCCGGCTTGAAATTCTAACATTTGCTGCGTCATTTCCATGGTTTGCTGCTGAATAACTTCAATAGGCGTTGGCTCAGGTTTTCCTGGACGGAACTCTTGAGCAATAATACTCGTTCCCTTTGGAATATCTTTGACTTCAATCTTATTTTGCACACCGAAAGCAAACTTCATCGAGCCCGCTATTTGCTTGAACTTTAAGACATCCATTTCAGAAAAAGATAAAAGTAGTACAAAGAAACACATCAATAACGACATCAAATCGGCAAAGGTGCCCATCCACGCGGGCAGTCCTGGAGGTGGACACTTACATTTTTCAGCCATGCACAACTCCTAACATTACTGCTTTAACTTCAGTCAACATCATCACGTTATTACTCTTCCGTTGTATCAACTTTTCGTTTACCTTCGGCTAAGTAGTTTTTCAACAAACCTTCGATAACACGCGGATTTTGACCATCTTGAATGCCCAATACAGCATCAAGCACTAATTCTTGGTTCATTTTT
The DNA here is from genome assembly GCA_913063325.1 of uncultured Colwellia sp. Taxonomy (GTDB): domain Bacteria; phylum Pseudomonadota; class Gammaproteobacteria; order Enterobacterales; family Alteromonadaceae; genus Colwellia. Next base: position 9,805 of record CAJXYE010000054.1, on the reverse strand, counting down.
TCTTCTGCCATGCGTAGCGCTAATTTTGACGCGATAGGGATAGCAATAACGTTGGCCAGAAAAGCGCCATAAAGAGTGGTAAGTAAAGCAACCGCCATTGCGGGACCGATGGATTTTGGGTCATCCATGTTTGATAGCATTGCCACTAAACCAATTAAGGTACCAATCATCCCCATAGCAGGGGCTACATCAGCCAAGGCCATCATCATTTTTGCGCCGGTATCATGGCGTTCTGTGGTTAGGTCTATATCTTTTTGCAAGGTTGCTCGAACAACATCGGCATCATGACCATCAACCAGCATATCAACACCTTTTTGCATAAAAGCATTGGTAATTTCGGCTTCTTCAAGGGCTAAAAATCCACCTTTACGTGCAGCATCAGCCATATCAACGGCTTTTTCAATTAACTCTTCAGGCTTTTCCAGCTTGAACATAAAGGCTTTGCCAATTATTTTACCAATACCAAAAAACTGTCCTAAATTGTAGTTAGATAACACGATAAAAAGTGAACCACCAAAAACAATAATGACAGATTGGGTATCGGCGAACATCATAATGTCACCCGATAATACCATCGCCATCGCCAATAGACCGATGGCACCCACAATACCAATTAACGTAGCTAAATCCACTGAACTCTCCTAAAAACAAACTAATCACGTCTTAGCACTAATCCATATAAGAAAGTGCTCAATTCTTTATGCGCAATGATATTTACCCGCTCCACTTGAAGATGCATCTTCAAATGGAACGGGTATAAGACCGTACTTCAATAAAAGAATAGTACATTATGTGAAAACTATTCGCTATTAACTAACGAATAATTCACTAATAATAAAATACCTACATAAGTTTATTATCGTCCATAGTGTCAATAACTTAACCTTAATGATAAAATATTTATTGAACAAAAGTTGAAGTAGGTCAATTGACCCAGGTTGCAACCTAAGGTAAGTTTGCCGCAATTTATTTATGTAATGTGTTTTAGAGTAAAAATCATGGCTAAAAAGAAATTAGAGAACCTATCTTTTGAAGAATCATTAAATGAACTTGACACCATAGTGCAAAGTTTAGAGCAAGGTGAGTTGAGCTTAGAAGAATCAATGTCACTTTTTGAGCGTGGCTTAAACCTTAGCCAAATAAGTCAGGTAAAATTACAAGCTGCTGAACAAAAAGTCCAAATTCTGCTCGATAAAAATGGCACTACACAGTTAACTGATTTTGATAGCAGTACAGGCGAAAGTTAATGACAACTTTGACTTCTTATGAGCATTATCAACAGCGTATTAATGACTTTTTAGCTGCCAAGCTTGAAAACCTTACAACTAATGACCCTAAGCTGCTAGAAGCTATGCGTTATGGGCTACTTATTGGCGGAAAACGTATGCGCCCTTATTTAGCCTATATAACAGGTGAAGCAATATCAGCAAATTTAAATGATATTGATGCTATCTCTGGTGCTTTAGAATGCATCCATGCTTATTCGTTATTGCATGATGATTTACCAGCAATGGATGATGATGACCTTAGGCGTGGCAAGCCCACTTGTCATCGAGCTTTTGATGAAGCAACAGCAATATTAGCTGGTGATGCACTACAGACCTTAGCTTTTGATATTTTAGCTAACCATACGTTTTCAATAAAGCTAAGTGCATCTAAGACACCTATACAAGTAAAGCTTATTCAGCAATTAGTTCGCGCTTCTGGTTACCAAGGTATGTGCGGAGGACAAGCTCTTGACTTAGCCGCAACAAATAAAGTGATTCCACTAAGTGAATTGGAAATTTTACATTCCCTTAAAACGGGAGCCTTATTAGCAGCAGCTGTTTTGATGCCAGCAGAATGTTGTGAACAAGTCACCGTTGAGCACAAACAGATACTCAGTGATTACGCGCAGCTTATTGGTCTAGCTTACCAAGTACAAGATGATATTATTGATTTAACATCAACGGAAGAAGAGCTAGGTAAACCGGTTGGCTCTGATCTTGCCGCGAACAAAAGTACCTATCCTTCATTGCTCGGTTTACAGGGTGCCCAAGACAAAGCAGAAAACTTATTACAACAAGCGCTTCAAGCTTTGGCTAGATTACCTTACAATACCCAATCTTTAGCAAATTTTGCTACCTTTATTGTTAAGCGCAGTCACTAAGCGTCAGGCTGAGCACTAACTTTAAACAAAATAATAATTACCAATAGACAAACTATGACTATAAACCTTACTGACTACCCACTACTCTCTCAGATTAATATACCAGAAGACTTACGCAGTATGCCGCAAGATCAGCTGACACGTATTAGTAATGAGCTACGTAGTTTTTTATTAAATTCAGTGAGTAAAAGTAGTGGACACTTTGCATCGGGTTTAGGCACAATTGAGCTTACCGTTGCTTTACATTATGTATACAACACTCCTTTTGATCATCTAATATGGGATGTAGGGCACCAAGCCTACCCGCATAAGATTTTGACTGGACGACGTGACCAGCTACACACCATTAGACAAAAAGAGGGCTTACACCCTTTCCCTTGGCGTGAAGAAAGTGAGTATGACGTATTAAGCGTTGGTCACTCAAGTACGTCAATATCTGCCGCTTTAGGTTTATCTGTCGCCGCTGAAAAAGAAGCTAAAAATCGTAAAACTGTTGCAGTAATTGGCGATGGTGCAATGACCGCTGGTATGGCGTTCGAGGCATTAAATCATGCAGGTGATATCAATAAAGATATGCTTGTTATCTTAAATGATAATGAAATGTCTATCTCACAAAATGTTGGCGCGTTAAATAACCATTTGGCAAAAATGCTTTCTGGCAGTTTTTATACCGGTCTACGTGAAGGCGGTAAAAAAATTCTAGGTAATATTCCCCCTATTAAAGAATTGGCAAGTCGCGCAGAAGAACATCTAAAAGGCATGGTTGTACCAAGTACCTTTTTTGAAGAACTTGGCTTTAATTACATAGGCCCAATTGATGGTCATGATGTTAATGGTTTAGTGGATACCATTAAAAACATGCGCAACCTCAAAGGTCCACAGTTACTGCATATTGCCACTAAAAAGGGTAAGGGTTATCAAGCAGCTGAGCAGGATCCTATTAAGTACCATGCGGTACCTAAGTTCAACCCTCAAGACACTAATTTACCTAAAGCAAAACCTAGCTTACCGAGTTATTCAAAGATTTTTGGCGACTGGTTATGTAAAACCGCTGAAGTTGATAATAAGCTAGTTGCAGTTACCCCTGCCATGGCTGAAGGCTCTGGCATGGTTGAGTTTAGCCAACGTTTTCCAGATCAATATTATGACGTAGCTATCGCAGAACAACATGCGGTAACTTATGCTGCAGGCTTAGCTATCGGTGGTTTGAAACCTGTAGTGGCAATTTATTCGAGTTTCTTACAACGTGGTTATGATCAATTCATTCACGATGTAGCTATTCAAAACCTACCTGTTATGTTCGCTGTTGACCGCGCAGGTATTGTCGGCGCTGACGGTGCAACTCATCAGGGCGTGTTTGATTTAAGTTTTTTACGCTGTATTCCAAATACGGTTATTATGGCACCATCTAATGAGCGTGAATGTCAGCTCATGCTTAATACAGGCCATAAGTTAGATGGTCCGAGTGTTGTTCGTTACCCTCGAGGAAGCGGAACCGGTGAAACATTACCAAGTGTTGATGAAACAATTGAGCTAGGTAAAGCTGTCACCGTACTTGAAGCTAATACCTTAGAACATAAAGGGAAAAAAATTGCCATATTAAGCTTTGGCTCTATGCTTGGCGAAGCGAAAAAAGCAGCTGTAGAGCTTAATGCAACACTTGTCGATATGAGGTTTATCAAACCTCTTGATGAATCCCTTATTGATAAACTTAATGCAAGCCACGATGTGCTAGTGACAATAGAAGATAATGCTATTGCTGGTGGCGCTGGTTCAGGTGTGAATGAGTACTTACTAGCACAAGGTAAACCAGTGTGTATTCTCAATATAGGGGTTGCTGATCACTTTGTTAAACACGGTACTCAAGAAGAAGTACACCACGAACTTGGTTTAGATGCCCAAGGTATCATCGCAAAAATAGTAAGTTTCATTCGTTAAATTTCCCCAAAGACCGCTTTACAAAACTTACGAAAAAAAAGGATAATGAAGTAATTCATTATCCTTTTTTGTTAAAACTGATTTTCACTTCACTCTTATTTTATAAAAGTAACTGCTGAAATCAGAATTATAAGTTTGTCACATCAATTTTATTTCTTAAATTATCTTCAAGTGCAGCTTTTTTCTCACGCTCTTGACGCTTTTCACAAGGGTTATCACAGTTACATTCTTTATCAATACCCACGCTTGCTAAACCACCACAACTACCTGCTAATGTTCTGTTTTGAAAAATGTAACCCACTGCCATCGCAGCACCTACCATAAGGAAAAAACCAAAGGTAATAAAAAAAATCATCATAATATTTTGCTCTCAGCTAATTCTATTAGCTCAATTAAATACAAATAATGCTCAGGACAAGAGTCATTAGTTAAATCGATTTAGTACACCCCTCATTAGAGCATGCATACTAAAGGTTATTTTATTTTTTATAGTAAGTTTACTTTAAGTATTGTTTGAATTTTACCGTAAATTGCTCATCAAAGCCATTTTCAGTTTTAGCAATAAATAATGCAGCAAGATCATTTTTAACAGCAAAAGCCATACCCTGCTCCATGCCCATAACCATCAATGTAGTTGATAAACCATCAGCCGTCATAGACGATGGGTGAATAACTGTTACAGAGACTAAATTATGCTTAATAGGTTTGCCTGTAGCGGGGTCAATAATATGAGAGAAACGCTGACCATCAGCTTCAAAATAGATACGGTAGTCACCTGAAGTGGCTACTGCGTTATCTTTTGGAATAATAACTTGCTGTACACTGCGCTCATTAGTGAGTGGTTTCTCAATTGCAATCGCCCACAGCTCACCAGTATTCTTAAAGCCCTTTAAGCGCATTTCTCCGCCAATTTCTACTAAATAGTTAGTGAAGCCATTACTTTCAATTAACTCAGCAACAACATCTACGCCATAGCCTTTAGCAGTAGTAGATAGATCAACATACAAATCAGGTATTGTTTTAGAAAGTAGATTACCTTCTAGCACTAAATTTTGTAGACCTACCCGTTTTTTAGTCGCTGTTAATACTTTATCACTAGGTACTTTGTCAGGGCGCTGCTCAGGGCCAAAACCCCAAAGGTTCACAAGAGGACCGACAGTCACATCAAGCTTGCCTTCACTTAATTGACCAAGGCGGATTGACTCTTTAAGTACACGAGCAAAACCTGAAGAAACTTCAACTGGCTCCGTTGATGTTGAATTGTTAAAAAGTGATATCTCAGAGGTTTTGATATACGTCGACATCTCTTGATTAACTTGCTTTAACGCAGCATCAATTTGTTGCTGTAGTTTCAACTCAATTAACTGCTCTTTGGTAGCAACCACCTTAATATTATAGGTAGTCCCCATAGTACGCCCTTGTAACAGGACTTCAGTTTTATTAGAAGGATTGCTGGGAAAACAAGCTGATAACATAATCACTAAGGTGATTAACAACACGAATTTAAGTTTATTCATAAGGATTCCAAATTATTATTTATATCGATATATTCAGCTAGCTTTTAAATATTGAAAAATATATTGATATAAATAATAAAGACGACCGAAGTCGTCTTTATTTAAATGCTCTTTCGATAAATTATTGTTTAACTTTTAACGCTGGATATTGCCTTTAGTTCAAGAAGGCTGCGCGGAGTTGACGCTAGTCAATGAGCACAGCCGACGACGAAATCAAGGTAATAGACAAGTTAAAATAAACAATTAGCCACCAAAGTCATCCAACATAATGTTCTCGTCTTCTACGCCTAAATCTTTAAGCATACCGATAACAGCAGCATTCATCATTGGTGGACCACACATGTAGTACTCACAATCTTCTGGTGCTTCATGATCTTTCAAGTAATTTTCAAAAAGTACATTATGAATAAAACCTGTCATGCCATCCCAGTTATCTTCTGGTTGTGGATCAGACAAAGCAACATGCCATACAAAGTTGTCATTTTCAGCCGCTAAGCCGTTATAATCATCTTCATAGAACATTTCACGCTTAGAACGTGCTCCGTACCAAAAACTCATCTTACGCTTAGATTTAAGACGTTTAAGTTGGTCAAAGATATGAGAGCGCATTGGTGCCATACCAGCACCACCACCAATAAAGACCATTTCATTATCAGTTTCTTTAGCGAAGAACTCGCCAAATGGACCTGAAATTGTCACTTTATCACCGGCTTTAAGGCTGAAAATGTACGAAGACATTTTACCCGCAGGTAAATGTAAGCGTCCTGGAGGAGGCGTAGCAATACGCACGTTCAGCATAATAATGCCTTCTTCTTCCGGGTAACTTGCCATTGAGTATGCACGTAAGGTTTCTTCGTCAACTTTTGATTCAACATCGAAGAAGCCAAAGTGTTTCCAATCGCCACGGTACTGTTCATCAATGTCAAAATCACTGTATTTAACATGATGCGCAGGTGCTTCAATTTGAATGTAACCACCCGCTTTAAACGGTACTGATTCACCATCAGGAATTCTTAACACTAATTCCTTGATGAAAGTTGCTTGGTTATCATTAGAGATAACTTCACATTCCCATTTTTGCACGCCGAAGATTTCATCTTCAACTTCAATTACCATGTCTTGTTTAACCGCAACTTGACATGCTAAACGACAACCAGCCTTCGCTTGACGTTTATTGATGTGACCCTCTTCCGTAGGAAGAATATCGCCACCACCTGAATGTACATCTACACGACATTGGCCACAAGTACCACCGCCGCCACATGCTGAAGGAATAAAAATTCCTTGATCAGCTAATGCACCTAATAATTTGCCACCCGCAGCAGTTACTACTGATTTTTCAGGGTCGCCATTTATGCTAATCGTAACGTCACCACTTGAAACTAATTTAGATTTAGCAAATAAAATCACTAATACTAAAAGAATAACTATTGTGGTAAACATCGATACGCCGAGAATTATTTCCATCGACTTTTCCTTAAACTTCTCTAAGGGTGTAATGCAATATGATTTGCATTACACCGGCCAAACTTATAGGGAAATACCACCGAAAGATAAGAAGCCAAAAGCCATCAAACCTGCAGTAATAAATGTGATACCTAAACCTTTCAAACCATCTGGTACGTCAGAATATTTCATCTTTTCGCGCAAACCTGCTAATAACACAATAGCAAGTGCCCAACCGATACCAGAGCCAACTCCGTAAACAACGCTTTCACCTAAAGTTAGGTTTTTCGCTACCATGAAAGACACGGCACCAAAAATTGCACAGTTTACTGTAATTAGCGGTAAGAAAATCCCAAGCGCTTGATAAAGCGCAGGGAAGTATTTGTCTAGAACCATTTCCAAGATTTGAACTAGAGCTGCGATTACACCGATAAAGGTAATAAAAGATAAGAAGCTTAAGTCAATCGATTCATTTGGATCGGTAATGCCTAAGACAGCATCAAGTGCGCCCGGTGCTAAGACTGCTTGGTAAATAATTTGGTTCATAGGAACAGCCAAACCAAGTACCACAACAACAGCAACACCTAAACCAATAGCCGTATCAACTTTTTTCGATACCGCTAGGAAAGTACACATACCTAAGAAAAACATTAAAGCGATGTTTTCAATGAAAATAGCTTTAACTAATAATGCAATATAATGTTCCATGCTATTAATCCTTCTCTACTTGTTCTGGTTTCCATTGGCGAATAGCCCAAATGATTAACCCAATAATGAAGAATGAACTAAATGGTAACACTAATAAACCATTCGCTTGATACCAACCACCGTTTTGCACTAATGGTAAAATCTCAATGCCGAACAACTTACCAAAACCAAGTAACTCACGGAAAAAAGCAACTAACATTAAAATAGCACCGTAACCTAAGCCGTTACCGATACCGTCTAAAAAGCTAACACCAGGCTTTTCTTTCATAGCAAAAGCTTCAGCGCGACCCATTACAATACAGTTAGTAATAATTAAACCAACAAAGACTGAAAGCTCTTTAGATAGCTGGTATGAGAACGCTTTTAATACTTGGTCAACAACAATTACTAGTGACGCGATAATAGCCATCTGCACGATGATACGTACACTAGATGGGATATGATTACGAATAATTGATATAAACAAGTTAGAAAATGCAGTTACAAATACAACCGCTAAGGTCATTACTAACGCATTAGCCATTGAGCTTGTTACAGCCAATGCAGAACAAATACCCAGTACCTGTAATGCAATCGGGTTATTGTCAACAATAGGACCCGTTAATACTTTTTTAGCATCTGAAGACATTATTTAACCCCTTCTGCACGTAACTTAGTGATGAAAGGTCCATAACCTTCCTTACCAAACCAAAACTGTAATGTGTTAGTAACGCCGTTACTCGTTAATGTTGCACCAGACAAACCATCCACACCGTGAATGTCGTTAGCTTTAGCGCCACCTTTAACAAGTCTAGCTTTTACTTCACCAGCGTCGTTATATATTTTCTTACCTGGCCATAAAGCTTTCCATGCTGGGTTAAGTACTTCAGCACCTAATCCAGGAGTTTCGCTATGGTCAGAATAAATAACACTTTTCACTGTATTTAAGTCAGATTCTAAACCAACATACCCAAACATTAAGTTCCATAAACCAGAACCAACAATTGGTAAGACAACAGTGTCAATTGTACCGGCTTCGTTTCTAATTAAATAAACTACAGCTGTATTTGAGCGACGATTGATACCTGCAACATCGTCTTCAGGCTTAATTGACAAGTCTGTATCACGCGCATTACGACGTTCATCAAAGTTGATTACATCACCTTCAACGAACTCACCAGAATCAAGATTGATCATTTTAGCAACAACAAATTCGTTATAAGTTTTTACAACATCTTTGCCGGCTTTTTCTAAAAGCCCTGAAGCTTCAAGAATTTTAGTTTGTTGATCAAGTAATTTGTTTGCTTTTTGTAATGGCTTTAACTGCACTGCAGAAAAAGACACTAACAATGCACAAACAACACAAACAGCTAGTACAAAACCAACCGTTTTACCGAATGTTTCTTTATTACTAGACATTGCGTGCAAGCCTCCGTTTTATATTGCCTTTCACAACAAAGTAGTCAAACAATGGCGCAAACAAGTTAGCAAACAAAATAGCTAACATCATGCCTTCAGGGAAAGCAGGGTTTACTACACGTACTAATACCACCATAACGCCAACTAAAGCGCCAAACCAGTATTTACCTGTATTAGTAAATGACGCAGAAACAGGGTCTGTTGCCATAAACATCATGCCAAAAGCAAAACCACCAATAACTAAATGCCAATGCCAAGGCATAGCAAATAAAGCGTTAGTATCACTACCGATTGCATTAAATAATAATGATGTTGCAACCATACCGCCAAATACACCTAAAACGATACGCCATGAAGCAATACCTTTATAAAGGATATATGCACCACCAAGTAAGATAGCAAAAGTAGAGACTTCACCTACTGAACCAGGGATGAACCCCCAAAAAGCGTTCCACCAATCAGCATTTACTGAATAGTCAACTAAACCTTGGCCAGCTGAACTAAGCATAGTAGCGCCAGAAAAGCCATCTGCAGCAACCCATACAGCATCACCAGAAATTTGCGCTGGGTAGGCAAAGAATAAGAACGCACGACCCGCTAATGCTGGGTTTAAGAAGTTCTTACCTGTACCACCAAAGATTTCTTTAGC
>CAJXYE010000053.1 GCA_913063325.1 uncultured Colwellia sp. | reverse complement strand
TGTAGTTCCAATTGGTAGAACAGCGGTCTCCAAAACCGATGGTTGGGAGTTCGAGTCTCTCCACCCCTGCCATTTTTATCTTTATAGATAAAAATGTTCTGAGCAAGTAATCTAGTAAAATCCAAATGAAAATCCTACGAAAACCTATACAATCCAAAATAATTCATAAATAACTTCTTATTAGTTAGTATTAATTTATCTGCTTTTCGTTGGCAACTAATTCTGTCATTATATCCAACCTTAAATCTAACCTGAAATCTAAGAGCTGATGAGTATTAATCAACATCAATTTGAGCAACTCACTGAAATGGGCATTACCCTATGGCAGCATCGTACCTCTGGAACTCCAAGTGATAAAATAGCAACTCAGCCCAAAGGTTATCTTAATATTGATTTAAAGGACTTAGCTAGCCAGCAGCTGTTCAATGATATTGTATTAGCGGCAGGTTTGAGTATTGGTGAAATTAATCATCAAAGTGATCACTTAAATTTAGGGTTATTTAACTGGTATTTCACCGAAAAATCATCGACTAATGAAATACAATGGCTTGAACAACAATTATTCACCCCTTCTATCACCGAAATATCAAAGTCACCTGTACTTAAAAAGCAATTATGGCAATTACTGACTAAGCAAATACAATAACTAGGCAAACACAATGAGTAATACATCAAAACCTGACACACAGCACTTTACTGCAATAGAACGTACCGATGTTGATAAGTTAATGCCCATTGAGCTTGCCTGTCACTCACACCCTTGGAGTGAGAAAACATTTTTAAGTTGTATCGGTGGTCGTTATTTTGGAGAAAAGCTGGGTGAGTTTCTTCAAGTGATAGAAAAGGATGAATCTTGCGAACAAGGTATTGGTTTTTATATTGGTGAGTATGTCGCTGGTGAAGCAACACTGATGGACATTTGTGTCATACCAACCAAGCAAGGTAAAGGATACGGAAAGGTATTACTTAATCAATTTTTAACTCACGCAAAAAAGCTAGGTGCGACTAAAATTTTTCTAGAAGTTAGGGCAAAAAACATCGCTGCTCAAATGCTCTATATGAATGCAGGTTTTATCGAAATTGACCGTCGTACCGGCTATTATCCTAGTAGCTCAGGCTTTGGTTATGAAGATGCCATCGTTATGTCACGCTCTTATTAACAAATTTTATTTACTTATTAAGCCGATTTAACTCCTTCAAGTATGAGTTAGAGTCGGCACTAAGTTGCGAAAAAGTATCTGTTATTTATTAACAACGTCCATATTCTGATCAAGTAGTAATTCAAATTCACTTGCACTTGCACTTGCCGGCTTATAGAATAAAGCCGGTGAAACATATCACATTCTCCAGACTCTACTCTGTATAAAGCGATTAATACGCATTGCTTTCTGTTAACAAAACACAACATTTCGATACGCAAAAGGGCTAGTTTAAATGCACTCTTGAGCTAAAATACTTCACAATATTTGATAAAACCTGCCCTAATGAACAATTGGGAGAATAAAATGTTTACTAAAATAGTTCCCAAAGCAGATATCCAATTATCTAATGAAGATGTCGTAAACCTTATTGTTAGTGATGCATTAACTAAAATCAGCCAACTTACAGGTCTGAGCGAACAAAAAGCCTTTGCATTATTATCTAATCAAGTAGTTCCGCAGAATTGCGATAATAACTATGGAAAGATTACTGAGGTACAAGCCCCCTTGTTAGAGCAAAATGAATTTCAATTCATTTCAAGTTTATTTAATTAATTGAATGCCAATAATACCTTAAAGTTAGCTTAATATGCGATTAGTTATTTTCGGTTCAACGAACAAGATCCCTAGATTTTTCACCTCAAATCAATAATCATAGTGTGCCCCGAAGTTTTCGGTTCTATTTCTTATCAGACTATCTTGTGTTTTTTATTGATTCTTTGAAATGAATAGATTTTCTCTATGAAAAATTAAAAAAATTGCTGATGCTATCCCTGCTGAAGCAAAGACCATGCACATCACCATAATTTGATAGCGAGCCGCGATAAAAGGTGAAACGCCAGCAAGAATTTGCCCTGTCATCATCCCGGGTAACGAAACAATACCAACAGCAAACAAAGCATTGATATTGGGGATCATAGACGCTTTAAATGCAATATTACGTGCAGTCAGGTAATTTTCTCCTCGATAAACCTCTGCAAAAAAACGTTCACCGCATAAACTCACGCTATTCATACCATTGGCGAAAACCATACCGGCAAGAGGTACGAGTGTTTGAGCTTGATGCCAAGGGGTGAGATTCAATACGCCTTGTGTAATCACCAATAAAACAAGAAAACTACTGATAAATATCGCCCAGAAAGCGCTATTAAAAAGAGATTTTTTTGGTGATTCTATATTATTTAAAGCAATCCAACTTGAAAAAATGACCATAACAAGTAATAAGGAGCCGATAATCCATGCATTGTCACTTTCAAAAATGTAACTTAAAACATAACCCACCAATAATAACTGCACTAACATGCGAACCAATGCATGCCAGGTTCGCTTTTGCGGCAACGACCAGCAAGCTAATATAACCAGCACGAATAGCACAGGTATAAAAGCGATGGCAAGTTTAGTTAATGGGATGGTGAACAGTACTTGTTCCATCGATAAGTCCTTAGTAATACCAATCCATCTAAAGAAGTGACCACTTAGAACTGCATTGGCGATATGAGAAAAAGCAAAATATGTGTTGATATAGTTATTCTACATCAAACAAATTTTGTGCATTTATCATGATGCCAATGCGTTCCCGAAGGGCTAGTTTTAAAGGCTTATATGCTGCGTTATTGATTTAAACAATAGAATAACTATTCTTGGCAATCAATGCCTTGCCTCTAAACCTTTAAATTCTCGCTAAGCGATCACTTTCTTAGATGGAATGGTATTCAGCGCTAAGCGGTACGAATATCTTCAATCATTAATTGAACTGTGCGCTTACCACGAAACTCATTAACATCGAGGCGATACGCAAGATGAACTTGTTTCGCTTGTGCATTAGGCCAGGTTTTAACATCAACATTAAAGGCAATGCCATCAAAAACGTGTTGACCTTGTGCACTGTCTTTTTGCACGACTATTTTTAAATGCTTTTCACCAACAATTCGCTGCTGCACGAGAGTAAACGTATCGTCAAATAATGGCTCAGTGAAGTTTTGCCCCCATGGACCCGCTTCTCGTAATTGCTCGGCAAATTCAAGCGTAAGTAAATCTGAACTAAGTTCGCCATCAGAGAGAATAATACTGTCTAAATCTTCGGGTTTAAGCCATTTTCCTGCTAGTGTATTAAACTGCTGCTGAAATTGAGCAAAATCTTTTTGTGTAACCGATAAACCAGCCGCCATAGCATGACCACCGAACTTAAGAATCAATCCCGGATTTTGGCTATCAATATGCTCGAGTAAATCGCGTATATGTAAACCTGGAATTGATCGTGCAGAGCCTTTAATTTCAGCATTTTCGCTATCATTATCCGCTTCTTTTGCTTTAGCAAAAACAATACAAGGTCGATGAAATTTCTCTTTTAAACGTCCAGCAACAATACCAATAACGCCTTGATGCCAATCAGCTTGAAAAAGTGAAATGGCGTTAGGTAAATTATCTTCATCAAAATTGAGTGAGGTAAGTACTCGCTCAGCTTCTTGTTGCATGCCCTGCTCTATTTCTCGACGTGCTTTATTTAAGTCGTCAAGCTCTGCCGCCATGACACGCGCACTCGATAAGTCCTGAGCAAGTAAGCAATTGATGCCGTACGACATATCATCTAATCGCCCAGCGGCATTAATGCGTGGACCTAAGGCAAAACCAAAGTCACTGGCAACGAGCCTTTGTTGATTTTTATTGGCAATTTCGATTAACGCCTGAATACCGGGCCTAGTTTGTCCCGCACGAATACGCTTTAATCCTTGGGCGACTAAAATTCGATTATTGGCATCAAGTGAAACCACATCAGCAACAGTACCTAAAGCCACTAAATCTAATAGCTGGGCAATATTAGGTTCACTAATACCTTGCTCTGCAAAAAAGTTATGCTCTCGACAATATTTTCTTAAGGCTAACATTAGGTAGAAAGCCACCCCCACACCGGCAAGGGCTTTACTTGGGAAGTTGCAGCCGTGCTGATTAGGGTTAACAATAGCATCGGCAATAGGTAAAGAGTGCCCTGGTAAATGATGGTCAGTAACAATAACTTGCATACCTAAATCTTTTGCTCGTTTAACACCTGCAATACAACTTATGCCGTTATCAACTGTGATTAACATTTGTGCATGTTGCTGGGCTGCAATATCAACAATTTCAGGTGTTAGCCCGTAGCCATATTCAAAACGGTTTGGCACGATAAAGTCATGATTATTACTACCAAATAAACTTAGCGCAATCATCATTAAAGCGGTACTAGTAGCGCCATCGGCATCAAAATCACCAACAATGATAATACGTACTTTATTGACGAGTGCGTCATGGAGTAACTGACATGCTTTATCCATACCCATCAGCGCAGTTTCATCAACCATACCTTGCAAACGAGCAACGTTAAGCTCAAGCTCTTGTGCCGATTGCATGCCTCGAGTGGCATAAATTTGTTTTATTATCTCAGGTAAACTATCAGGTAAGTGTGTTGTAGATACTTGCTCTCGACGAATTATTTTTTTACTCATGTTACTTGCTCGCTGTTTTATGGCTAAACGTTTTATGGTGAGGCTTTATGATTTTAAACATAAAAAAAGTACTTGGTGAAAATCAGCAAGTACTTTTTTAGGTTTCTATCGCGGTATTAAGAAATAATTAAGTATTTTTCAATAACTCTTCTAACTGTGCTGGTGGTTGGTAACCCGGGATCATCATACCATTTGATAAAATAATTGCTGGGGTGCCACTAACACCAATTTGGCGGCCGAAATTGAACTGTGCTTCAATAGGTGCTTCACAAATACGATGTGCGATGCCAGAGCCGGATTTAGCCCTAGTTAGCGCTGTTGCAGTATCTTCACTACACCATACTGAACGTAAATCTTTGAAACCTTGGCTTAAGTTGCCAGTTCGATCTTTAATGCCTGAACGTGGGTAAGCTAAATAACGAAAGGTAATACCACGAGCATTGTAATCGGCCATTTGTTCATGCATTTTTCTGCAATAACCACAGGTAATATCAGTAAAAACCGATACTACATACTTTTCATTTTCAGCTTTGTAAATAATCATATCATCTTCAAAAGTTTTCAGTCCTTCAAGACGAATTTTAGCTAAGCTCTCTTCAGCAATGTCTGTCACTTTTTCGCCTAGGCTGTAAACTTTTCCTTGTATAAAAAATTCACCGTTATAACTGGCATAGAACAAGCCTTGATCAGTAACAAGCAAAGCAATGCCTGACACAGCTGTTTTTTCTACTTTAACAACCGTTAATCCCAAAGCACTATTAATTTTTGCTTTTAAAAGATCAACATCAAGTAATGTTGGATCACTTGCTGGCTTGGCTATTGTCGCAGGTACATTAGCTTGTGTCTCTGCACTGGCGTCGGGTAAAAACAAAGATAATGATAGTGCCGAAAATACAGCGCTAATAATGAACTTTTTAAACATAATAATTCCTAACAATGTCCTAACAACTTTCAAGTAGATGAAAGTAATAAATCGATAATAATGGGCTTGTACCAATCGGACAAATTTATTGTTCATTTAGCGAGAATTAAAAGGTCTAGAGGCAAGGCATTGATTGAAGAGAAGGGTTACTCCCTTGTCAAAATCAATAACGCCGCATATAGACCATTTTAAACTCGCCCTTTGGGAGTTCAGTAGCAAACTGATAACATAACAAAATGAATGAAATATAGAAAAACTATGTTTAACTCATTTTGTTTGTTCTAAGCTCGCTATTGAAGCTCTAAATTGGTCAATTAATTAATCCGTTTGGTATTAATAGTCGTATTCATATGAATAGACCTAGTTATAAGCAAGGAAATTACAGCCATGAGAGCTTATTTGCAACTTAAAATAGCCACTATATTGAATTAACTTGTAAACAAAGATAAATGTTTTTGCTAAAATCTCGTAAAACCTTCATCTACTCGCATTTAAATTGGATATAGCATAATGAAAATTGGTCTGTTTTATGGTTCAACCACTTGTTACACCGAGATTGTTGCAGAAAAAATTCAAGCAATCATGGGTGCTGACTTGGTTGATATGATTAATATAAAAGATCAACCATTAGCGCTGTGCTTAGACTATGACTTTATTATCTTTGGTATTTCAACCTGGGATTATGGTGAACTACAAGAAGATTGGGAGTCTATTTGGAGTGATATAAATCAATTAGATCTTTCAGATAAGATCATTGCTTTATATGGTATGGGCGATCAAGTGGGTTATACCGAATGGTTTCAAGATGCACTAGGTATGTTACACGAACAAGTTCTGGCACAAGGTGCATCCGTGATCGGTTATTGGCCAAATCAAGGTTATGAATTCACCGCGTCAAAAGCATTAACTAGTGATGAAACCAAATTTGTAGGTTTATCATTAGATGAAGATAGCCAGTACAATTTAACCGATGAACGCTTAGATACCTGGTGTGAGCAAATATTACTCGAATACAGTAATTTACTGTAGTTGATTAACAGTTTGTCTATGTAATTATCACTTCACTGCTTTATATCAACTTTTTGTTTTTTCTTATAAAAAGGTTGAAGTTATCTATCTCATTTAGACCATTAAAACTTAGCTTAATAAGCTTTAAGCGTCTCTGATTCAGTCAATTATATGGCTCTTGCAATAAATAGTTACAGCAAGGGCTAAACCCACTATAATTGCCACATATTAATATTTATTAACTCTTAGTGAACCATCCCCTATGTTTGAGCAATTCGATCTCGATTCAGAATTATTAGCCAGTATCCAAAAAATTGGTTACACCAAACCTACATCAATTCAAGAACTTGTAATCCCTGAAGCAATGGTAGGCAAAGATATATTAGCATCTGCACCTACCGGTACGGGTAAAACTGCTGCCTTTTTATTACCTGTTGCTCAGCACTTGTTAGACTATCCGCGCACACAACCGGGTTTTCCTAGGGTATTAATTTTAACGCCTACTCGTGAATTGGCGATACAGATTGGTGAAGATAGTAAACAACTTACCGAGCTGACAAAAATAAAAACGGGGGTTATAACTGGTGGAGTTAACTACGGTAGTCATGCTGATATATTAACAACAACGACGGATATTTTAGTCGCAACTCCTGGTCGATTATTAGAATATATTGAAAATGAGCAATTTGATGCACGCGACATTGAAATTCTTATTTTAGATGAAGCTGATCGCATGCTTGATATTGGTTTTAGTGAAACCATTAACCGTATTGTTGCAGAATCTCGCTGGCGTAAACAAACCATGTTGTTTTCAGCAACCTTAGAAGGTGCTGGTGTATTAGGTTTTGCCAAAGAAGTTCTCGATGATCCTATCTTTTTAGAGTCAAGTCCATCACGCAAAGAAAAAGCTGTCATTCATCAATGGCTGCATTTAGCTGATAACGCTGACCATAAACTAAAAATGCTGGTTAATACCCTGAAACAAGAAGGCGTTGAGCGCACTGTAGTATTTGCGAATAAACGTGAAACAGTGCAGTACCTGTCAGGAAAGCTGTATGCAGAAGAACTCCCTTGTGTTTGGCTAGAAGGTAAAATGCCACAAGACAAGCGTAATAAAGCCATTGCGCGCTTTAAAAGAGGCGAGGTTAAAGTATTAGTGGCAACTGATGTTGCAGCTCGAGGTTTAGATATTGACGACATCACTCATGTCATTAATTTTGATATGCCACGTAAAGTTGATATTTATATCCACCGTATTGGACGCACAGGCCGTGCAGGCAACAAGGGCACTGCTATATCTTTAGTTGAAGCCCACGATATGGGTGTTATTGGCAAAATTGAGCGTTACACAAAAGAGCGTCTGTCACGCCGTTTCATCCAAGATTTACGACCGCAAAATAAAGAATCACGTGTGGTAAATAAAAAAGCAAAAATTAAACTTTCTACCGCTCAGAAAAAAGCGAAAGCAAAAAAACAAGTGAAGAAAAAAGCTAAGCGAGCAAAAGCAGCAAAATAACTTCGTTAAATTTTGTACCTATCAAGTGTTACATTACTGTGACACTTTTATTGCACCAAACCCCTTGTGTGTAATATTTCTGTCATAAATGGATGTTGTAATAGCGCCGCATTCACTTTATGGATGAAGTTTATCAGTCCGACATTTATTGCGACTTTGCTAAAGTCCTAAAAATTGGGTCTTCAACTTTATGATAGTAATTAATATGAAAAATCAAACATTAACCAATAAAATATCAGCACGTACCTCTTCAGCTGCAAAATTAATTATTGCACTTGCTGTGGCAACTTCACTGAGTACTTCATTGGCTCATGCACAAACCAGTGCCGTAATTGAAAGTAAAAATACTGAAAACAGTATTGATGATGCTTGGGACTTTGCTAATTTATATGACAATGAGCAAGGTGACTACTTCAAGTTATCAGGTCGATTACAACTAGACTCTGCTTGGGTTGATAGTGATCAAGGTGATTATAACGATACTTCATGGCGTCGTTTTCGCTTCGGATTTAAAGGCAAAACAGGTGAATTTACCTATGCGCTTGAGGCAGATATTAACTTAAACAATTCATTAGATGAAGCTTATAATCGTTTAACCGATGCCAATATCGCTTGGTCACTAGATAAAAACACTCAACTTAAGTTCTTAAAACAATCTACTGGTTTTACCTTAGACGGTAAAACATCATCTAAGAAGCTACTAACCCCACAACGAAATAACCTAACCAATAACTTATGGTTTACTTCAGAGTATTTTACTGGTGTAAGCGTAAAAAGTAAGCTGGCTGATGATTGGTCATATAAAACAGGCATATTTTCTAGTGATGGCTCAGATGAAATATCGATTAGCGATGCCAGTTACTTCGCCATGTTTTCAACCGCTAAGAAATTAGCTAAAAATAATCTTTGGGATAAAGGTGAAGTAAGTTTCGATTATGTTTATAACGATACTCACGAAGATGGTAATACCCGCAACTTCTCACAAGTAATTAGTACCTCTAGTAAATTTAAACAAAATGACTGGGGTTTTCAAAGTGATATATCTTGGGGTAAAGGTGATTTAGGCCAGAGTGATCTTTTTGGTGTTGTTGTTATGCCAACGTACCAGCAAAGTGAAAAAATTCAGTGGGTTGCTCGTTATACCTATTTAAGTAGTTCAGAAGATAATGGCGTTCGTTTAGGCCGTTATGACAGCAGAGTAGTTGATGAGCATGGTCAAAGCAGCGTAGATGGTGAGCGTGGTGATAAGTACCAAGAAGTTTATGCTGGAGTTAACTGGTTTGTAAACGACCACAAATTAAAGTTTCAAGCTGGCTTACAATACGCAAAAATGGATGATAACGCCAATGATGGTGGTGCGTATGATGGCTGGAATTTCACTGTAGCTATACGTAGTTACTGGTAAAGTTTTTAAGAACATCACAAATAAAAAGACCGGATTGCTTTGAGCAATTCGGTCTTTTTTTATGCTTTAATACTTATAAAGGCATTAACACTACAATCTAATGTTATACCAAGTTGGTTAAGGTCTTTACCATTCAGCCAGAATTAAAGAGCTTAATGGCAAGGCATTAATTAATAATAATGGTTATGCCCTTACCTATTCATTAAATTATATTAAAGTACTGTGCTATTTAATAAGCGAGTCATTATATTAAGAACACTTTTTTAACTATTTTTGAGCCTTTACCTTAACCAAATAAATCGCCCAACTTATCTTTCAACTTATCTTTGGCTTTATTTTTTACTTTATCTTCCAGTTTTTTCTGCTGTTGCTTAACAATATCGGAATTCTTTAAATCAGCCAGCGCTTTATCGGTATCTGTTAATAAAGCTTCCAGATCAAGCAACTCTGCTGTTTGACTATCACCTAACTTCAGCGCATTAACTAACTTGTCATTTAGACCTTTATTTATTTTCTGCTTAAAGTCCCCTAACTTACCGGCAACCTGTTGTTTAAAAGCGCCTGTTAGTGCCTCATTTAAAGACGAAGCAATAGTAAAGCTTGGTTTATTAAGTTTACCATTTACGCCAACATCAACGGTCAAACTGTCTAATGAATTAATCGTTTCAAGTAATAACTTAGTGATTTTAGAGTTAGCCTGACCATGGTAACTCGCTTGGTTAAGCAATAAATGATTAGCTGCGATAATTTTATTATTAGTCAACTTGAAGCTACCTGTAGCATCAAGTTTTGCCGAACTAAGTGATAGCGTTAACGCCTTGCTGTTAGTTAATGGAGCATTTGATAATAGTCTATCTTTTGCGAGCCATTTACCACCAGCATTAAACTCCCCCGACTGGGTTACGTTAAATTTGCTATTTAACTTAAGCTCGCCATTATCTACTGAACTAATATCAATAAGACTATCTTTGCCTCTAAGCCAGTGTTGGTGTGTTAACTCACTGCCTTTTATGGTGACTGCCCCTTGTTCAAGCTGAACTGAGAATAATGCCTTTTTGATTAATACTGATGGTAACGGGGTTTCTTCTTTGAAATAAACAAAACGCCCCTTAGCATGAGACTTTTGTTCGCTAACGGTACCATCATCTTTCATATTTTCCAGTAAAGGAGAGATATAATCATAGGCCCATTGCGCCTTTTCTACATACTCCCAAGCTTGCTCTCCAAAAAGAATATGAGCAAAATCTTCTGTATCAAGACTTTCTAGTTGGTAGGTTTTTTCTATTTGTTGCCAATCTTTATTCGGGGCATCTTTTAGCTGCTTAACTTGCTTCGATAATAATTTTTTACTGTCTAATACTTGCTGCTTAGCTTTTTTAACGAACGCCTGATCTGTCTTAAATTCAGCTTTAATTTTATCAAACTCAGTTTTTATTTTTTCTATGTCAGCTAAGGAGCTCACTTTCATTTTACCTAGTGCTTTGACTTTATCTTGATAAGACTTAAGCTTTTCCTTAGTAGGTAATTGTGTTTTCAGAGCGTTAAGCTTAGCCTGCTCAACCTCATAACTTTCTTGTAATTGAGTGGTCGCTTTAACCGTTAATAAATTACTGTCATTAAGTAAGGTTTTAACATCAGGTAACTGCATATCTACTTCGGGTAACATTGCTTTTGCTTGGTCAGATAAGCTTTCTTTTTCGTCACTGCTTGATGCATCATCAAGATAGACTTTACCAGCATTAGATCTAGCACTTGAAAAAGCAAGTTGACTTACTTCGAGCTCTTCAATAATAATTTTACCAAACAAGTATTGCCAAATATCAACACCCGCCGTAGCACGCTCAAAACTGAATACGTTTTGTGTAGGCATTTCTTTGTCGGTAACTTGCAAATCTAGAACACTTATTTGTAAAGGCGAGTATGCCAGCTTTACTTCACCAACATTCACTTCAGCGCCAAAAGCGCTTTCAGCTGAGCTTACAATCGCTGTTTTAACTAAGCTTTCTGCAAATAGGTATAGTATTCCAGCAACTAAAGCACTTAAAACAATAAAGGCAACCATGCCTTGCCAACGAATAAAACGAGCCATTATAGGCCTCCTTTAGTTAGGCTAGATTCACCTGCAAAACTGCTATATAGGTTATAAAACTTAGATGCTTTTAATGCTTTAACAATTCTAAATTTCTCAAAGAAGGACATGATATGTACTCGATACTTCTCAATGATTAATTTACTGACAAAATATATTGGCACGCATAAGGCGGCGCCTAAAACAAATGCGCCTAATATATAGGTGTGATGCCAGTGGGCTAATTTAAACAAACTAAATTGATATAATGAGGTAAAGAAATCAGTCAAACCAGGCTGGGTAAGTATAGACTCACCTACCTGAACAATGACTGGTGATAATAAATAACTCAGACCAGAGAAAAAGCCAACCGAGAGAATAAAGCTGCCTAAATGCACACGGATAATTAGCACAAAAAAGATTATAATAATGTTGTGTAACGTTAAAATTGGCGATAAACCAACGATAAAGCCTAATGCAATGGCTAACGCTATTTGTCTAATTGAACTATCACTATTTAAGGCATGGAATAGCTTTGCAAGTAAAGTTAACATGTCACCTCCTGTTAATATGTTTGAATATGTTTGATATTAATATCAAAAAAATGAACTGAACCGCTTAACTTTCTTTACGGGTAAAAACCCAATCGTTATCTTTAGACATAGCTTGGTTATATTGATAACCCGCTAAATCAAATGTTTTGATTTGCTCTGCAGACGTTAATTTGTTTTGAATAATATAACGCGCCATCAGCCCGCGCGCTTTTTTAGCAAAAAAACTGATGATTTTATACTGACCATTTTTCCAGTCTTTAAACGTTGGTGTGATTACCGTACCGTTTAATAATTTTTTCTTTACTGATTTAAAATATTCAGTTGAGGCCAGATTTATAAGGACATCATCATTGTTATCACTTAACGCTTTGTTAAGTTCATTAGTGATTATTTCGCCCCAAAACTGGTATAAGTTATCGCCGCGACTATTACCAAGCTTACAGCCCATTTCTAAACGGTATGCTTGCATTAAATCAAGTGGCTTTAATAAACCATATAAACCTGACAGAATTCTAAAATTTTTCTGAGCAAAATCAAAGTCGTCATCACTAAAAGATTGAGCATCAAGCCCAGTGTAGACATCGCCATTAAAACTTAATATCGCTTGCCTTGCGTTATCTTGGGTGAAAGGCATTGACCATTCGCCAAAACGCGCGGCATTTAATCCTGCCAATTTGTCGCTTAGTTTCATCAAACTTGCGATTTCACTTGGTGAAAGCTTAATACAGTCATCTATTAATAATTTGCTTTGTTCAAGCAAGTTGGGTTGACTAAATTTATCTGTAGCCAGTGGGGATTCAAAGTCTAATTTTTTCGCTGGTGAAACAACAAGTAACATATCTTTAAGCCGATTTTAGTGAGTACTTAATAACCCGTAATATATCATAAGGTTTGAGCAGTTTAATAGGGTTTAATCACCTATACCCGCTCCACTTGAGGATGCTCGTTTCAGGAAAGCTGAGCGAATCATAATCTAGGCACATTTTTTTGTTAAGGGTCATTCCCTTAAAAACAAATGTAACGACAAGTATGTTTTGCTCAGCTTTCCCCAAATGGCTGGTTTATAAACGCTTTAAGCTACGTTATTGGTTTCGACAATAGAATAACTATTCTCTTCAATCAATGTCTTGCCTAAAGGCGTTTATAATTCCAGCTGAATCCTGCATCTTCAAGCGGAACGGGTATATACCATTTGGCCTATTTTTCATGTTTGGCGTAACTTACAAACAAAAAAACAATAAATTGTTAAATATGACGCAATAAAGAGTGCTTTTTTATTTTTATGTTGTAATATTTCACCAGCTACATTTTCTACCGAATTTAGAAACATTCAGTAATCAATTTTCCAGAGTAATAATAAGGTAACGCCATGACAAACTCTTCTTCACAGCTTGCACAATTAAAACAAATGACCACAGTTGTGGCTGACACAGGTGACATTGAGGCGATAGCAAAATTCCAACCTCAAGATGCAACCACCAACCCATCACTTTTATTAAAAGCTGCTTCTTTAGAAAGCTATCAGGGACTAGTAAAAGACTCTGTTACATGGGCTAAAACACAATCTGATGATGCACAACAGCAAGTAGTTGATGCTGCGGATAAATTATCAGTGTTAATCGGGCTAGAAATTTTAAAAATTGTCCCTGGCCGTATTTCTACTGAAGTCGATGCCCGCTTATCTTTTGATACAGCCGCCTCAATTAGCAAAGCACATAAGCTTATTGCCATGTACCACGAAGCTGGCATAAGCAACGATAGAATTTTGATTAAACTTGCTTCTACTTGGGAAGGTATTAAAGCCGCAGAGCAACTTGAACAAGAAGGTATTAACTGTAACTTAACGCTATTATTTAGTTTCGCACAAGCCCGTGCCTGTGCCGAGGCAGGTGCTTACTTAATATCACCTTTTGTTGGCCGTATTCTTGATTGGTACAAAAAAGATACTGGCCGAAATGACTATGCAAGTGATGAAGATCCTGGTGTTGTTTCAGTAACCAGTATTTATAACTATTACAAGCAGCAAGGGTTTAACACTGTTGTAATGGGGGCTAGCTTTAGAAATATTGGTGAGATCCTTGAGTTAGCTGGCTGTGACCGTTTAACTATTAGTCCACCATTAATGGATGAATTGGCGAGTAGCACTGAAACTATAATACGAAAATTGACTCCTAGTGATGCTAGCGCAAAACAAGAAGTTGCTTTAAGCCAAGCACAGTTTCGCTGGTTGATGAATGAAGATGCTATGGCAACAGAAAAACTTGCTGAAGGTATACGTAATTTTGCTATTGATCAGGTCAAACTTGAGAAGCAATTAGCAGCTATGCTCTAGCAGATTTTTTATTTTTCGTACATAAATCGATTATTTTGAACGCATATTTTATAAAAAATATGCGTTTTTTCGTTTTAATGACTTAAAAACTGTGTTAAATATGATACTGAGCTTAACGGCTTAACATAGATGAGGCATTTGTTTTTCGATGTGATGGTAAAAATAAGGGGCACTTAATGGATAAGATAAACCAAGTTTTCAAATCAACAAATCAAGTAGCAAAAAAGCGCGCAACAAAAACTAAAATGAAATGGCGTGAAATAGAGTCTGTTCGGGATAAATTTCAGTTAGAAAAAGATCTACGCATGTACGAAGACTCTTTAGAACATATGTTAGAAGAGTTCTAGCCTGATAAAATAGTTAATAATAAAACCAGGTAAACATAAAGCCCAGCTCGCTGGGCTTTTTTATGTCTGTATTTTATCAGCCAACGAAGTAACTAGTTGACAAAATTCAAACATGCGTTTAAATTCTGTCTTCACCTTTATTTATAATATAAGTCTATGTCAAAAAGCGTCATAAATTTTGCCCACGCAAATGGTTTCCCTACAGGTAGTTATCAAACATTATTTAATTACCTGCCTGACAAAATGCAAGTTATCGCATTAGGTAAATATGGGCATGATCCGAAGAAGCCCATTAACCATAATTGGCAAGCGCAAGTCGAAGAGCTGATTACTTATGTGGAGGGGCAACAAGTAGATGGTAATAAAGTCATTTGCCTAGGTCATTCATTTGGCGGTGTCATCTCTTTTATTGCCTGCTGCCAAAGGCCTGATTTGTTCAAAGGGCTAATCATGCTCGACCCACCAGTACTAAGCGGAGCGGGCGCCCTAGCGGCTAGGCTATTGAAGAAAACAAAGTGGATAGATAAGTTTAGTCCTGCCGGACGAGCTAAAAATCGTCGTAGCCATTGGCCATTGGGCTTTGATATTGGCTCAAGTTTTGCTCAACGAAAACTGTTCAAAGCATTTGATAGTCGCTGTTTAGGTGATTATATAACCTACGGTGTTTGTGAGCGTAACGATCAATTAGAGTTAGTCTTTGATGCTCAAGTTGAAGCGAGTATTTTTAGAAATATTCCTTCAAACTTATCCAGTTATAAAAATAAATTAACCATACCTGCAACCTTGATTTATGGTGAAAACACCGATGTATTCCCTCATCATATCTTTCGCCGCTTTATCAAACTCAATAAACATATCAAATTACAAACAACGCCTGGTGGTCATATGTTCCCACTAGAGAGCCCTGAACAAACCGCTAAATTAATTGCTGAAATTGTCGAAAGCTTCCCTGATGATTAACCTCTCTACCATCAATTATTAAGCATAAAAAAACGCAGCATGAGCTGCGTTTTCAATATCAGTTAATTAGGATCTAAACAATAATCAACAGAATAATATTTAATACGTAAGCTTATTGGTAAAAGAACAAGGCGCTTGCACAGAGCTGACGTTAGTCAGTGAGTACATGCAATGAAGTTATTTTACCTAGAAGCAAAGGTATTAATTATTATTGGCCTTTAACTTCAGAGAGACCGTTGAATATAGCCTTATCGCCTAGGAACTCTTCAATACGTAGAAGTTGGTTGTACTTAGAAACACGGTCAGAGCGACATAAAGAACCAGTCTTGATTTGACCTGCTGCTGTACCTACCGCTAAATCAGCAATAGTTGCATCTTCAGTTTCACCTGAACGATGAGAGATAACAGCAGTAAAACCAGCATCTTTAGCCATTTTTATAGCCGCTAACGTTTCAGTTAGTGTACCAATTTGGTTAAATTTGATTAAGATAGAGTTACCAATACCGTTTTCAATACCACGCGCTAAAATCTTAGTATTGGTAACGAATAAATCATCACCAACGATTTGAACTTTATCGCCTAATAAATCAGTTTGGTATTTGAAACCATCCCAATCTGACTCGTCTAAGCCGTCTTCAATTGAAACAATTGGGTATTCTTTACAAAGCTCGCCTAAGAAATCAGAGAATTCGTTCGCTGTGAATTGCTTACCTTCGCCAGTCAGGTCATAAATACCTTTGTCTGCGTCGTAAAATTCAGATGCAGCACAATCCATTGCTAAGGTAACATCAGTACCTAATTCGTAACCAGCAGCTTCAACAGCTACTTTAATTACAGCTAATGCTTCAGCATTTGATGCTAAGTTAGGCGCAAAACCACCTTCATCACCAACAGAAGTACTCATACCTTTTGAAGATAATACTTTTTTAAGTGCGTGGAAGATTTCAGCGCCCATACGTAATGCTTCACGGAAGCTTTTAGCGCCAACAGGTTGAACCATAAACTCTTGGATATCAACGTTGTTATCAGCATGTTCACCACCATTGATGATGTTCATCATTGGTAATGGTAAAGAGTAAACACCTGGAGTACCGTTTAAGTCTGCGATGTGTTCAAATAATTGAACTTTCTTTTCATTGGCAGCCGCTTTTGCTACTGCTAAAGAAACAGCAAGAATTGCGTTAGCGCCAAATTGTTCTTTGTTTTCTGTGCCATCTAAATCAATCATGATTTGATCAACATTAGCTTGCTCTAATGCGCTTTGACCGATAAGCGCGGCTTGAATGTTAACGTTTATTGCTGCAACAGCTTTTAATACGCCTTTACCTAAGTAACGAGCTTTATCGCCATCGCGTAATTCTAATGCTTCACGTGAGCCTGTAGATGCACCAGAAGGAGCAGCAGCGCGGCCCCATGCGCCAGATTCTAGGTATACATCGGCTTCAACCGTTGGGTTACCACGAGAGTCCATAATTTCACGAGCAATTATCTTACTAATATTTGACATTATTATTCCTACTAATTTTTATGACGCTCAAACAAAGTGCTGAGCAATAAAGTTAATTTAAATTTTGTTATGGTTGCTTACGATACATTTACTGGCAACCTAGCTTTTCTGCTAAACATAAAGCAAAAACCGCAGCAATAGCTACGGTTTTAGTTAATGGTTTTTCTTAGCTTTTCTGCAGCTCAAAACTGGCGGCAATAAAGCTTTCAAATAGCGGGTGACCATCACGTGGAGTTGAATTAAACTCTGGATGGAATTGACCTGCAACAAACCATGGGTGATCAGCTATCTCAATCACCTCGACTAAACTCTTATCAGACGATAAGCCCGAGAAAATTAAACCAGCTTTGCTCAATTGTTCTCGGTAGTTATTATTTACCTCAAAACGATGACGATGTCTCTCATTGATTGTTTCACTGCCATATACGTCGCAAGCCTTGGTACCTTTCACCAAGTGGCACAATTGTGAACCTAAACGCATAGTTCCGCCTAAATCTGATTGCTCATTTCGGTATTCAACCTGACCTTCTTCATCCAACCATTCGCTGATTAGACCTACCACTGGGTGTGGTGTTTCCGCATTAAACTCAGTACTGTGAGCATCAGTTAAACCAGCAACATTACGAGCAAACTCTATCAAGGCTACTTGCATACCTAGACAGATACCTAAATAAGGAACTTTGTTTTCACGCGCGTATTGTGCAGTTAAAATTTTGCCTTCAACACCACGTTCACCAAAACCACCTGGTACTAAAATAGCATCTAGGTCTGCTAAAATTTCAACGCCTTTAACTTCAACATCTTGTGAGTCAATATATTTAATATTTACTGTCACTTGATTTTTAAGGCCTGCGTGTTTTAACGCTTCATTTACTGATTTGTAGGCATCCGGTAATTCAATATATTTACCTACCATACCGACAGTTACTTCACCGATAGGATTTGCTTCATGATAAAGAACTTCTTCCCATTCAGTTAGGTCGGCCTCTGGTACATCTAAACCAAAGCGCTTAACAACTATTTCATCTGTGCCTTGTGCTTTTAATAATGCAGGGATCTTATAGATGCTATCTACATCACGCATTGATACTACCGCTTTCTCTTCAACGTTAGTGAATAGAGAAATTTTAGCGCGTTCTGAATTAGGGATAGCACGATCTGAACGACATACTAAAATGTCAGGAAAAATACCAATCGAACGTAAATCTTTCACTGAATGCTGTGTTGGTTTAGTTTTTATTTCACCGGCGGCAGCTAAATATGGCACTAAGGTCAAATGCATAAACATAGCACGATCACGCCCTACCTCTAATGCTAACTGACGAATAGCTTCTAAGAAAGGCTGTGATTCCATATCACCTACGGTACCACCAATTTCGACCATGGCGATATCGTACCCTTCAGCACCTTCAATAACACGACGTTTAATATCGTTAGTAATATGAGGTATAACCTGAATTGTTGCGCCTAAGAATTCACCTTTACGCTCGCGCGCTAAAACATCTTGGTAAATACGACCTGAGGTAAAGTTATTACGTTTAGTCATTTTGGTGCGAATAAAGCGCTCGTAATGGCCTAAATCAAGATCAGTTTCTGCGCCATCTTCGGTAACAAAAACTTCGCCATGTTGTATTGGGCTCATGGTACCTGGATCAACGTTAATATACGGATCAAGTTTTAGCATGGTAACTTTTAAACCACGCGCTTCAAGAATTGCGGCAAGTGATGCTGCAGCAATACCTTTACCAAGAGACGATACTACACCGCCAGTTACAAAAATATATCTAGTTGTCATGTTTACACCGATGTCAGAAGAAACAGAATTTTGTGCTTAATTTGTTAATATTTATAAACTTTATTTCAAAATATTTTTTATATTTGACGATATACTTATGTATTAAAGAGAACTTAAACACAGTATTAACGTAAATATTAAGTAGTTGAAATAGGAGTTTTGTCAAACAAGCAGGACGGGGAAGTATTATACGTAAAAGCTCATACCAATTCAATCAAGTTTGCTCTTACTCAGCGATAATTTAACATGCCTATGCGGGATGTCCTGTGTATATATCAACATACTGCATAGGCATGTTAATTAATCCTTTGGTATTACTCTAGCCAGATTTATTTTTTATTCGTAGCAACGTATAATAAAGCAACTTTAGTTAATTAAACTGAGATCGATTTTAAGATGACTTGTGAAAATTTAAGCAACACCTTATCCGCCATTGACGAAATTAATCGTCAAGACCCTAATACAATATTAGCTAACGGTAATAGCCAAGCAAAAGAACTCGTTTATGGCCAACAAATGACTGCTTGTCTAAAGCAATATTGGCCTGAGGCAAATGAGCTATTACAAATAGCTGTTCGAGCACAGCATATTAAACGTTGGCAGCTAAAACGTACTGAGTTCGCTGAAGGAAAAGCTGGATACTACCAATGGCGAATTGCCCAAGGTAAGTTTCATGCAGAGCTAACGGCAAGCATTATGCTTAAACAAGGATTTACAAATGAAGAAGCTGAACAATGCGCCAGTATTATTAGAAAAGAAAACCTGAAAACAAATAGTGATAGCCAAACCTTAGAAGATGTAGCTTGTTTAGTTTTTCTGATGCATTATTTTGATGAGTTTGCCGCTAAGTATACTGAGCAAGATAATGAAGCAAAGATTGTTCGTATAGTGCAGTTAACTTGGAATAAGATGTCTGATGAAGCACATGATATTGCTTTAAGTTTAACGTTACCTGAACATTTAGGTGTGATAGTTACAAAGGCACTTTCTTAATATTTGCCTTAACGGCAACCTTAGTCATCACCTGATAGACTAAAAATGACAATGCAGACTTCTCAACTTCGTACTTTTAATATTAAAGCTAGAGGGTCTGCCCAATTTACTTACCAGTATGTCGTGTAGTTATTTACTCTCAGGCAAGCGCACTAAGAAAATAAACGGACCAATAACTAAGGCAACGACCAGTGCTGTAAGTGCAAGGCTTTGCAACATAAAAGCCGACCAGCATACCGAGAGGATCATTGTTAATAAGGCAATACGTTTAGCTTTTCTAGGAATACTGCGGTACTTTTGCCAATCATGAATTAATGGCCCAAAGGTTTTATTGGCTAAAAGCCTTCGCTGCATTTCAGGTGAAGATTTAGCAAAACAAGCCGCTGCCACCAATAAAAATGGTGTTGTAGGCAAAATAGGTAGTACAACACCTAAAATGGCTAATCCGACAAATAATATTCCCGTTACTTTTAGAACTAACACTTTACCTTTATTTCCTACTTGGGCTAACTGGTATTCCATCAAGTAATAACTCCCTTTGCTTATAAAGCATAAGTGAAAAAATATTCACCTCAATAGAAAACAGGCATACCATTAAAGATGGCGTTACCTAAATTTTGAGGTGTTATTGGTATCACGACTTTTTCGAATCAAGGCATTGTCAGCTAACATTGAGTCTTTCTGATTAGTCAATGATTTTGCTAACCGGTCATAAAGCAAAACATTAACCGTTGCCGCTAGATTCATACATCCTATCGTTGGCACATAAACAACATCATCTGCTATATCAATGACGTCTTGTTTTACCGAGCTATCTTCTGGACCGAAAATATAAACAGCTTGCTCTGGATGAACAAAGTGTGGCAACGGTGTTGCACCTTCTACCAAGTCTACACAAATTATTTTAGCAGACGATGGAATACTTTCCAGTGAGTCTTTGATATTTATAAAACTTTCTACTTGCAATAAAGGTATTTTATCTCGCATGTTGAAGGTATCAGTTTGTAATGTGTGTTTATGATACTCCGCCGCTTTTGCATATCGATTACCATTATAAATGATTTGATCCGCCTGATAACACCCCGCGGCACGCATTACTGCTCCAACATTAGTGGGTGTTTTTGGGTTAGTTAGCGCTATGGTAACGTGGGCTTTATTTAGTTCGTTTTTTTCAGTCATTTTCTCGGTCAAGTGTTCAGTCATATTCAATGTCTTATTTCTGGTCATGCAAGTATAGAAGAAACTTCTTATACTTGCTTTTCTTGGATTTTAACTTGCTGCCAATAACTTTCTAATTCAGCTAAGTCATGTTCAGTAAAGGATTTACCTGATTGATTTACTTGCTCTTCAACGCCAACAAAACGCCGGCTAAACTTTTTATTCGCTTGGCGAAGCAGCGTTTCAGGGTCTTCTTTGGCGTGACGACATAAGTTTACTACTGCAAACATTAAATCACCTATTTCTTCACCTAACGCTTTTCTATCAATAGTATCAGCTTCTAATTCGTCCTTAACCTCTTGCACTTCTTCTTCAATTTTAGCGAAAACATCTGTCACGTTGTCCCAATCAAAACCGACATGAGAACATCGTTTTTGAATTTTTGCCGCTTGAGACAAAGCGGGTAAATTTTTAGGGATATCGGCCAATATACTTAAATTAGTCAAATCATCTAGGTCAGCGTTATTCCCCGCCTTTTGCTGTCTTTCTAATGCCTTTTCATTTTCCCAATTGGCTTTAATTTCTTCATCTGTTTGTAAACTTGCCTGAGCAAATACGTGAGGATGACGCCTGATAAGTTTTTCACAAATTGCAGCGATAACACTATCAAAGTCAAAGTATTGCTGCTCTTTACCCAGTTGGCTATAAAAAATCACCTGAAAGAGTAAGTCACCAAGCTCCTTCTCAAGCTCGACAAAATCACCTTGTTCGATAGCATCGACAACTTCATATGCTTCTTCTAAAGTGTGACTTGTTATAGAAGCGAAATCTTGCTTGATATCCCACGGACACCCCGTTTCAGGGTCACGTAACTCAGACATAATCCAACGAAGTTTGTTTATTGAGGCTTGTTCATTTAGCATTTTAGTTACTTCTTTTCACTTGTTTCAGTTGTATCGGTTTTGATGCGTCAGCTTGTTCAGGTACAGAGAAAAGACTAAAGTCGTCTTACCTGTGTAACATCATCTATTTGGCGTAGTTTGTCTAAAACTCGCGTTAATAACTCACTACTAGCTACTTCTAACTTTAGGTTCATGCTCACGGTTTGTTTTACTTTATCGGTATTACTTTCCATTCCAACAATGCTTACTCTTTCGTTGGCAATAATAGTAGAAATATCGCGTAATAAGCCTTGTCTATCGCTGCCAATTATTTGTGCTGAAGCTTGGTAACTTTGTTTATCCTCAGCTCCCCATTGCACTTCAACTAACCGCTCCGATTGTAAATTCAGAGCATTAGCTAATTGCTCACAGTCTTGACGATGTACAGAGATACCACGTCCTTGGGTAATAAAACCTGAAATAGCATCTCCAGGTACAGGTTGGCAACACTTCGCCATATGGGTAAGTAAATTACCCACGCCAGAAACAGTAATACCATTATCATCTTGCGCTAATGCTTTACTCATTGAGCTTTGTTTAACTAAACTCTGTGGATCTATTTCAGGCGGTGGCTTTAATTTACTCTCAAGCTGGGTAAAGTGATTAACAACTTGCTGTAACCGTGCGTTACCAGTACCTATCGCAGCATAAAGATCATCAACAGTTTTCATATTGAAACGTTTTGCCGCAGTTAATAAATCTATTGTGGCAAGGTCATGTTTTGCAATTTCACTGTCAAATAGCTCTTTTCCTTGGACAATATACTTATCTCTATCTAATAATTTAAAGAAGTGCTGAACTTTAGCGCGAGCACGGGAAGAGTATATATAGTTTAAATTAGGATTAAGCCAATCTCGGCTCGGGTTTGGTTGTTTGCTTGTTAGTACCTCTACTTGATCACCTGTTTGCAGTTGATGAGTAAAAGGCACAATTTTGCCAAACACTTTAGCGCCAATACAACAATGGCCTACATTAGAGTGAATATAATAGGCAAAGTCTAAGGGCGTTGCCCCCATAGGTAAATCGATAACATCGCCACTTGGGGTGAATACATAAATCCTGTCTTCAAAAACCTGACTCCGTAATTCATCAAGTATCTCACCACTCTCGCTAACATCATCTTGCCATTGCAATATTTTTCTAAGCCAACCAACCTTGTCGTCGAAGCTGTTAGTTTTACCGCTCGCTTGACCTTCTTTATAACGCCAATGCGCAGCAACACCTAGCTCTGCATCATCATCCATTTGCTTAGTTCTAATTTGTACTTCGACCGATTTCCCTTCTGGTCCTAATACCACGGTATGTATAGATTGATAACCATTAGCCTTAGGTGTTGCGACATAATCAGAAAATTCTTTTGCAATATGCTGCCACTCGGTATGAACTATGCCCAAGGCAGAATAACAATCTTGTACTTTTTCAACGACAACACGCACAGCACGCACATCAAACAGCTGTTCAAAATCAAGTGACTTTTGCTGCATTTTCTTCCAGATGCTATAAATGTGCTTAGGACGACCATAAACTTCGCCATTTATAGCTAAAGTAACCAATTCACTGTTTAAATGACCAACAAAGCTGGCCATGTATTGCTCTCGCTCTAATCTCGTTTCATCTAAAAGCTTGGCAATTTTTTTATAAACTTGCGGGTGAAGGTAACGAAATGAAATATCTTCCAGCTCCCACTTTAATTGCCCTATTCCTAAGCGGTTAGCTAACGGGGCATAAATATTAGCGCTCTCTTTGGCGGCCAAGACCCGTGTTTCTTCATCACTATTTTTCTTTTCGCGTAAATCACATAAACGTTCTGCTAGTTTGATCACTACAGCGCGTACATCATCAACCATGGCTAATAACATACGGCGAATATTATCTATGTTTTGTGGCGCTTGATCGTTGGATTGATTGCTTTGTTGACGAAGCGCTTTAATCGCTGCCATCTGTTCAACCCCTTGGCAAAGCATCAAGATATCTTTAGAAAACTGTTCTTTAACAAATTCTATACCAATAACATTGTTTGCTAATAGGGGAGAAAGAAAAGCAGCAACTAACGAATCAGCATCGAGATTTAAACCACTTAAAATCTCAACCATTTCCATGCTTTTATTCAGTAACTCGAGCTTCAGCGAATTTTCCTGCTGATAATAGCCGGACACCTGTAACCATAAAGCTGACAAAGCGTTAACTTTAACATCAGTTAACGCTAAACCAATTAGCCATTGCTCAAAGCTTTGCACTGTTGTTTGATGTGATTTACGTACGGAAACCATAGGTATCCCTTTATCTTGGAAAACTGCTAAATATTATCGAGTAAACAATACCATAGTCTCTACATGCTTTGTTTGTGAAAACATGTCCATGAGTGATATTTTCTCAAGCTTATAACCCTGAGAAACAAGAACGGCACTATCTCTTGCTAACGTTGCCGGATCACAGCTGACATAAAGCACACTAGGTATCTTTAATTCCGCAATTTGTCTCACGGCTTCTTGTGCACCGGCTCTGGCAGGATCAAGTAATACCTTGTCAAAAGTATCTCCTTTAGCCCATGACTCTAGCAGCCAATGGCTGTTCAAATCGGCTTGATAAAATTTACAATTATCAAAATCATTAACTTGAGCATTACGTATAGCTTTATCAACCATGCCTTGAACGCCCTCAACACCAATAACACATTTTGCATATTTTGCCAGCGCTAGGCTAAAATTTCCAAGGCCGCAAAACAAGTCGAGCACATTATCGGTAGATAAAACATTTAACCAAGCTAATGCTTGATTAATCATGGCATTATTAACCTGATGGTTAATTTGAATAAAATCACTACTGGAAAAATATATGTTACTACTATCAGCTAATTCATAAGAGAGTACCGTAGGGATGTTCTCCTTAAGGCTAATAAGGGGTAGTTGCTTGTCCCCATCATCAATGATGACATGCCAGTTATTTTTCTGAGCAGATGATTGCCAAAGCCCAACATCAGTCTCACTCATAGCCCTTATTTGACGAACAATGACAACAATTTTATCAGTTATTTTATTGTCCGAATTTATATCAATAATATCGGCTTGAATCACTTCTATATGGCCAATAGCCGATTTTACGGTTAGTTGGGCTAATAGCTTTTTGAGCAAGGGGAAAATAGCATTCAGTGGCTCAACTAAAACAGGGCACGATTTTATTGCCGCTAACTGATTGGTCGATTTTTGTCTAAAGCCAATGGTCGCTTGAGACTTTTTGTCAAATTGTACCCCTATGCGTGCTTTACGGCGGTAATGCCAGGGACTACTTTTTATTGCTGCTTGCCAAGGTAACGCTGAAGTATCAATTTTATCAGTCAAGTCTTGGGGGCTGAAACTTCGAGAGAATAAATCAGTAATTTTTTGTTGCTTAAAGAGTAGCTGCTCTTCCAAGTCAAGCATTTGCAAGTCACATCCACCACAAATACCAAAATGCTGGCACTTAGGTATTGCACGACTATCACTCTTTTTGTTTATTGAGATAAGCTTAGCGCGAGAATATTTACTCTTTTGTTCAATAACCTTCACCTCAACAACTTCATTGGGTAAAGCGCCGGCAATAAAAATAGGTTTGTTCTGCCAGCGGGCGACACCTACACCGTTCATATCAAGTTTATCAACAGTAACAGTCAATAGCTGAGGTAACGCTTTTGGTTTTACTGCTGCTTTAAAATAATTTGCCATTTTCACCCTAAATTAACGCTGATTTTATTAACTAATGCTTACTTTGAAGTAACTTCGCTATCTATACCCAAGCGACTTCAATATGCTCGTTTCAGGACATCTGAGCGATTCATGACCAAGGCGCGTATGTAATTAATGGTTGTTCCCTTAATTACATACGCAACGATGAACATGGTTTGCTCAGGTGTCCCATAAAGGCTGGTTTAGAAACGTTTTAGGCTACGTTATTGATTTCGACAAGGGAACAACCATTCTCTTCAATCAATGCCTAACCTAAAGGCGTTTCTAATTCCAGCTGAATCCTGCACCTTGAGGTGGCTTGGGTATATACCCGTTGCCATTCAAGATGTTTTTTTCAGAGTGCTTCTTTGATTGGTAACGGGTATATACTATAAATTTATAGCAGCTTATGAGATTATTTATGTTAAGTTGGATAATCATCTAGATAGCTATTTATTTCAGTGGGTATTTTACCCTAAATTTATCAAAAAAGTTCAACAAAAAATGCATAAAATAAGCCTGAAAGACTGGGTTATCATACTCACTATTATACCGACTACTTTAATCAGTTTTGGTTTAGCTAGTTATTTTTCTTATAGTAGGTCTGTTGAACTAAATCACTTTATTGAACAACGTGCTAAAAGCATTATTGAACCGATTGCAATTGCCAGTAAAACACCTTTATTGAACAAGAATAGAGTGGAACTTCGTCAGCTAATTGGTTTTACTCACCGAAATCAATCAAGCATTGTAAAAAGTATTGTTATTTTTACCGAAGATAATCAAGTTTTCGTCAGCAGCGCTTACCATGGCGATACCAACTTAATGCGACTTAAAGCTGGTGAGGTATTACCAAGGCACACTACCATTCAAGAAATACCCGATTATATAGTTTTTAGAACTCCCATCATTGATGAAAATTATAGTCGTCAAACTAATACATCAATGACCGATATAGCAAACTCATCATATAATTATACGAATAATAACGCCAAACCTACAACTATTGGCTACATAGCCATGCAAATTGATAAAAGCCATCTT
The DNA here is from genome assembly GCA_913063325.1 of uncultured Colwellia sp. Classification (GTDB taxonomy): domain Bacteria; phylum Pseudomonadota; class Gammaproteobacteria; order Enterobacterales; family Alteromonadaceae; genus Colwellia. The sequence goes on along the minus strand of CAJXYE010000053.1, from coordinate 8,460 downwards.
AACTTCCAACAGCAAAGCCAATATATTGTTGCCTTTTCGTTTGCTTTGCTCGGCTCTTTACTTAGCGCTATTTTCGCATTTCGGCTTATTAAAAAAGTAACTAAGCCTATTAACTCTATGGTACAAGCGATTGAACGAATAAGAGAAGGGAAATTAGAGAGTAGAGTCAGTGGCCAGCTCATTGGCGAGTTGAATTTTTTAAAAAATGGTATTAATGCCATGGCACAATCCCTAGACAGTTACCAGAATGAAATGCATGCAAGCATCGATCAAGCCACTATAGACTTACGGGAAAGTCTAGAGCAGTTTGAAATTCAAAATGTCGAATTAAGTATTTCCAAGCGAAAATCTCAAGAAGCCAATAGAGTAAAGTCTGAATTTTTAGCCAATATGAGTCATGAACTACGCACACCGCTTAATGGAGTTATAGGTTTTACCCGACAAGTATTGAAAACGCCACTGACAGAAAATCAACGAGATTATTTACAGACCATTGATCGTTCCGCAAACAACTTATTAACCATCATTAATGATATTCTCGATTTTTCAAAACTTGATGCGGGTAAAATGGTCATTGAGAATATTCCCTTCTCTTTAAGAGAGTCGATTGAAGAAACGGTAATATTATTAGCACCTACCGCTCATAAGAAAAATATTGAATTATCTATCAATATTCCACAAGAATTACCTGATTCCCTTATCGGTGATACGATGCGAATTAAGCAAATAATCACCAACTTAATTAGTAACGCGATAAAGTTCACCCCGAAAGGCTCTGTCTCTGTAGACATTACTAGTGAAGAAGTAGATCAAAAAAATATAAAATTAAAAGTCACAGTTAACGACACTGGTATTGGCATGACTATCAATCAGAAAAAAACTATTTTTGATGCTTTTACCCAAGCAGACCAAAGCATTACCCGATTATATGGTGGCACAGGCTTAGGTTTAGTCATTTGTCAAAAGCTAGCTAAAGAAATGACTGGTGATATAGGTTTCAGCAGCAAAAAAAATCAAGGCTCTAGTTTTTGGTTTACTTTTCAATGTGAAGTTAATGCTATGCCGTTAATGTTGGAGTTAGATAATCAACATTTAGCAAATAAAACAGTACTCTACTTTGAAGAGAACAATCATAGTCGCGAAGCCACTAAAAACATATTAAAGCACTGGAACATGCGAGTTACCAGTGTAATAAATAGGCATCAGTTATCACAAGTACTTTCACATAGTGGTCAAGCCCAAAGCAGTTTTGATTACGCACTGATTGGTCATAACCAAACATCAACCGCCTTGAGTGATTTAAAGAAAACCATTGTCCAGTTACAGCCAATATCAAATAATATACATTTAGCTTTAAATAGCAATTCTCCCAGCCTACAAGAAGCTTTAATTGCAAATGGTGCTATTAGCTGTATGAGCAAGCCTCTAACGCGAAGTGCCTTAAGTAAAGTATTACAACCTACTTGCGAAACTAAAAGTGAAAAACTTACTCTCAATGCTCCTATTGGTAACATCTTGCCGTTAAAAGTCTTAGCTGTTGATGATAATGAGGCTAATTTAAAGTTAATTAAAGCGCTACTGTTAGAGCAAGTAGCTGAAGTTGTTGTTGCCGATAATGGTTTAGCTGCCATTGAGCTGTGTAAAGTAGAAACATTTTCTTTAATCTTTATGGATATTCAAATGCCCGTTATGGATGGCATTAGTGCGCTAAAAGAAATAAGGCTGTTAGATAATAATGATAATACACCTATTATTGCAGTTACTGCACATGCATTAAGTGGAGAAAAAGAGAAAATGCATCAACAAGGCTTTAATGCTTATATGACAAAACCAATAGATGAATCTATGTTACGTCATATCATTTATGAATATTGTGATTTTAATCACTTAGTAAGTCCAGAAAACCCTATCAAAGCAAATAATGCGATTAAAGAAACAGAAGAAATGGATAAGGTGATTGATTTAACCTTAGCACTGAAGCGGAGCGCTAACAAAGCAGATTTAGCTAAAGAAATGTTCTTAGGTTTAGTTGAGAGCTTACCTGAAATTCAAATACACATTCAAGATGCGATTAAAAACGAAGATATTGCTCAAATAAAACGTCTGATCCATAAGCTTAATGGCGCATGTTGTTATACAGGTGCGCCAAATTTAGCTAAAATTACTACTCAGATAGAAACACAATTAAAGGTGGGATTAAATATTGAAGAGCTTGAACCTGAATTTTTTGAGTTTTTCGAACATATAGATCAAGTTCTATGTGCTGTACCAGCCGCACTAAAAGAAATAAGTGCTATGAATTGTTAGATTATACCATTTCCATTAAGTTTGTGAGCTTGTTGTGGGTAGAATAAATAAATCAGGGCAAGGCGCTTGATTGAGTAATAGCTCGCTATTGGGATTGAGAGCAACGCAGACTTGGATTATTTAAACTCGCACAAGTGGGCAATAATTTAATGGAATTGGTATTACTCAAATCAATAAAAGCAACGTGAACTGTTGCTTTTATTGATTGTAATCATTTACTTAGATGGTTTGTAGATATATTGCTATCAAAATTACCTGATAGATGATCACCTGATGATAATGTTAGGTGATGTGTCAATATCACCATCTTCAGAAATGGCGGCGACACCTCCACTACATTGAAGCACAGCTAAGCTATTACCGCTGTCACCATCAATACGAACAAAGGCAATCTCATAGCCGAACTTCCCTAAACTACTCGCAGAAAACTTTTGAGCCAACGATAATTTATTCCACCAAACTGACTGCTCAGGAGCTTCCTTTCTTCGCTCGAGCATTGGTTTTGTCTGTGTTTGCATCATGAATCCTCATCTATTTCTAAACTGAATCCCTTCAGCACCTACTCATTTAAAGTGTAGACTATAATTTAAGTAATGATAAATTAAATGAGTTTTAAAATTTTGGATTATGCTAAACAGTTGAGCTAATAGTTATTAGTTCTTGCTTCTAGCATCAATTGCTTCATATCTCGAACCGCTTTATCTAAGCCATCAATAACCGCTCTTGCGATTATTGCATGGCCGATATTTAATTCGATAATTTCTTTAATGGCAGCAATAGGTTTGACATTGAAATAATTTAAACCATGACCCGCATTAACTTTTAGCCCTAAGCTATGTGCATACTTAATACCTGCAGTAAGACGCTCAAGTTCAATACGCTGTTCTACCTCACAAGCCAGATCAGCGTAGTGACCAGTATGAATTTCTATATAAGGCGCCTTACTGGCAAGTGCTGCATCAATTTGTGCTGTATCAGCATCAATAAATAAACTTACTGCAATGCCCGCTGCCGCGAGTTTCTCTGTCGCTATTGTTATTTTATCCAATTGACCAACAACATCTAAGCCACCTTCGGTAGTCAACTCTTCACGCTTCTCTGGTACTAAACAACAAAAAGCAGGTTTCACATCACATGCTATGGCGACCATTTCATCCGTGACGGCCATTTCAAAGTTCATACGGGTATGTAAGGTCTGCTTTAATACATGAATATCTCGATCTTGGATATGACGTCTATCTTCACGTAAGTGAACAGTTATGCCATCAGCACCTGCATGTTCAGCAACACTAGCGGCATAGACAGGATCAGGGTAATTAGTACCGCGGGCTTGTCTTAGAGTGGCAATATGATCAACATTTACACCTAATAATAATTCAGTCATTTTTTCATCTCTTTTTATTTTTTAATGATTTTTGCCGTTCTATCGCGCTATTAATAACTAATACCAATTGAATTAATGAATACACCACTTAGCGAGAATTAAAAGGTTTAGAGGCAAGGCATTGATTGTAGATAATGGTTATTCCCTTATCAAAATCAATAACGCAGCATGTAAGCCTTTTAAACTCGCCTTTCGGGAGCTTTCCAATGATTCGATAACCGCACAGAATTTCCTTCATATAGAGTGACTATGTGAAAAAAGTTCTACTTGTTCTCAAACCATTGGCAAGCTCTGAGTGGGAACTAAGTTAATGGACTTGGTATTAGTAATAGTTAAACATAGATTAAAGAAAAATACTGACTAGCATATTAAGCGTCACCGTCATAAAATACGACTACTTACTATTTAAGGATTATATAAGTCAGCCATGAAACGTTCCCTCATTATGCTTAGTGCGCTAATTGCGCTTACCGCCTGTACAAGTTCAAGCACCGGACGAAAACAAGTGATGTTATTTTCAGAGTCAGAACTCGATACAATGGGTGCAGCCTCATTTGAAGAGATGAAAAAGAAAACGCCGATCAGTACGGATAAAGCGACTAATGACTTTGTACAGTGTGTAGCTAAATCAATTACCCAAAACGTATCTAAATCAGTTCATAAAGGTGATTGGGAAGTGATCGTGTTTGATTCACCTCAAGTGAATGCTTTTGCTTTACCTGGTGGGAAAATAGGTGTTTATACAGGTATTTTAAATGTGACTGAAAACCAAGACCAGTTAGGCGCAATTATTGGTCATGAAGTTGGTCATGTTATTGAACATCACTCTAATGAACGTTTATCGGCCAACAAACTACAAAATATGGGCATGGCTGCTGCATCAACAGCTGTTGGAATGTCAGACATAGAGAATAAAGACTTATGGATGGCGGGGTTAGGACTTGGGATACAATACGGTGTAATAATGCCTTATGGTCGCTCTCATGAAAGTGAAGCAGATATTGTTGGTCAAGATCTTATGGCGCGTTCAGGTTTTGAGCCGAGTGCAAGTATACAGCTATGGCAAAATATGGCTAAGCTAAGTAAAAATTCTCCTGCTGAATTTATGTCAACGCATCCATCAAACGAAACACGTATTAAACAGTTAACAGAGCACTTACCTAGTTCAATGGCACTTTATCAGTTAGGTAATAGACCTAGCTGCGTCAAACCAAAAGTTATTTCTACTCCTAAAAAATAGTCTTATAGTTATTACTTTTTAGGGTATTAGTAACCCGGTGTCAGCTAATTTCTGGTATTTGAAATAAGAGCCAAAGTAACTTTTACTGTTTACTTTGGCTAAAAGCTTATCTATTTTAGCTTTCAGCTTTTGACCCTTACTATTTTTATAGACTGCAAAGCTGGCAGGTATTTCAGCGACATTTTTATAATAAACACCTGTAATATCAAACGTTTTAATAGTTGTTATTGTAGATGCCCGTTCAAATGTTATAATTTTTAAGCGTTTACGTTGTAACATTTTAGTTAATTGAGTAAGGGTGCTTATTTCAATGAATTTATCTCTAGGTATATTAAGCACTTCAGAAAAAAAATCAGCATTACCTCGTAAAGTACCAATACTCTGTTTTGGTAATAATTGAATATTGAAATACTTCTTATCTAATGTAAATAAGTCTATTTTGGCAGTGACAGACCAATTAATATCTTCAGCAGATTGGTAAAAACTCTTTGTTTCATGACCTTGGGGAGTTAGACCAATCATATCTAAACTTTGTTTTTGTAACTCTTTTTTCGCTCTAGCATAGTTCATTATGTGAAAGTGAAATTTTAGGTCTGATATGGCCTCAATGGCTTTGAACATATCAACAGCATAACCTTGACCATCTTCATTAACGATAGGTGGCAAAGGCTCTAAGCCAATATGCACATCCTGAGCAGTAACATTCACGGAAAAACAGATAAGCAGAGGAATAATACGTTTTGCTAGTTTCATTTATGGGTGTAACTTGTGCTGTGACCAAGAATCATTTTTTTGTTCAAAGCATATTCTATCGTGTAATCGGTTAGCGCGTCCTTGCCAAAATTCAATGGCATGCGGTTTTACTCGCCAGCCACCCCAAAATTCAGGATGTGGTACTTCGCCTTGCGAGAATTTTTCTTGATAGTGGCTCATACGTTCTTTGAGTTCATTATCAGATTTAAGTTTTTGACTTTGCTTAGATGCCCAAGCGCCAACTTGACTGCCTCTATCTCGGCTATGAAAATAATCGGCAGATTCTTGCCTTGATATTTTCTCAACGGTACCTTCAATACGAATTTGTCGCTGTAATACATTCCAGTGGAACAATAAGGCGACCTTGCTATTATCGTTAAGTTCATGACTTTTTCGACTAGCGTAGTTAGTGAAAAATACAAAGCCATCTTCATCATAATCTTTAAGTAAAACCATCCGAGAGCTCGGTTGTCCGTCCGCATTACAGCTACTTACAGACATCGCCTCAGGCAGTAAAACTCCAGATTTTTTAGCATCATTAAACCATTGCTCAAATAATTGAGTTGGTGTTGTGTCAGCAGATAATTCAGGAAGAGGTAAAGCCACTCCTTGACCAAAGGTTAATAAGCAGCGAATTTTTTCAAATAACGTCATAATATTTAAAGTTAATGAGAGTTAATAATAGGCAGATATTCTATGCTTAAATGACGTTATTGCAAAGTTATATCCAGCTTATAGTCGGATGAGTCATAATTTTTCTCATTTTACCAATCCTCACTATCATCAAGTAAGTCCTTAAGGCGCTTTTTTTCCTTCAATTCATCAATACGCTTCCGCGCTAGCAGGTTTTTCTGGGCTTGTTCTTGGATCTGTTTCTCTGCTAAAGAGTTACCCTTAGGGGGATTATTATCATTCACTTCATCTGTGTTACTTGCACTTGCTCCATCAAGGAAGTTATCGTCTATATCGCTAACCATTGCCTCTACCTTTTACTGCTAATTTATTTCAAAGTATATTGATTAACATAGGTAAGAATTTTGCTATTTTCAATGCCTCTTTACGAATTAAATAAAAAATATTACGTAATGCTACATGCAGCTTAATAACTGATTGAATATAGGTTTACATTTAAGCGATAAAAGCATAAATGTTGCTTCATATGATTTCTAAAGTTTATCCATAAAGTTATTACTTATACCATTTCCATTAAGTTTGTGATCTTGTTGTGGGTAGGATAAATAAATCAGGGCAAGGCGCTTGATTGAGTAATAGCTCGCTATTGGGATTGAGAGCAACGCAGACTTGGATTATTTAAACTCGCACAAGTGGGCAATAATTTAATGGAATTGGTATTACTCAAATCAATAAAAGCAACGTGAACTGTTGCTTTTATTGATTGTAATCATTTACTTAGATGGTTTGTAGATATATTGCTATCAAAATTACCTGATAGATGATCACCTGATGATAATGTTAGGTGATGTGTCAATATCACCATCTTCAGAAATGGCGGCGACACCTCCACTACATTGAAGCACAGCTAAGCTATTACCGCTGTCACCATCAATACGAACAAAGGCAATCTCATAGCCGAACTTCCCTAAACTACTCGCAGAAAACTTTTGAGCCAACGATAATTTATTCCACCAAACTGACTGCTCAGGAGCTTCCTTTCTTCGCTCGAGCATTGGTTTTGTCTGTGTTTGCATCATGAATCCTCATCTATTTCTAAACTGAATCCCTTCAGCACCTACTCATTTAAAGTGTAGACTATAATTTAAGTAATGATAAATTAAATGAGTTTTAAAATTTTGGATTATGCTAAACAGTTGAGCTAATAGTTATTAGTTCTTGCTTCTAGCATCAATTGCTTCATATCTCGAACCGCTTTATCTAAGCCATCAATAACCGCTCTTGCGATTATTGCATGGCCGATATTTAATTCGATAATTTCTTTAATGGCAGCAATAGGTTTGACATTGAAATAATTTAAACCATGACCCGCATTAACTTTTAGCCCTAAGCTATGTGCATACTTAATACCTGCAGTAAGACGCTCAAGTTCAATACGCTGTTCTACCTCACAAGCCAGATCAGCGTAGTGACCAGTATGAATTTCTATATAAGGCGCCTTACTGGCAAGTGCTGCATCAATTTGTGCTGTATCAGCATCAATAAATAAACTTACTGCAATGCCCGCTGCCGCGAGTTTCTCTGTCGCTATTGTTATTTTATCCAATTGACCAACAACATCTAAGCCACCTTCGGTAGTCAACTCTTCACGCTTCTCTGGTACTAAACAACAAAAAGCAGGTTTCACATCACATGCTATGGCGACCATTTCATCCGTGACGGCCATTTCAAAGTTCATACGGGTATGTAAGGTCTGCTTTAATACATGAATATCTCGATCTTGGATATGACGTCTATCTTCACGTAAGTGAACAGTTATGCCATCAGCACCTGCATGTTCAGCAACACTAGCGGCATAGACAGGATCAGGGTAATTAGTACCGCGGGCTTGTCTTAGAGTGGCAATATGATCAACATTTACACCTAATAATAATTCAGTCATTTTTTCATCTCTTTTTATTTTTTAATGATTTTTGCCGTTCTATCGCGCTATTAATAACTAATACCAATTGAATTAATGAATACACCACTTAGCGAGAATTAAAAGGTTTAGAGGCAAGGCATTGATTGTAGATAATGGTTATTCCCTTATCAAAATCAATAACGCAGCATGTAAGCCTTTTAAACTCGCCCTTCGGGAGCT
>CAJXYE010000052.1 GCA_913063325.1 uncultured Colwellia sp. | reverse complement strand
AAAGTGCTCTAAAAATAGATACCCGATCAAAAAAGCAGTACAAAAAAATGCCGTTCACCTTAAGTGAACGGCATTAGGCAATGAGGGTGCTTTTTTTGATGACATGCGAGGGAAACCTTTTCCTAGCGACAAAGGGATCAAAATCTATTTGTGTTCTTTTCTCACCCCACACCACACGTCTATTAATATCGTCACCTTCTCTGACCAGTAAATTTACATGTCCTGTTAACATGCTATATTGCCCATTACGCACCCAATACTCGGGAACATCTACCTCTTGAAAGCTAACATTCATTCCGGCTTCCTCAGCGAGTGCATAGGCCATAATAGTGAGCGACATACAGTTTGCGGTTTTACTATGATAGGCACCGACGGCAGTTACATTCGCATTACCTTCATAACGAAGTGCAATATTTTCTTCATTAAATAAGTGTTCGAGTAAAATTCGTGCTTTTTCTTGAGCGGATAAGTTATTAACTAACTTATTCTGGACCATGACACGCATATCATCATCAAGTTGAAATATTTCTTGCTCTGTTTCGATATCTACTGGGTAAATTGGGATGAATTTATTATCTAAATATAAATTCTTTGGCGGGGGGATTTGGCTAACATGAAGATTTTCATTACTTTGACAAGAAAGTAACAGTGGTAAACAGACTAATATTAAATACCTAAAGCCTTTCATAAACACTCCACTACACAATAATGTTAGGAATGATTAAAGCCTATGACACAGACTAAAAAGTTGCCACTTGGGCAACTCAATATTTATATTTTATTACAATTTATGTGGTTACTTATAATAACTACCTCTCACCTTTACCTAACAAATAGATAAAGCGTAAGCTGGTATTATGATCGGAGGTATTAGCATTGGTACTGTGGTAAAAACGCCAATCTAATTGTACTGCAAAATTATTATTGATTTTGTAATGGGCACCTATACCAGAGTTAACTTGAAACCTTTTTGTTTCTATATCTCTTTTCCATAAGGTTTCACCAAATCCAGCAGTTAAATAAGGCCTGAAGTTACTTTCACTATTGAAATAAAATTGACTGTCTAAACTATAGTTTTCATAGTTAATTTCTGCGTTGCTCGAACCGTCGATGAACTTACCTTTGGAATATGTCAGCCTACTTGAAAATTGGCGAGTAAAATACAAACCTAAGCTATATTCGGTGGTAGTATCACCTTCTACCTTCCATAAATCGTCTAACTCTGTTTGACCGACACCATAACTGACACCAATAATTCCGGTATCTACAGGGTCATCATTTCGAGATGATCTTTTAGCTTTACTTGGCGTATAGCTACCACCTTCACCTATTTGCAAAGAGATATTAAAGTTGACCTGTGTATCAGTTTGGCCTGCATCACCGTAGGGTATTTCGTTGAAACTGACAAAACCAGTACCCGCTTTAATAATTTCTTTACCAAAAATATTGTTTATACCAACACTCATGCTATCGACTGGGTCTAGAAAAAATAAAGCGGTACTACCAAGCATGCTTGATCCCCAGACAGTATTACCGTCTTCTCTAATATCCATCTCGGTATTAAAAGCCCACTCACCATATGCCCAGCCAAGAACAGGGGTTATAACTAAATCTTGAATAGAGGGTACTTCTGCGAAGGCTTCTATGCCATATTCCCAATAGAAAGTAGACATAATAGTGGCGTACATAAATGCGTCCCACTGACGGTATCCTGATTTACGGGCAACCTGATAATAAACACCACCAAAGTATGGGTGCCCAATAAGGTTCAACATGCCAGTATCTCTGTCCCATACCGGACCACTTTTGACGTTATCAGACCATTTATTGAATATGCCTTGCTCTTTATCCCAATTAGAAATGTCTTCAGGTAATAAAGCAATTAAACCAATAACACCAAAACCGTAAGCAAAAATTGAGTTGGTTTGAGACCAAAGTCTGTCACTGTCTTCACCATTGGGGCTAGAAAAAATAGATATTTGGTAAGGTGATTGATAAAAATCAGCTGAGGGTGTTAAATTTTCAAAGCGACTATTTGTTGCCATTTCTCGGTAAATTTCATCGAGATTATCAACCGTTATCGCAGGACTAAGTTTAATTTCACTTTCTGCAGCTGTGGAAGTCTTAGAAGCTTGAGCAAATGAATGGCTAGGTAATAAAGAAGATATAACGAGTGATATAGCTAAAGAAATACGTTTCACAGGGAGAGTATTTACCTTACTGGCACTCTTATACTTGTCCATAATAGTCATTCGCCGTCCTTAATTATTAACAATCAGTTAATCAGAATATGATCAGTAGTCGCTTATATAATATTTTGAAAATTATAAAAGCAAAAAGCCGCTAGCTTTTCAGCTAGCGGCTTTTCTAAATGTGGCGGTGAGATAGAGATTTGAACTCTAGAAGGGCTACAAACCCTTGCCGGTTTTCAAGACCGGTGCTTTCGACCACTCAGCCATCTCACCAAGTTACTTTAAGAGAAATTTTGCTATTCCTCAAAAGTGTGCGAATTCTAAATACTGGCGGACTGTTTGTAAAGTGTTAAATGCGTAAACTGTTAAATAAAATTTTATTAGGTCACAAAAAGAGTGTTTTAAAAGCAAGTCGGCGGTAAATCCATCACTTTGATTGATATCTTGTATATACAAGGTATATAGCAACTTACTAAGCTCAATAATAAACTGAACTGAACTGAATTAGTTAATGTTGCGCATATTAAGTAATTGAGTACATAAGCTTATTGCTCAGCCATGACCAGCGCTTTAATCTTTACTGACTTTTCAAAGTGATCAAGTTTGTGAGTAATGATCCACCACGTTGCTGCTTCCATCAATAAATCAGGGTCATCATTTTTATTAGCAAAAAATGCGTAAAAAGATAAACCTACATTAGTGCCCTTTTGGGCAATTTTTCTATCACAAACCTCAATAAATTTTTTTTGTAAACTGGTTCGCATGACTTAAGTTCCTTTTATATTCTACCACGGGACATTATAATGGAAAAAGCCAGTTAGTATGACTTACTGGCTTTTACTTTTCTAGGATCTGCTGATGCTTCAGGATTAAAAACTATTTAGCTTCGAAATAGAATTTTTCACGTTTATTATCATAGTTACCAATTTCATTCATGGTATCTGCATTATACAAACGCCCGTTGATCATAGTATGGGTAACTTTGTCACTTAAACGAATGTCTTTAGTCACATCACCATCAATAACAATAATATCAGCCAATTTACCGACGGTTAATGACCCTAAGTCTTTGTCTAAACCTAATGAGCGTGCTGGTGAAATAGTGGCTGTACGAATAGCTTGCAACGGCGTCATTCCGCCTTGCGCCATCATCCACATTTCCCAGTGCATCGCTAAACCTTCACGTTGACCGTGACCACCGGCGTTAACTTCGACACCTAAGTCTTGCATTTCTTTAGCGACTTTAGCTACGTTTAAATGATTGTAATGATGGTGTGGCGCTTTTGGACGACGCATTGAACGCGGATCTAAAAACTCACTAGGCACATATTTACTTAAACGCGGATGCTCCCAAACATTGGTTGTATCATACCAATAATTTTCGCCAGAAATACCGCCAAAGGCTACGCCCATCGTTGGAGTGTAAGCCATGTCAGATTGTGACCATAGTTGTTTAATATCATCATAAATTTTAGCTGTGGATATGGAATGTTCTAACGTTGTATGCCCATCAACAATCATAGTTAAATTATGCTGTAGTAATGAGCCTCCTTCAGGTATTACCATCATTTCTAATTCACGTGCTGCTTGAATAAATTGCTGACGTTGATTACGACGTGGTTGGTTATAACTTTTAACACTAAAAGCCCCTGCTGACTTTAAACGTTCGACATGAAATTTTGCATCATCTAAGCTATCAACGTGTGACGTGTAACCTGGAATTGTTGCACCGTATAAAATGGTACCTGTTGAAAATAATCGCGAAGCAACAATTTTACCGGCTTTTTGCATTTCACTGGCGGCAAAAAATTCAGTGGTATCATTAGACGGATCGTGAATTGTGGTGACCCCAAGTGATAAACCAGCGTAGTTTTTCCAGTTTTGCTGAGGAATAATTTCACTGCTGCCTTGTGAGCCATGCGCATGTGCATCGATTAAGCCAGGCATGATCGTTTTACCGGTAATATCAATAATGGTGGCATCACTTGGGATTTTAATTTGTCCGCTAACACCAACCGCTTTGATCTTGTTACCTTCTACAAGTACAACGCCGTTATCAATGACTTGCTCACCTTCCATGGTAATAACTTTACCACCAACAAAGGCAATACGACCCGATGGAATATCAACTTTCTGTTTGTAGCTTAAGTTAGTAACTTTCACCTTAGGACCGGCTTTGGTCTTTTCTTCAGCTTCTTCTCCGGTATTAGTTTCTGCTTCCTTACCGGTAATTTCAAACAGACCTTTTACTGAAGCTTGATATAAGTTTGCACCAAGGCTCCAATAAAGCTCATTAGATTTACCATTCCAGTTAATACCTTCACCCGCACGAACTGATAATTGCTCGACCGGTAAGTTCTTTGCTTTTGGCCCTATATCAATTACATCACCTCGTTCTACAAACGGCGTAACAAATACTTTGAAACGCTCAGCAAACGCTAGATTTTTACCATCTGGAGATACACGGTATTCAGAAGAAAATTTACCTTGATATAATTTAGTATCATTTTGACCATCAAGATCGATGCGTGAAATATGCGGTGTTTTACCACTGCGAGTAATATAAATACGATCATTTTTCGCGCCAAAGTGTGGCTGTACGCCACTGTCGGTAATTAGCTTAGCATTACCACCTTTTGCAGATACCGCATAAACACCTGGGTTTAATCCCCACGTTGGGTCAGTAATGTAACCACCACTGACTTTACGATAAACAACGGTTTTTCCATCGGGTGAGAAACTTGGCTCTACGTATTTACCCGGTTCACGCGTAATGGTTTTACCTTTACCACCGCGGCTAGAAACAACACGAACTTGCCCTAATTTTTGATCATCCCAAGTCACATAAACAATTTTTTTACCATCACGTGAGAAACTTGGGTTTAATTCAAACTGGCTCTTTTGTTTGGTTAAACGCTTAGGTTTACCATTTGGTAATGTTTTTGTATAAAGGTGTCCCATTGATTCGAAAACAACTTTTTTACCATTAGGTGAAACCTTTGCATCACGTAACATTTTGGTATTAAAGCTTTTTTGATCTAAGTCTTGAGCAAAGCGTACTGCCTTTTGAATTGTTTTCTCTGTTTTAACATGAAATTCAATCACCTTAGTTTTTTTAGATTCAAGGGATAACTGATTGATTTTTCCTCCAGCCCAAAAAACTAAGCCATCACTGTTAGGTGTCCATGCAATGGTTGGGTATACACCGTGAATTGCCCATGTTTCTTGCATGTCACGCTCTAAACCATCATAAACTTTGGTTTCTGCACCGCTTTTTAGATCGTATAAATACAAGTTTGATTGGAAATCATCTCGGCTTATAAAGGCAAGGAATTTACCATCAGGTGAAAGTGTCGGTCTAATTGCACCGCCCTTACCTGAAACAACAACTTTGATTTCGCCTGTTTCAAGCTCAAGGCGCTTAATTTTATAAATACCCTTTTCAGAATCTTTTGAATAATGAAAAGTTTTACCTGGCGTTGCATCTTGCGAGAAGTACACATATTTACCGTCATGTGAAAATGCTGGCTCACCTAAATCTTTTTGCTCATTCGGACGTTTAGTCAACATTACGCCATTACCGCCAGACTTGTGATACATCCACACTTCACCAGCACCTAAAGACCGACTTCCGGTGTAATGTTTACGGCCAACAAGGTAGTTACCATCGGGTGACCATGCAGGACTGTTTAATAAACGAAATGTTTCAGTCGTTACCGCTTTAGCGTTGCTGCCGCCTGCTTTCATTATCCATAAATTGTCCCCGCCGTCCTCATCAGAGGTGAAAGCAATGTGCTTACCATCAGGGCTGAATCGCGGCTGCATTTGCCAAGCAATGTCTGTCATTAAAGGTGTAGCTTCACCACCAGAGGCTGGCATAGTATAAATATCACCGAGTAAGTCAAATACGATAGTTTTACCATCGGGGCTTAAATCAACATTCATCCATGTGCCTGAACGAACATCGATATTTGCTGTGGTGAAGTTACCCTGAGGTTCATTAACCGACCATTTTGCTGATGCTTCTTCTTTAGTAGCTTCTGCAGGCTTTACTGGGGATTGTGCAAAAGCCGTTGGCAAAGCCAACATAACACTGAGCGCGACGCTAGAGAGAAACATTCTTTTGGACAATAAAGATTTAGACGTCATTAATAAGTACCTTATACGTTCGTGGTAAGTCATATTTTTAAGCTTATAACAAAGTTTTAAAAACAATTATTTATAACGGGTACTTAATCATAAACACAATAAAAATGTAAGCAAATTACGCTGTCCTGTACAATTTGTAAGATACTTTAGGTGTACAGATATCATTGCATAGTAAAGCTTTCGACCACAATGAATGAGGCTTCAGTCATGATTTAAAAGTTAGACTATGAGTGAAGGTAATAATGTGAACTGTTTAAAAGCCAAGTTTTAAACTTGGCACTTTATCAGCCAAAAAAGAAATCTGGCGAGGTGTTTTGGTTAATCCTTAAAGGGTTCCTTGCCAGTAACCGACGTCTAACCACTGGTCAAATTTCAGGCCTACTTCTTTAAAGTGAGCAACCTTGTTCATGTTGAACTTTTCATGCAAGGCAACACTCGCATCATTAGGTAGGGTAATGCCACCAATAACGCTATGAATGCCTTTATTTTTTAAAGTATCAAATAATGTTTGATAGAGTTGACTGCCTAAACCTTGACCACTATGTTCGAGAGATAAATAAGCGGTGACTTCAACAGAAAATCGATATGAGAAACGCTCTCGCCATTTAGCCGCATAGGCATAGCCAACAACCTGCCTTGTTTTGTCTTCAATAACAAACCAGGGTAAATCACTACCTTGCACGGCTTCGATACGCGTTAACATATCTGCGGGTGTAATCGTTTGTTCTTCAAAGGTGATAATAGTATTAGCAATATAATGATTATAAATATCGCAGATAGCTTCGGCATCTGTTACTTGTACTGCTCTGATCATTTCCACGGCCCTATTTTTAACTGCATTAGTCACTGTAATGACGGATTACTGAGACTTTTCCCTGTTCAATTTCAAGCACTTCAAGTGCAGTATTATTTATCAAAATTTCTTGACCGTTATCAGGGTGAATTCCTTTCGCTTGGGTATGAAACTCAATAGTGATGACATTATGGCCAAATAATTGCCTTGTTAGTTTGGCTTTATATTGAGTATGGGAGATGTTGGTAGCCAATATCATCAGTTAAAAAGGCGAGATAAAGCTCTAAATCTGCGAGTGTCGCTTTCGGCTTTTGTACATTGGTCCATGCAGTAAAGTAATCATGGGTAAACTGCTCATAATTGAACTTAGCATTTTGTGCGTTTACCTTAAGTGACAAGGCTAATAGACAAATAAGTAATCCTGATAAGTAAAAATTGATAAATTCTCTCTGCAGTTAGTGTTGCTATTGGGCATAATTCGAATAGACAATATTACTCGTGATATAGAGTTTATTTATAAATCAGTGCGCCTGTTTATTAATTTCATCATTAAGGCGCTTTAATTCCGACTTACATTTTGCGTTATCTTGACTAGAGCCTTTAGTGCAAGGTGTCGAAGAATCGCCACCCAAATCTCGTTGCACGCTATAATAAACACATGATGAAAGTAAAAAAGTACAAATCAGTGCAGTAAAAATCTTCATATTATTTCCTTAAAAATTAGCATAACTCTTATAACTTAAGCCAAGTGACTTTATTTACTATTAGGTTGTCGTTATTACCAAATATAAACAGATTACTCGGTCGTCCTACACAAAGGAAGTAATTTGAGTTACTTAAGTAGCCGATCAAATTTATTTGCAGGCAAAAAAAATCAGTTTGTCTCATCGATAAGAAACAAACTGACCTTTTATTAAGTTTTCTGTAATGGCTTTTTTGAATTCACCTATTGGCAATAAATCACTTTTAAGCGTTCAATTAACGGTAATTCTGTTTCAACAAGTGCACCTAACATCAACCAATCAACAAGTAATTTACTCAAATCAATGTCAGTACCCGAAAGCATTTGTTCCTGCATTAATTGCACTTGAACTTTCATACGTTGCTCTGCTAAGTCGCTAGGAGATTCACCTTGACCCAATATTTCAATGACTAGTGTTTTATCAAAACGATGGCTACCTTGAACCTGTTTCGTTAACTTAATATGCTCGACTAGGCGTTTTTGCCAAAAGCTGGTCAAGCTATTGAAATGAGTTGAAGCCTGCAGTGTTTCACTATCTTGATTGTTTATCGCCTGTAATGATATTAAATCAAATAGGTTCAACCAACTTTGTTTTTGCCTAACTTGTTCATTACTTTTAATTAAATCACTAATTTTTTTGATGGTTTTTTCAATACGAAAAGCCACTGCTTTGATAACTGGCTTAGCTGCAATAACTTCATTTAGTAATGATTGAGCTTGTTGCTCAATCGCTTGCAATGATTGCTTATCATCGGTATTTGTTAGCTTGTTTAGAGATTCTTCAATAATTAGCACTTGTGCAATAAATATTTCTTGCTGATTTGATAATGCGGATTGTTGTTCAGATTTTAGCTGTTGTCTTTTATCAAATAATTGGTCGTTAATTTGACGGAATTTTTGCCATAGCTGATTTTCTTGATGATTTCCGGCAAAACCTACTTCACGCCATGCTTGCTGTAATTTCTTAGCTGATTCAATTGCTGCTAAGACATCATCACTTGCAAGTAAGGCTTCGGCTTTAGTGATCAATGTTTGTTTTTCTGTGGTGTTACTTAAATGAAAAGCACCGATTGCACTTTTGATGGGTGCAATGGCATTTTTAAATTGATGCTGTAATTTTTTATATTGATTACGGTCTACTTCTCCAGTGTTATTCCATTGCTGTTGTAAGTTATTAAGTTGTCCGTCAAGTTTTTTATAATCTAGCGCTTTATTTCCTTGTGCATCAACTTTTGCATCAAAAAGCGTAGCGGCAAGTAAATCTACTTTAGCAATTATTTTCTGACGTTGCTCTAGATGTTGCTCACGGATTTTATCTTGCTCTGCGTAGAATAAACGACACGGTGCAAAAGCTTGCTCACACAGTTGATTAAACTGTTCATTTAGTTGCTTATCAACGTCTTCATCAGCATGACCTAGCGAATTCCATGTACCACGGTATTGTTTAACTTTTGTTGCTTGGTCATTAGGGTTATCTAAAGGTGTGTCAACTAACACTTGAATCGCAATCAGCAACTCTTGCTTACGAGGCGTAGCGATATAGTGTTCCCAATCACTTAACTCCACCATTTTTTCACTCACTTGGTCAAAGTCGCGTTGTAATTGTTGCTGTTGTTGCACACTGAGCTGGTGAATACTTTCTTTCACACCTTTAAATAAACCAAAACACACTTTGTATTTACCATTGTTGAGTAAACGTTTGATGTCTTGAAGCTTTTTCTTTTGTTGAAAAAAGAGTTCTTTTTGCTGACTCTGTAATGATCTTAAGCCATTTTGCCAAACATTTACCGTTTCTTTTTGCGCTTGTACAATAGACTCAGGCAAAATACCGGCAGTTTTCTTTTCAATAACGCGCCAAGATTTTAGCCAGTCATTATATGTCTCTTGTCGTACGTTTAACTCATCTAATGTCTTAGGCAGAGTCAGTTGTGATATTTTAGAGATTAAATGGGTTGCTTGGCTAACTGATTCTGCAATTTCGGGTATTTCACCTAAACGTTTAGTTAATTGATTAACTTGGCTGATGAATACATTTTGTTCATCTTTATTAAGTACTGAAGTTTTAATGTCAGTTGTTAACTGAGCAAGCAAAGCGTTAAAAAGGGCTTCATCAACCTGATCACTTGAAAATACTGCTGTCGTTATGGATTGGCTAATGTGATTAAGCTGCCCAGTAAACGCTTTTTTATCTTGCTGCTTATCGTGCGCTAACTTATCAGCGATAATTTGTTGTTGATAAGTTTCAGCTTTGGCAATGAATAGTTTTTCTAATTGGCTGATGATGCTTTGATATTTATCATTAAAAACCAATAACTCGTCCGCAGAAAAAACAACTAGCTCTGGTTCAAGTGCTTGCCATTCATTAATTAAAAGTGATTTACGTTTTTTATAGTCCCCATAATCACTGACATCTTTTAGTGCTTGCAGTTTTGATAATGTCAGCTGTATTTGTTTGGTTAATTTCTGTGGTTTTTCAACAGCGGCTTGTATTGCCAAAAGTTTATCTTTGATTCGTTGCGCTAAGTCCTGATTACAGGCCTTTTTACTCAACTTTTCTAGAACCTTAGCATCGTCAACTTGGTTAAGTAAGTAGGTTTGAAACTCAGGACATTGTTTTTGACTAAAACAATGCGTTAATAAATGCATTGTCGTTTTGCGTGTGCTGATTTGCTGGTAAAGCAAAATCATAATGTCGCTTTCTTGTTCATGAGCTAACCAAGCCTCTAATAAAGCGGTTGCTAATAACGGTGTTGCTGCTTGTTGTGCCAATAGCGCTTTCTTTTGTTCAGTACCGATCACTACATTGTGACTTGTCGCTAAAATATCATGTACCTGTTTGGCCGCAAACTCTTTTACTTTACCTTGGTTATTTGTTTTACTTTCTTCAAGATAACAGTCAAAAGTTCCTACTTTTATTAACGCTGCACGGCGAACTAAATCACTGACATCGTTCTTAATAAGATCAGTTAAGATAAGCAATTGCTCATCGTTATCAGCAGATAACTCTTCATGAATAGCGGTAATACGCACAGTCGCATCTTTATGATGCCAGTTAGTTTTAGTTTTAAAAAATTTGGAGAAAATCATGGTTTATTTAATTCTTTCAGTTGGAGAATAACGACAGCAATGTTAAGTACAGACTTAAAGTTCATTGTTACTGAAATAAGCGATATCTGCTTGTGTTGGCTTACTGCACTTTTTAACTTCTTCTTCAGGCTTATAGCTAGAAAATTCAGCTTTTAATTGGCGTTTATTCTTTTCGACTACATGGCCATCAGGGCCAATGGTAAGCATCTCATCATTATCTAAGTGCCTAGCTTGATATGCCATGCTTAATTGTAAGGCTGTTGCACGCTGTGCTTTATCAACAACCGTGCCTTCAGGCCACTTGCCTGTTTCGGCGGCACACTTTAAGCGTAAATACATGTCATTTGACATAGCGTCTATGGTGTTAATTAAATCCATTAGAATCCCGAGGTGTTGTAGTATGAAAGAGAGTGTTTATTTTTTATTCTTGACTAATTAAGCTATTATAAATAAATAACTATCTTGCTTTACGCTTAGTCAATAACAACATGGCGCGAATAATTATATACATTACAAAGCCAATAATGGCGCTGACCATGGCTGCGCTATGTTGCCAACTGCCAGGGATAACATTATCCCAAAACATAAATAAAAAACCACCACAAAAGAATAACATGGCAATAAAAGAGTAATTCATCAGACGTTGAGTTTTATTGATTAAACTCACGCGATTGAGACTGGCGAGTTTATCAGAATCTAGCTCAGATAAATCAAGGTTACAGTGGTTACACGATTTTGCTTTATCAGAAATCTTTTTACTACAACCTGGGCAATTGATAACGGCCATTTAGTTACTCATCTAATGATAGTCAGTACGTTGAAACAAGTACTTTATCTCTACCGTTATAAAAGAATAAAAGTAAAGTAACTTGCTTTATTTTCGCTTAGTATACCTGACCTATTTCGCTATTTCACTAGCCAGCGACAGTGAAATGGCGAAGTTTTATCTATTATGAGTTAAGAGAGCCTTCAATTGCTTTAGTCGGCATTTTGATAGCGAATAATACCGCATAAACGACAGGAATGACCCCTAAGGTAAATACCGTTGATAACAATAGACCACCCATAATGGCAATTGCCATAGGCTGCCAAAATTCTCCGCCACTTATATATAACGGTATTAAGCCAAATATTGTGGTAGTGGTAGTTAGTACTATGGGCCTAAGCCTTTGTTGTGCGGCATTGATAATTGCAAAACAAGGTTCGTCTGGATTTTCATTAAGTTCTATTTGAATGCGCTCTAACAATACAATAGCATTATTAATAACGATTCCCGCCAAGGAAATAATACCTAATAATGTCATGAAGCCAATAAAAGATTGCCCTACTAACAAGCCGCTGGTAACACCAATAAGCCCTAATGGGATAGTTAGCAATATAATGACGGCCTTTCGTACTGAGTTGAACTGCGCGATAAGTAATAACAAAATAATAAAGCCAGCTATGGGTAACTTTTCACCGATCGACTTATTCGCTTTACCAGATGTTTCAAATTCACCGCCTAGTTCATAGGTATAGGAAATAGGCCAATTTTTTTGTTGTTCTTCCAACCAAGGTATCAACTCTTTAAAAGCCTGATCAGCGGTAATACTATTATCTATTTGTCCTCCGATGGTGATGGTTTTTAAGCGATCTCGACGTAATATCTTGGCCGATTGCCACACGACTTTTATGTCGGCAACTTGTGTTAACGGTACTGAGCTGCCACTTGACTGTGAATACACAGCGAGTGCTTGTAACTTACCAATATCTTGACGATCGCCTTCTTGAGAGCGCATGGTAATAGGAATAACAATATCCCCTTCCCTATATTGGCTTAACTCTACTCCTGAAAGACCTGTTTGTAATGACATGGCAATATCTTTACTGGTAACACCAGCACGACGAGCACGACTTTGATTGATATTGACCTGCAACTTTTTAATTGGCATGCCCCAATTATCACTAATCGATTTAACACCATTTATTTTGGCCATACGCTGCTTAACTTGCTCGATAATAGGAAATAACTGCTGTGCATGCGAGCCATTAATACGCACTTCAACCGGATTCTCAATAGGAGAGCCATTTTCTATTTTACGAAGTTTCACTAATAAATCAGGGAAATTTTCCACACTAAAGCGCTCGAGTTTATTTATAGTGTCGTCAACTAATGCGTTGTCCGTAACATTGATAATCATTAAGGCATAATTACTACTGTTTGGTTTAGGGTTGTGCGTTAATAAGAATCGTGGTCCGCCATTGCCTATGTAGGTAACCCAGTTGGTCACACCGATATCACCCGCTGAGTTTGCTTTGAGCTCTGCGTTTATATACGACTCAATTTGCTTAGTGACCCCTTCGGTAGCCGCTAATGTAGTGCCAATGGGTAATTCCATTTCCATTTTGAAAAAAGCACGGTCTGAGGGAGGGAAAAATAGTTTAGGAATAAATGAAAGTCCCCAAACAGCAAGAATAAACAATGTTAAAGTCACTAATAACGTCAACCAGCGAAAACGCAGTAAGTTAAGTAACAAAGTACGATAACCGACAAATAATTTACTATCAAAAAGTTGTGTGGTCTTTTTAACTTTCATAAAATTTACACATAACATTGGGATCACTGTCATTGATAACACCCATGAACATAATAAGGTAATACTGACCACTTTAAACAAAGACGCTGTGTATTCCCCTGTCGCTGACTCAGCGAGAAATATAGGTAAAAATGCCGCAGCCGTGGTTAGTGATGAAGTCAACAAAGGTATTTTTAGTTCATGGGCTGAATCGACAGCAGCATCAATGGCTTTTTTACCTTTTTCCATCGAGACCATAATACTTTCGGACATAACAATGCCATTATCAACCAACATGCCTAGCGAGATAATTAACGCGGCTAATGAAATCTGGTCTATGCCAATGTTAAATAATGACATAATAAGAATACTAAATATCATGCTAGATGGGATAAGTAAGGCAACTATAAGACCTGTCCTAAAACCTAAACTGAGTAGCATAACTAAGGTAACAATAATAACCGCTTGTATTAAACTACTCGAAAAATCGTGTACTTTTTTTTCTACATCGAAAGGTAAAAATGATACTGTTTCGAAAGTCACTCCAATCGGATAATCTTTATTGAATTGTGCAATAAGTTCGTTGACTTGTTGACCCAACAAAATGTTATTACCCCCTTCGCGCATCGCTACTGCAATAGATAATGCTCGCTCTCCAGAAAGACTAACTTTGCTTTTTACCGGATCAACATAACTGCGTTTAACGGTAACCAAATCACTTAAATAAAGTAAACGATCACTACCAGGCATTTGGATAATCGTTTTTTTAATTTCATCAATGTTTTCGAAATTACCGCTTGGCTCTAGGGAGATTTGCTCATCTTTTAAGATGATGCTGCCACCAGAAATAACAATATTTCGACTGGATAACTGCTCACTTAATTGA
This sequence comes from uncultured Colwellia sp., assembly GCA_913063325.1. Classification (GTDB taxonomy): domain Bacteria; phylum Pseudomonadota; class Gammaproteobacteria; order Enterobacterales; family Alteromonadaceae; genus Colwellia. The sequence goes on along the minus strand of CAJXYE010000052.1, from coordinate 21,634 downwards.
CTAGGCGAAATACCTAAATTGGCTAAATGAGCATTATCGTACTCTAGAAAAATATGCTCTTGTTGCTCACCAAATACGTTTACTTTAGCCGCTTCACTCAGTCTAAGTAAGGCGTCTTTGGCCTGATCGGCGATGGTTTTCATATCGCGGTAATCATAACCTTCTGCTGTTAAGCCAATAACAATACCAAATACATCACCAAACTCATCATTAACAACTGATGAGGAACTCTCAGGGGGTAGTTCTATTTGAGCCGCATCAATTTTACGGCGTAAATTATCCCAAATAGGACGCAAATTACGGTAACTTTCCTTAATATTGACACTAATAATTGAGATACCGGTACGCGATTCACTTTTAACAAAGTCTAGTTCAGGCAATTCTTGAATAACCAGCTCTAACTTATCGGTAATAAGCATCTCTACCCGCTCGGGGCTAGCACCGGGGAACTGGGTAATCACTTGTGCGGTACGGATAATAAAACCTGGATCATAATCTTTAGGCATACCTTTATAAGCATTAATACCGAAGAAAATAATCACTAACATCAACATAAAGGTGGTGCGATTGTTGGTGATTGCCAAACGTGTAATATTCATAGACTGTCCTTGTGCTTATCTATAGATTAACGATAGCGTTTGTTTCGCTAGCGTTAATAAACTTAACTAATGTGCCTGAAGTTACTTTGCTCATACCAGCGCTGACAACGTGGTCACCGGACTGTAGACTAGATGTTGAGCCAGACTTTGACCCAGTGAAGACTTCAATGCCTTGCGCTGTGATATTGCCAATAAGCACTGACTTTCTTGATATTTGACCAACACCAACGTCATGCTTGTTAACAACAAAAACATAGTTTCCTTGACTATCTTTCAATACGGTGTGACTGGGTAAATAAAAACTAGGTTGAACTTGATCCTCATGGTTAGGTAATGCAACTTGAGCACTGACCGAGGCAGTCATACCGGGTAAAATAACGTAACCTGCTAATGCCTCCATGGTAAAGATAACTTCATAGGTTTTACTGTGTTCATCCGCCAACGTGGAAACTTCACTAAACTGCAGTGGGAACTTGTGATTTTTAATGGAATTAAAGCTAGCATTGACTTCACCTTGGGCCGCATTTTTTTGCAAATGAATCATGATGCTTTCAGGGATATTGACGATCAGTTGAATTTTACTTAAATCGTGTAATCTAACGATGTGCTCTTTAGCATTAATTTCTTGGTGATTTTTACTATATACTTTTGCAATAATGCCATCGAAAGAAGCTCTTAGCGTACTGTAATTTAGGTTGTTGTTAGCACCGGCTAATTGCGCTTTAGCTGATTGTGCACTGGTTCGTATTTGGTCAAACTCAGAAGCTGAAATATAACTTGTTTTAACCAGTTCCTTAGCGCGAAATAAATCAGCCATTGCTTTGTCATAGTGCGCTTGTGCTTCGGCTAGGTAAATAAGTAAGTCGGTATCATCAAGTTTTGCGATCACATCACCTTTTTTTACTTTATCACCCTGTTTAACCAAAAAGTGAGTTAATTCACCAGAGATTTTAAACGATAAGTCAGCTCGGTTTACCGCATCAACGACTGCGGTAAACTCTAACGCTTGATTTACATCAACGGTGTGTACAACCAAACTTCTAACAGGTCTTAACTGCTGTTCTGATTCGATTTTTATAGGCTTATCACAGGCACTTAACAAGCTTATAGACATTGACGTTACGAATAAATATTTTACAACTTGGTTAAATTTCATTGCGGATAAATTCCCTGCTTTCTTGTTTGTTTTATTTGAGGTGTAAGGGTATATCAGACTTAACCTTCTTGTTTACCGTGCTTGTCAGCACGTATTTCAACAAGGCGGTCAACAAATTTTTCTGCCCACATATCTAATAATGCTTTTACCACCGTCATGTCATCAATGCCCGAATTGGCAATAGTATTGTCAACATATTTAGTACTGATGGCAGCTAAAATACGTTCACGGCGAATGCCATTCAAAAACTCTATTTCTACTGAAACTTTAGTTGTAACATCACTTTTATCGGTAATTTGTAAATAGGCAAAATTACCGGCATTTAAAACCATGCGAAAAGGAATAAAGTCTGTCGGCATCAATTCAGGTTCATCAAATTTGACACCAGAAAAAGCCCCTCGAATAGTGATTGTTCTAGGTCCTGCTAGTTTTACCAGCTTATAGTTATTAGCAATTAACCTATCACCCATTTGTTTGTGAAAGTATTGAGATAATTCATCTAGCTCTTGGGGTGTAAATGTAGCGTCTTCGGCAACCAACATTTCAAAAGGTACTAGCCTTATTCGCTCCATATCGGCAATCATGTCAACGGTAAAGTTTTCACTACGATAAACCTTGGTGTAATCCGGATCATAGACATCTTCAAAACCTTCATAGTTCTTTAGAAAACCAGACTTTTGTTGATCGGTAATATTCATACAACCACTTAACAATAAAGAGGATAAAAACATAATTGATATTGCAGGAATTTTGCTTTGTACTTTTGATAACATAACGGACCTAGATAAATGAATTATTTGCCTAACTATAATGCTAGAATTAGCGATTAATAGCTTTGCATCTTGTGCCATTCACTGTGCAAAATAGGACAACTTCCTTTGGCCACTATTCATTTATGTCATTAGCTTACAACTTGTATTACCCCGTACAAATACGTTTTTATTTGACCGAGTATAAATCCATAGAGAATTTATGAGCCAAACAACACTTTCGACCATTCCTCGCTTGATAGCACAAGTTTTATCTATATATGAAGTAGATGCGGAGCCTGTTTTTTCTCAAGCAGATATCGATATTAACGATACTGAACAAAAGCGTATCCCCATGGAAAAAATGGCTGATTTGTGGCAATTGTCAGTTAAGGCAACAGGCAATAATGAACTTGGCTTAGTTGCTGCGTCATTGTTCCAACCCACTTATTTAAAAGGCATTGGTATGGCTTGGCTTGCTAGTGCAAATTTAGAAGAAGGCCTAAGACGTTTTATCTCCAGTAGTCAGTTAATTAATACCATAATGCAAATAGATTTATTAGAACGTAATACTGAAAACGGTGAAGAGTTATTGATTCAATATCAAAAGCCTTTAACCCCAGAGGCAACATTTAAAGTTCACCATTGTGCCATTGAGCTAGGTTTAGGGTTTTTCTTAAAAATGTTTCGCTTAGCCGCAGGTAAAAACATACCTGCAACCGGTGTTTACTTTACTTTTGATATTGACGAAAACAATCAAGCCTACCAAGACTACTTTCAATGCCCTGTTTATGGCAACCAAGCATTCAATGGTATTTCCTTTTCAAAAACTTTATTAACTGAGCTTTTACCAACACATGATGAAGAATTAGTTGAACTGAATGAAATGGTGATTAATAAGCATTTAGCTTCTATGGATAATAGCGAGACGAGTAGTAAAGTAATAAAGATTATTAATGAGTTATTGCCTGCAGGTTGTCCAACCGAAGAAGTCATTGCTTATAAATTGCATATGAGCAAGCGAACTCTTCAGCGTAAGTTAAGCCAAGAGAAACAGTCTTTCTTAAGTTTGCTCACCTCCGTTCGTTTAATGTTAGCTAAGCAAAAATTAGCTATAAAAAATATTTCTATCACTGAGATTACTTATCAACTAGGCTACAGCTCTCCTAGTACTTTTGCACGCGCATTTAAGAAACATACCCAACTTTCTCCTGTTGAATACCGTAGTCAAATAGCCAAATAATACCATTTTTTATTAAGTTTGTGACCTTGTTGTGCTTAGGAAAAATAAATCATGGCAAGGCGCTCGATTGAGCAATAGCTGGCTATTGGGATTAAGAGCAACGCAGCTTTAGATTATTTTAACCCGCACAAGTGGGCAATAATTAAATGAAATTGGTATGAACATCAAGAACACTGATAATAGAACAATTCAATCAATAAAAAAGCCGTTCAAAATGAACGGCTTTTTAGTTTACGCTTTTGTTAAACTTGCTTTAAGGGAAAGAGTTTTATTAAGTGTTATTTTCTTTATTAACTTCTTTACTCGCTTTTAGGTTTTCTTTTGCAAGTCGCTCTTCCCAAAAGTCAGCATTTTCTATGCCTAACGCTTTAGGGTCGAAAGTATATTTCTTCACACCAGCTTTTTGTTGCGCTTCATAATCTTTCAGCGCTTTAATAGCCGGTTTCGACATAAAGAAGATGATGATGATACCAATGATATTAAGCCATGCCATCATACCAACACCTATATCACCCATACCCCATGCTAAATCTGCCGCTTTAACTGTCCCGTAAAAGGTTGCACTGATTAATACTATCTTCAATATTAAGTTTAATGCAGGAATCTTTAACGTTCTACGGATGTAATAGACATTATTTTCTGCAATAAAGTAATAAGCTAAAATAGTTGTAAAGGCAAAGAAAAACAAAGCAATCGCTACAAATGGCTTACCAACGCCGCTAAAGACACTTTCCACTGCCAACTGCGTATATGCAGGGCTATTAGCCGCAACATCGGCAGCAACATTCTGAATTAAAAAGGCTTCTCCAGCGCCATGAACATTATATGCGCCGGTAATTAAAATCATAAACGCGGTGGCAGAACAAACAAATAAGGTGTCTATGTACACTGAAAATGCTTGCACTAAACCTTGTTGTGCTGGATGTTCAACTTCAGCAGCAGCCGCAGCATGTGGACCTGTACCTTGACCTGCTTCGTTTGAGTAAACACCGCGTTTAACACCCCAACCAATGGCAGCACCAACACCAGCCATAGGGCTAAAGGCATCGTTAATTATCATCATAAATACTTCAGGTAATCTATCGATACTTAAACCAATAATAACTAATGACACTAGAATATAAGCTAGCGCCATAAACGGTACAACCACTTGGGTAAAGTTAGCAATACGTTTAACACCACCAAAAATGATGAAACCAAGTAATAATACAATACCGGTAGCTGTGTAAACCTTAACCATACTTAAGGTCCCTAGAGCCGTTTCAATAGTATCGCCTTGACCAAATACCATAGTAATCGCTTCGCCAATACCATTGGATTGCACCATAGGCAACATGAGACCACAGGCAATAATAGTTGCAATAGCAAATATCCATGCGTACCATTTTTGTCCCATCGCTTTTTCAATGTAATACGCTGGACCACCACGGTAAAAACCGTCTTCTTCTTCTTTATAAATTTGAGCATTGGTTGATTCTATGTATGCTGTTGCTGCGCCAAAAAAGGCTACAACCCACATCCAAAATACCGCACCGGGACCACCAAAACCAATTGCGGTAGCAACACCGGCGATATTACCCGTACCTACACGCCCTGACAATGAAACCGCTAAAGCTTGAAATGATGAAATACCTTTTTCTGAACTCTTACCCGAAAGTAGAAGGCGCCACATTTCATTAAACTGACGTATTTGCACAAAACGGGTTAATATAGTAAAAAATAAACCGGCGCCTAAACACAAATAAATAAGCGCGGGGCTCCAAATGATACCGTTGATCGTATTGACTAAATCTTGCACGGTTAACTCCTCTGATTGTTATTATTTTATTGAAAATGGTTATCTTTTCTTAATCTAACAGCTAATGACTAGACTCCCAAGTTATTATCTTTTAGATAAAGAAAAGGCGAATCCCTGATGAATTCGCCTATGGCTTTATTTACTTGTCACTTATTTACGTAAGTCATCTACCATATGGTAAACGCCCGTTAAAAAGTCACGCCCTAGTAAGCTACTACGCTCATCAGACCAACCTACACTATAATCAGGTAGTAAATCATTATCTTTAAATGGCATTTCAATAGTATAAGCTAAACACTTAAATTGATTTCCTACCCAGTTAGTTCCAACCGTTGGTAATGCTTTACCTGGCTCATCTTTATCATAACCGCGTTCATCTTGAAATTCAGGAGTGATTGCGATCATGATTTCTTTAAATTTATCTTCTAGCGCTTTATGGCGAGCATCATAATTAACAACACCCTCACATCCTGCCACAAAATTTACCGGCAACGCTTCATCGCCATGAACGTCTAGGAACATATCAACACCGACTTCAAGCATTTTTTCACGTACAAGAAATACTTCAGGGCTACGTTCCATCGTCGGCTCTAACCACTCACGGTTTAAATTAGCACCGCAAGCATTTGTACGTAAATGGCCACGTGCACTACCATCCGGGTTCATATTTGGCACAATATAAAATACCGTTTTGTTTAATAAAGCACGGGCAACACCGTCATCTTCATCAAGTAAACGATCTAACATACCTTCAACGAACCATTCAGCCATGGTTTCGCCAGGGTGTTGACGTGCAGTGATCCAAACGTTACGTTTGCCCTCACCTTCTTCACCAATTTTTAGCAAAGTCATATCACGGCCATCAAGTGTTTGGCCTAACACTTGTAATTGGCAGTCAAGATGCATTTGTGCGTTATGAATCAAATCTTGATGACGTTCATAGCTGTAAGGTGCAAAATAAGCAAAATATACAGAATCATACTCAGGCGTTAAAGTAATAGTAAGCTTTTCACCATCATATTGGGTAGGGACACGGAACCAATGTTCACGATCATAAGAAGCCACTGCTTGGTAATCTTCCCAACCTTCAACATATGCTGCTTTACCGGCATTGTTTAAATGCATTACGTGCTCTTGACGATCACCATTAGCACTTAAGTCAGTTTGTAGTTTAAAGTGAAACCATTGGTAAAAATCAGATTGGTTGTCTTTTTTGATTTCTAGTTGAATATTGCTTACATCAGAAGCATCAATAACGCGGATGTTACCGCTGTCGAAATTGTCAGTAATTTGCATAATAATTATTTCTTAACTTGATTGGCTTGTCTACTTAGCATAGCGCCAATGAATAATTGAATAACATAGTGTACACAAACAACCGGCAGATCACTATATAGATCGAGTCAAAAAGTTTTATAATGAGCGTAAATAAAGTCCTAACTCTGAAGAATATCCCATAGATTTACTAATAATCACATTTTCTTCATTTAAAACGTAATAACTGGGATATCCGCTGATTTCAAAAGTTTGTTTAATGCCTTCATTACCCAAAGCAATAGGAAAAGTTAATTGATGCTGGCGAGTAAATTCCATGACTCCTTTGCTACTGGTAAAGTCCATGGCAACGGCAATAACATCTATCTGTTCATTTTTTTGATACAAAGCCTGCAGATTATCGATACTCGAATGACAAACCTGACACCAAGGCGCAAAGAAATACAATATGGTTGTTTTACCTTGCGCATTTAGTGAGACAGTATTTCCCATTAAGCTAGGTACTTTATCAATATTTATATTTGAGCTGACAATATCAGTCAGTGGCGTATCCGTCGCTAACATGCTTGTTTCTCTTAGAAAAGAAAGTAGTTGAAATGCAACTAGAAAGATAATGGCTTGAATAGCAAAACTGCGTAACAAAGGGAATTCCCGAAAATAATTGTGTCTAAGTTAATAGACCTGCCAAGCCTTAATTAAATTTTGTAAAAAATTGTCTTATTGATAACGGATAGTATTACGCACCCAATAAAGGGAGATGTTTGAGTTTTTTATAGTGCAGTGCCATAGAAATACAATGTGATAACTCTTTTACTGGGATCTGTTGATTTAGCTGAAAAATGATAGCGCGGTTACCTGCATAATTAAACGTACCACCATACACTTCTTTAAATGTTTCAATGAGTGTCGTTTTACAATTGAAGTAAAGGCAAACTTGCTTAGGGTCTTTTTCTTTATAGTCGAGTCGAATAGTACTGCCACTCTTTGCGATATAGCTAGGCTCGCCCCATTTAAGCGTTTCTTCTAATGCACCAAGACCCTCTTGTGATGCAACACTAAAAATTAAATCTCGTATTTGGTTAAGTACTCTCGCTACGTTAACAGGGTAACGCTCAAATTTTTCTTTAACACGGCTATCCATAGTCATCTAATTGAGGTTTCCTGTTGACTACTTATTTTATAGTGTCTTTCGACATTATGAGTAACTTTTGCCCAATTCGATTGTTTAACTCTCATTTGGTGGTGGCTAAATGATTCTTCACTAGAAAACTCCTCATAAACGTCAAATTTATTCGGGTTTAACGAATCTACCGTTACTTTAAACACTAAGCAACCTGACTCGGCTCTAGTCAATTCAATATGATTAACCAAGGCATTCTTTACTATAGTCAGATCAGATGCAGGCACTATGATATGCCCCTGTAAGATGATTTTTGGCAAGTGCTAACTCCATATTTTAGAAATTAATAGATAAACGGATGGGGCGCTGGTGTGAAAATTCACAATTAAACAAAGTTCTAACCTTGTTTAATTGTGGCAACCGCTAAACCAGACGTTATAAAAGTTAAGCCTGCACCTATATTTAAACCACTAACCACTCTTGGTTTATTTTGCAACCATTCAACAAGCTTAGATGAGAAAACGCCCATTAATGAAAAGCCTATTGCGGTTAATACTGCAAACCAAACACCATAAAAAAGCATTTGACTGGTAACCGAGCCCAATTCAGGGTTAACAAACTGAGGAATAAAAGCCAACACAAAAAAACCGGGTTTGGGGTTCAAAGCAGCAGATAGAAAACCAGTGAAGAAAATAGATTTTATTGGCTGCTTAATAACTGGGGTTACATTGATAAGGCTTCTTGTCTTGAGTACCTTTATACCAAGCCAAATTAAATAAGCAGCGCCTATTACCTTGACCACCATAAAAGCGACTGGCGAGGTTTGAATAAGAACAGTCAGTCCGAATGTTGCCATTAATACGTGGAATAATATACCAGTTCCCGAAGCTCCTCCGGAAACACAAGCTGCCATCCTGCCTTGGCTCAACCCTCTACCGATTGCCAATATATTATCTGGCCCAGGTGATATTACTAATAATAAGCAAGCTACTGTATAAGTCAGCCAAATTTCAATCGGGAACATAATTCTTCCGTGTTTATTAATTAAGAAAAATAAAGAATTTAAAGTCTAATAACAACATATAACTACTAAAGTTATTTTTTATTAGCCACAAATGTTTTATTAATAATGCGCCAGTTATTGTCGCGTTTATACATCACTAAGTAATCAATATAATGGGTTTTAGGTGTATCAAAATTAAGCTTTACCATCGCCATTTTATCATCAACGATATCCACTGATAGTACCTTTGCTTGCCACTTATCTTTTGTCGCTTGTTTAAAGAAACCTGAAAATTCCTGTAACGTAACTGTTCTAATCGTTTCCTTACCCGTTTTTTTATCAATGTTAATCATTTTTACGTGACCAAAGTCAAAATCAAACGCTTTTTCTAATAGCTGTTGGTCACCATTTGCCATGCCATTAAAATAGTTATAAGCGGTATCTACAACGGCTTGGTATTCTGACCCCGTTACTGATTTTGCTTGATTAGACGTCGAAATTAGAGAGAGAACTAGTAAAGTGGTTATGGTGATGAACTTTATTGATTGCATTTATTCGCTTCCTTTAAATAAGCTTAATTTTACCGCCTATTGAATACGTAAATGAAGGATAAAGAAAGGTTATAAATTGTAATATTTTGTGAGTGTTAATTCAGATACGCCGTTGATACAATAAATATCTCGTGGTTTATGTCATAACTAAAGGCAGAATAGGATGCCCTTACCTTCCTAATTCAAAACGTGTTTGAATAGCACATCCTAATGAGGATATAAGCTCCTGCTTTTGAATTTTTCTTATTCAAATCGACTTTATTCAGCAAAAGTAACCTATACCTTGATTTATGTGATCGGGTGCAATAAATAACATTTCTACATTATCATCGATTCATTTTAAATAGTTTTCTAATGCCATTTGAGACAATAAACGAAACACCAAAACCAACAACAAAATACAGCACAATGGCTATGCTTGCTAGACTAGAGTTATAAACTTCCCCGTTTTCAAGCAGACATTTTCCGGTACTATAATCAAAAGAGCCACTCCGATCTAAGCAATCATCAACCATTAAAAAGGTATGTAATGACCAAATAACAAATAAACTGGTAAATACACCAGCAAGAGTAGGTAGTAACGTGCGATTCATATAGTTTTTATGCCTAATTTAGGGATGTAAAAGAGAGTAGAATAACAGATAACACGACACTGGGCCGTGCTTGTTGTGTTAATAATAACAGTTTGTGTATATCAGTGGCCTGCTTTACTAACATGGCTTATATATATCTGGTTGATGTAACTCCATAAATGACTCTGGGGAGTTTAACGCTTTAAAACCAAACTGTTGGTAAAGGCCGTGAGCATCACTCGTTGCAAGCGCCATACGCCTTATCCCTTGTAATTTAGGGTGATCAATAATTTCTTGCATTAGCCATTTACTTATCCCCTTACCTCTATGCTCCTCAAGCACAAATACATCAGATAAATAAGCAAAGGTGGCCGTATCTGTGATCATACGAGCAAATGCGACTTGACTGCCCGACGTGGTAAAAACACCAAAACATAATGAATTATTGATTGCGGTTTCCATCGTATTAAGTGGAATATTTTTAGCCCAATAAGAATGAGATAAATACCCATGGATAACCGACAAATCCATGTCTTTTACTTGTGAACTAATGTGATAACCTAAAACCAATGAAAACTCCCTCAGCTTAGTAAAATAAACACTATTTTTCGTAAGCAGATATAATTGTTGTACTACCGACAGACTTCATAAAGAATTGCTCTTTAACGATTAGGTATTGAGCATCAGAAAAAAATCCGTCCATTTTATCTTTGCTACTAAAGTTGATGGTAAAAACTCGGTTAATATCGCTATGATTTTCTGTAATCAACACTTCAGAGACTTTAAAGTCGTAAGAAAATCGTCCCTGATAATCGGCAAGAATAGGCTTCATTGCTGCTCTATAATCTTCATAAATAAGATCATCAAGTACATTGAGTCCAACTAATATTTCATATGACATTTAAACTCCAAAATTTATAGCTTAATAGTGACACAACAGTAACTGTGTTAATGTGAAGAGTCACGATGAATTGACAAACAAGCCGTGTAATTTTGTAAGAGGGTTTGTAAACAGAGCTACTTGGGTTAATTCATGGCTAATTTTCAGCTGAATAATACTTTTATTAGCCGATAGAAACAAAAAAGCACAGAGTTTGAGCTCTGTGCTTTTTTTCATATCGCCAATGCCGTTCTAAGTGGTCACTTCTTTAGATGGATTGGTATTACTTGCCAATTATTCGTGTTTTAGCATTGGCTGTCATATAGGTAAATACTGCATAAGCTGCCACATTTTGGCGTAATTTTTCAGGATCAATTTTATCTAAGGTATCATCAGCGGTATGATGGTAATCAAAATAATCAGTACCATCTTGTGATAAACCAAACGCCGGAATGTTAAACGGACGGAATGGAATAAGGTCTGGGCCACCACGAGCTGAATTTTTAGCTGTGTATTCAATATTTAAAGATTTCAACATAGCAGCGATTTCAGCAACCAAAGGTAAAGCCTTGGCATGAACATTTGAGTCAAATGCCCAAATTTTATCTGCACCAAAATCTGACTCTGCCGCCGCAACTATATTATTGATGCCCTGAGCGTTAGCTTTCACGTATGCTTTTGCACCCCATAAACCAAATTCCTCAGCAGCAAATAATACCACGCGAATACTGCGTTTAGGCTTACCGTAAGTGGTAGCAAGTTTGGCCGCAGCCATGGTAAGTGCAACACCTGCACCATCGTCTAAGGCACCCGTACCTAAATCCCAAGAATCTAAATGGCCACCAATAAGTACGTGTTGTTTAGGAAATTCACTGCCAGTAAATTCAGCAATTACATTGTGAGAAGTTCCCTCTCCCATTGATTTTGCTTGCACGTTAATATTGATTGTTACTGGTTTTCCTAAGGCAACTAAACGCTGTAATTGATCAGCATCTGCATTAGAAATAGCAGAAGCAACAATTTTAGTCACTCCCTCTTTATAATGACTACCACCAGTATGAGCAAAGCGATGATAAGCAGTACTTACTGAACGCATGACATAACCTACCGCGCCTTTTTGTGCTGCTACCACAGCGCCACGACTACGCGCTTGAACGGCTGGACCATAACCATTACCGTCTCGATCGCGATCCATACGGTAATTGATAAAAACAATTTTACCTTTCGCGATATTGTCAGGTCCACTTTCTAACTCAGCCAAGTTTTTAAATTCGATGACCTCGGCTTCAATACCGTTTTTAGGTGTGCTGATACTATTTCCTAACGCAGTTATATGCATAGCCTGTGGTGCAGGACTAACAATAGCGGCAGATTCAGAATAACGAATCCATTTTGGAAAAGTAGCCGGCTCTGTCCATACTTTGTCAAACCCCATGGCTTTGAACTTGGCTATTGCCCAAGATACAGCAGCCTCATCTCCCGGAGTCCCTGGCATTCTAGGACCTACTTCGGTAGTTAAAGACTCAACTAAATTCCAAGCAAGGTCACTTTTAAGAGCTTGTTGCTTTATCTCGGCAACTTGGGTTAATTGTTTTGCTGAAAAGTTATCTGATTGAGCAAATGCTGTTGAAACATTAACGCTTAATGTAGTAAAAATCAGTGCTGATATCACTGAAGTAAAACCTTTATTCATAGTGTAAGCCTACAGGTATTTGAGTAAGTGGATTCTAGCTAGTTTGCGGACTGGATAAATGATATTTAGCGCTTGGTCTTTTTCATGCTAACTACATCGCGTGCTATCGCTAATAATTCAGGTGAAATATCTTCAGCACCATTTTTGATTAATTTACTTACATCACCAGAAGAAAATAGTGAGCCACGTTCAGATTTTACCCCTAATGACCTAACATAATCTTTTGTTTTACCTGTGCTAGCGGTATCAATGTATTTAAAAATCACTTGCTCATTAAAGCTTTGAGGTTCGTCTTTTAATGTGGCAATAGTCTCGGTAAGTGATTCAATTTCTGACTCTAACGTTTGAATTAATTCTGCAATATCTTTATATGGTTTCATGTAATTATCGGCTCTTATAGGATTAGGTAATGGTGCAAGCAGGGATATACCAATGTGCTTTTACACCATTGTACAGTGAAAGAAACTGAGTAAATAGTTTAGCTTTGCTCAGATGATGTTTATTGGTTAAAAAGCAGGTCTTTTAGGAAAGCAATGTGAACAGTTTAGGTTTGTGCTTTAAGGTTTATGCCCAAGTAATACCAATTTGATTAAATTTCTTCCCTACTCAGAGCTACATTGATGAGCTTAAAACAAGCAAGATTTGTTAAACATAGTTATTCTATATTTCATTAATTTTGTGATGTTATCAGTTTATCAATGAGCTCCCAAGGGGCGAGTTTAAAGGGTTCATATGCGGCGTTATTGATTTTGACAAGGGAATAACCATTCTCTTCAATCAATGCCTTACCTCTAAACCCTTTAATTCTCGCTGAGTGGGAAAGAACTTAATCAATTTGGTATAACTTGAAGATGCTCGGGTATAGGGCAATCATGTTTTGAAGAGAGCGCTACATTTTCTCAGCTCTTTCTTCTATACACTCATTCGAACCCATCTCAAATATTCGACATACCCAAGGTCTGTTATCGTAAATCGTGCACATTAGGGTATCTCTATCTAACGCTGAGCACCAACCATCATCAAATCGCAACATTGACTCTTTACCATGTCTATCAACATACACATGCCTATCAGGTACTCCTGTCTCACTAAGAAGCATTACTTCTAAACTACAGCAGCATGCCTCACAGTTAGCACAAGTGATTTCAGCAACAGGTAAATTTTTTACTTTAATGTCGGACATAAACTACAACAAAAAATTGAATGGTCGCTAGCATACGCTATACAGACGATTTTCTCGAGTTCAACGAGTAATAATGACAAATTAAAAAACTGAAAGTTTCACACAAGAGTAAAATAAAAAGTTAATTTGCAGTCAATGTGTTTGAGCATTCGGTTCACTATGGCTGGTATTTCAACAACGCCAATGTTTGATGTGGAATTTGCTGAAACGAAAATATCACATGCTTGAACTTCAATTCTTTGACGCACGTAATAATCATTTATCTCTTCGAAATTTTGTTGTGTTAACGGTACTTTAGCAATATAGCGTTGACTTTCTATCTGCTCTTCATAGCTAGAGTCGACAATCTCACGAACTAACGAGTAGGCCTGGAACTTATCTAAATCAAGAAAGCGGAAGCTGATTTCAGCTTCACTATTAGAAATATTCATCTGCTTCTCTTAGTGCTTATTACAAGCATTCAACGACTAACACTCTTCAAGTGCATTAAATTGAGCTAACCATTCACCAAAAGAGTCAGATACTTTATCTACTGTGCATAAGCCATGATTATAAAACCATACCGGTATATCTATTTGCTCAGTCTCACAATCGCTAAGTTTGAAACAAAACATGTTTCCTTTACAATCAGAAGCAAATAAAACATGACCTTTAGGCATACCACTCATTTCATAAAGCTTTGATAGTGAAAATACGTCATCTAAACTTAAGAAATCTTGCACCTCAGATATTTCGACATTTAAATCACAAATCTTACTTAATACATTAGGCGTATGGACCAAGCCATAGGTAGATATTAAGTATTTATATGAATTAGGTAAAAAAGCATTTAAATTAGATTCAAGTGCGCTAATATCCTGCTTTTCAATCGGGATCATAGTGTGATTAGTTGCCCAATTCTCTACAAAAAGATCAATACACTTCACTTAGAAATACTCCAATAAATCACAAATAATCATGATAGCAATATAGTCGAATAACAGTTAAATTTCGGTAAATAAAAATTAGTTACTGTTGTTCTCATCATGCAATTCAATATTTAACTCTAGCACGTTTAAATCACCCTCTTTTTTATCAAGGTTGATCGAGAAACTTTCATCAGAGACTTTAATGTACTTTCTCAAAACTTGAAGTATATCTTGAGTAAGTTGCGGTAAATAATCTGGCTGTTTATTTCGACTGTTTCTTTCATGGGCAACAATAATTTGCAGACGTTCTTTGGCCTTTGAAGCTGTTGTTACTTGTTTTTCTTTTTTACGAGTAAAATAATCTAATAGTGCCATGTTATCCTCCAAACATACGACTGAATATGCCTTTTTTCTCAGCAACTAAAAACCTAAAATCAATTGTTTCACCTAAAAGACGATCAACGACATCTTGGTATGCTTTTCCTGCATCACTCATCGTATCTAAAATCACAGGCTCACCAGCATTAGATGCCTTGAGCACTGCTTGTGATTCAGGAATAACACCTAACAGAGGTATTGAAAGAATATCTTCAACATCTTCAACACTGAGCATTTCACCTTCTTCAACGCGTTTAGGTGAATAACGTGTCAGTAATAAATGTTCTTTTATTGGCTCTAAACCAAGCTCTGCTCTGCGTGAGCGACTTGCTAGCATACCTAAGATTCGATCAGAATCACGAACCGACGAGACTTCTGGGTTTGTAGTTACAATCGCTTCATCAGCGTAATATAGTGCCATCATTGCACCCGCTTCAATACCGGCTGGTGAATCACATACAATAAAGTCATAGATTTTACCAAGGTCTTCTAACACTTTACCGACATTTTCTTTATTTAACGCGTCTTTATCACGTGTTTGCGAAGCAGGTAATATAGATAAACTACTGACGCGTTTATCTTTAATTAACGCTTGATTTAACGTCGCTTCACCATTGATCACATTGACAAAATCATAAACAACACGGCGTTCACAACCCATGATCAAATCAAGATTTCGTAAGCCAATATCAAAATCAATTAAAACGACTTTATTACCTTTTAATGCTAAACCAAGACCAATTGCAGCGCTTGATGTGGTTTTACCAACACCGCCTTTACCTGATGTAACAACAATAACTCGTGCCATAGACCGAATATCCTTAATAAGTTAGAAATTAAATGAGTTTTGATGACGTGAGTTCGTTGTCATTCAAATGAATATAGACAGGAGAGCTCCAGTGTTGCTCCATTGACTCACTCAGCCAATAATTACCATTAATAGAGACTAATTCAGCCTCAAGTTTTTGGCAATATATTTGCGCTTTATGGTGCCCTTTTGCGCCTGCAATTGCTCTACCACGTAACGATCCATAAACATGAATATTACCATCAGCAATAACTTCCGCGCCTGCTGATACCGAGCCAATAACCACTAAATTTTGATCTTTCGCATAGACTTGCTGACCAGATCGGATCTGCCCTCGATGGACTTTGTCAGTGTATAGTTTGCTCAACGCTATAGCCGCAGTTTTTTCAGCTTCTTTTACTAAGGCTTCTTCCGCAATAGCGATTTTTTGTGAGGTTTCAACCTTAGTTGTATTGACGAAAGAAAAACCAAGCTCTCGAATAAGCTTACGCTGTTCTTTAGAGACAGCACCAGTGAAGCCAACAAAAGTAAAATTGAATTCTTCAATCAATACCTTTATCGCTTGATAATCCACCGACGATGCTATTTTTTCAATATTAACAACAATAGGAACTAGATAAAAAAAGTCGGGTGCTTGCGCTACTTTTTTTGCCAAATCATTACGAATATCCGCTAGTACTAACGTTTTTAAATGCAAAACTGACAGGGTAAAGCTTGACCCTTTAAACTCAATACTGGCATCAGCCATAAAGAAGGTTTTCCTAAATAAGACAACTCAATGTATCTGGACATCTAATCATCAGTACTACTGTCATGTAAACAAATAACGGTAATACTGAAAAATTAATTATTGATCCGATTGATATAAGGCGCTTTTTAATGTGGAAATCAAAGCATCTTGACTGTGTTGTGAATGTTTAATCTTATTATTTGCCATTAATAGTGAATAACTTAAATTAATTGAGGCAACCAATAGAGCACGTTCGCTATTCACTGCGCCCTTTTGTTTCTTAATATCATCACACATAACAGCCAGGCTGTTAGCTGCTTGATGTAAATCCTCTGCTTGTTCAGCTGAGCAAGTAAACTGATGTTGCTTGCCCATAATTTCGATGCTGATACCTTTAGAGTCTTCATCAATCATTAATTAACCTCTTCTACACTTTGTAATTTACCTAGAAGGCTAGTTAATACACTATTGGTTTGCTTTTGCTTTTCTTCACCGTCAAGTGCTTCAAGTTGCAAAGTTTCATTTTCATCAAGCAGCGCTGTTTTTTGCTGCTCAAGTTCTAAAACTTGGCTTTTAAGTTGGTTGTTTTTTGCAATGATGTCTTCAATCAGTTGTTCGAGTTGAGGGAGAGTATTTTCTAACATAAGGCGCTCTTGTTAACTGTAGTAAATTTAAGGGGCAAATTTAATCTAAAGTGAAGAAGAATGCTACTGTTTAGCGCGATTATTACCTTAATTTATGTAACAAATATCAACATCATACAGAATCAGTCCATATTGCTTAAAATATGCACTTTTATGTTATAAATTAGACGATTAGAATTACATCATTTGACAGTGTCATTTTAGGACTAACTTTAAGGTTTAGTTAACATACGATGTTAAACTGCTACTTTGAATCAATTATATTTGAGTGTTTTGACTAGATCATTTCTTTTTCTTTGGTATCGCAAAGTTTGCATAAATCGTTGTTATCATACCTACAATAAGAGACAGCATGGCAACGCCAAACATGGCATTGTTTTGAGATTCAAACGCCAAAAGATATATGCCTAAGGCAACAAAAAACCAACCACTCAATACAAAAGCTTTTGGGTGTGATGATATCAACCCAGCTGAATGGACATTTTTTACTGTTTTAGCTTTAGAATGAGCTGAAGCTTTTCGTTTATGTTTTGTTGTCGGCATCACTAACTCCTTAGGTTTTATCATTTTGAATGGCCTATCGTATCAAACTTACCATACTAAGATTTGTTACCGTTAAGCAACAAAATCCTTCAATAATTAACTAACCATGCCATATTATTATTTAACTAATTTGCCTAAGAGTTGATGGGGTTTGTCCTGTCCACTTTTTAAAAGCCGCTCTAAAATTTGAAGCATCATTAAAGCCAATGGAATAACCAATATCTTCAATGGACAATTGAGTTTCTGTTATTAATTTTTTAGCTGCACTACAGCGTAACTCTTTTACTATGTATCTAAAACTAGTGCCCTGATCAGATAACTTCCTTCGCAGTGTTCTAGGTGTAAGATATAAATCACTCGCTAAATTTTCAGCACACAGCTCCTTGTGCATATTTTCAGATACCCATTGATTGATAAAGGTCAAAAATTCATTCTTTGTCTGTACTGAATCTAATACCAAGTCACATTGACTAAGCAATAACGGCATTGCAAAAGGATTACTTTTAGGGGTATTTAATGACCATTTATCGTCACTGAAGACAAATTCACTGTACTGATGTCCATAACTAATTGGGCAACCAAAAAAGTCTTCATAACCTTGATGAAATGGTGGTTTATCAAAGCTAAACCTTAAAACATCAAAAGCAAAATTTTCACAGTCTAAAAAATCTCTAACTAAAGACAAAACAATGGCGCACTGTAGCTCTATATTAAATTCGGTTAAGTCAGTGGTTAACAGCAGATCTTCAAAACGAATACACGATTGATTAAACTTGTCTTCAACATGTAATGACATATTAACCGTCTTGGTAACCAAGTTATGGTAGCGCAGAGAAAACTCCAGCAATGAACGTAGGTCTTTACAGCATAATAACGTACAACCATATAAGCCGTAATCTTTAGGCTTTATTGACGCACCCAGCAATAAACTCACTTCGGGTATTTCCAAAGCTAAGATATTTCGATAAAAAGAAACTATTTGTTCCTTATTAATTTTATATTCAAGGTCATTTAATCCGTCTGGTTCAATATCAGTGCCTTTTAATAAATGCGATAAATCGATACCGCGGTTAGATAGTGTGGTCGAAATAAAGTTAAGTTTATGCGCAAATACTTGACCGATAAAATTAGCAGGCAAACTATTTTGTTGAAGCATATCTTTATTTCTCTTTTCGTTATTTAGCACCAGTTAACCACAGATTGACCGTTTTTCACCTAAAGTTGACCGTTTATCACCTTATTTTCACTATAACTCCTCTTTATATTATTCAAGCTAACGATGATAAATAATTATAATAATAGAGTGAGATAACATGAGAAATAAGGCAATAAAAAGCATATTCACCTTGAGTGCCTGTGCTTTGGCTATTAATGCTGCAACGGCGCAAGAGCAAGTAACACTGGAAGTGATCCAAGTGACCGCACAAAAAAGGTCGGAGAATGCGCAAGAAACACCGATATCAATGAACGTGCTGAGTGCTGAAGATATAAAAGAAAAGAGCATTGATAAAATTGATGATTTGCAATATTCCGTTCCCAATTTACATATGACCGAAACAGGTATTAGTACTCAAATGTTTATTCGCGGTATTGGTACGGGCAATAATCAAGGATTTGAGCAATCCGTTGGACAATATATCGATGGTGTACATTACGGTCGCCAACAATTACTTCGTATGCCATTTCTTGATTTAGAAAGGATTGAGGTTCTAAAAGGACCACAATCAATTATGTTTGGTAAAAACTCGGTTGCAGGTGCGTTGAACTTGTCCTCAGCTACACCAACAGAAGATACAGAAATCCATCTAGGTGTACAGTATCAACCTACCAATGGGGCCACTGAATTTACCGGTATGGTATCTGGTGAGTTAATGGATACCTTGTCCGCTAGATTAGCCTTTAGAGATTATTCAGAAGATGGTTATATTGAAAATACATTTAAAAACCGTGATGAAACAATCCGTGAAGAAAGTGCCATTCGTTTGAGTTTATTATGGGAGCCAAGTGAAAACATGAACTTTTTGTTCAAAATTGAGCAAGATGATTTTGATGGCACTGGTCGACAAATAGAAGTCATTAAAGATGAACCTGCTCTTGCTGGCTCTCCTATGACCAGCGCAACATTCAGTCAAATTTTAGGGGCTTTAGGTCACCCTAACGCCATAGCTGAAAGTGAATTAAACTATGGACGCCAAGCTGACGCAGAAGAAAGTAATAGCAACAGCTTAAATAATGCCACGTTAACCGCTAATTTCAAATTTGGTGATTACACCCTGACCACAATATCAGGTTTAGTATCATACGACTTTGTTGAAACTTGTGATTGTGATTATACCGCCGCTCCTATTTTTTCAGTCTTTATTGATGAAGAGTATCAGCAGTTCAGTCAAGAAATTAGAGTCGTTTCCCCTCTAGGGGAAAAGTTTGATTGGTTAGGTGGTCTTTTTTATCAAACCAGTGAACTTTCCTTTGATGATAACATCATAATCCCAACAAACAGCGTTTTAGGTTTGATTTCTGGTGGTGCGTTAGCTCCTCTTAACGGTGAAGCAGCGGGTCGTAATTATCAATTAGACACCGATATGTTTTCAGCGTTTTTCCAAGGTCGTTATCATTTTAATGAGGCGTTAACGCTAACCCTAGGTGCACGTTATACCAGTGAAGATAAAACATCATCACGTGTAATGAACATTACTGATGCAAGTACAGGCAATATTACAACAAACCCAGCATCTCCTGCTTTATTTGACGCTGTATTTGGTATTCAAAGCGAACAGAGTCCTTATTCACCGGAAGGCCACAATCTACAAGGTGAACGTAATGAAACCTCTTTTACGCCACTTATTAATGTAAGCTATAAAATTGATGAGGATATTATGGCTTATGCTTCTGCCACCACTGGCTTTAAAGCGGGTGGCTTTGATGCGCGAGCAAATAACATCAATTCGTGGGAGTTTGAAGAAGAAGAGGCAACCGCCTATGAACTAGGGATAAAATCTTTATTGCTCGATGATACCTTAGAAGTAAACTTATCATTTTATCGTACTGAATACGACAACTTGCAAGTTAGTCAATTTGATGGCGTACTAGGCTTTAATGTCGGTAATGCCAAAGAAACAGTTGTGCAAGGTGTTGAAGTTGAAGGTCGTTGGATAATCCTCGATGGTTTATCAATGCAATATGGTATGGCTTATTTAGATCATGAATACAAAGACTTCACCAATGGTAACTGTCATAGCAGACAAGTGCCTGACGGTGATATGGGCGCTGACGGCAACCAACTGTGTGATTACACTGGCAAATCAGGGCAATACACCCCTAAGTTCACAGCAAGTATTGGTTTTGATTACTTCACTGATATTTCATTCTTAGGATTTGAATATTTCAGAACTACATTAGGGCTTTACCATTCAGCAAAACAAAATGTTGATGTTAACTTAAACCCGCTTTATGAAGTTGAGGCTTACGACAAGGTGGATATGCGTATTGCTCTTGAAAGTGAAAATTGGAATATCGCCTTGTTTGGTAAAAACATGACTAATGAAGAAGTATTAACTTATGTCGGTAATAATCCATTATCGGGAAGTACATTTGGTACTGATACGTTTTATGGCTTTATCGACAAGCCAGCTATATACGGCATACAGCTAGATTATAACTTTTAGTTAATATTTACTGTCTAACGAATACTGCTATACTGTGTGAGTAGTATTCGTTGATAGTCTATACCAATTACACTAATGAATTGATCAGCTTAGAGTTATGTTAGCGAGCTTAGAACAAGCAAAATTACTTAAACAT
>CAJXYE010000051.1 GCA_913063325.1 uncultured Colwellia sp. | reverse complement strand
AGCATTTGCTTTAGCTGCTGCTAAACTTCCGTTTAAAACTACCTTCGTAACTAGGACGGTAATGTAATGAAAGCTAGTGAACTTAAAGCAAAAAGCATTGAAGAGCTTAATGCTGAATTACTAGAGCTTCTACGCGAGCAGTTTAACTACCGCATGCAAGCAAGCACTGGTCAATTAGCACAAACTCATTTGCTAAGAATCGTACGTCGCAATATTGCACGTGTTAAGACTATCATCACTGAAAAGGCAGGTAAGTAATGAGCGAAGCTAAAATCCGCACACTACAAGGCGTTGTTATCAGTAACAAGATGGATAAGTCTATCGTTGTAATGATCGAACGTCGCGTTAAGCATCCTATGTACGGTAAATACATCACGCGTTCAACTAAGTTGAAAGCACATGATGAAGCTAACGTATGTAACGAAGGCGATATCGTAACTATTACTGAAGTTGCACCAATTTCTAAGTCTAAGAACTGGAAATTAGTTGACGTAATTACAAAAGCTTAATTTAGTATTTATACTTAATTAACTTTTGAATAGTTACCAAAAGACCTTAGCATTTATTTGCTAAGGTCTTTTTTTATGTCTCTCTTTTGGGTTAGACGAAATTGACATAATTTCTAAGTCTGCTCACAAAGAGACGTGGAAATTAGTTGACGTAATTACAATAGCTTAATTTAGTATTTATACTTAATTAACTTTTAAATAGTTACCAAAAGACCTTAGCATTTATTTGGTCAGGTCTTTTTTTATGCCTGAAATAAAGCAAAAGAGATTGTGACTATATCTAGGTATAAAGCTAAGATTTACTAAGATCTTTTTATACGTGAATTATCCATTTGAACAGCCTTACTCATTAAGCTAAGATAGTTTTTTAACTGTCCACTGAGTAATACCATGAAAACAATAGCATTAGTGACCTTTGTTATATGTCTTGTCAGCAGCGCATTAACCTATGCGGCGCCTAATAAGACTTATAGCAATAATAAGTATGTTCAAGCAACCATGCCTGAGTTAATGATGCTATATAAAGATTTACACCAAAACCCAGAACTTTCTAGTGTAGAATTTAACACCGCAAAAAAGTTAGCCAAAATTACCCGTGAATTAGGTTTTGATGTTACTGAGAAAGTTGGTGGTACCGGTGTTGTCGCGGTATTAAAAAACGGTAAAGGCCCTACGGTATTAATTCGCGCTGATATGGATGCGCTACCAGTAAAAGAGCAAACCGGTTTATCGTTTGCTTCAAAGGTTACCACTACCACTGAAGAGGGTTTACCAGCACATGTAATGCATGCCTGTGCACACGATACCCATATGAGTAGCTGGATTGGCACAGCTAAGTTACTTAGTAATAATAAAAATAGCTGGTCTGGTACTTTAGTGATGATATTGCAGCCTGCTGAGGAGCGTGGTCGTGGCGCAAAAGACATGTTAGCCGATGGTTTATATAAACGTTTCCCAAAACCTGACTATGCTTTAGCTTTTCATAATTCAGCTAGCTTAAAAGCAGGTGTTATTGGTTATACGCCAGGATTTACCTTTGCCAATGTCGATAGTGTCAATATCCAGGTCAAAGGCGTTGGCGGTCACGGCGCTTACCCACACGCTACTAAAGATCCTATTGTATTGGGCTCACGTATTGTTGGCGCTTTACAAACCTTAGTGAGTCGAGAATTAAATCCTCAAGACCCTGCAGTTGTCACAGTAGGCAGTTTTCAATCAGGCACTAAACACAATATTATTTCGGATCAGGCGTTATTATTATTAACCGTTCGTAGTTATTCAGATGAAACACGTCAAACTTTACTCGATGGCATCGCTAGGATAGCAAAAGGTGAAGGTATAGCCATGGGGTTACCAGAGCAATTGTTACCGGTAGTCACTGTCAAAGACGAATTCACACCTGCAACGTATAATGAGCCTGACTTTACTAAAAAAATGGCACGTTTGTTTACTGCGGAATTAGGTAAAGAGCGCGTAATTGAAGTACCTGCAGTGATGGCAGGTGAAGATTTTGGTCGGTATTACAAAGCAGATAAAACAATTAAGAGCATGATATTTTGGGTCGGTGGTGTGCCGCATGATAAATGGGCATCAGCACAAAAAACAGGTGAAGGTTTGCCCTCTCTTCATAGCCCTTTTTGGGCTCCCGATGCTGAAAAAGTGATTAGTACGGCCACTCAAGCAATGAACACTGCTGTGCTAACTATTTTGGCTAAATAAATAGCCATAATATAAATTGATATCATAGAAGTGGGCGACTAATCATCAAAATTAGTCGCTATATCTCTTAGTTTCTAACCTTCAAATCACCGACTTCACTACTTTAATATTCAAGCGTTTAGCAATACGGTTCAAGTTAGCTCTATCTGTTGATAATCGTCTTGCCGCTGCCGCCCAGTTACCGTTTTCTTCTTTAAGTATTCTGATAATTAATTGTTTTTGAAAATTCTCAGTCTCTGCTTTCAATGGAAAATTGTCACGGATACCCGCTGCAGATGAAAAGTTACTTTCTCTAATAAGCTCTTTTGGTAACTCTTCCCCTACCACATTGAGAGATCCGCAATCTATGATATCAATAGCAATGATCGCTTTACCAAGCTGACGAGCCCTTGCTTTCAGGGTAGCTCGACTAACAACGTGCTCTAATTCACGGACATTACCGGGCCAGTTATATTGTGTTAAATGTGCAACGGCTTGCTCGGTAATTTTTAACTGAGCAATACCAAGTTTTCGCCGGGTTTGTTCTACAAAATAACCGGCTAACAATTGAACATCGCCAATCCTTTCAGATAGTCTTGGCACTCTAATAGGGTATACGGTTAGCCTGTGGTATAAATCAGCTCGAAAACGCCCTTCTCCCACCTCTTCCTTTAAATCTCTATTGGTCGCAGCAACAATACGCACATCGACTTCTTCAACATTGTCTTGGCCGACAGGTTGAATCTCATTACTCTGGATCGCTCTTAATATTTTACTTTGTGCGCCAAGCGGTAACTCACCAATTTCATCTAAAAATAAGGTACCACCATCAGCCAATGAGAATTTTCCTGCACGGTTTCTATCGGCCCCAGTAAATGCGCCTTTTACGTGGCCAAAGAGTTCGCTCTCGATCAAGTTTTCGGGCAATGCCGCACAGTTAACATAAACCATAGGTCCATGTTGCCGCATTGATTTTTGATGCAAGGTTCGCGCAACCAACTCCTTACCAACACCTGTTTCCCCATAGATTAAAATATTAAAATCAGAAGAGGCAACTATATCTAATTCTTGTTTGAGCTGTAACATGATAGTGCTCTCACCAATAAGCTCCCCCCCGTCACGTTTCCACGCTTCTTCGGTTAACTCTGCTACCACCTGTTGTGAATGATTGGCTCTGCTCTCAAGTTGCTCGAGCAAAAAGGCAGTATTAAGTGTAGCTGCCGCAATAGCCGAAATGACTTCTAAGGTTCGTACTTCAATATCTTCAAAGTCATGAGGCGTTAGGCTATCAATGGTTAATAACCCCAACAAATTGTCGTCATAATAGAGCGGTAAGCCCATACATGAATGCACAGGTAGATCGCCAGGTCGATCAATCAACAAACCATCATAAGGATCTGGCAATGGTGAATCGGCAGCAAAACGAATCGGTGACTTAGACTGACACAGAGCCAAAAATCTTGGGTGCTCTTGAATATAAAAACGACGTCCTAAGGTATCGCGACTTAAGCCTTGTAGAGCAATAGGTTTAAGCACATCACCATGATATGACAACAAGGCAACCGCATCACAAGCAATTGTCTTTCTAACAGTATCGAGTAATCGGTCGAAACGATCTTTGGTGTTTAAACTCGTTGCAAGGTCTAATGCCAACTCAATAACCGCTGTGGATGATATTTGTTTCATAATTTGTCCTGATAAATCTTTAATGATGGCATTACCAATGATGACCATGTCTGCCAGAAACAAAATAACACACAAGAGTCATTAAGACTACATAGTAATCGAGTCATAATGACAACAAGACAACCTACAAAAACATTAACCATTTGATTTATATTGATTATTATTAATTGTTAATACTGGCATTGCCTTTGCTACATACATAAGTAAATAAACAATAATCAGCTAGGGTTCATTATGTATTCACAATTTTCCATTGCTCATCAATTACCCAATATAGAACACGCCTTAGGTTTTCAGAAGTGTTTAGTCATCGGAAATTACTTAATGTTGCTATCACTTTCCATCGTAATAACCAGTGTATTCATTACCTTTGGTTATGACGAATATTTTACTATTTCAGCACAAGTATCAGCACATATTGCCACTATTGTTTTCGCTGGTTTACTTAAAATTGGTTATGTATTGCGATGCGTTGCTTTACATGGTTTTGGTAAAAGGAACTTTTAATATGCTACAAATTCAAGATTCAGAAACATCACAATTAAGCCATGCCCATGAAAGTACAAGTGCTGGTCAATATATAGCGCAACACCCCGCGTTAGACTTACCTTTTAGAAGCTATTTTTTACTGGCCGTGACTTGTTCTATATTCGCACTGGGAGTATGGGCAGCTTACTTTAATGGCTTATTTTCTTTTGCTGGCAATGGTATTACACCAGTAGTTTGGCATATTCACGAAATGATTTTTGGCTTTGGTGCTACGGTTGCCGTCGGCTTTATTCTTACCGCTGCACAAACGTGGACAGGTCAGCCAAGTATTAAAGGTTTATCTGTAATAGCTTTTATAGTGCTATGGCTACTGGTTAGGATTACTTTACTTATAAATACACCAAACAGCATTGTTATCGCGGTTGTACTACAGAGTTTTTGGTGGCTTGGCTCTATTGCTCTTTTCACTCGCTTAGTTATAAAAAGCGGAAATCGCCGGAATTACCTTTTTGTCCCTTTATTATCGACATTAATGCTACTCAATATCGCGCTGATTTTACTTGATTTAAATGAGTATCATCAACTCACTCGTCATATTGCTAGAACCAGTGTATTAATGTTTTGTCTATTGATGGGGATTTTAGGTGGACGAGTTATCCCCTTTTTTACTGTTTCGGGTGCAAAGCTTGATCCTATAAATACACCACATTGGATCACACCTCTATTAATCTCAACGTCTATATTAGGTGTATTAGTTTTTTTTAGCTCTGCCTTTATTACACTACCCTTTAGTCCTGCAATATTGATGATAGCCTCTGGTCTATTTCACCTACTTAGACAAAGTTACTGGCGCAGTTTTTCTACGCTTAATATCTCTTTATTATGGTCTTTGCACCTTTCTTACTTTTCACTTGGTTTAGGACTAATACTACTCGGCTTAAGCTATTTTCCCGAGAAAATCTCTATCTATTTTGGCGGTTCAATCACCTTTAGTGATGCTTTACATTTACTCACTATTGCTGCCATGGGACTGATGATTTTTGCCATGATGTGTCGAGTTTCTTTAGGTCATACCGGACGAGCATTAATACCAAGTAAGCTCGTTTTATGGATATTTACTTTGATTATGCTCTCAGCATTGTCACGTACTTTTCTACCCCTATTAACTTCTCAACCACTGTTGGCTTGGAATATTAGCGCATTTTCTTGGTTTGCCGCGGGACTCATATTTCTAAGGATTTATTTTTCCATTTTAACGACCAAAAAAATCGTTAAGTCCTTTCACCGTTAAATGACTATACAAAATGACAGATTAAATAGAACTAAAAATTAATTAAAAATCCCGCCTAGGTAATTTACTCCTAGGCCAAACCTTATATTTTACTTTACCCTAGGATTACCATGTTAACTGATAACCATATTGATATTATTAAGAGTACCATTCCATTATTAGAAAACGCCGGCCCCGCGTTAACCAACCACTTTTATCAACGGTTGTTCAGCCATAACCCTGAGTTGCAGGACATTTTCAATATGGCAAACCAGCATTCGGGTAGACAGCAAGTCGCTTTATTTGAAGCTATTGCTGCTTACGCTAAGAACATTGAAAACCTTGCTGTATTAACAACTGCAGTAGAACGCATTGCCCAAAAACATACTAGTTTCAATATAAAAGCACCGCACTACGCTGTTGTAGGGCATCACCTTATCGAAACATTACGAGAATTAGCGACTGAAGCATTTACCGCAGAGGTTGAAGAAGCATGGACTGCAGCTTATCAATTTTTAGCACAAATTTTTATCAGCCGAGAAGCAGAGTTATACCAAGAACGCGCCGATACCCTGGGCGGATGGCGTGACGCTAGGACATTTACTGTGGTAGATAAAAAAGTTGAATCTGAGCTAATCACCAGTTTTATTTTTATGCCTGTAGATGACAAGCCGGTCATAGGGTTTGAGGCTGGACAGTATTTAGGGGTTGAAGTGCGAGATCCAAATAGAGACTTTAAAGAAATACGTCAATACTCTTTATCTGATAAGGCTAATAACGAAACCTATCGAATTTCTGTCAAGCGTGAAGTGGGGGAAGTTCCAGGTATCGTCTCTAATTATTTACATGATGAGATACATAGTGGCGATGAGATTGAATTATACGCGCCAGCAGGTGATTTTTTCTTTACTGACCGACAAGCCCCTGTGGTATTACTCTCGGCCGGAGTCGGCATTACACCTATGCAAGCTATGTTAGAAACATTAGCACAGCAAGGGTATGATAATTCAGTGCAATATTTACATGCCTGTGAAAACAGTGCACAACATTCATTTGCTTCAAGAACAACGAGTATTATTAAAGATAATAATTGGCAGCAAGTTATCTGGTATCGTGATGAAGAAAATGAACAAGCACATATTCATCATGGAATGATGGATTTAACCAAGGTGGATTTACCTATTTCACAAGGTGACTTTTATCTTTGTGGCCCTATCCCATTCATGCAGTTTGCCAAGCAACAGCTTCTGGATTTAGGTGTAACTGAGGCCAATATATATTACGAAGTGTTTGGTCCGCATGCTAATTTGTAAAGGAGCTTCACACGTACCCTAATTTTTAATAAAGAGTAGTCAGCTAAACTTGCCCATAAAGCCAGTATGAAACTTGCGGTTTCCTAAATAGTAAAGCCGCAATTATTTCATTATCTTTAGGGTATGAACTAATGAGGGTAGCTTTCATAGACAAGGCTATGTGCGTAATGCGAGCTGTAATATCATCTGATTAACCCAGAAAGAATATTTTCAGCTCCTCGATAGTCGGGTGAGATCTAAATATTAAACTACCGTTAATAAGAATATTAGGGGAATGACGGATATGATTGGATTCGACTAAAGTCGCGTTATCTTCAATATAGGCAACACTATAATCTATCCCTACATCGTCGAGTTTTCGCTTAAGGTTAGGCAAGCAAGAATCGGTCTGCGTTACTAGAAGTTGTACATCCATTGTTAGCTCCAGTTTTTTAATTTATTTACTTCGAATATCAGTATAGCAATATATTTTTATTTATAAACTTTAGATACACTGTAAGTATATAATTTCAATTAAGTGCCTATTTATCCTCCGTACCTTCTTATCTTATTGTTTTATTTTTATTCTTCTCTATGTCTAGTAGCTCGCGTTTTCGATTATCTCCCCAACGGTATCTGCCTAACGCACCGTCACCACGTATTACCCGGTGACATGGAATAACCAGTGCGACATTATTACCTGCACAAGCATTAGCAACAGCTCGATAAGCTTTAGGCGCATTAATAGCTTTCGCTATTTCGCCGTAAGACATCACTTCGCCATAAGGAATGCTTCTTAAAAAGTCCCATACCTTTTTTTGAAATGCAGTTGCTCGCACATCTAAGGGTAAATTTAATTGATTAGAACAACCCGTTAAATATAAGTTGAGCAGATCTAACCAATGATGCAATTTCTTTTCGTTTTCATCCGGCATTAAGGTAATTTCAGCATTTGGGTATTCAGCAATAAGCTGAGCCAGTAACTGATGTTTGCTATCACCAAATTGTAAAAAGGATACCCCTTTGTCTGTTGCCGCAATCAATACTAGACCTAAGCTTGTCAGGCCAATCGCATAAGATATTTTCACCCCGGATCCCCCTTGCAGATACTTTCTAGGAGTCATACCTAAATGACTATTCATTCGACCATAAATGACAGAGCTGGACTCAATACCTGACTGGTATATAGCGTGGCTAACATTATCAGTTTCTCGCAAGTTTTTCTTCAGTGCAGTTAACTGACTTTGATCGATATAACTTTTTGGAGTAACACCCAAGTATTTTTTAAAAAGTCGGTTAATCTGAAATTGATTGATACCAATCGACTCTGCTAATTGCAGCGCTGTTATCGATCCCTCTGTATGCAGCTCAATTTTTCGACAAGCATGAATAAGTTTGATTAAGCCACTATCTTGCTGAGAATTTTTGTCCGGTTGGCAACGTTTACAGGCTCGATATCCCTCAGCCTGAGCTGAAGAAATATTGTCGAAAATAATGATGTTATCTATCAGCGGCGCTTTGCTTTTACACGAGACATTACAAAATATTCTTGTGGTTTTAACCCCATAATAAAATTGAAAGTCGAATGCGTCATCTCGCGCTAATATTGCCGTAGAATAGACTTCATTAACCATAATAAATTCCCTTAATTAAACGCCGTTACTTTCTATCAAGTCTCAAACTATAACAACCATAAGCAGCAAATCTAGCGATGATAAAATCAACCTGAGCTTGTTGAAAAAACTCACCAATCGTTTGCTCTGCATTGGCAGGAGTCACTATGCGTGCATCAAAGATGGACTCTTTTTCATCATACGCCCTTAAAACAAGTATTTCGCCAAAGTAATCATTGATAGAGTCAGTCGATAGTGGGAATTTATCATAATTAACAGATTCGTTAGCTTGATTAGCCAACACAAAAACAGCACCATATTCTTTATAAGGACCTGCTTTTGAAAAAGGACAATAACTCGCTAATATTAATTCTTCGCCTACATTCGCTCGTCGTAATACATCTCTGCACGGCTCTCCGCCTTTTGCCACCGTAGTGACTACTGGCTGATTTTGATCATCAATTCCAGCTTGTCTTACCTTAATTAAAAAATCGTTTCGTATTGGCGTTATTTGATAATTCACACGTAATCCTTAATACATCAATGATTAGCTAAATCTGAAAATAATTTAACTTTTGATAAGCATAAACGCCTGAACATTGAGTAACTATCGGATTATTGCGCTGCGATAAATTAGCGACTTTAAATAGAGCAGAGTCAATATTGGACAAAAGAAAGTTAGCACTCATTGTTATTGGTTTAAATGACTATTTATTCTTTTAAAGATAAAGTCCGAAAATGCTCATTGAATAAATGAGGGGGAAGTTCAGACTTTAACCAATCGGTTTGTTAGGCAAATTTATTTTGATGATTTTTCAAGATGTAAAACATATCGTTGCGCTAAATGAGCACCAAAGCGATAGCCGATATAGGTTGTAATGAACCAAGTGGCAATGTTCTGCATTTCAAACACATCAGGCCAATAACTAAACCATAACAATGCTTTGATCATATTAATAAAAGATTCAATGATCATACCTAGAATGGCATTAAAGCTGAGTAAATTAATAAATGATTGCAACCCCGTGGCATGCATTAAAAACTGCACAGTTTGCTCTAATTCGATATAAATAAAGGTTAATAGTGAAAGTAGACCATAAAATCCACCACCAAAAGTTATCCATTTAGAATGCAAAAACAATAAGTTTTTTTTATTGGTTTTTGATAGTTTTCTATCGGGATTCTTTTTATCTTTGAAAACATCACGAATATTAACATCATAGCTAAGGTAGCCCTTGTGATAGGCATAATACACCATTAGAAACGTGAATGTTTGTACTGGCAAGCCCGCATAAAAAATGGCCTTGACTAAATCCATATTCATTCGTAATCCTCCTTATTAAATTAGCGTTTAGCATACCTTATTAGCCTGCTACTTTCTGACAAAGTATCTAATCTAGCAGGTTTAGCCTAGTTAGATCTAAGTGCTAACTTTTATGTGTGAGCGATGTTAGCAATGTTAGCAATGTTAGCAGAAATGATCATAAATCTTCCTCTTTCGCTATGTTAGTGACTTTGATCGCCGCTATTAAAAGGCTAACTATTACCACATTGCTGACATTAGCCATTTATATGAAATAGTACATTTGGATTAGATTTTGTATTGATAACGCCGTTTTAAGCGGCAAATTGCAGTTGGCTAAAATAAGTGAGGCACGAACAAAAAGGCAACTGTAATTTGTCCGACTTGAAAACCCTTGTTATATGGCCTGTACCACCGTACCGCCAAAACGAGCTTCTTGTGCAACACAACTTACGCCTTGTACTTTGCAATTAACAGACAAATTTGAATAAACATCAATTTTTGATTTTGGAACTATTTGACCATTAACTTCAATACCGTCAGCTAAACATTGTTCACAGATATATGACGGGTATCTAGGTTGAGGTTTAACACTTCCTTTGCATATTGGACAAAATTGTTCGGTCATCCACTTTCCTTAAAGGCCTTATAACGCTTATTGTCTGTACTTCTCAGTATCAGCTAGCCACACAATTAAAATATAATGCCGACAATATCCCATAGTTTCAATGCATTAGAAAGTGGATGAGTTAAGTTTTTTTCAAAAACATTGAGATACGAAGAATACTCAGTAATAGAAATAAGAGTAGATGCAATTAAGAGCAATAAAATCAGTCTATTACAAGGGATGTTTCAAAGTTAAGGACTGATACTAAGGTGGCTTCGTAACACATGCTTAAAATAATTCATTAGAAAATATATAGCAAAATATTTGAGGATAATGTCAGGAAGGCACCAACTTGTCGTTAGAATATTTTTGAAAAATAGAATTTCTAAAGTAAAACTTAAATTTCATGTATCGGACGGTTCAAAGGGCAGTAGCTGCCACATTTAAGACATTAGCATTTAACCTGTAGCGTTGATTCGGATTAGAATTTTTGTATAGGTAACGCCACGTTAAGCGGCTGGTAATTGTTGGCTAAAATGTATGAGGAACGAGTGCTAGCCAACTGTTATTTGTCCTTTTGAGTGACTTGTTAATTGCCTTTTAACCCATCAGTTTAAAAAGTAACTATGTGAAAAAAACAAAGAAATTGCAATGAATGATGATATTTCAGAATCATCAAAATGAATTACAGTTTCGCGCTCTCTTTTTGCAAATGTACGCAATAATAAACACTTAATAATCCAATTAAAAATTCCATCACTAAATGAAATAGAACCAACTTCTTTGTCATTTTTAAGCAGAAGGTTACCTTTTAATCTTAATTTTCCATCAAAAGAGCCACTGTACTCTGAATAACCGTTATTATATTCATGTATTACAACTTGATTGTTAATTTCTTTTATAACGCTACCATGAAGGTAACCTATTTGGTCACCGCACAGAAAGAAATATAATTTATTCCCCCACCCAGACCGACAAGCAAAAAAGTTCTCAGGTAAGTCACCCGAAAGGTATTCTGGCTCACAGAGTCTCACTGGAAAATTTTTAGGTATATCTAAATTAGAACGTTTTTTATAATCAACAAAAGTAATTGTTTTCATCGAATCTACTCTATAGCTGAAATAGGCAACTAACGCCCCACTAAGAGGCAAAAAATTGTTGGCTAAAATAAGGGACGAAGGAGCAAAAACCAACTGTTTTTTGTCCTTTTGAATGACTTATAACTATTTTACACTCTAAATGCCATGACGAGATCTACTTACATCGACTAACAACAAACTAAAAGCCAACAAAGGGAATATTTCCTTTTCATTAAAGTTTAACTTAATATGAACTTCTGAATTCGGTGTTACGCCACTAAATAATGATGAAAATGTAGATAATGAATTACTAGTTAACGCTGCCAACATAGTTACTTTTGCGACAACGCTTTCATTTATGTAGTACTCATCATTTTTTGGGTGTAACAAAACTTCGGGAGATTCAGAAATCAGCCAAGCCCAACCGAAAATCCCCAATCGTTTTTGCTTTATGATCTTATCCTTTATTTGTATTTGAGTTCCATTAACAGTACCTACTAAAATACCATTTTCACGGATTTCGATATTCCCTCCTGATTGTGCAACAACAGCCTCGTAACTAAAACTAAAGTCTGTTTCAAAATAAAGATCATTAGAGCTCTTTTTTTCACGATTAGGGTAGTAAGTAATATTTAACATAATTAGTAGTAAACTCGAAACCTGCAATTATCAGTCCGTTCTAAAACGCTTTGTTAGGTGTATGGCTGCATAAACAACATAAACAACATAAATAGAAACACTATTGATAGAATTAAATACATTGCAACCGCAGCCCAAAAACCTAGAGGTGATTCACACCTTTTAACCGTGATATTGTATACCATAATTTCTCCAATATTATATGCATATAGACAATAAATTGGACAAAACAATACGGTCAAAGAAATAAAAACTGCCGCTAAAAAACCTTCATATCCAGAAATATTGGGCGTAAAAACGGCAGTGAACAGTATTGAAAGTACAAGAACTACACTAAAAACTTTGTAAATACGATAACGCATCAACTTTATACACCTAACGCCTCACTAAGAAGCAAATAATAGTTGGCTAAAATGTGAAGCGGAACCGAGCCAACTGTTACGAATCCGACTTTAAGGCTTTGTTATACGTTTTTTAACGAACAATTTTAATTTTTACTATGAATTACACCTACGACAGAGCTCTTTAAACAGTAGGCAAAAAGCGAAAGACGGCTCAATTACGGTTTCATCAAACTCTAATTTTAAATTATTCTTTAGTGGCCTTTCACCTTTTATGAGCTTCCAGATCAGAAGAAGTAGATTCATATTATAATTTCCACTAAATTTTGCGACGACTCTATTTTCTAAAATAAGGTTATTGTTTGAATCAAAAGTTAGCAATTGATTTTCATTAGGGCGCTGGACTAACCAACCCCATCGTAAATTTCCTAATTGTTTTTTTGTGATTGAAAGCTCATGCATATCGATATCGAGTTCACAAACTGTAGCTATTAACCTTTGCTCTATAAATACATTCAAAATATTTGTATTTGATTGAGAAATACTATATTCATCATACTCAGAGATATCTGAATCTAGAAAATAATCTTTATAACAGTTGGCAAAAAAAACACTCTTGCTAGGACTGTATGTAACATATGCCATTTATAGAGAGTCCTCCGAATCAGTTCTAGCAGCTATTCAAAAATGCAGAGCTGGATGAACGTATAACGCTTATTATGGAGACTTCTCAGTAATGTCCGTCCCATAACTTTAATTTAATTCGTATTAATATCCCATATTTTCAGTACCTTATAAACTAATAATATTTTATTTTTGTTAGGTCTTGGATATTACTGAGAAGTCTCAGTAATATCCAACATAGAATTAAAGGCTATTTCAAACAATATCAATTAGTTAGGATTTAGAAAGATTGATTTGGGTTTATTACTGAGACTTATCAGTAATATGACACAGTCAATTCATTAGAAAATATATCGCAAATATTTTGAAGCTAACTTCCGCTTTGCGCACAGAGAAGTCATAGAAATTAATGAGTGAACGTCAGCTTTCATATCGGAGATATTCTCGATAAGTTTTGATCAAAACTAGCAATATCCTATATTAATTAACGTCTGTTCACTTACTGATAAGCTTCCACTGGTCACAAAATATCTAGCCAAAGTAAAGAAATGGTAAGCCTTAATATCGACACACCAGTCCTTAATCAAACGGTTATTTCTCAGTTAAGTCTTTTTATAGATTTAAATCCGTACATAACGTCAATACTTGAATTAAAATTTCAATTATTAACAACTTTAGGGAATTAAAAACTAGTCCCACACCATTTGCACCGGTAATACGCAAAACAAAACCGACAACAGCATGAAATAATTAACTTATGTACAGCATTGTTAATGACTGACCTTATCAGTAAACATTAACAACATAACTTGAGAGAACTTCATGACCCGATTAACTAAAAATACAGCACAGCCACTTAGTTTAATTTACCTCGACGCTAATGCCACTACTCAAGTTTTACCACAAGCCGCCACGGCAGCGTTATCAACGATGGAAACACTTTTTGGTAATCCTAGTAGTAGTCATGTTACCGGGCTTCAAGCCAAGCAAATAGTAGACAAAACTCGTCAACAAGCAAAAAATATTGTTGGTGCTGGTGACGGAAAAATTATATTTACCAGTGGCGCAACCGAAGGTATTCAAACCGCTATTTTGTCTGCATTACTCCATGCTAAAAAAACACTTGATACCACTAAAAGCTATTCTATTTTATACGGTGCAACAGAGCATAAAGCAGTACCCGAATCACTCAAGCATTGGAACGAGATCCTCGACATAAATGCGACAATAAAAGCCATTCCCGTTGATAAAATGGGTCAACTTGATATGGACTTCATTGCCAAAGAAGTGCCGAATGCTTTGATGATTTGTACCATGGCAGTTAACAATGAAACTGGCGTTTACCAAGACTTAAACTTATTGGACCAAACTATACGCGCTAATAACCCAACTACAGCCTGGATGGTAGATTGTGTGCAAGCGTTAGGTAAAACAAGCCTAGACTTAGCGAACACAAGTATTGACTATGCCCCTTTTAGTGGTCACAAACTATATGCCCCTAAAGGCATTGGTTTTATGTACGTTAAAGAAAACGCGCCCTTTACCCCAATTATCGCCGGCGGAGGTCAGGAGAGTGGTCTGCGATCTGGCACCGAGAACTTACCTGGTTTAGCTGCCCTAAGTGTCATATTTAGTATGCTGTTAGGTGAAAGTGAATCTAGCTTTGCTCCCATAGAAACCTTACATTTATTTCGCCAGCAGATTGTCTCTGCATTAACGCAAGCTTTCCCTAATATCGTGTTCAATCATAGTTTTGAAAATTCAGTGGCAACCACCATTAATTTTGCTATCCCTGGATTTAGCTCTAAAGAGATAATGGATTTGTTCGACGCTGCCAATGTACGTGTTAGTTCGGGTTCAGCTTGTAGTTCTAAAGTGACCCGTAGTTTTGTGCTCGATGCCATGGGACTTCCTGCATGTCAAAGTGAATCAGCAATCAGAATGTCGTTTGGCCCGGCAATGACTCAAACTGAAATTGATACTGCCTGTAGCCGAATAGTCTCAGCGTCACAAGCACTAGTTCAAAGCTGTTTGACAATTGCAACACATACCGAAGGCACAAATAGCATTAGTGATAAAATAGAACTAGATGGTCTGGTACAGTTTAAAGTTGGCGGCAGTTGTAGTTGGTTATTTGTCGACAAAAAAACTCAATCTGCACTGCTTATTGACCCCTTGCAAGAAGTGACAGATCGTCTACACACCTTACTCACTTGCCAAGGACTTAATTTAGTCGCCGTGATAGATACCCATGGCCATGCAGATCATGAGTCTTGTCGTACGAGTATGGTAAAAGAGCATTTGGCGGAGCAACAATCAGACTCTCTTGGCTGGCCTGTTAAGACGCAAACAACAAGTATTGCTGGTCAAGAATATCAGTACCTAACTTTAGGTGATAAGTGGTTAGTTAAAGTAGTAACGCCTGGACATACCGATGACAGCATCAGCTTGTTATTGTGCGAACCCGTAACAAAATCATCACCTCAACTCCAAGTACACTACGCTTTTTGTGGTGATCTAATTTTAATGGACAGTCTAGGACGAACCAACTTTTCAACGAGTAGTGCGCCAGCAATGTATGAAAGCTTGCAGTTATTAGCAACGCTTATCGGCAAAGATAGTCTTATTTGCCCAAGTCATGATTACCACAACGAATTTACCACGTGTATAGCTACGGAAATGAAGCGTAACTCACTACTTCGTCAAGTTATCAATAGCGAGATAAGCATCGAAAAATTCTCAGTGCAAAAATGTGTTATGGATAAAAATATTATCGACGAATCAGGTAGTGAAATAATGTGTGGTGCTTTAAATGGTGCTTGCCAGAAGGTTATCGTACGTGAATATAACAGCGTCAGCTTAGCCGAGGCTGTAAAGAAGTCGAGCACAATGAAGTTGATTGATATTCGTGAACCACACGAATATGCACTGCAACACGATGAAAAATTCACCTACAATGTACCTTTAACTCGACTAGTGCAATTTGTACAAGAGCAGCAACAAAATAAAAAACAAGCATTAGTCTTAGTCTGTCGTAGTGGTAGTCGCTCTCAATTAGCAGCCCAAGCGTTAGGCCGATTAGGTTTTGAAAATGTCGGACATTTGAAAGGCGGTTACGCTTTACATCAGTATTAATATGCTTTTCGTTTTTATAGTTAATAAATAAAGAAAACCCGATACAAAGCGACTTGTATCGGGTTTTAACTTTTATTA
The DNA here is from genome assembly GCA_913063325.1 of uncultured Colwellia sp. GTDB lineage: Bacteria > Pseudomonadota > Gammaproteobacteria > Enterobacterales > Alteromonadaceae > Colwellia. The sequence continues at coordinate 20,122 of CAJXYE010000051.1, read as the reverse complement.
CCGGCTAGTTATGTAGCTCAGTTTTCTTTACCAAGTGACTAGTTTTTTGAATGCTACAGATAGGACTCTTTGCTGGACTCACCCTTTTATAAGATATCGGGCCAAGCCGCTTGCGGGTATTGAGGCAAGTTTGATGTTATTCATCTAAATGTAATTCGTAAAATGCAAACCATAATGAAAAATTAGCCGCATACTGATGATAATAACAATTAAGAGAACCCTTAACTGTTACCCAAAACATACTAACTCCCTACTATCTATACAAAAAGAAACAGGGTATTCATCATGGTATGCACTTTGCTCTACTACTTAATATTCAAATAAACTTAAGCGCTTTAACCTTTGTTATAACAATGAAGGGAGTTTGTTTTATTAAGCTTAATTTAAGGAGTAAACATGAGGCGATCTCAATATAAACGAATTTCAGTGCTTCTTTTTATGCTCACGCCACTTATTTATGCCTGTGGTAATTCAGATGAAGAAGAACAAAAAGTAGTTACTCAGACTGAGGCTACTCCAACACCTGCGCTAGTAGAAAACACCATGCAGACCAACATAGAAAACCAAACAAAAATAGAGCAAGAAGCAACAAGTTCTTTGGTTAGTGTCACAGTAGAAAAAGGCTTTGGCTTTGAAACCCTAAGAGTAATAAATATTGATTTGCATTTTACAACAACACAATTCCAAGAAAAAATTTCAATTTATTCAGCAATAGCCGACAAACCCAATACGCCAGTAGATCTGCTTGAACAAGGAACAATAATCCAATCAAACAGATATAAGAGCACGTTGACAGCCCCCATGCTAATTGAGTCATTTATGGTAGTCAGAAATGATAACTTTTCAAAAGCGATTACCTTAACTATCAATTCTGAAGCCCTGCTTACTCATACATTTTCGGAGTAAATAAGATGAAAATAGCAATAATGACCATACTAATTTACTTATCAATATCTGCTGCCAATGCAGACCCCTTACTGCAAGGCATAACTTTAGATTTAACTCCAGCAGAGTATAAACAATTGGGTTCATCTGTCGCTATTTCGGGTGATATAGCTGTGATTGGTGCTCCGGGCTCATCTGGCGATATAGGTCAAGCATGTCTCTACCAGCGTTCAGGTGAAAGTTGGAGCCTATTAAACTGTCTAAGCCCTAGCCCCGAAAGCAGTACAGTGCAACAGTTTGGCCATGCCGTTTCAATATCTGGTGAGTTACTAGTTATCAGTGCAGAAAACAAACAAAATGGTCAACATGGTGTCGCCTATATTTATCAACGTCAAGGTGGTGCATGGTTACCACAAGCTGAATTAATCAGTCCAAACGCATCTTCTAATGATAAATTCGCCAGTACCCTTAGTATCTCGGAAAGCTATATAGCGATTGGCGCACCCGGATTTTCAGCAAATAAAGCCGGTGCTGTCCATATTTTCAAAAGTACAACGTCTGGCTGGATTGAAGATAAAGTTATCACGCCAATTTCATCTTTTAAAAGTGCAAATTTTGGCGCTTCGCTGATGTTATCCGGTGAGTACCTCATCATAGGGGACGATGACCATGGTCGTGCCCATGAAGGTACTGGATATATTTATAAACGTGAAGAAGGACTTTGGAGTCTACAAGCTAGTTTAAAAGGTGGCGATATTACTAAAAGCGCCAACTTTGCCACCAGTGTGGCAATTTCAAAAAACTACGCGGTTATAGGAGCAAAGTCTGAAAACAACCCGCTAATTAAAAAGCATAAAAAAAGTGGTGCTGTCTATATCTATAAAAGATCGGATAAGTTATGGAACAGCCAAGCAAAGTTACTAGCAAGTGACGCGCAACAAGGTGATAACTTTGGTTCGAGTGTTGCTATATCAGGGGATTACTTACTTATCGGCGCCGAAAAGAACAGTAGCGCTAAAGGAGCAACTTACTTATTTCAAAATAAAGGCGATGTTTGGACGGAAGTCTTTAAGTTTGAGGCTGATGATGCCAAGCAGTTGGATAATTTTGGCCATGCGATAGCTATTGACCAAGATTATATAGCCATTGGTGCCCATAACAAAAGTGTGACAAACGACACGGAGGGAGTTAGTTATCTCTATTATCTAAATCGTGATACTAGCCCATCAGTCAGAGAGCAAGTACTAACCGAAACACAAACTCAGCTAGCTTATGACTCAGCAGAAATTGATAGTGACAATGATGATTTGAATGACTGGGATGAAATTAATATTTTAGGTACTGATCCAAACCTAAGTGATAGCGATGGCGATGGCTTAACCGATAAAGAAGAAGTTATGATTTATCAATCAAACCCGCTGCTAGCGGATAGTGATAATGATGGCTTATCTGATCTGGACGAAGTGGTGCTTTATAATTCAGATCCTATTATGGTTGATACCGATGGCGATGGCTCAAGTGACTATGAAGAAGTCATGGTAACTAACACAGAGCCCTCCTTAGTTGATTCAGACAATGATGGTTTAACCGATCAACAAGAGCTTTTACAAACCAATACCGACCCAACGCTCGCAGATAGCGACGGCGATGGCTTAACAGATAATGAAGAGCTTAATTTATTTAATACCGACCCTTTCAATGCAGATAGTGATAATGACGGTTTTAGTGATGGCAACGAAGTAAACGTTTATGAAACCTTGCCCTTAGATAAGAATGATACGCCGATTATAGAGACCACAAGTACCTCATACTCGCCTGCTAGCAGCCAATTTGGCACTATGGCATTTGAAGATGAGTGGCCAATAAAAGGCGACTACGACTTTAATGATGCGGTGTTTGATTACAACGTTGAAGAAAATAAAGTAAATGGCTTGGTTAGCCGTATTGTGTTTAAAATATTACCTACGGCTCGCGGTGCCATTTATGATAACTCCTTACGATTAATGATTAACACGCCAATTAGTAATATTGGCCAAGTAACCATGAAGTTAAAAGGCGTTACAACAGAGATAACACCAGTGGCAGATGGTAATCAATCCCTATTTATCATAATAGCTAAAATAGAAGATGCCTTACCACCACCAGCAGGATACAAGATGTCTAATACTTTTTCCGGTAGCCCTAAGATTAATGGCAACCTTTATACCCTGACTATTAACTTCAATTACCCTATATCTTCTCAAACTTTGGGAACAGCACCATACAATAGCTTTATTTCGAGAGTCTTGGATACTGGCGAACATATCGAAGTGCACTTTCCTGGATATTTTCCTTCGAAAAAGGCCTCTAGAAGAAAGTTTGGTCGAGGACAAGATGACTCAGATAAAACAGAAGATAGGTATTATCAAACGGAGGGGAATTTACCTTGGGCTATGCTTGTTCCATCCAAATGGCATCATACGAAAGAGCGTGTAGATTTATCTAATGGCTACCCTGATATTTTGCAATGGGCTTCAAGCAAAGGAAAAAGTAAAAAGGGTTGGTATAAGAGTAAACGCAATGCAAAGTTTGTTTTTGATGATGTTCCTGACATTTAACACCAGATGATTAGCCCTAAAGCAGTAACAATATGTGCTGTAGTGTCCTCTGCAAGTTTTTCCGAAATAAAATAGCCAGCATATAGCTGGCTTTTACTTGATTAAAATAGCTATTGGAATAGTTAGTTAACTAACTTCTCTTGGGTTTTCTTTACTTGGTTAGCAATTGTTAATAACGCAATGCCATCAAAAATAAAACTAACACCAATAATAAGGCCAATAATCCAAGCACTAGCAAAAGGCCAGTTAGTAAGCACAACGACACCTAATACAAAGGACATAGCACCATTTACAAGGCTAAATACTTTAGCCGATGATTGCAGTTCAAAAGCAAGTACCATAGAACTAAAACCACTAATTAAAAAATAAATGGCAATTAATAAACCTAACACGCCAAGAATGATGGCTGGGTGAGTAAAAATAATTATCGCTAATGCTGCTAAAACAAAAGGCCTAAACCATAAAGACATGTTTTTTGTCTTGTTATGCCAAGCATTAAAAGCCAGTGCAGTTGATGCCAGTAAGAAAATCCCACCAACAAAAGTATTAAAAGCCAAACCAATAAAATTAGGCACCAAAATAGCTAGCAGACCAATAATGATCATCACCCCCCCAATCACTTTGGTATTTTTTATAAAAGCGAGTTTAAGGTGCTGTTCTGGTGTTTCTCGCGTTATTTCAGGTGCAGTTTCTAATTTTTCTTCGGGTGTTTTTTCTGAGTTAGATGCGCTATCTGTCATGGGAGGTTTATCCTTAAATTGACACATTATTTTTTTGTTATACCCGTTCCACTTGAAGATGCTCGTTTCAGGAAACCTGAGCGGGTCATAATCAAGGCACATTTTTTTGTTAAGGGTCACTCCCTTAAAAAAAAATGTAACGACGAGTATGGTTTGCTCAGGCTTCCCCCAAAGGGCTGGTTTATAAACGCTTTATGCTACGTTATTGATTTCGACAAGGGAGTAACCATACTCTTCAATCAATGCCTTGCCTAAAGGCGTTTATAATTCCAGCTGAATCCTGCCTCTTCAAGTGGAACGGGTATAGTTCTAAAGTAACAGAAGCGACGAATAAACAGTATTCATTATTAAAATGATACTCACTGTAGTGGTTGACAAGCGTTATCTCTATTGCAATAACTAGACTAGCAATACCGTTATCAGCCCATACTGATAACTAGGCTATCAGTAACCCTGTGCTTACTCGCAGGGTTACCATAAAACTGAAAATGTTATGTCTAGTGAGTTCTTGATACCCTATTATTTAGAGAGTTCCTCTACAACAAAATCGATAAAACAACGCACTTTTTTAGCCACATATTTACGGTGTGGGTAAATAGCAAAAAGACCAAACTCTAAGGTCGTATATTCTGGCAATACCGGTAACAATCGGCCATCAACAAGTGCATCTTCAACAATAAAGTTAGGTGTCATGGCAATGCCACCATCAGCAATGGCTATTTCTCGAACGGCCTGCGGGCTGTTTACTGCCAGCGCAGACTGCACATTAATGGTTTCTGCTTGTCCGTTTGGCGAAATAAATGGCCATTGTTTACCAATTCTAAAATTACTATCAATAATACAGCGGTGTTTTTCAAGCTGCTCAGGCGTTGTCGGTAAACCGTGCTGCTGAACATAGTTCGATGATGCTGACAACACTAAAGGAAAATTAGTTAAGTGCCTTGCTATCATGTTGGAGTCATCAACACCGCCAATGCGTAAACGCACATCAATGCCCTCTTCAAGCATGTCAATCGCGCCATTAGTTAGAATTAATTCAACGGTTAACTCTGGATATAAAGCAATTAACTTAGGTAATAGTGGCGCTAACTTCATCTCACCGAAGGTGACTGGTGCGCTAATTCTTAACAAACCACGTGGCGTTGTTTGTTCACCAGTAACCTTATCTACCATGGCAGAAAATTGCTCTAATAAGGTAATCGCTTGCTCATAATAACGTCGGCCTGAGTCAGTTAATGCCAACTGACGTGTTGTGCGATTAAAGAGGCGGATACCTAACTGCTTCTCTACCTCTCCCACATACTTACTGACTAAGGCTTTTGATATGCCAAGTCGGTCACTTGCCGCGGTGAATGAATTTGTTTCAACCACTGCCACCACCGTTTTTAACCCGTCTATGGTATCCATCACTCGTCCGCTAAATAATTATTTCCCCCTCACATTATCAATATTACGTTGACAATGATTCAACATCAACCCTATTTATCAATAGTATATTGAAACGCATAATAGCTTCATCAACACCAAAACAGGTTATAGAGAAGTTAACACGGAGTGGTAAATAGTGATGATAGAAATATATACCCGACCAGGCTGTGGTTATTGTACTCACGCTAAACGGTTATTAACCAGTAAGGGCTTGGACTTTGTTGAATACGATGTTTATGAAAACCCGAAGTACATAAAACAGTTACAGACCAGAACAACAGACAGGACATACCCACAGATATTTATAGAAGACATTTCAGTGGGTGGTTTTACTGAGTTACTCGAAAAAGAACAATGCGGCTTATTAGCCAATAATTTATAAAAATAGCACTTACAACGACAAATAAAGGAAAATACCATGAATAAGTTAACCACATTAATAGCAACTGCAGGAATATTACTGCTAGGTTTCAGCTCAATTAACCACGTAGAGGCAGCACAAACTTTACATAAAACCATTAAAGTACAAAACCAAGACATTTTTTATCGTGAAGCCGGTAGCGAACACAAAAAAACGATTGTGTTATTACATGGCTTCCCCACCTCGTCACACATGTACCGTGACTTAATTCCTAAATTGGCAGAGGAGTATCATGTTATTGCTCCTGATTATCCCGGCTTTGGTAACAGCTCTATGCCAGCCCTTAATGAATTTGAATACAGCTTTGATAACTTAGCCAAAATTACTGATGCTTTTTTGGCAAAAGTCGGCGCAGAAGAATACACCATGTATGTTATGGATTACGGCGCACCTATCGGTTTTAGAATTGCTGCGGCTCACCCTGAGCGAGTTCAAGGTCTGATCATACAAAATGGTAATGCCTACGATGAAGGTTTACGTGATTTTTGGCAGCCAATTAAAGCCTACTGGAAAGATAAAACGCCAGCCAATGCTAAAGTACTTAAAGATAGCCTGTTAACTATTGGTGCGACGGAGTGGCAATATACTAATGGTACTCGAAATAAAGCAGCCATTAGCCCTGATAATTGGATTGTTGATCAAGCTAAACTAGATCGCCCTGGTAATAAAGAAATTCAGCTAGAACTTTTTTACTCTTATGGTACTAATCCAGCACTTTATCCCGAATGGCAAGCTTACTTTAGAAAACATCAGCCAGCAACATTGTTAATGTGGGGTAAAGGCGACTATATATTCCCTGAAGAAGGTGCACATCCATACAAACGTGATTTGAAAAACTTAGACTTTAATATCTTAGACACAGGTCACTTTGCTTTAGAAGAAGACGGCGATGTTATTGCTAAGCATATCCTTAAATTTATGAAAAAAAATAACTAAAAATAGCTATAACTAAGATGATATAAGTTTCCTTTGCGCTGCAAGAACCCAATTTTACTGCAGCGCTTTTTTATCATTTGACCTAATTAATAAGGATGATTAGACACATGGGGATCATAAAAAACAAGCCCCTTGTTTACGTATTGAACAACCTGAAGGTTACACCCAATGGTTATATGAATCTGATGACATTATTAACTTTTTGGCACAACAGCAAAATGAGTTATTTCGTTTAGCATTAACCGCATAATTAATATAAGAACCACGACAGAAGCTCCCATTATTGGTACCGGTATCGCTGGAATAGGCATTCAGCGAAACGTGCAAAAAGTAAACGGTATTGTGCTCTTTTACTTGAGTCATTATTGAGTAGTAGCGGGCTATTGCTATTATTCACAGCTCAATAAACATATCGTCGCGTTTAATTTGGATAAAATCATACGAATATTTAGTGAGTATGACCTTAATTGTTTAAATAAAGTCGTCATGAGTTAATGCTAACTGTCAATAAAAGCCTATGATTAACTAAGTACATAGGAAGCGCTAACATAATTAATAATTTATTGAATACTAATTCGTAAGTTATATGAGATAAACTTACATTGGAAGTCTATGCAATCGGATCATAATCTAAATTCTAAACTCAGCTATCTGGAAGAATATAGTTCTGCGACAAAACAGCGCGTAGATGGCAGTTGGATTCGACTTATTTATATTGCTTTAAAAGCACAAAACTTACCCGCCGATGATCTATTGGCATCAGTAGGTATTGAGGTAACAACTTTACATGAATTAAATTATATTCATAAAGAAGTCGTGGTAAGACTTTACGATAGCATCGATATGTATAACGGCTTAGATACGCTACCTATCTCTATTGCTCAGGTTTTTCAACTTCATTTTTTACGTTATACCGGCGTGATCATCGCTGATGCTAAAACAGTAAGCGACTTACTAGAAAAAATTATCTTTGCTAGTGAAAAAATGCATGAATTGATTAAAGTCGTCACGACAGTTGAGTCAGACTACACCACGTTAGTCATTTCATCACGTATAGAATTATTTAGCCTACATAGAACCACATTGGAAATTGGTCTTTGTATAGTACATAAAATGATAAATCAAATGTTTCCTTTTAATAGCGACATTATTTCTAATGTCATTATAGATATAAAAAGTAAAAGGCAATGTTTAGAAAACATCTTTGATTGTCCGGTCCTTTATAATGACAAAGCTGAATATATTCTTGTCTTTAACAACGATGCTTTAGCCACAACAAATATATTCTCAACTCACTCTATCGGATTAGAACCTTTTATAGATAACAATTTATCAAAGTCAGAATTTAAAGTGCTTTCTGATATTGAGCGTTTGATTGTCGAAAATATTACTTCAAACAACCTAAACATCATCTTTGTCGCTGACCAGATGCATGTCAGTGTAAAAACCTTACAACGACAATTAAAGCGCTTCAATACTGACTTCAGTACCTTGTTAAAAATGAAGAAGGTAAAATATGCTCAAACACTGTTAAGAGAAAACAAGCTGAGCTTAACGCAAATAACTTATAAATTAGGTTTTAACTCACCATCGAGCTTTTCTAGAGCATTTAAAAGCTGGACTGGTATTTCACCCTCAAATTATCAATAAAACACCTTTTAAACAACCCTTTATCATAGGTCAAAATAGTCATGGTTCTCACTTTATTAACGCGTTGCTATTCCCTTGTTTAATTTAAGCCATCGAGTTAATAAACCAATTTCCTTGTCTAGAAGTGTTCTAAATGTCATGCCTATCCCTGTGGCAATATTTGATATTGACTGTAAATTACTTCACGTCAATAGCGCATTTTCTCAGTGGTTTATGCTTAATTCATTTGGGCTTGAAAGCCTCGAGCAGACTTTAGGTCTAATCGATGGCTTAATGTCTAATGAGCTACGAATAATATTGTTAGATGTCATGTCAAATAGAAAAAGTAACTACGTTAAAGAAATAGTCATTCGAACTAAAGTCAGTCAACACAAAACCTGTAAAACCTCCTTTGCCAATATTGATTGTAATAATAAAAGTCATGGCGTGATTATGTTTTTTGAGGACAAAGATCATCAAGTAGAGAATATGGCGCTTTATAAGCAGCAGGCTCAATTAGATCAACTCACCAATACACATAACCGCTTTGGTTTTTATGAAGCATTTAATCGCGTTATCCATCAACGTATCAATCACGATTACCTTTACGCAGTGATGATTGTCGATATAGATAAGTTAAAATTACTCAACGACCAGAAAGGTCATCAATATGGCGATCTGGTAATAAAAAATACCGCACAAGCGCTTTTAAAAGAGTTGAGAGCAGAAGATATTTTGGCAAGGTGGGGAGGAGATGAGTTTATCATTGTACTCACTAATGTATTCTCGATAAATCACGTCACAAAGTTGTCGCAACGACTAGCAATGAGTATTGCTGAATATAACATAGCCCAAAAAACACCTAGCTCAGTATCTTTTGGCCTCGCGGTTTGGAAAACCCACGGTGAAACATTAGAGGATTTAATTGGTTTTGCAGATAGAGCCATGTATGAACAAAAGCAAAATAAAGAATAGTGTGTAAAACAGCGAGTCATGCGATGATTATCAATCACTTAGTCACTAGGCGTTTTACACCTATCTCACTACCTAGTCCTACTTAATTGCGCCCCGCCATCACACCACCATCGATATCCCAAATAGCCCCTGTCACCTAAGAAGTATCTGCAGATAATAAAAAACTAACCGTATTAGCAATATCTTCAACGGTTCCTATTCTGCCAACAGGGTGAAACTCATTAAATCCAGCTAGCGTTTCATCTAATTCTGTTGGTTCAATAAAAGAATGATAAATAGGCGTTTTCACTACCGCTGGTGATACGGCATTAACCCTAATTTTATGCTCAGCTAGCTCCATTGCCATATGTTGAGTTAACGCATGAAGACCAGCCTTAGCCATAGAATAAGCTGAAGATGGTGTCGCTTTAATTGCTTGTTGTGCCCACATTGAACCTATATTGACAATGTTACCACCACCTTGTTTCTTCATGTTCTCAGCAGTGGCTTGAGCAATGAAAAATGTCGCCTTGTTCAAGTCCATATAGGTATTATAATCATCAGCATTATGTGCTAAAAATTCTTTAGGACTGAAATATCCCGCGGCGTTCACTAAATAATTTAACTGAACATCCTCTTGAGCAATATAGGTGAGTAATTTTTGTAAGTCTGCTGCTTGATAAAGATCTGCCTGAATAGCTGATGCTTTTCCTATTTTATTTAGCACTATTAATGCGTGTTCAAGCTTCTCAGCTTTGCGACCAACAATAACAACTTCAACATTATTCTTAACTAATAACTCTGCTGTTGCTAAGCCCATACCGCTTGAGCCGCCAATAATTAGTGCTTTTCCTTGATAAGTAAAATTCATTATTCTTCTCCTGTTGATCATTTATAAAGTGAAATAAATACCACTAAATGATAAGGAGATATAATGACTAAGAACAGTAGGTACAATTTAGTAAGCTAGGCACTTATTGGTATAGCCTACTGAATAATAAGGAAAATATATTTTAAATTTAAAATTAACCGATGAATTTATAATTTTACGGTTATAAGTTAAGGTTATAAATTACTGTCATCTATGTCTGCTTGAAGTTTTTCTAATTCGGTCAATATGTTAATAAATTTATCACCAAACGCTGTTACCTTATATTCAACACGAGGTGGAATTTCATTAAAGGTTTCACGCTCAAGAATACCAAACTCTATATTTCGCTTTAAGCAGGTATTTAATACCTTAGTGGTTAAGCCTTCGACACTTTTTACCATTTCTCCTGGTCGATTTATGTCATTATTAAGTAAGTTATAAACGGTCAGTGACCATTTACAGCCGACAATAGTTTCAACCATGCGAGCTGATTTTTCAGGGGCTGACGTTCTTGAAAATTTAATACCTTTATTATTCATGAAGATGTACCTTAAAGTGCTTACCCAACCAGATTGTGCGTACTTGGTGGAGTATTTTATAAACGGTAATATATAGTTACTTTATGAAGCCTTATTAATAAGAATTCAATGGTAGTAAATGATATTTAAGGAAAACCAATGCTCAATATGAACTTCAATAAACAAGTATTCATTAATACTCATAAACAACCTTGGGTAGCAAGCCCTAAGTCGGGTGTATGGCGTAAACCGTTAGCCAGAGAAGACGCTGAAAGAGGTCATGCAACCAGCTTAGTAAAGTTTGAAGCTGGGGCTAGCTTTAATGAACATGACCATCCGCTAGGCGAAGAGATCCTAGTATTATCGGGCACCTTTTCTGATCATACCGGTGATTATCATGCAGGTAGCTATTTTAGAAACCCTGAAGGTTATCGCCATGCACCTTTTAGTAAAGAAGGTTGTATATTATTAGTCAAACTTCATCAATTTCAGCCAGGTGATAATGAACATGTTGTCATCGATACAAAAAATACAAACTGGTCACAGGGTATGGGCAACTTAATGGTTATGCCATTGCATAGCTACCAAGGTGAATCGACAGCACTAGTTAAGTGGCCTAAAGGCGAGCGATTTCAGCCACACAAACATTTTGGTGGTGAAGAGATATTTGTCATTAGTGGCGAGTTCATAGATGAGCATGGGCGCTACCCGCAGGGTTCTTGGATCCGTAGCCCACATCTAAGCGAGCACTTTCCTTATGTAGAACAAGAAACCGTTATATTAGTGAAAGTGGGCCACTTATAAATAGGCAGGCCGCGCATAATGTTTTCGTATTGCGGTTTTGATAACTGAGATAAGCTAATTTTGGTCTTAATATCCCACTTTTATATCTACAGATTTAGGAATAACGTCATGCTCACGATAGGTTCTGATATTATTAGCAACAACTTCAGATGCCGTGTGCATATTAGTTGGCGCTGATATATGTGGTAATACGGTTATCTTAGGGTTCGACCAAATGGGATCTGACGATGCTAAAGGCTCTTGTTCAAAGACATCTAATACCGCGTGAGATAAATGACCTATGTCTAATAATTCTAACAAGGCTTTGGTATCAATCACGGCACCACGTGAGAAATTAATTAACTTTGAGCCTTTTGGCAGCTCGCTTAATAATTCTTTATCAAGAAGATGATGAGTCTGCGGTGTTAGTGGCAATAAGTTTATCAAAATATCCGTTTTTCTTAGCATTGCTTGTAAACCATTAAAGTCGGAGTAACTCTTAATGCCATTAAGCTGTTTTGGCGTTCTGCTCCAACAACTCAGTTGGTATTCTAATTTACTCAGGGCATTTAAAGACGCCAAACTGAGGGCCCCTGCCCCTAATACACTCACTCGGAGTTCTTTTGACGAGATGCAAGGTAATTGCTTCCACTGTTTTCCTGCTTGTTGTCGAGCATACTCCGGCATATTTCGCTGTAAATATAAGGTCCAAGCAAGCACCGACTCAGCCATTGTTTGACCTAGTTGAGGATCGACTAAGCGAACCAGTTTTATCGGTTTTTTAAGTACTGCGCTAATTAATTGCTCCACCCCTGCCCATAGACTTTGAATCCAAACTAAATTCGGATATTTGTCTAAATCTTTTGGTTTTGGGTTGGCAACAATGGCTATGTCGATACTCTTAACTTGGGACTCACTAACCTGATGAGGCAGTAATATCGTTTCATTGATTAACTGCTTTTTAATCGAAGTTAGCCATTGATCCTGAAGTTCAGATTCAAGTTCGCTTATGAATACGATAATTTTCATGGAGTAAAAACCTCATTAATGTCTAAAAAACTTTTAAACTCTATTGGGTTACCAAAAGGGTCAATAAAGAACATAGTATATTGCTCCCCAGAGCTACTTTTAAAGCGTTGCCTTGGCGGTATGATAAATTTAATGTCTTTCTTCATTAATTTTTCCGCCATATGTTTCCACATATTTAATGGCAATATCATACCAAAATGTGGCATAGGTACCGCAGTACCATCTACTTTCCCTGTATATGCTGAGGTTAATGGCAAGCCAAGATGTAAGGATAATTGATGTCCAAAAAAATTAAAGTCAACCCAAGTTTCTGTGCTTCGTCCTTGTTTCGCTCCCAATAGTTCACCGTAAAAATCACATGCTTTTTTCAAATTACTAACATTTAGTGCTAAATGAAAAATAGTATTTTCCATGAATAATCCCAATTAATTTAGATATTATTGGTATAAAATAGCAATCATTCATCAAAACTAATACTATCTTACACTTGCCCTCATCATTAGAGATTGTTTTGGACATTCGTTTTTTTTCAAGCTTAATAGAAGTTGTTGATACAGGTTCTATCGCTGCTGCCGCCAGAAATCAGATGTTAACACCTGCCGCTGTCAGTCAAAGAATAAAGGCTTTAGAAATATCTTTGGGGTGCCAGTTACTCAGTCGTGCAGGACATACTGCGAAACCCACATCAGAATGCTTAAAGGTATTACCTAGATTAAAACGTTTAATCTCAGAAGTCGAGGCACTGCACAGTGACTTAGATGATACTGGCTTAACAGGGGAATTGAAGGTAGGTGCTATTTCTACCGTGCTTACGGGATTAATCCCCAGTGCCATTCAATCGTTAGCAATAAGTACGCCCAACCTGAACCTGCAAATATTTCCAGGCACGTCGGCTCATTTATATAAGCAACTCATAGCAAAAAAAGTCGATGTTATCATCATAGTCACTCCGCCATTTAGTTGTCCAAAATTTTTAAAACTGACACATCTTTATTCTGAGCAACTTGCTTTAATTTGTAGCGTAAATAATAAACTTGGCTTACATGAATCTTTATTAGCCAAACCTTATATTCAATATGACCGTAATTCCTGGGGGGGAGCAATAGCTGACGCTTATTTAATTGATAATAATATCCATGTTAAATCCATATGCGAAATTGATGCTTTGGAATCTATCGTGCTTATGGTTAGGCAGGAGATGGGCGTATCTTTAATGCCTCTATGGAACGGATTAGAAGATATGGCTGATAACATCAAGGTATTACCGATATCAGGAAATAAATATCAACGTAATATAGCGTTAATATCTCACCGACAGGTAGGGAAAGAACCTCTGATAAAAGCCTTTTCAAACGTGATTTCTAGAAAAGCTGAGCTTTGATTAACCTTATTATTTACAATAATGTTTATTCAGCGTTGCTGGAAAGTAGGGCACCAACCTAGGTAGCTAGGTTGGTGCCCTAATATAAGAGGTACCAGATGAAGGTACTCTAAAGTACCATGGTTAATCACAGTTTTAATTATTTTGACTAAGTGAACGCTTCAAACGCTTTATCAAGTGGCGTATCAGCTAAATGATTGATGTAGTTACTCATCACTTTTTGAGAAATCCCCAAGACTATTTCTAATAATTGGCAGTTTTCATAACCCGCTTGATAGAAAGCAGCAAGAGTTTCTTTATCAGGTCGGCCTCTATCACGAAGCAAAGCAAGCGTAGTCTCATGTAATACCTGTAACTTGCTATCCGGTAATTCCCTGCCCTCACGCAGAGCATCAATAATTGCATCATCAACATTCATCATTTTGGCAATGCCTGTATGTGCTGGAACACAGTATGAACATTTATTTTCAACGTTAATGGTTTGCCAAACTACCGTAAGTTCTTCATTATTAAAACTGGTATCTTGAAACAAATCATGTAGTAATTTATAGGCTTTTAACACGTTAGGGGATTCAGCCATAACGGCATGTAAATTCGGAATCATGCCCCACGATTTCAATGATTCATCTAATAACTCTTTACTCGCTGCAGGAGCAGATTCTTGGGTGTGTAAGGTAAAACTCATGTCGGTATTTCCTGTTAGTAGTTATAATGTCAAAATAAATAAATTTATAGTTAAATTGAGCTTAGCCTATTAGTTGAAACTGAGAGTCCATGCCTTGGTCCCTTGTTGAAATAAGTTCCTGATACTCTTCACTGCGATACCAATTATGGGCATGTTCCCGTGTAGGAAACATCAAAATAACCTGAGCTTTATGCTCAAATTTACCATGCAGTTGCTCTACAGGCCCTTTCACTAAAACTTCACCTGAATATTTAGCAAGAGTCGATGCTACATTGGCACCATATTGCTGTAATTTTTCAGTATCTTTTGGCGTTAAGCCAACAATAATATATGCAGTCATTTTTAATCCTCTACGTTTATTTAGTAGTAAATAGCTATCGAGATTTAATATCAGGTATCGCTATAATTTACTTAATCCTTGTGACTAAGTTGATAAAATCATTGTATACATCACACAAATACTGAACAATAACCACATTACGAACTTACTGTTTAGAAAATATGGACAACTTAAAACAACTATCTAGATTAATGGTCTTTGCTGAAGTGGTAAAACAAGCATCTTTTACTGGTGCAGCAAAGCAGCTAGGCATTTCCAAATCAGCCGTTAGTCAGAAAATTAAAGCGCTTGAAGCTGACATGGATATTCGTATTTTAAATCGCACCACGAGAGGCGTATCTACAACGGCGTTAGGGAATAAGTTATTATCACGATGTCAGGTATTAAAAGATCAGGTTGATTTACTTTTTAAGGATATTGCCAATGCCGAAGAAAATCCGAGGGGACGCTTCGCTGTTACTTTGCCACATTCTTTAGAATGCAATGTCGTCATGCCCGCCATTGAACAGTTATGTTTAGAATATCCGGGCATTGAGCCTGAGATCATTGTCAGTGATAGTAGCTTAGACTTAGTAGAGAACAACCTCGATGTAGCTATTCACGCAGGAGAGTTACCGGACAGTAGTTATCGAGCTTTACCTATTGGCACAATAACTGAAATTTTTTGTGCCAGCCCCTTGTATTTAAACAAAAATATCACGCCTATTAAATTAACCGATTTAGCTCAGTTAAAATGGATATCTACCAGTTGGCAAAAACAAAAAATGCCTGTTTATGATATTACGACTAAAGAAAAGATAATCATTGAGTTAAATCAATTTTCTAAAGTAAATAACTTCCCCAGTGCACTATCAATGTCGCTTCGCCATCTTGGCATAGTATTGTTGCCTGATAATGTCGCCAAGCCGCTAATAAAATCAGGTGACTTAGTACATATTATGCCGCAATTCACTGGCCCAATATGGCCTTTGCATGCCGTGCATGCCTACCAAAGAGAAAAACCAATGCATTTAACGCGATTCCACCAATTAGTGTGCAATTATTTTAACGATTTATAATAAGGGTATTCATGTCATAACTCTATTTTAAAGTACGGTTAATATTGAGTAATTTCAACTAATTGAGTCTACTTTATAGTGATTTTGACATAATATTAATCAAGTTCAGTATTAAAATTAAGGTTCGGAAAGTGTCTCCTATTATAAACGACGACAAGATTTTTACCGCTACTTCCTAAATTTCATTAACCACTCCTTTGGCAATAATCCCGTTTTTTTCCTAAATACTCTAGCCAATGCTGAGCCATGCTCATAGCCCACTTCATTAGCCACTAAGCTAACCGGTTTATCCTTTTTCAATAAACCTTGTGCGATGGCAATACGCAAATCTGTCAAATAATCACTGGGCGCTTGACCAACAGTTTATTTAAACAATGCAGCAAATTTTTCTCGCGACATCAAAGCTTTCTCAGCCATCAACTCAACTCAACTGTCCAATGCTTTTCAGGCTGCTTATGCAACGCTGACATTAATGTGGATAAGTGCGGATGCGGTATAGCGAGCCGCTTTAGTGCCTTAGGCTTAACAGTGGTTAATGTCGTTGCGGTAGTTAGTTTATCAGAGCCAGCGGCACTGTATTCGCACGTTATATGGGGCTTATGACTATTACAAGTAGTGCTCTTTGGTGCGGGAAAATTATCATTAGATAACGCATTCAAAACAGCATTATTTCAAGATAAAATAAGCTATAAAAAAATTGGCTGGAGTGCCGATAATAACGCTAGATTACCCGGTGAGATAAAAGAGCTATTGGTCTTATGCTCTTTTATCTCAAACAGCTCAAGTTCACTTATGTGTCTACACTGGCATTAAAGACTTTTCCAGGTATCAATTAAGAAACTTTTATTCAAAAAAACAGAGTTTATTTTTATCTAAATCTCTTACATACGCAGAGAATTTTCCTGAACGGATCCTTGGTGATCCTTCATCAAGTCCACCAATGCCCAAAGCCTTATTGTATAAGCGCTCTACTTCAGATGAAGAACCTAAATTGAATCCAATCATAGTGCCGTTACCTGCAGTCGCCTCTTCACCGTCAAAAGGCTCTGCTAATGCAAACATAAAATCGTCTCCTGTCCATAAAGTCATGCGACCTTCTGCATGCATTTTATTGATTTTACTGCCCTCAAATAATTCATCGTAAAACTGAACCGCTGATTGCATATTATTGGTGCCTAAAACAAAGTAATTCATTTTCATAATTTATTTCCATCCATTTAGTGTGTTAGTCAATCGCCCTTGGTTAGTTACCCTATTCGAAAAGATAAGGCCGAAAGCTATTTAATCTATAAAATCTAATGATTATAAATCACAGGCATTTGGGTTTTCCATTTATGCCATGTACCGGTATCAATGACCAACTGTGACATGAAGTGTGCAACGTTGATGCGGCTAGTTTTACCTGAATCAAAAATGGCACTACGTATAGGTGACTCATGAGCTTCATATTCTGTGACATTATCTTCATCTATCAAACTGTCTGGACGAACCGCCACCCATTCAATCATCTTATGATGGAGGCCAAAACGTGATTGTAAATATCCCGCCGCGTCTTCATTGTCGGCATGTGGTGGCAATAACAACCGGATCAAGCCAACAACAATACCTTGTGCAGTTGATACTTTTTCACCCGCCTGCGTATTTTGATTACCCGTAGTATTCATTAAAATAAATTTAACGGGAGTATTTGTACTGTTTGGTGCTGTTGCTTCAATCGCCTGGCATAAACGTTGAACCGCCCCAGTAACTAAACGGCGAGGATGACCAAACATGCCCTTAAAATTTAAGTTGTGGCCAAGGCATGAAACGACTGCACGACAGCCTGTAACATGCTCTTTTAATTCGGCCTCAGTCATATCCAACAAGTTAGACTCAGTGATCATTAACTGATCATTTTGTGTTATCACATCAGGTAATGCCTCAATTGACCGAACGATAATTTTTACCTTTTCACCTTGAGCAAGTAGCTGCTCAACCAATAACCTACCGGTAGCGCCACTTGCGCCGACAACAAGTGTAGTCATAGTTTACTCTCCAATAATCACTTCATTGCATGATACTTTACCTATACATTAATGAAATATATACTAGGTTTATTGCATCTTAGGTATACATATACGCATGACTTGGAAATCAGTAAATTTCGATTGGAATCACATTCGTGCATTTTTAGTGACTGCTGAAGAAGGCACTCTCTCTGCTGCAGCTAAAGCGCTAGGTTTGACACAACCAACATTAAGCCGGCAAGTTAGCGCACTTGAGACAGAACTCTGTATTACGTTATTTGAACGAGTGGGACAACGGCTAGTGTTAACCAGCAGTGGTTTAGAGTTGTTAGAACATGCCCGTAGAATGGGTGATGCCGCCTTGGAATTTTCATTAGCAGCCACGGGTCAGTCTCAACAAATAGAAGGCTCGGTTGTAATTTCTGCAGGTGAATTAACCGCGGCTTATATGTTACCTAAAATAATTGCAAAATTACGACGAGAAGAACCCGGTATTGATATCGAAGTAGTAGTAACCAATGAACCTAGCGATCTCAAACGGCGCGAAGCTGATATAGCCATTCGAAGTTTTCACCCAAAGCAAAATGATTTGATTGCTAAAAAAGTAGGTGAAGAAGTTATTTGGCTTTACGGTACGCAGCAATACTTGGATAAACTCCCCTCAATAACAAATTTCTCAGAACTCCACGATATACAAATCATCGGCTTTGACCGGAGTAACTCGCTAACCGATGTACTCAATAAACAAGGCTGGAAGTTATCAAAACAAAATTTTTCGCTTATTACATCTTTCCAGTTATTACAGCTAGAACTATGTAAAGAAGGCCAAGGTGTGATTTTCTTTCCTGAACAAATGGGCGATAAAGAGCCTAATTTAGTCCGCGCATATGAACATTTAGGCCCAGTAATGACACTACCTGTTTGGTTGGTTTGTCATCAAGAGCTGAGAACCAGCCTAAGGGTTCGTAGAGTCTTTGATTTTATTGCCACAGAATTAAGTGATAATTTTTATTAATATAAATTTTAGGCTGAAGTTCATTTAGAGTAGATGAGCAATATTTAAAAAGAGGTTACACCTCATTCAAAAATAAGTTTAACATTCCCTTTTACCACATTTCTGATGTTAGGAATGTGGGATTAAATGTTAATTTGGATTAGATGTTGTATCGGTAACGCCCAAATAACAGGCTAAGTAATGTTTGGCTAAAATGTGAAACGAAGAGGAACGCAGCAAATTGTTAGTGTCCTTGTTATTTTCTTGTTATGACTGCAATTTTAGCCAGGCAATTGCACTTGCTTTATCATTAAATTGTTTGGTATTTTGAGAATTTCTTGCTGGAGTTCTACTTTCTAAAATAGCCAAATTTGTCGGAGAATTTATGATTATAGCTTTAGCGACCATATTCTGACTATTTAACCAGACATTGCATTCATTAATTTTGTCAAAAACTTCAGGAGTTCCTCCATCTGTTTGTGAATAATCGAACAGTAATTTAAACTCTTTTTGACAAAAGCTGTCAATTATTAATTCTAGCTCTGTAATTACTTTAACAATACCTTCTAGGTTAAACGCGCCTATAGCTTTCACTGTAATTATATCACCATCAATCGAGATAAAACTCTCGCCATGCTTCGTAGCCATAATATTCCTCTGAAGTCATAACCGTTTATCATGCTGAACGTACAAGGTTAATTACCTTATAAGGTTACACTTTATCAAGGGATAGATGATAACGTATTAGAAAAATTATTGATAATTTTTCTACGCTAATGTATCCAAAGGCCACGGCAAGATCATTATAAATTGAACTTTTAACTTAAGTCGCGATCAGATCTCAATATAATGCATTGAGGATAATTA
>CAJXYE010000050.1 GCA_913063325.1 uncultured Colwellia sp. | reverse complement strand
GTTCTTTCCCACTCAGCGAGAATTAAAAGGCTTAAAGGCAAGGCATTGATTGATGAGAATGGTTATTCAGGAGAATAAGCTCCTGCATTCTCTAAGAACACCATCCGTGTAGCGTCCTTGTCAAAATCAATAACGCTGCATAGAAGCCTTTACCTTTTATTAGGTACTCGCCCTTGGGAGCTCATTGGTAAACTGATAATTTCATAAAATTAACTAAATATAGAGTGACTATGTTTAGCAAATGTTATTTATTCTAAGCTCACCAATGTAGCTCTGACTAGGGAAGAAATTTAATCAAATTGGTATAAGTATTCAGCTCAGGATGATAACCAATATCATTTCCTGAACAGAATAAACAAAAAAGGCTTGTTTTCATTAGAAAACAAGCCTTTTTTTTACACTCAACTTTACTCTTTTTGAGCATCTTTACTGGCTTGCTCGAATAAGGTATTACTCTCTTTAATAAAAGTCTCTACGTTGTTGCTCGGAGCAATTAAATAGCTGGGCGCCATGATGGTCGCATTATATCGAGGGTGAGGGTTAAACTCTGGTTTCTGACTGTATTGTAATAAATAACTACCACCAAATAATAAAGTAGTGATACTGAATGCGACGGCAATTCTTCGCTTTGCACTGACATGAAAACCGATATAGCTATTAAGCCAAAATAAGCTAAATGCCAAACCAATAGTCAGTAGTGTAATCAATATACCTAGCAGTGAATTACTGGCCGAGTTAAAAGCAATAATTTCTTCTAACAAATCAGTTAACCACATTAGAATAAAAAAGGTAAAGCTTATACCTAGTTGAGCTAATATGCGGGGGTCATGCTTAGTCAGGTGCGAAACTAATGCAACGCCAGCGGGCCATAATGCAAATAACAAACTTTTGCTAAAAGCGCCAACAAATAGCTGACTTATATTTGCTTCGGTAGGTTGATTCAAATAGGTAATGTTTGCAGCAATAAGCATAAACAGTGCAATACTGGTAAGCACTGCAATAGGACTACGAATAAAGTCGATTAGGGACTCAAAAGGGCTGAAGGCAATAGTGTCGGCAACTCGGTGGCTTTTAAAGAGTATTCTTAATTGGCTCTTACCTAAAATAATAACATCGCCATCATGAATTATTTGCTGATGGGCATCTTGCTTTTCGGCATTGTTATTTTCTAATACCGTGCCATTGATAGAATCATTATCATTTATACGCCAAGTCCCCTGCGCAAAGCTTATTGATAAATGCTGAGGACAAATATGTGGGTCAGTTAAAATGATATCATTTTGGTAGTTTCGACCAATAGATACTTCACTTTGCTTTAATCTATGGCGATGTAATAATTTATGATTACGGGTGATTTCTTCAATAATGATCTCACCATCATCTATCGATAACTTATCACTTGGCACTGTAAAATCAGGCGATTTATTTATTAAGCTCGTTTGATCGTCTGCAATTACGTCTATATCTACTTCCATGACACCGCCTCCATAAATTTACCGGTGAATGCCATGGCATTTTCTTGGCTAACGCCAGCTAAAGTAAAGTGGCTTACTAATGCTTGCTGATTTTTATCAACACTGGCGCCTAAATACAAAACATCAAACAAGCCTGGGAAATCCTTATAAGCACGAGTACAAAAAACACTCTTGTTGTTAATTTCCTTACTTGTATTGGCGGTACTGTCAGGAGTAATTAAATCATGGTGACATTGATATTCACTAACATCATCTTTTCCTGCTCGGTTACCTGCACTCGCACGGGAAATTTGCTGTTGGTATAAGTGATAAAACTTATTATCACTTAAATTTCTTGCCTGCATGTAGCGAAACTGAATTTCTATACTACCGGTAAAAAAATGCGATGACAGGTAAGTATTTTCATCTAAAGAGCAACTGGCAATTGCTGCTTTAATAAGAGCATCAGTTTTATCAGAATTCGAGTCGCCCCAACAACGAATAAAAGGCACTTCGATAATAGGAATAAGGGCTTTTCCATCGAGCTCTTTACTTTGCCAAGTACTGTTAATTAACGCTTTCATTAACTTGTTCTGGTTAGCGTGTAATTGTTCTGCCATCTGTTTTTTTATGTCTGTTGGCGCTTTTATGTTGTAGTCGTTAAAAAGGTTCACCAATTTGTCATGTGGCACTAAGAAACCAATTTGATTACCTGACGTAGCGACATTAATGCCAACCACTTTTTCAGACTTATTTACCACAGGACCACCACTCATGCCTGAATTAATAGAACCGGTGAAATGGATACGCTCATTGAACGATTCTTTTTTTAATCCGTTATAAGTGCCAGGTACCACAATCATGCCTAAATCATGTGGATTTCCTAAGGCAAATAATTTTTCACCTTTAATCGGCTTTTTATCTGACAGTTTGAAGAAGGGCATAACGCCTTCGACTTGACGCTTAATTAACGCAAGGTCATTAATGACATCCACACTAATCAAATCCACCTCAGCGGTTTTTCCTTGGTAGTCTAAATACTCAATGCGATATTTTTCGGGGTGGCGAGCATAACTTGATATTACATGATAGTTGGTCGCAATAATTCCATCGGAACTTATCTGGAAACCAGAGCCTATTGAAGACTTCTCTCCACTGGCTTTATCAATTAACTTGATTTGGTAAAGGGAGGGGGTAAGTTGAGCAAATATTTCTTCAGCTTGCTCTGTGGCAAACGCAGTTGAACTTAATAGTATAAAAATTAAGGTAAAAAAAGCTTTCATCCATCTTCCTGTTGATAACCTATTTTACCATTGTGACACTAAATTTTCATTTGTCACTCATAAATCACCTTGCTTGATTTATGTCATTGTTTCCTTTAGTGAAGGCGCGTATGATTTTTCTTTTATATATACCTGTTCTACTTTCCCATAAAGAGGTTTTTGTGAAAAGAATTATCTGTATTTTCAGTGCTCTAGCATTGAGTGGTTTTACCCATCATGCAATTGCTGACAATGAGCTTTGCCTTACGAGTAATAATGACTGTACCTTTGTCTTGTTAAGTACAAAGGTTAGCGAAAAAACAAGTGAATTAGTGAATCAAATAACCAGTGATAAAACAAATAAGCAGGGAGGCTCTCTTGATGAAACTAAGGTGGTTCAGGCTTCATCATACATAGAGGAAAGCGAAAAACTTTTACTGATAAATGAAAAAAGAGCCAAGCAACGTTTGTCACCTTTTTCAACGTTTAAAATCACCAATAGCCTCATTGCATTGGACAGTAAACAAATAGCTGATGCACAACAAGGGTTAACTTTTGATCAAAAAAAGTATCCAGTGCAAGCTTGGTGGCCATCGGTTTGGAAGCTTCCTGAATACAATCTTGCGACAGCATTCAAATTCTCCATGGTAGCTATTTATCGACAAATGGCTACGGATATTGGACAAGGTACGATGCAATCTTATGTATCAAGTTTTGATTATGGCAACAAAGATATCTCTTCTGGTTTAGACAGTTTTTGGCTAAATGGTAGTCTGAAAATATCGGCCATTGAGCAAGTTCGTTTTTTACAAAAAATGTATCGAGGGCAGTTAGCGATAAGTAAAAACAGTATTGATACGCTAAAAGAAGTTATGTTAGTTGAAACTAATACTCGTTACTCTCTCTATGCTAAAACAGGTGCGGGAAAAGCGAATGCCGATGATAAAAGTAGCAAATCGATGTTAGGTTGGTATGTTGGTTTTGTCGAAAATGCTGAAGGTGTTCATTTTTTTGCCTTTAACTTTACTCGAGACAGTTATGCAAAAATGAAAGCTTCACGCGTCGCTATAGCAAGAAACCACCTAAAAAAAGCCGGGATAATTTAAGTAATTATTATCTAGAAAACTTCGCTAATTTGACCTAGCGCAAATAAGCGAGTTTTATAGTGCGACGCTTTGTCGCACATTGCTTGTTTCCCTTTGTTTTCAAATGTAATCACCTACAAAATAGCGTTATACCAATTCTCTTAATTGAATTCCTTTTAGTATAACTTGTAAGTGAATAACCCATGAAATTT
The DNA here is from genome assembly GCA_913063325.1 of uncultured Colwellia sp. Lineage (GTDB taxonomy): Bacteria > Pseudomonadota > Gammaproteobacteria > Enterobacterales > Alteromonadaceae > Colwellia. The sequence goes on along the minus strand of CAJXYE010000050.1, from coordinate 32,597 downwards.
ACGCTTAAACCTCTTGCTGTCGCTGTTAACCTAGTTGTATTAGGTGGTGGTGTATTAGCGCTTCCTACTTTGGCCCTTCCTTTTTCAGCAAGTGCAGCTCAAGGTGCAATCAAAGACATCGAAGTTATCACCATTTCAAATCAGCGTCATAATACTCTAGAAGATAATCAAAGTTACGCCCAAGGTAAGACCACGGAAGCAGATTTAGCCAATTGGCTCGCCTCTGTGCCTGGCGCAAATATTAACAGCAATGGTCCTATTACCGGTATTGCACAATACCGTGGTTTATTTGGTGATAGAGTTGCGACCTCATTAGATGGTCATCCAATTATTGGCGCAGGTCCCAATGCAATGGATACTCCATTAAGCTATTCAACCCCTCTTATTGTTGATTCAATGACTGTTTATCGTGGCATTGCCCCCGTTTCTGCAGGTATGAATACGCTAGGCGGTGCAATAGATATTAAAATGCGTAAAGCAGAAGTGATTGATTCTGAAACAGCTCAAGTTAGCGGTGATTTACAAGCAGGCTATCGTAGTAACAATAGTGCTAGTACACTTTCAGGTGTGACTAACCTAGCTAAAGGTGATGTTGCCTTGCTGCTTTATGGCAATACTCAAGCGGGTGATAGTCAAGAAAGTGGTGACGGTACTGTAATAATGCCTACTGATTTTGACAAAACTCAAGCAGGTTTTGATATTCGCCACTCAGTTGAAAGTAATACCATAGGTTTAAGTTATCACTACACCAAAACTACCGATTCAGGCACGCCAGCGTTACCTATGGATATTGAATATATTGAAAGTCAGCGAATCAACTTAGATGGTAACTTTCTTATGGGGGAGTGGCAAGGAGAATGGTCGTTAGGCTACCTAGATGTAGATCACGGTATGACTAACTTCTTAATGCGAGCTCATAATCCAGAGAAAAAACGTCGCAATACCGCACTCGCAGACACAACAGATTTCAAATTCGTACTAAATCGTGAGTTTAGTTTCGGCGAACTTAGTTTTGGACTTGATGGCTACCTAGCAACGCACGACTCTGTTATTACTAATCCAAGTAACGATATGTTTGAGGTTGTTAACTTTAATAACGTCACAGATGACCGTATTGCCTTTTTTACCGAGTGGCAAAATACATATCGCCAAACAACTATCCAGTTGGGTGTACGATTAAAACATGCTCAGTCTAATGCAGATGAAGTCAGTGGTAATATGGCAATGAACATGCCTATGGGTGACATGAACTCAGGCATGGGTGATATGCCTAACATGGGTGCTTTAATGAGCGATCTTGAAGATGACTTTAATAATGCCGATAGAGAAGTATCAGACACTAATGTTGATATTGCGCTTAGTACCCAAACTCAGCTCAGTGAGTCTTTAACACTATATATTGGTGCAGGTATTAAAAGCCGCGCACCATCATACCAAGAGCGTTACTTGTGGACACCTATGGAAGCCACTGGTGGGCTAGCTGATGGTCATACCTATATTGGTGATATTAACCTTGAGTCTGAAACGGCTTATCAAGGTGACCTTGGTTTAACATGGCAAAGTAGCGATTTCATGATTGCACCCCATGTTTTTTATCAAAATATTGATAATTACATTCAAGGCACACCAATGGGAATGGAAGATATGGCCGCTTCTTCTATGGCATCAATGATGGCTGGCGATGATAATGCTCTTAAATTTAGTAATGTTGATGCCAAACTATACGGCGCCGATGTTAACTGGTATTACAATATCAGCGACAACTTCCAGTTTTCAGGTATTGCCAGCTACGTAAAGGGTGAACGTCGTGATATTGATGACAACCTATATCGTATCGCGCCACTTAATGGTCAATTTAGTTTCACCTATCATAGTGACAATCTCATTGGTAACTTAACGTTAGTTGCGGTGGCCGCACAAAACGATGTATCTGAAACGAATACAGAGCAGGCCACGTCAGGCTATGGTTTAGTCAATATTGATCTTGAGTACTTTGTTACTGCCGACTTCACAGTACGTGGCGGTGTTGATAACTTACTTGATAGAGAATATCAAAATCACTTAGGTGGCTATAACCGGGTCAAAGAAGTGGGCACACCAGTAATGACACGTTTGCCTAGTGAAGGGTTGAGTGCTTGGATTGAAGCAACTTATTCTTTTTAATCCTTAGTAAACGATATCTTAAAAATAAGACTCTAGGCATTGATAAACAACGTTTCCACTTGTGCTTCGCCAGCAAGGTATTTCCTACTCAGAATCATTAATGGCGGAGCACGCTTTTTTAAATAATTTAAAAACTTATAAAAGCCAATGAAACCACGTATTAATACTCTGGTTTTTATTGGCTTTTTTATTGGCTTTTTTATTTGTGTGTTTTATGTAGTCGGTTGATTTAAATCAAAAATAACTACTTGCTAATTGGTGTTCTGCGACAATATGACACACCTGACATCGAATGTAAGCTGTTAACATAATGATAATTTATTAACACAAAATAACACTCTAATTATGAAGCTTAAAACTTTCCCTTTATCTATTCTCGCGATTATTATCGCTAATGCTAGTTATGCCTCTTCAAGTGAAATATTGCCCGACGGCACAGCCAAAAGTGATGTCGAATGCATGATCATTACTGCTACGCGTAAAGAAGCGCTTGATACCGATTTAGCCATGTCAGTACATGGTATAAGCAAAGAAGAGCTGCAAATGGATAATGGTCAGCATGTCGCTGAATCCTTAAACAGTATTTCAGGGGTGTTAATCGATCAACTCTCCGGTGGCCAGGGGCATAAAACCTCAATCAGAATGCCGATGAATACCAGTGGTTATTATCTGTTTCTTCAAGATAATGTGCCATTGCAGTCAGACGCTTTTTTCAACCACAATGCACTTTGGTGGTCTAGTTTTAATTCCAATGTTGGCAGAATGGAAGTACTAAAAGGTGCTGGTACTGCGTTATATGGCTCTGGTGCTGTTGCTGCTACAGTGAATATTCTTACTCAGCCAGTTGCTGACCAAACTGAAACATCAATGGATGTGGTTTTAGGTCAAGAGCAATACGGTAAAGTACAAGTTAGTCATAGTAATAAAATAGCTAATAACCAAGGGATTAGAGCATCTGCTTCCTATGTGACTAATGAAGGCTGGCGCGATCACACGGGTTCGCAACGTGCAGAAATAAACTTAAGTCATGAATATGAAATATCAGCTACAGAACGTTTAATCACCTCATTTACCGCTTCAGATCTTGAACAAGAAATGGCGGGGAGTTTAAACGATGATCAAATTGAAAATGACCGTACCAATTCAGGGTTATCTGATGAAGTATTAGCGAGTGACCCATTACGCAAAACGCAATATATGCGTTTAACAACCCAGTGGGATCAAATGAATACTGACAGTTATTACTCAGTCATTCCTTATTTACGTCACCGTACTAATGATTATACCGCGACATGGAATAAGAATATGCCAAGAGTACAATCAAGTGTTAATACCCTCGGCTTATTAGCATTAGCAAACTTTATGCACTCGGCTGAAAATGAAACCACGCTAGGGATAGATTTTGAACTCACCGAAGGCGATCAACTATCCTATCAACCGCTAGACTTTACCACTACGGGTTGGGGGGCTGACACCTTTGTCAAAGGCGAAAAATTTTATGATGATACGACTACTTACATGAGTATCTCGCCTTATCTTCAACATAAACGTTCGCTTACCGACGATCTCGACTTAACCCTAGGTTTTCGTTATGACTATGCAAAATATGATTTCGATAATCATTTAGGTATTTATGGTGATATAGGGCATGGAAAAATAAGTATCGAAAACCGCAGTGATGATTTTTCACACCTTAGTCCGAAAGCGAGTTTAAATTACCACTTAACCGAAAACACCAGTACCTACTTTCGCTACGCTAACAGCTTTAGATTACCTACTGCAGGAAGCTTATATCATTTAACGACTAAAGACAGTGGTGACTTAAAAAGGGTTGATCCTGAAACCTCAGATACATTTGAAATAGGATACAAGGGTAATTTTGAAAGTATTACTTTTGATGCAGCCATATATTTAATGGACGTGGATGATGGCATAGTAAACGTTTATGACGATGAATTGGGACTACGCTATTTAACTAATGCAACAAGGGTAATTCATAAAGGTATTGAGCTTTCAACCTTGTGGGCAATTAACGACGAATTAAATATCAGTCTTGCTTACAGCAAAAGCAAACATGAATTTGATGAAGATGAAAACTACGCCGGCAATGAAATGCGCATGGCGCCAGATTATATTGCCAATGTGCGTTTACGTTATATGCCTAATTACCTTGAAGGGTTTTCTAGCCAATTAGAACTTCAATCGATTGGTGAATATTGGATGGATGATGCAAACAGCACTGATCCAGAGACAGGCCTTGAACGAAAAGACGATGGTTACAGCATTATTAATTTAAAAGCACGTTATCAATTTAATGATCAGCTTTCGTTTAATGCACGCGCTCTTAATCTTACCGACAAGGTTTATGTACAAGGAGCTGAGTACCGCTACGGCAGAAATTCTTGGTCTCCAGGAGCACCGAGAACAGCATATATTGGTATGAGCTACCAGTGGTAACAACTTAAAGCGTAAACCCCAAACAAAACTGAATAGCGAATCAAGCTATTCAGTTTTGTGCGTTATAGCAATTAATAAAATAATTAGGGCATCATAAAAATGACGTTAGTTAAAAAGTTTCAACAATTGAATTGTTTAGTACTGGCTGTATTTATTCTTGCGATGCCAAGTGCGTTCGCTGACCATAATAAGCATCAAAGCAAGATGAAAATCAGCGAAACAGCCAGTAATATAGATTGTCAAAAAGTAGATGTTCGCTGCGGGAAAACAGTAACCTCAGCTTTTGCTCCTAATGGTGACTTGTGGCGTTTATGGAGTCAAAATAGGGCACTCTACTATCAACTTTCAAATGATGGCGGTGTTAGCTTTTCTTCGGCCAAACGAATCTCCATTCCCGATGAGAAAATTTCAGCGCGTAATGAGAATAGGCCTAAAATAGCTTTTGATAAAGCTAAAGGTGTTTATTTATCATGGGCTATGCCACGTGAACAAAAATACACAGCCGATATTCGATTTAGTTATTCGAAAGATTATGGCAAAACCTTCTCAATGCCGATTACGGTGAATGATGATGACTTACTAACAGGGCATAGCTTTAACGAAATGCTGGTAGATGAACAAGGCAATGTCAGCATTGTTTGGTTAGATGGACGTTTGAAAAAACCGAACAAAAGAGGGCAAGGCTCAGCCATATTTATGGCTACGGGAAATTTGACTGAATCAGGTAATTTAGATAAGTCTCAGCAAGTTTTGGTAAATAAAGAAATCGTTAACGGCACCTGTGTTTGTTGTCGCTTAGCGATTGACACAAACAATAACGGTAATTTAGCTATTTTATGGCGACACATTTATGGTGACAATATTCGTGAGTTCGCGATAACGACTGTTAATGAACAAAACTCTCCTTATCAAGTGAGTTATGATCATTGGCAGATTAATGGTTGCCCACATCAGGGTGGGGCATTATCAATAGACGATAACAATCGTTACCATCTTGTTTGGTTTAATCAGGGGGATAAAGGTAAAGGTATTTTTTATGCTCACTCTGATGATGCAGGTAAAACCTTAACAACCCCGTTAAGTGTCGGCGAGCAAGCAGCACAAGCTGCCCACCCTCACATGGGTGAAAATAATGGCACAGTTGATATTGTTTGGACGCAGTTTACAGGAAAAGAGCACCAACTTTGGCATCAATCCTCTGATGATAATGGTCTAACTTTCACTGCTGCAACAATGCTGTCTACTGCACAAAGTGGCGCCGATAGAGCCTTTGTTTTGCATAACCAAGGCAAGCGTTATGTCTCTTGGCAACGCTTTGGCCAAGGTCATTGGTTAAGTCAGCTATGAATAACTTAATAGGTAAATCTTTTCTTGTATTCATATTGTTATTTACTGGGCAAGTAAATTCTACAGAGCAAGGGATTTTTAAATCAGATTTTACGTCAGAATCTAAAGTAGAAGCCAAATCAAAGCACATTAACTCTCAAGCTTTTGACTCTGCGATATATAAAGACATAAAGAAAAATTATCAAGGGAAAAAATGGCTAACATTGCTTTGGTCTGTTGATTGTCCTCCTTGCATGAAAGAGTTAGCGATAGTACAAAGCTTACAGCAACAACAGCGCGAACTGGCTATTGTCATCATTAATGTTGATACCTATGAAGAAAGTGAGCAACAGCGAGATAAAATACTTGCGCACTTTAATTTAGCCTCTCAAACAAACTTACATTTTAGCGAGGGGCTTGTGGATCAAAGCCGCTACTTGATTGATCCTCATTGGTTTGGCGAGTTGCCTAGGAGTTATTTTATTGATGAAGCGGGGACTTTTCACGGAAAAAGTGGTTTAGCGTCAAAGCAGCTATTAGAAAAGTGGTTAATAGTAGCTCAATAATAAGTGCTTATTTTGTTATTAATGCTTTATGAGCTTGTGAATAACGTCGGTTATAGAGGCTGATAAAAGCCAATACAGCCATGTCTGTTTAACTTTATGTTGATGAGATCTTAATTGCTCGCGCTTTAAGTGGCGGCCCTTAGTCGAACTATGAGTCTTTTGATCCTTTTCCAGCGTAGAGCTCAGTTGTAAAAGCCTGTGTTCACTTGCCTCATTAGCACGTTCAGCAAATGCCAGCCTTTGTGTACTATTTATTGTGGCTAAAATACTTGTTGAGCTCGCTAGTGTTTTCCCGTGGTTGCTACGTTTTAGTTTTGGCGTACTACACATATAATACTCACAATATTAGACCTATAAAAGTAGAACGCTTTTATAGGTCTAATATTTCATCTAGGGTAAAATTAGGATAAGTTAGAAATAATAAGATACTGAAAGTTATACCATATTAACTTTCAGCTAAATAACTCATTACACAAATAAAGAGGGAGTTTTAATGGCGAATCTGACCTACCAACAAGCAGAACAATATTTACTGAGTAAACCTGAAGCATGCGTAGATTATCCTTTTGGTGATGACATCAAAGTATTCAAAGTTAAAAATAAAATGTTTGCCACTTTAGCACTTGGGAAAATGGGCAAAGGAGATGGGGATAAGAGAGATTGGTGGATTAACCTTAAATGTGACCCAAATGAAGCGGTGATGCTACGAGATATATTCCCCTCAGTTATTCCGGGATATCATATGAATAAAAGGCTGTGGAATACCGTGATTCTTGATGGCTCAATTCCAGAGGGCGAAATTGAGCGCATGATGGATAATTCTTATCTGTTAGTGGTGAGTAAAATGACCAAAAAAGCTCAGGCATCGATCACTATTCATCTTTAATCATAATCGTTTTTAGAGGACATAGCTTTCGATTTTAGTGGCAGCTGAACCGTCAAAGCAGCAGTTTATTTCCTTTACCTAGGCCATACATAATGAAAATATCACTGCTTTTTTTACTGTTACTAACTTGTCTTAGCTGTAGCGATGAGGCTGAGTTTTACTCGGTAGAAAGTTTCAATGACCAATTTACCAATGGCTTATTTATTTCAAAATTAATGAATAATAATATTCCATATCAATACGACTACCAGATGGGGGAGGATTATGTTTTAGTGCACTTTAGTTTTAAAGAAAGTTTAATTCAACTTCGTAAAGATAGCTTAAAAGAGGCAAAGTCTCTTTCACTAATAAACCTGGAAAATGAGTGTAGTCAGCAAAACTTATCTCAAAAGTTCAAAGAAGCTAATATCTTTCACATGACCTTGAATAAACGAGGTATCCCTATGATTAGAGTGACGAACAAGGATCACAGTAGTAAAAATGTATCCGCTATTTTAAGTGCATATGATTGGCGCTGTGATTAATGCCACTAACCTAGATCCCTTAAACTAGAAGTGATCATTTCTAACTTAGTCTACTACTCTTAACGTATAAGATTCTCTTCTCATTTCTTACACATTTCATTGCTATAGTGTTTATATGTTGAAGTTTCAGAGTACTTCAATATATAAACGAGTAGGGTAATTTATAATCTTTAAAGGTGGCTGGTGATGTACATTAATAAAATGTTATGTGTTTTTATTCTTATCGGTTTGCTAGGAAGCTGTGGTGGCGGAGGCGATAGCGAGACGGTAATCGCTGAAGAAACGATACAGCCCGCCCCTGTAGAAACACCGGATCCTGAGGTAATAACTTCACCAGTAGAAACGCCCATTGATCTTGTACAAGCACCTAACGTATTGTTTATTATTTCAGATGATCAGGGGCTTGATGCTTCTGCTCAATATAGTTTCAGTGACGATTTACCCAATACACCTACGTTGAATGAGTTAGCGCAGCAAGGCATTACCTTTGATAATATGTGGGTAACACCAGCTTGTTCGACTACGCGAGGTACTATTATTACCGGAAAATACGGCATAAATAGTGGCGTTGAGTCTGTTCCTGCAAGTTTATCGATAGAACACGAAATTTTACAGCAGTACTTAAAAGGTAATGCTGCAACCGCACAATATCAGTCTGCGGTTTTTGGCAAGTGGCATTTAGGTGGTGGAAACGGAAATGATAGCCATCCAAATGATGTTGGTGTTGATTATTATGCGGGGAATTTATCCAATTTATCCGACTATTATGACTGGCCATTAACCATCAATGGCATCACAGAAAACGTATCAGAATATCATTCAACTAAAATTACTGATTTAGCAGCTAACTGGATAAGTGAACAAGATACGCCTTGGTTTGCTTGGGTAGCTTATTCTGCCCCTCACTCACCTTTTCATTTACCACCGCAATCACTACACGAGCGTAACCTGTCAGGTACCGATTCAGATATAAATGATAATAAACGCACATATTATCTGGCGGCAATTGAAGCAATGGATACAGAAATTGGCCGCTTAATTAGTACATTAAATGAAGAGACTAGGGACAATACGCTGATTATTTTTATCGGTGATAATGGCACACCAAGTGGGGTAATCGACACCGCAGTTTATAGTAAATCACATGCTAAAGGTAGTTTATATCAAGGTGGCGTTGCTACTCCGTTTGTTGTCTCTGGCAAAGGTGTTTCCCGCATGAATGTGCGTGAAACTACCTTAGTTACTGCGACTGACTTGTTTGCGACAATTGCTAATGTAGCAGGGGCAACTGAAACGACCATTCATGATAGTCATAGTTTTAAAGCGCTGTTATCGGAAGAGGTTAATCTAGACAGAAACTATATTTACACAGCCTATAAATCGGATGGCGTGACGAGTTGGACAACCCGTTCACAAGAGTACAAATTGATTGAACTTGATGGTGGCAGTCAACAGCTCTTTTCATTGTTAGATGGCTTTGAAGAAGCGGATAATTTGTTACCAACAAACGATCCAGAATTACTGGAAAAGGTAAGTGATTTAGAAAGTTATGCTTCACTTATCCTTGGAGACGAAACAGTAAGTCCTATCGATATCACGAATGCGATCTTGGTAAATAAAAGCCAAAATTGTATTGATTATATTGAACAATTTACTTCGACGGTAAATGACGTAAATAAAGGCACAGTCTTTTATGGCAACTTAATTATTTCACAAGTAGGCGACAAATGTACTTTTCAAACCAATGCTATTCCAAATCATGACTTTAATGATGGCGGAAGCGCTTTTCCCAATGATGTAAGTGAGCAAAATGACTTATTTGAGGTTACTACCTCACCAACCATTGCACTTCAGCCAACCAGTATTTCATTACAAGTCGATAATGCCATCATGCTAAATGGCGTAAAAGTCGATCTGTTAGCTGCAGGTTGTTACGGTGTTGGTAATGGCAAGATAGGTTGTAATGATATGAATCAACCATGGCGTTATGATCCTATGTTTGAAGCTAATGGCTTTGCAGTTGACTCACATAACGCACATGCGCAACCTGATGGCACGTATCATTACCATGGTTCACCGTTAGCACTCTTTGACAGTGAACAGGAGCAAGACTCACCGGTAATAGGTTTTGCCGCCGATGGTTTTCCGATATTTGCTTCTAATTTTGACGACCAAGGGGTTATCCGTAAAGCACAATCAAGTTACCGTTTAAAAGTGGGTAGTCGCCCAACGGGAGCAAGTGAACCAGGTGGTACTTACGACGGGACTTACCGTGATGATTATGAGTATATTGAAGCATTAGGCGATTTAGATGAATGTAACGGAATGACGAAAAATGGTGTATACGGGTATTACATTACAGACAATTACCCTTATGTTTTAGCGTGTTTTTCCGGTAACCCAGACAGTAGCTTTACTAAGTAAAACATTATACGGTTGGAGTAGAGTGTACTCTGTCCGTATAGTGTGGGCATTAAAATCATTAAGTAGTCGATTGCTTAATATTCCTTTTAAACGGCTGACTCTTATGTGATCTTATTTGTGAGCAATATTATTTCTTAGGGGAAAAATTAGGTAAATCAATTGAAATTGATTTAGTTGTTATTTCCTTGCCACTCAAAAATGATTTAATGGTATTAGTGACTTGTGGCGACACCATAAACAAATTATGCCCGGCATTTTTTATCGTCACTTGAGTTAAATTAGATAATCCTTGGGTCGCAATCTTCTGTGAACCCATATAGGTTCTTCCGTCTAACGTACCTGTTAATAAGAGCGTAGGCACATCACTAATAGGATGTTCACGAAAACTATCACCTAAATCCAAGCCTTTTACTGCTTTATTTAAATGCGGCATTGGAAAATTAAGCGCTAAACCTAGCAATGACGTTTTTGCTTGTTCGGTTACTAATGCCAACCTTCATCGGTTACACCCGAGGCAATATCCATAGCAAATGACATGGCATCAAATGAAATAGGGGCTTTAGTAAAATAACCGCGCTTTAAAAACTCAATCAAAACAGCATCACTGCCTTGAGCTAATGTTTTATACAGCATCAATAAGTGTTTTACGCCACGTTGAGGATCTGAAATCATTGAAGAGGCGATAATTTGTAAATGTACTTTTTGAAATAACATATCAATCTCAGTGCCATCTTTTTGAGGAATACTCACAGCCATGGGATTTTCATCTAATTTCTTGTGTACCTTGTGCATCAGCTTCACAATGTCTGGGTAAGCGTTTTTCGCATCCTGTTGAGTGTTTATTGCTTGCTGTAGTCGAGTAAAGTAGGCATCAGTTTCTGCGGGTAACTTCACCGTTTGATTCAAGCCTTCAGCACTGGCAATAATGACTTTATCAATGCTTCCGTTTAACTCTTTCATAGCAGAAAAAGCAAGGTGGCTTCCGTAAGATATGCCCCACAAGCTTACTTTTTTTGCTTGTAGATGTTTTCTTAAGTCCTCTATATCTAAAGCACTTTGTGTTGTTGTATAACCTAAAATATCAACATCTTCATTCTGCCAAAAGTCGACACACTCATTGGCTGCTTTTTGATATAACTGAGTGACGTTTTTATTGGTTAATTTAGTTGTTAGCGGTAACGTTTGTGATGAAACACATTTAGCTGCTGTTTTAGATGCCCCAGTACCTCGTTGGTCTAAGGCGATTACATCACCAAATTCTCTTAACGCCATAAATAAGGGAAAACGAAAGTTAGGATATTTAGCTGTATCAATACCAGAGCCTCCAGGTCCACCGGATAAGTAAATTATTGGTGAGCCATTTTTATTACCTGTTGCTGGAAAACGCACATATTTAACAGGAATTAATCGACTCTTACTGTTATTTCTATTTTCAGGTACTTCGATGTAACCTTCAAAAGCATCGGTTGTTTTATTATCCATGGTGGTGAAGACGATTGCTTTTTCATTAGGAAATGTCTGCACATTTTTATTGTCAGCTAGCGTCTGGTTTGAAATAAATAGTGTTAGTATTATTAACGACTTTTGTATGGTGCTCTGTAACTGCTGATGTGGCATATGAATTGTCCTTACGACTGCGTGTATTTAAGTACAATCATTTAAACGTACTCTAGATAATGGCGCATGTGTTATTCTTTTAAAGCTACTGATTTTATAGATTAAAATGACGAGCGGTATGGATAAATCGATGAACGGTAACAGAGAAATCTATGAATAAAAGATTGTTCCTAGCTTGTGTGTTTTTTATATTGAATGGTTTAGTTCAATCATTGGCTTTTGCTCAGGCAACTATCTCAATTGACAATCAATCTGTTGTTTATTGCCCGGCAAAACCCGAGCAAAAGACTCAGCCAACGTTTACCGAAAAAGAATGTCAGCAAGGTCTTTTGTTTGATATCGACCCACAAAATGTTGAATTATGGTTGAAAGCGAATTTAACAGTAACTGACGCCTATTTGAAAAGGAAGCAACCCTCAGCGCTCTTTGTTTTTGCTAAAATGTCGAGCGAAGTTTTTTTAAATGGTGAAAGATTAGGTAGCAATGGCACGCCTAGCTTTTTAAAAGATGAAGAGTTCTCAGGTGATATGGATGCTAAATTTTATATTCCACCAAGGCTACTTAATAGGGGAACGAATGAAGTTATTATTCATGTTTCAAGTCATCATGGTTTTCTAACCCTTTCAAGGCCTATTCATTTTATCGGTATTTCGGAATATGGACAAACGAGTGAGTTTTTTAAGCGCGACTTACTTATTTTACTTAGCTTATTAGGCGCCATGTTACTTGGTTGTACTTATTTAATTACCTTGGTGTTTAGCGCAGAAGATAAAGAAACTCCCGCTCTTATTTTGTTAATGTTGGCGGCAGCCAGTGGGCAATTATTTACAGAAATTAGCCGGGTTATTTTTAACTATAGTTACCCATTACATGATATTCGTTTAATCGCTATTGTTGTATTGTCATTAATTTTTGGTTTTAGTTTTCTTTTATTCACCATTAAAAAATTTGCTCGGACACAAAGAAACCTTTGGTTAGCGTTAGTCGTCCCCCTAACTATATACCTGTCGTTTATGATGCCTGGTTTTGATGGCAAGTCAGTCATCGCTATATTGGTGCCAGCATTATTTAGTGTAGTGATAAGTGGTTTGAGTTGCTGGAAAGTACGGTCACGAGAATCTATTTCGTATTGTATCGCTTATAGTGTTTTTTGCTTAACCATAGTGTTTACCTTTGGTAAATTCAACTCCATGTATTTTTATTACATCGTCACAGGCATGATGGCTTTTCTTGTCATTAAAATAGTTAATCAGTCGGTTAAAGATAAAATACTCAGAAAAGAAGAAGAGCAGCAATTGGTTAAATTGCAATTAAAAGTTGATCAGTTAGCACAGCAAAAGTCACCAACGACACTACAGTTGAGTAGCGCAGGTAAAATTGAAATAATCCCCGTTCATGACGTAGCTTATTGCAAAGCCGCCGGCGATTACGTAGAAATTTTTCTCACCAATCAAAAGCAGTCATTATTTAGCGGCACATTAAAAAGTATAGAAGAACAACTTCCCTCTACTTTCTTGAAAGTACATCGCTCTTATATCGTGAATTTGGATGAGGTTGTATCAGTCACATCATCTAAAAATGGGGCGACGAGTAGTGGAATCCTAGCATTGAAAAGCGGCGATGAAATACCGGTTAGTCGTCGTATATTACCGCATGTCAGAGGTGTGATTAAAGGAAGTGTAGCGCTGGTTTAAAAGTACTTTTAACAAGTATTATTAAAGCTTCAGAGCTATAATTTCATGGATAATTCATGCTGAAATACTAGTATTGTAGAGACTTCAATGTCGTCGGTGAGTGAGCAGTAAAATGAACAAGATAGACCCGTGGTCTATCTTGTTATCTTCGACGTGTTAATTTTACGCTAGCTAAGGTAAATGTTTAAACTAAAATCCAGAATAACCGCGAAATACTTCACTAAATTTGGCAACTGCATGGTCACCCATAACTAACTTTATTCCCCTGTCGAAATCAGCTTGACTGGTGGGAGCACAAGACATTGTTTGCGCACATGTTTTACCTATAACTCTTGAACCTGTGCTCTGTGCACCTTTTTCAGGAGAGGCATATCTAAAGCTTAATAGTTGAGAATCTAAAATTTCGTTCAGATTACTATAAACAGTGATTACTTCTATATTACTTTTTGGGGCATGTCCTGCCTTTTCTGCTGATGTTTTCGTAAAGGCTTCTGATTTAGCTGGTATGGACTTGGTCGATACTGGTTTGATTGGCGCAACTTTAGCTATCGTCACAGGGGGAGCTTCGGCAATGGTAATTGGGGACTCTTTGATTGCATCTATTAGGTCAGGTAAATTAGTTTCATTAAAATGGTCGGATTTTTTCATTAACTCTATATAAGGCAGCATTCTTTTAAAGCCTCCCCGATAAGCTTTGCTTAACCATTTATCTGCTTCTTCAAAGTCTTGCTCATAAAAGTCCTTATCGAAATACATGATACCTAATAAGAATGAGGAACCTGTACTATTGTTTCTTGCTGCTTTTTTTAAATATTTTATACCTTTATCCAAATCTTTAAATTCTTCATTATTAAGATACATCATCGCTGTTTTGTGCTGACCTTTAACTGAACCGTATTTCGCTGCGTTCTTAAATTGTTTAAGGGCTTTTTTTTTGTTTACCTCGGTACCATGACCGTAATAATACATTTCAGCTAATGTCACCATAGCGTCACTATAGCCAATGCGCGCATACTTTTTATATTTTTGGAAATAATCAACACAGCTGCTCTTTTGGCATGGGCCAATAGTTGCAGTCGCTGCAAGTGTATTACCGCTGTATAAAGCAGCAAAAAGGATTGAAATTAATGCGAGTGTTTTTTTCATTTGGTATTCCTTTACATGTCTTTAATTTTAAATGAATGACGGAATGTTGAGTTATGTACGAAAAAACAACAGTGCAAATAGATTACAATGGTTAATATCAAAATACTAGTAGTATGTTTTTTATCTAGTTTTAGCGCTGGTATAGAAGTATGGCTATGGAAGCTGCTTTGCTACAAATTAGCAGAGTAAACGTTTGCGGGTTATATTTTGGATGGTTCAACCCAAGAAGGAAGATAAGGCACATCGCTGATGTAGTTAATGTCAACTGAACCGACAAAGAAGTTATTACCCTTCATTATTTTTTAATGAAACGAGCTATTACCTTTATTCTAAAGCCTTCCCAACTTAGCCTTCAGTTTATTTATTGTATTTTGATGTCTAGTTTATTAATACTATTTAAGTAGAGGTTGTAGGTTTTATCTGGCTGAGAATCCAAAGAGCGTTACTTTGTGGGCGGATATTTAAATTTTAGTTTCAATTTTGATCCAAGCAAGCAATCTAGTCTTGTATCTGTAATATTATTCGTTTAAGTTGGTTGTGATGAATATGCACCAGAAAGATTAGCAGACGATATTCATTATTAATCAATGATACACGGCTAAAGCCAGCCTAGAGAAATGATAAGAACTTTGTTGTTATTTAAAAAAACACTTCATGTATTCGCTTTTATGGTACTTATTGTAGTGCTAACTTTAGCTGTACCCCCAAATAAATCTGACGATTCATATCTACAAAAAAATCAATCGTCGATAACTGAACTTAAAAAGCATTCATATAGCTTTGCAATATTCGTAAGCATCAATCAAGCTTCAAACTTTAACCATTGGAATCAAACTTCTGTTGATTATATTTTTGTTGTGTTACTCGCCTTATTTTTGGTCTCTGCTGTAAATTATCAATGGTATAAACCTTTAATAGCGTTACCTCCTTGGTATATGGTTTTAAAGCAGAGGTCACGCATATTTATTTCGGGCTTAAAATTCAGCAATTTACAATTTAAAATACAATTAACCTGCCCAAACTAGTTTCTTTTTCTATTCTGTTCTTACTCGTTAAATGCTACTTAGCGAGACAAATTCGTTATCTATGAGATTAGGCAATATGAAAAAAATTAGCATGTTATTGTTGCAAGCTTTACTTTTGTTAAGCATGACTAGGTTACAAGCATCGGTATTAGATGTTGAAAACTTGAATGAAAAATTAACTAAACATCAAACAGCACAAAGTATTGAAGGTATTATCACTGCTTTAGAAAAACACTATGTTTTTCCAGAAAAAGCATCATTAATAGAAAAAGAATTGAGGTACAAATTAGCCACAAAGGCGTTTGATGAAATTAGTGATTGGTATTCATTTATAAGACAAATTAACCCTATCATGAGACATGTTAGTGGGGATATGTACCTCGATATTGTTGAAACTACCCCGTTATTCATTATTAACAAAGCACAACATAAATTAGGTAGTAGGAACAACTTTGGTATTGAGAATGTAAGCGTACTATCAGGTAATGTCGGTTACTTTAAATTGAAGTCTTTTTATCAAAATACTAAAGCAGAAGTAGAAGTTTTTCGTACTTTAGAAGAGTTATCTAAAGTAGATGCATTGATCATCGACTTACGTAATGTGGAAGGAGAGTCAATATCACTTGCCCAATATTTGATAAGCTTTTTTGTTGAGGAAGGTACTATATTAAGCGAAGTCCTCTATGATAAAAGCAATAAGAGAAAAATACTACGAGCGACTGAAAACAATGGCAATGACAAATTTAAGCATAACTTTCCTATCTATATACTTACCTCTTCGTTTCTTTCAAGTTCAGGGGAATTTATTAGCTACACCCTAAAACACTTAAACAAAGCAGTGATCGTTGGTGAAGAAACAATGGGCGTTTCTTATGTAGTACAAAAGCAGAAAATAAACGATTACATCAGTATAAATATGCCAATCGCTATTCCTTTACATCCCGCTACACATTCAAATTGGGAGAAAACAGGTGTGGTACCTGATGTCGATACCACGGCCCATTTGAGCTTAGATATAGCACATAAAATGGCGAAAAAATATTTGGGTGTTTTTTAGTTTATGGGTAAAAAAGGTAATAGTATTGCTACTGTTTATATGATTGAAAACTATGCAGTGTAACTATTTAAGCGGATTGAATGACCAAGAGAGATGAAGTATCAATCTTGGTCATTTGTAGTTAAAGTTAACTTAATAACCCTTTGACCTGTTCTTTATTATCTCACGAGCTAAATTATCCCATGCAGAGCAGTTATAGCCCTCAGCCATATTATGGTCGATCTCACTCCATAATTTTTTCAGTTTGTTATCAATATGGAATAAAGAAATGAATTCTTTCTCAACGACAATAAACTGATTTTTATAAGGGAGCAGCCATTTGTTTTCTGCTTCATTGACTAAAGTGTTTTTAGCCTGTTCATAATCGGCAAACCACTCATTGATAAAAGCACCACAACCTTTAGGGTAAAGAAAGGTTCCCATACCGAGGGGAGTACCTGCTTTTACATTGCCAGACAAAGTGTTTTGAGCATGGTGCCAATTATCAAAACCCAATTGTTGAGAGACAATGGTTAAACAGTGCTTAAGCCTTAAATCATCCGGTGAGGATAATGATAACTTCTTTAAAGACAACTTCATTGTCAGCAACAATTCACTATCTTGTCTCAACGCTTTTAATAACTTTTTAGCCTGCGTTTTTACTTCATTTACTGCAAGTTCCATAATAGCCTCTTATTTTAATTCGATTATTGCGTGAAAAGAGATGTTATTACCGAACGAAAAATCACAACGAGCTATAAAGCTAGATGGTGACAATAGGCAGTATTTAACAGCGGCAATAAGACCAACTAAAAGTAGCGTTAGCTTGCAAGATGAAGCGAGATTGTTTTTTTTAACGATTAAATTTTTGGGGGAAGTCACAATTCAATTTCCTCTAAGTATAAGGGCATTCCGCAAAGCCTACTTAGTTCGTATTGAACTGATTACAATTTGATATCAGAGTGAATTCATCTTGGGCGGAAAAGGCGTCTCTGCAACCTAGCGATGATTCTAATCGCATCAGTTTTTGAAGTCAACCTTATCCTTATGGGCTATTTTATTAGCTGTAGTTTCGATTTTTCTTAAAAAACAAATGGCGGTTTAGCTAAAATTCAGCATCTACTTCGAAGGTTAATCGCTCTTTTGTTATCGGATGAATGAAGCTTAATCGTTGTGCATGTAAATGAAGTCTATTAGCACTGGTACCATATAACCCATCACCAATAATGGGGATGTTAAGTCCATCAGGATGAGCGCAATGCATGCGTAGTTGATGTGTTCTACCTGTAATGGGGTATAAGAATAGTTTACTGGTATTGCCCTTTTCTTCAATGAGTTGCCAATGCGTTTCAGCATACTTACCGTGCTGATGACATACCATTTGTTTTGGTCTGTCATCAAAGTCACCACGAAGTGGTAAACATATATCACCAGCGGTCTTTTTTAATTTACCGCCAATAGTGGCTACATAACGTTTACTCACTTTTTTATCGAGAAATTGTTGTTGCAGGTTTTTATGGGCTCGATCATTCATTGCCAACATCAATAAGCCCGAAGTGGCCATGTCTAGTCTATGGATAATCAAACCGCCCGTAGCTTGGGGGAACTGTGCTTTAATACGGGTATATACGGAGTCTTTAATCGACTTCCCCGGAACAGATAATAAGCCCGCGGGTTTATTTACCACCACGACATGTTCATCTTGATAAACAATCTCTAGATCTAACCCTTCGGCTGGGTTTATCAATAAAGGGTTTTTATCTACCTCCATACCCGTAAGCATGTGCTCTAAAATAGGGAGGCACTTGCCTTGGCAGGCAGGGTAGAAATGTTTGTGTTTTCTTATTTCAGATTTAGGCTGTTTACCCCACCAAAATTCAGCCAAACATAACGGTGTTAACTTATGCTCAAAGGCATACTGCAATAACTTTGGTGCTGCGCAATCACCAGAGCCTGACGGAGGGCTTTGTACTATAGTGTCGGAAAAAATTTCCGTTAGGTCTTTACGTTCACCTTTACTATTAAGCATCTTGTATTGTTTGAAAAAATGTTTTTGCAGTTTAGCGGAACGCTTCTTTCTATTCTTTTTTAGTACAGCTATTTCATCGGTAAGTTGTTGTAACTTAACCGAGGTTAACTCTATGCTTGTTTGATGATGTAGTTTTAATACTTGCAGCGTTTTTTTATCTGTTACGCTGGCGCGAGATAGTGAAATACTAATGTCTCTGTGTTCATTCTCAGGCAAAGCAGCAGAGCTAAGCCAGGCACGTTTTTCTTTACGGGCTTTCTTATTCTCACGCATCTGTTGCTGTAGGCATTGAATTTCTTCCTCCACTTTAGCAATTTCAGTCGCTAATAAAGCCGTTAACTGATTAATTTCAGTACTAGATTCGAGTTGAGTGATTTTCTTATTGATATCATTAATTTCAATTTGTTGTGTTTTTTCAAATTCACTCTGATCATATGCTTGATGTATGGTGGGCACAAAGTTAATCGCTGGCGCATCAACAAGGCTAGTCTCATTAGCGTTGCCTGAAAGGGCAGATAAGTAACCAAGAGAGCCTTGAGCATCTTTAACAATTAGCACCCCATACATTCTACCTTGCTGTTTAGTATCAACAGGATGAAAAGCTTTCAGTTTTTGTTGTAATTCTTCACTGGCCACTAGAGCTAGCGGATGCGCTTGATAATGAAATGGATAAGTGAACTTACTAGGCAAAGAGTAGTGTGAGACATCACTAACAAAGGCAGAAAGGTAGTGTGATATAGAAGAATTAGACATAAAAATATTGGTACTAAGAGTGGTTGTAAAGTTAACCTTGGCTTTTGCCATGATCACTTTATTGGTGATTTATCACTATTCTAATGCTAATTCCCCTAATACGCACTGATAAAATAATTCGCATGATTAAAGCGAGTAGTCGCTTTAGATAAGTGAGTGATAACTGAGTACTTGATAGGTGTTACCAACAGAGCGACTAACTTATATAACTGTTTGTTTTTTACTCTTTTTTTTACTTATGAGTATTTTAAGTTGATCCTGTAAAAAATATTGACACTTTTATTAGACTGTTTGCTTTTAAGATTTAGTTTAACTTAATGACTATTAGCTGAAGTATATCCATAAATACAATTTCGAAAGATGAATTATTAATAATAAAACATAACGCAATACGTATAACTGTTTGTTTTGTATCTTTTTATTGGTTGTTCTCTAGCTTTGGCGCACGATTCTTAATTTTTATTTCTCTACTATGATAGTGTCAGTTTTTTTTACACTTGTGCAAATGTTGGAGGGTGAAACCATTTAAATATTCATATCTCATTGTCTTTACTCTTTAATTTATTTGTGGTACGCCCTATGCATTTTCTTATGCAAGAGAAGGGAAGCTCACAGAACTCACAGAACATGTTTTGAAATTATATAAATATATTTTCTATAAATTAACTGAGGGGAAACGAATGAATATTGTAAAAAAAGCTCTGGCTATAACAGCTATTGTACTAGCAAGTTTTTCTGTCTCTGCAACGCTAATAGGTGGTGTTCAATGGGATCCTAACCATCCGGTAGATTTTAAAGGAGTAGCCTCTAGTATATATCAAGAAGTGAGTCTTACAGGAGTATTATCAGGTTACGGCCGGATAACCTCATTTAATGAGGGAACTACCGATGACTTGTGTCCCGGCTGTGAGTTAACTTTTCATTTTGGTGGTTTTACTCCATCTGTAGTAGATGCTGCTGTTTCGGATGATTTTGAATATTCTGGTGGTTGGATGAAGCTTTGGGTTGATTACAGCATTGAAGTGGTAAATCCTAATGCAATAAGCTCAATGACTTTCGGAACCACCGGTGATGATGGCGGTGCTAATGCACTATGGCTTGACTTGGAGGGGCACGAGTACATAGGAACGGAGACAACCTTTATAGGTACAGTATTTGAGAACCTTCTTCAAGGAGCTGGATTTTTTGACGTTGTCGGGGGCTTGGCTATGGGGAGCTTAAACACTAATACTATAGTTACAACTGGTAGTCCTGTTGTAGGTAATGCAGACTTTAGCTTTACATCGTCTTTTACTGATTTTCCTTCAGAAACATCAAGTACTGGTACAGCAAACTTCAAAGGCAAGTCAATACCTGAACCATCAACATTAGCTATCTTTGCTTTAGGATTAATTGCTTTGGCTATGAGAGCGCACAATAAAAGAATTTAATACATTGCAATGAATATATAGCAGACACAATAAAGGCCTTCAACGATGAAGGCCTTTCTTTTTATTATTTACCTGGGCAATATTATATTCAACTCTAGTGAACTGTAAAAAACAGACACTAGCCTAATGAACGAGTCACTTTACCTTTCTACAAACCTAACTGCCACTCACTATCTCTTTAGTACTAACACCGCTATGAATCAGAGCTGCATTACTTGGTAACTCTTCATTACCTGCGAGTAAATAAATTACCTGTTGTCCTTGCTGAGCAAGCTCTAACGCATGTTGATAATTTAACAATATGGTTGAGCTAATGCTTTGAGGATATTTTTCAGCATCGCGGCGTACATATTCAATTAATTGAATATTGACATTGTTATCATAAAAAACGGCATCAGCAAACTGTAAAGCACGGTGAGCATTTAAGGTTAAGTTATCAGGATTACCGTCAGTGGTATGAATAAAAACGATTTCGCCTTTTGGCGGCGCAATTTGCTCTTTCAAACTAGCAATTAACTGTTGCTCAGCTTCTTGTTGATTGCCATCAAGCAGCTTTTGACCTATTGCACCACGTAGGGTGTTTTCCCAAAAGGTTCTGCGATTGGGTATACCTTTAATACGTGCTTTTACATGATCGCGAAACTTAAAAGAAAAGTCAGCCAAACGGCCATAACCTTGAGGTAATATTTTCTCAATTTGTTCACGTAACATGCGAATAAGAATAGGCGCACTACCTGAGCTTGAAAGCGCAATGATCATAGGTGAGCGATCAATAATTGCTGGCGTGATATAAGTACAAAGGGCAGGTTGATCAACCACATTAGCAAGAATATTAAATTCTAGCGCTTCATAATAAACCTGTTCATTAACTTGGGTATTATCTGTGGCGGCAATCACTAAGGTGGTTTTAGTTAACAAACCCGCTTTGTAGTTATGCGGTAACCAAGTTAATTGATTTTCGTTAATTAAGCGTTCAACGCCTTCGGTAACGCTCGCCGCCATTATGGTAATGTTTGTTGTGGTTTTTAACAGTAATTCAATTTTACGGGCAGCAACATCACCACCGCCAACCACCATGGCATTAATTTTACTACCATCAAGAAAAACGGGAAAATACTTCATCTACAAGCCAACTCTACTTACTATTTATCTTCATATGCACACAGTAACATAGCATAAAAAATAAAACCTTAATCTGTATTAAGTTGATACTTTACTTGTTTATAGTTAGGCCAGTGCTAACTTTGATTCACTCACAGCTAAGCCATTTTCATCACCATAAATATAACAACCCGGAATAAACTCAATACCGGCAAAATTAACGGCGATATTAACATCACCTACACCGAGTTTTGCTGTTTTTATCGGATTACAGCCTAGTGCTTTTACCGCAAGGTCTAAAGTCGCTATAGTGCCAGCATCACGAATACAGCCATTAATTACCACAGCCTGCCAATTATTATTCACTGCACTTTCTGCGATCATATCGCCCAAAAGAGCACGGTTCATACTGCCTTTACCGTCAACAACCAGTACTTTACCCGTACCATCAGTTGCTAATAGCTCTTTCACTTTTGAATTATCTTCAAAACAAGCGACAGTAACTATCTCACCATAAAAAAGCGTCTTCTTGCCATAATCTATAAAATCTTTGTTAGCGAGGTTAAGCTGCTCAGAATATTGATCAAATAGATCGGGTAGTAAATCCAGCATAGTATTTTCCTTTTTCTCATTATTTTCTCCTACTCTAACAGCAATGAATGATAAACTAGCATCAAGCTTATTTATTGCTACTATTTGCCAATAACATCGTCTTTATAGCAAAGACAGCGAGTAGCAGAAAAAACAAAATACTAGTAGAGAAAAATAGATGCCTTGGATACAACTTAGATTAAGTGCCAACGAAGATAACGCCGAAAAATACAGTGACTGGCTTTCAGCCTGTGGTTCACAAGCCGTTACTTTTATTGATGCACAAGACACTCCTATATATGAACCACTTCCCGGTGATGAAGTTCTTTATTGGTCAAATACTGTCGTTATGGGCTTGTTTGAAGCTAGCCATGATATGGATAAAGTCATCAGCTACTTGAAAGGCATTCACCCTGACAAAGATGATATGCAGTACAAGTTAGAGCAATTAGAAGACAAAGACTGGGAACGTGAATGGATGGACAACTTCCACCCAATGAAATTTGGTGAACGTCTATGGATTTGTCCTAGCTGGTGTGATGTTCCTGAGCCTGACGCAGTAAATGTTATGTTAGATCCCGGGCTTGCCTTTGGTACTGGTACTCACCCTACCACAGCATTATGTTTAACTTGGTTAGACGGTTTAGATCTACAAGGTAAAACGGTCGTTGATTTTGGTTGTGGCTCAGGTATTTTGTCATTAGCAGCACTTAAATTAGGCGCCAAGAAAGTTATTGGTATTGATATAGACCCGCAAGCATTACAAGCAAGTCTTGCTAATGCAGAGCGTAATAATGTCTCTGACAGACTTGAGTTATATTTACCTAAAGACCAGCCGGAATATAAAGCTGATGTCGTTGTCGCTAATATTTTAGCTGGACCATTACGCGAGTTAGCGCCTACTATCATGGAGTTTGTTGGTGATAAAGGACTATTGGCTTTGTCTGGTGTATTAGAAGAACAAGCCGAAACACTACAAGAAATTTACAGCCAGTGGTGTGATATGGATCCGGTAACTATCCAAGAAGAGTGGGTACGTTTGAACGGACAAAGAAAGTAATCACATTTTAAGTGTGCCAAAGGTCATCCCCGAAGTGCCTAATCGGGGAGCCAGTTTCTTTTACCTTTTCAATCACTAATTACTAATCAGTAAAAGCTATGACTGTTCTTGATTTGGTGGCTCAAACAAAATCACTTGATTCCGCCCTTTCTTCTTAGCGACATACATAGCGCTATCAGCATCTTTAAGTAAATCCTTTAAACGAAAACCAGAGCGTTTTAAATCAGTAAGCCCAAAGCTGGCGCTAATTGAAAAGTCACTGCCTGATGCTGTGGTAACTATACTCTCAATAGCCAATCGACAAGCTTCTGCTCTTATATAAGCGTTATCAATATTACAGCTTGGTAACAGTAAACAAAACTCCTCCCCGCCTAAACGAGCAAATACATCATTCGTTTTTCCTATGGCTTGGCAGGCCTTAATTGTTTCTTTTAATGCCCAATCGCCACAAAAATGACCATGATTATCATTTACCTTTTTGAAATGGTCTAAATCAAACATAACCACACTCAAGTCTTGCTGCGCTGTTTTACAATAACGTAAAGCGCTGGTTGCCACATAATTAAAGTGCCGGCGGTTATATATTCCGGTTAACTCATCACTTTCAGAAAGTATTTTTACTCGCTTATGTGAACGCCATAAACGAGTGCCCCATATCGCTAATAAAACTAAAAACAACAGCAGAGCAAGGATCAATAATTGTACATTGCGTATTTTTGATTCAACTAAAACTTGTTTAGTTGTTAGTACCTTATTTTTTTCATCAAGTAACTTAATTCTACTCGCTTGCAGCTGGCTATCATGTTGGGCGAGCTGAAAAGCTAGATGTTTAGCTTTCACTTCATCAAGGAATGCTTTATCTAACTGTGCGAATTTTTTGTAATAGTCTAAAGCATACTTGAAATGACCTTGCTGCTCGGCAACTTGATAGAGTACTTCATAGCTATCTCTACCACGTTGAACACCGGTATTATGTTTGTTGAGCAACATAGCCTTTGTGGCGTACTTTTTCGCATTACCCAGATCATTTAGTTGATAATAAGCTTTAGCAATAATGTTATCAATCGCAGCAATCAGCATAGGAAATAAGGTTTCTTTCACCTCATCAACATAAGGTAATAACAAGCTTAATGCCAGCTCTGGTGATTGTGCTTGCAAAAACAACCTTGCTTGATAACGACGTATCGAATTAGCGCCTATTGAATTAACTGCACTTTCACATAGGCGAATGCCATCATTAATAGCCTTGCTTGTTGCCGTTAGTTCCTTTAAATGAAACTTTGCTTCGAGGTAATATTGCTTGGTAAAGCATTGATTAAATAAAGAGGCATTATGTAGCTCTATCTGTGCAATATACTGTAAGGCTAAATCATATTGCTTAAGTTGGTTATAAAAAATAACGGTAGCCAATAAACTACTTTGAATCACATCCTCATTATTTATACTGTCTATTACGGCATTATTATCTGCAATGTAAAGTAAACCATCTGCCCATTTATGATTAATTGCCGACAAATTAATAAGGGTGTGGTTAGTTCTAAATTTAAGCAACGCATTAGCATTGGATAGTAAAATTTCTTTAAGCTTCTGTTCAGACTTATCATGCTCGCCAATATAGGCAAAGTGATAGCCTTGTAAATAATTTAAAAAATGATGATCCGCATCGGTAAAGTGATCTTTTTGTTGAGCTAATTCAGTTAATAACTTTCTGAAGAGTTTGGGATCAGTTAAGCGACTGTTATCAGCCAGCGTAAATTTACGAGAAAGATCTTCACTGATGATCAGCGCATCGGCAAGGTGAGGCTTTTGTTCACTTGCCCATGTAGTATTAACACAGGAAAAAACACAGCTAAATAATAGTAGTGATAAAATGAGCGATAGGAAGTGAGTAAAAAAGACTAAGCATAAAGAGTAAGTAGCCTTTAGCGGTCTATCTTCCAAAATAGTTAAGTTGTTTAGCGATGTGTTTAATGTAATCACGGTTAATTAATACCCTGACTTTATACACCGCCATTAAATTCCATTTTACCAGCTTATTAAGCTTAAACAGGTGTAGAACTTGTCATTTAAAATCGAAAGGATCAGTCGTTAATTATTAGAGTGGTATAGCAACTCACTAACTTATGCACCAAAGCACATTAGTTAATGAGTATAGCAGTAAAGCACCGTATTCGTAGTGGTTAAGTGGCAGGGCAAGATCAGTATAAGTTGTTGTGTCATTATCGAGGTGTCTGATCGATAATCCATTTTCTAAGAGTAGGGCTCTTCAACTAAAATATCTCTCGATAAAAGCCTTTGCTACAAAACCAAACTGAGTTTTGGTCCATGCTTAGCGCGTTCTTCTTGTTTATCTAGCGCAGCTAATTTTGCCAATACAGCCTCATTAGGTTGCATGGCACTGCAAGGTGGGATCACCAGCGTGGTATGCATTAATAATTCGGCATCAACAAGGTCTGTGAGTAATATTTTATCATCACGCATAGCATCAATTGCAATACCTTTAGCTTGATAGAGAATAACTTCATGATCACTGGGGTAATGTTCAAGCAGCAACTCGACTAATACCTGAATATACGCTTTACCGGTAGAGAATTTACCTAACGACTTATCTCCCGCAAGGGCAACTTGCCATAATATTAAATGTGCCGAGGTATCAATATTACGTTTATAAAACATAAACTGACTGGTTTCATAATGCATACAACCTGTTTTACCGGGATCTATACCTAAATCAGCATATAAACAATCTTCGGCTGAAATGCCCGGCTCCATGGTGGCAGGTAAGTCTTCAGCTTTAGATTTTTTAATTGCTCTATGACTAACACAAGCAAATACACCGGGGTGGCCATAAAAAGCAGCGACTACTTTTTTACCATCGCGTACTTGGGCTAATATTGCTTCAACCATTTCGTTATAGGTAATGTTGCGGTTTTTACCTTCTTGATAAAACTCCTGCAAGCAAGAGACATTATCATTCATTCCTTCCAACCACTTTTGTGCAAAGCCGTTGGCCATTAATGAGAACACCACATCGGCTTGTTCTATATGACTTTTAGCAATAGGGCTAATATGTGCTCCTAAAGTCATACCAGTACCTACGCACACTAAACTACCTGACATCAATATTCCTTTTATTTTCTTATTGTTTTCTTCTTGATTGTTTAGCCTAACTTTAACCTTACCTTGGGCTTAGTTATAACACCCACGCGTTATCAAGTTCTTCTACTTTACTCTCATCTGGCACTTGATGAATGGTGACCCTATTACGGCCTGCATGTTTTGATGCATAAGCAGCCATGTCAGAATCAGCCAATAATTTATCTAAATCATAACCTGAGCGTTTAACATCCGTTACCCCGAAGCTGGCGGTAATGGTAAATTCACACCCAGTTTGTTCGGTGATTATAGCTTCAATAGCTGCGCGACATGCTTCAGCCCTATGTATAGCCACATCAATATTACAGCTTGGTAATACAAGACAAAACTCTTCACCACCTAAACGGGCAAAAATGTCATTCTTCCTACCAATTATATCGCAGGCTTTAGTCACCTGTTTTAGCGCCCAATCGCCACAAAGATGACCATAGCTATCATTAATCTTTTTGAAATGATCTAAATCGAACATAATGACCGATAAATCTTGCTCGGCACTTTGACAATATTTTAATGCGCTCTGTGTTAATTGAGTAAAGTGACCTCGATTAAGTATACCCGTTAAAGGATCGAATTCTGCTAGCTCTTTTACCCGTTTATGAGAATGCCATAAACGAGTGCCTAATATAGCCAGTACTAGAATGATGATACTGAGCAATACAATCACCAGCTTTTTATTGGCTGCTTGTATTTTTGCTAATGCTTGTTCAGCAGCCAGTGCATTGTTTTGTTCATTAAGTAATTTGATTTGGCTTTCTTGTTCAAAGGCATTATGTTCAGCTAATTGAAAGGCCAGATGTTTGGCTTTTTCGCCTTCAAGGTGGGCTTTTTCCGCGTTGCTATATTTCTCTAAATAATACAGTGCATTGCTTAAGTTTTGTTGCTTTTTAGCTAGCTGATAAAGTAGGGCATAAGTATCAACACCTTGTAAAAGGTTAGACATATTGTCATTAACTTTAAGTGCGGCTTTCGCATGTTTTTCAGCATTGGCGGGATCATTGCCGGCTAAGTAGGCTTTAGCAAGAACATTGTTCATTTCAGCTATCAAACTTGGGTATTGTGTTGCCATGACCCCGTCCAAGTTATGCAGCAATAAGCGCAATGCCATTTTCGGTAAGTTCTCTTGTAAATAAAGTTTTGCTTTATGGATATGTACTAAATTGGCGGCAATCAAAAATTTAGCGTTAATGCATGTATTGACTGCGGCTTTGAAGTCATTACTGGTGAGCTTTAAGATTTTTAAGTTGAATTTTGCCTCTAAAGACTGTTGTTTAAGTGCACAAGCATTTCTTGATGACAGGTTTTTCTGGGCAAGTCTTTCAATGTAATAGAGCGCTATCTGGTGTTGCCCCAGATGGTTATAAAAAATAATTATTGCTAATAAGTTGTTTTGAGATGACTCTGTATCGTTTATCTTCGGTGATAGAACGACATTATCAGCAATGTATTTTAAGCCGTCTTGCCAGTCTCTTGTCATCGTTGCTAAATGAACCAATAAATAGTTAGCTCTAAACTTTACTAACTGGTTAGCATTACTTTGTAAAAGGCGTTTAAATTTACTTTTAGATTTATTGTACTGACCTGAATATAAGTCATCATAGGCGGTCAAAAAATTAAAGGTATGTAGCTGTTCTGCTGAAATACTTGGTTGGTTTTTAAGTTCAACAAGTAATTTTTTAAATAATGCAGGATCTTGGCGTTTTTTACTGTCTGCTAGAGCCAGCTTCGCAGTAACCTCTGCTGAGGTCAGAATGGTTGATTGGGTTTGATGAGGTACTGCTGAGCTTGCATACGCAAAAGAATAGGGTGCTAGGTTAGTAAAAACTAGCAGCATAATTAGGCCACTTGAAGTAACTAAATTAGAAGCTGTTAGTTTTTTTAAAAGCTTGAACATTAATTAGCTGGCTGAAACCATTAGCGAATTTGTGTCTGTTTCGCTTTCTTCTTGCTCATTTTCACTTGGTTCATCATCTTCTGCTGGAATGAGCGGGATAACAAACTTAATTTTAGACACTTCATCACTGCTGTGTACTAGCGCTTCAACATCACCACTGCTAATCGCTTGTCGCTGAGTATCACTTAGCTCACTGGTAACTAATAATTCAGTGATATGTGCTTCGTTAACTATTGTTGAATTGTTAGCCATTGCTTCTAACACTTGGATTACTTTACTCATAGTGTTTCTCATTATTTTTATTAGGATAGTGTATTTTCTAGCGGAGCATTTTTCAGAAATTAATTTATCAGAAAATTAGTAAATTAAGCAATAACTATTAGTGTATTTTTGTTGTGAATTTAACGCAGTTTACTGTTTTTCAAGATATATATAGCGATTGTTAGTGTTTAAAGGCTGAAAGCTAGGGTCATAAATAAAACCTAAGCGAGTAAATAGTTTTTCAGAAGGCTGGTTATTACATGCATAAAATGCATTGATTTTATTAAGGGATAAGACTGAAAAGCTATAATTTATTAATGCGGTGAGAGCTTCTTTAGCTATTCCCTTTCTTTGTACTTTCGTAGATAACACAATACCCAGTTCCGCTTGTTTTATGGCTTCGTCCTTTGCTTTAGCCAATATTTCTTTGTTATATGGCAGGATTAGAGCTGATAATGTTTGTGTGCCAATGATGCTTTTACTTTTTTTGCAAACAATTGCCCATGTCAGAACTGATTTTTTTCCGCCATTGCTTGCCCGTTTATTGGCTCTGAGCGAGCGTTGAAACTGTAATCCAGCGAATTTTTCACTTAAAGCACCACAATTGAATTCCATCACCTTTTCATTGGTATATTGTCGACAAAAGAACGTTTCATCTTCAGTGAGTAATGGCCTTATGAGTAATCGCTCTGTAGTAAAACTATGCATTTATCACGTTACTCTTTGCTGCGCGAATTAAATCACGCCTGTTTCATCTTTAGATCGGTCAAACACCACATAATAATTATTAAGCAGCGGCAAGCCAATAATGCTTTGATTAGGCCATTGCGGCAATTGGCTTAATAGTCGAAAGCAGGCTTTACCGAAGTTAGGTGTATTTAGTTGCCAGTACATTGCTGGCGGACAAACCAATACTTCGGTTATTTCTGGGCTGCTGGGTGTTGCAGCTTTGCTCACAAAGGTAAAGTATAGGATTGGCCATTGCGATAAATTGACTTTACTTGCATCAATACCGGTCGCCTGTGCAGTCATTTCTTTAAAAGGTGCTAAGCATTCGCTGAAGTGTGGATTAATAGCAATGAGATCGCTAATGACCTGTTGGTAAATTTCAGCTGTCAGTACTATGCCTGCGGCGCCTGTATCAATAATGGCATTGGTGAAATAGCCTTTCAGGTGTTTTTGATCAAGCGGGGCCGCGGTTATTGTTTTATGAGTGCCTACCTGAACAGATTTTAATGCCACATTGTAATAAATATCGTGTTCAACCGTAAGGTTTTGAAATTCCCCTTGGTATAAATCTGTTTGTTCTTCACCGCCACCTAAAATAAGCAAGCCTTGGTTAAGTTTGTCTTTAGCTAATTCGTCTGCAGGCGTTTTGTCTGTATTGTCCGCATTAACATGTATGGCCGAACGTTTACTGTAGAAGGCAAACTTATTAGCGCACAGTTGTTGTTGTTCTTCTAATAAGGTGAAGTAGGGTGTTACATCGTGTTCAGGGTATTTCCACATCAATTTTTTAAAGCTGGCGAGGTCTTCACTTATCTCCGCAGTAAAAGGCCACGGATAACTAAGGGCAGGGTTTATGTCATGCTCAGCAAAGTAGTCACTAAAATCAAAGCTTTTGTTGAGGTGATGATAGGCCAAGCCCAAAATACCGTCAGATTCACCAAACATTTTACTCTGCTTTGTTGAATGAGCCAAAGCTACAGGGGCTTTGTTTAACGTTAAGCTTGGGGTATTAGCAACTTTTTGTGGATGTTGGCTCTGTGGGCAGTGTTCGTGAATATTAATACGGGTATATATAACAGGACCATTCCAACCACCGATTCCGTAATTAACTTCTTGTACCGCAGTACTCGCTTTTAACTCTTTATCGAGCGCTGCTTGATAGGCGGTATTTTTGACCACAAGGGTGCTACTACCGGTATCAAGAATTAAATTTACCGGTGATTTTTCGCTACCAAGGTGCAAGGTAACGGTGTAGTCACCTTGTGAAAATACATTAGTAATTGGCATTCTTAAGGGAGGGATTTGGGTCATTGTGGTCATATTTATAATTCTTATTGGCTTAGTAATGAGTTTAGCTAAGAGCTGTTATTTTACTCTGCCACACTCGCAGACGTTATTCGAGCTAACTTTCACCCTTTTTTGCTTTGTCTTTTTTTGTAGTCATTGTCAACAAATTTGTCTGCAATTTGTACATAATGCGCTCAGTTTAAAACTTTAATAAATGTCAATATCAAAAAGGTGAAAAAAAACGAATATTGTTCAAATTCTATGCTTTTAAAATGAAATGAAAACGCGTAAACTTAGCGCCCTTTTGAAAGGTAGCTCAAAAAAACAGCAGTATGAAAATAGGTACATATCAACTTAATTCGCAGGTAATGCTTGCCCCTATGGCAGGAATTACTGATCAACCTTTTCGACAATTATGTTGTCAACTCGGTGCGGGGTTAGCGGTGTCCGAAATGCTTTCGTCAAATCCGAAAGTATGGCATACCGAAAAGTCTAAGTTGAGAATGGTCCATGGTGACTTTGCGGGTATACGCAGTGTACAAATTGCTGGAAGTTGTCCCGATGAATTAGCATTTGCTGCCAAAGTAAATGCTGATAACGGCGCACAAATTATTGATATTAATATGGGCTGCCCGGCAAAAAAGGTAAATAAGAAATTAGCCGGTTCTGCGTTATTAAAAGAGCCTGCGCTGGTTGAGCGGATTGTTCAGTCGGTGGTGAATGCGGTAGATATACCGGTCACGCTAAAAATTCGCACAGGATGGTGTGAAGATACTCGTAATGGTATTGAAATAGCAAAAATTGCTGAAAATAGTGGTGTAGCATCACTCGCAGTGCATGGCCGTACCCGTAATGACTTTTATAAAGGCAATGCGGAATACGACACCATTAAAGCAATAAAAGCAGCTATTTCAATTCCTGTAGTGGCAAACGGTGATATTACTTCACCTGAAAAAGCATTACAGGTACTTAACCTTACGGGTGCAGATGCCATAATGATTGGCCGTGGTGCACAGGGTCGTCCGTGGATTTTCCGAGAAATTAATCATTTCTTGGCGACGGGCAACAAAATGTTAGCACCTGCATTGGACGAAGTTCGTTCAATAGTATTGGCTCACGTTATGGAGTTACATCAGTTTTATGGCGATTTCAAAGGTGTGATGATCGCCAGAAAACACGTCTCTTGGTATATACAAAACCTAGTTGAGACCACAGAGGGTTTCAGCGAAGCGTTTACTATCGACCAAGGCAAAGCGTTTAGAGCTATTTTTAATGCGTTAACGTCTACCGATGAGCAATTGGCGACGTTAAGCAAATTTTTTGATGATTCTGTTACTGGTACCTTTTAGACAGCAGTTCAGATCGTTGTAGTTTTATTTTATTTTTATTAACAAAAGAAAGAGTTATATCATATGTTCGAACAAAATGTTTCTTCTCCATTTATC
>CAJXYE010000049.1 GCA_913063325.1 uncultured Colwellia sp. | reverse complement strand
ATACTTTATGCAGCGTTATTCATTTTAAGAAGGGAATAACCATTCTTTACAATGAATGCCTAACCTAAAGTCTTTTTCATTCCCACTGAATCTTCCATTTTGAAGTGGACGGGTAGAAAGGGCAGCACGTGTTTGAAATTTATACGTCGTTATCGTATGTTCATGTAGCCACACCAGGTCACATGCTCTGTCTTGCCTGAATATCAAACATGTTGCTGTAAAAGTAATCTCGAAAGTTCAACAGAGCCCGGATTTTACCTATTCGCTTATCAAACTTGGTAATCGTAGTTTTGGGTAATTATGTATTCACCGATCATTCGTGACATGAATTTCCTCTTAGATGTTCAGGAATTTAAGTTAACTGAAAAGTAGTAATCCATATTAATTTGCTCTTTTTATACCTTTTTGTAACTGGTTTGTTATGTTTAAAGACAAATATCAGTTATTCTTTTTACCGATATGTTTAAGTCAAAAAATAAATAGAAAAAGTTAAATGAATTGAAAGTAGCGATGTTTCTTTTTCAATTTGAACATTTGTAATAATACCAATCCGCATAAGAAAGTGATTTCTTAGCGAGAGTTTAAAGGTTTATAAGCAAGGCATTGATTACAGCTAATGGTTATTCAGGATAATATGCTCCTGCATTCTCTATTAAGCTGCATCCATGCAGCGTCCTTAGCAAAATCAATAACGCAGTATATAAGCCTTTAAAACTCGCCCTTGGGAATGCATGGCACACCATGATAACTTCACAAAATGAATACAATATAGAACAACTATATCTTACTCATTTTGCTTGGTCTAATGTCGCCCATGTCATTCTAAGTGGTCACTTCTTTATGCGGAGTGGTATTAGCTGCTTTATCTTTAAAATGCATATAATAAGGAGTTATTGGTGACTAAAATAGCGTTTGTGGTTGATGACGAACCTGCCAATATAGACTTGATTAAAGGTTTAATGCCAGATGGCGTCAAAGTAAAGGCAGCCTTGTCTGGTGAGATGGCATTAAAACAATTATCAAAAAAATTTCCGGATATCGTTTTTCTTGATTTATTAATGCCACAAATGGATGGTTTTGAAACACTACAAGCGATAAGAGAGTTACCCGAGGGTGACTCCCTACCTGTGTTGATTATTTCTGGTAATGTCAGTGAAGCGGATATAGAGAAGGGCAAAGCGTTGGGAGCGATAGGGCATCTAACCAAGCCAGTCGACAGTAATAAATTAGCCGTATTTATAAATCAATATTTGTAAAGGAGTGGCACCTATGCCATCTAATATTAAAGAAACTATTTTAATCGTTGATGATGCACCTGAAAATATTGATGTACTCACTGGTGTTCTGCGCAACGATTATAAGGTTAAAGCTGCGCTTAATGGCGCAACAGCAATTCAAATAGCTAATGGTAAAACTAAGCCTGATTTAATTTTATTAGATGTTCTTATGCCGGGCATTGATGGTTATGAAGTATGTAAACAACTAAAAGAAAATGTTGAAACGGCAAATATTCCAGTGATATTTGTTACTGCTAAATCCGAAGTTAAAGATGAAGAGTATGGTTTTACTTTAGGTGCTGTTGACTATATTACTAAACCTATCAGCCCACCCCTAGTTCTAGCAAGAGTAAGAACACAGCTTGCAATATACGACCAATCACGTCATCTAGAAAAATTAGTGCAAACAAGAACTGCTGAATTAAATGAAACCAGAGTAGAAATAATCCGCCGTTTAGGTCGTGCTGCTGAATTTAAGGATAACGAGACCGGGATGCATGTCATTCGTATGAGTTGGTTCTCTCGCTTTCTTGCGGAACAAATTGGCAAATCAGAACAGTGGTGTGATTTATTATATAATGCTGCCCCAATGCATGACATCGGAAAAATTGGTATCCCTGATCGGGTTTTACTCAAACCAGGCAAGCTCGATAGTGAAGAGTGGGCAATTATGCAAAAACATGTCGAATATGGAGCAGAAATAATAGGCGATCATAGCTCTCCTCTATTGAAACTAGCTAAAGAGGTTGCAATTTTTCATCATGAAAAGTGGAATGGTAAAGGTTATCCAAAGGGGGTAAGCGGAAAAGATATCCCTATTTCAGCTCGTATTGTTGCTATTGCGGATGTATATGATGCATTAACCAGTGAACGCCCTTATAAAAAAGCTTGGTCAGAAGAGCGAGCGATAGCACTGTTACAAGAAGAGTCAGGTGAACACTTTGAGCCGTGTCTAGTAGCAGAATTTGTTAAGTGTTTACCCAGGATCAGAGAAATTCAATCTCAATACCAGGATAGTTTTAATGATGAATAGGAACACTTTTGTTATTTATATAAGCTTTCCTATTCAATTGGTTAATCTATCAACAAATTTATAAACCTCTAATAAAAATAATAAAATAAAGGCGTAAAATGCACCTTCTCCATGAAAACACTATTCGGTTGTGCAATAAGGTAGCTAAGTTTCTGGCAATAACACTGATCATTTTTGGTTTATTGATGTTATTTGGTTGGCATAGTGGCAATGTTGTTTTGATACAAATCATTCCACATTTTGGTTTAATTACTTATAACGCCGCTTTGTTATTCTTAGTTTCAGGTTTGGGTTTGTTTGCTAGTTGTCAGGGCATACGTAAATTAGCTATTTATAGTGGTGTCTTTGTGTTGTTTTTTGCAAGTCTCACGGCTGCACAGTACCTTCTTGGTATTAAACTTGGCATTGATCAACTTCTAATGAATGATTCTCTTAGCGCCAATGTAATATCTCCAGGAAGAATGACTTTCAGTATTGCCTTATCCTTTTTCTTTATTGGGCTTTATCTGTGTTTAGCGTTTGTTCGTATGTCTCTTTTTATAAAACCAACCCTCTCAGCGATTATTTTCTCATTAGCATTTATTGCTTATGTTGAGCATTTAATGAAAGTTGATATGAATAGTGGCTGGGCAATGTATAGCCAAATGGAGGTACTTACCACATTTGCATTTTGTATCGTTGCGCTGATTATAATGCTTAAGGTATTTGTTAGTTTGGTCAGCTCTACAAGCTTACGCTGTTTAATTGGCGCGTTAACAATCGGTGGTAGCACTATAACGATAATGCTTTGGCGGGCATATGAGCAACAATATGCTTCAAAGGTTGCACAGCACTTTTTATTCACCACGACTTATGCGGGTGAAGCGATCCTTGTATTAGGTTTTTCATTAACTATATTAGCTGGTTACTTAATACATCTAGAGTCTGACAATGATAAAGCCCGTCAGAATAGAATTGCTATCTATGCCAGTGTTTATTTTGGCACAATTTTGTCGTTATTTTTATTCCAAGTAGCTCACAATCAAGCGCAAAAAAGCATCCGTGTCGAGTTTGTCTCTGTTGCGGATAAAAGAATAAGAGCATTAGAGTTAGCCATATTACCTTATTTTGAAAAGCTTTATATTGTTCAAACGGCACTACACGCCAATCCCAAGATAGACACAAAGCAGTTTCAAAAAATAATGCAACGTTCAGCCGCTGAAGAAGAGGGGGTCATAGGTTTAGGTTGGTTACCTAAAGTTGCTGCCAATAATGAAAAAATTCTCAGGGAAAACGCACACGCATTAGCAGGAGATGATTTTGAGATTTTTTCGTTTGACGACCATGGAAAAGTACGATTACCGAGTAATAAAAATATTCAAGACGTTTACCCCCTTATATACACAGTGCCAACTCAGAAAAATAAAGCGGTAATAGGGTTAGATTTTTCAAGTATATTACATGTGAAACAGGCAATGACACGCTCAGTTGAAAGTAATAGCCCTGCGATTACCAACCGTTTAAATTTCGCCTATCCGGGTAAAAATTATATTGCTATGTTGTTGCCAATATATTCCACGCATTTACCTCATGAATTAATAAAAGAGAGGAACTTAGCGTTAAAAGGATATGCAATCAGTATCATTGATGTCGATGCTATGGTGAACTTTACGATAAATAAATATACCTCAGTCGGCGGCATGCATATTTCCTTTCAAGATTTAACCAATAAAATAAAATTACATTACCACCCCTCGAGATCAGCAAAAGCCCTGCCAATGGAAGAGTTGGTTGCGTTTAAAAGTTTACATTATAAGCGCACTTTAGATATTGCCGGCAATGAATGGGAAATTGAAATTGTTGGTGCTGATCCTAATGCTTTTGCCGTTGACGAATTAGGCATAATTAGTATTCCGTTGTTTATTTTTATTTTATCCTTATGTCTTTCATATTATTTGAGAAGCGCTCTAAATAAGCAAAAGCAGCGTGAGCGCTTATTGAGCTATCAAGAAGCATTACTTGATGCGCTACCCAACCCAGTAAAGGTATCGAATGAATCTTTAAATATTTATGCAGTCAATAAAAAATTCGAATTAGCCTTTGGCGTAAATCGCGCTGATGTTCTAGGTAAATCTTTACTTGATACCGATTTCTTTCCAAAAGATTTACGGGAAAAATTTCATAAAGAAGATGAGAATCTACTAGCCAACGGTGGCAGTACTCACAATGAAATGAAGTTAAAGTTCGCTGATGGCAGTGAGCGTGATGTTATGTATATGAGAACATCTTTTGAATTAGAGGGGCGCCCCCGAGGCATCATTAGTTCGGTTGTGGATATCAGCACCTTAAAAACCGCGGAAAGAGAGTTATTTGACAGCCAACGCCAATTAGAGCTGGCGATGACAGGCGCTAATGCGGGGTTATGGGATTGGGATTCAGAAGCTAATCATCTAGATATCGGTGACGTTTGGGCATCCATGCTTGGTTATAGAAAAAGTGAACTACACCGTTTATATGGTAATGCTAATAATTATTGGCAACAGTTGATTCATCCTGAAGATCTTGGTGAGATGCTCACTGCTTTAGATTTTCATATGCAAGGAAGAACCGAGGTCTTTCGTGCAGAAGTGAGAATGAAAACAGATAAAGAACAATGGAAATGGATACTCAGTGTTGGTAAGGCATTTGATCGCGATGAGAAGGGTTATGCGTCGCGTGTTATTGGTATTAATCTTGATATTAATGATGCCAAAAACATGGAAAATGATTTATTAATGGCGAAGACTTCTGCTGAACAAGCGACTCAAGCTAAATCAGATTTTCTTGCCAATATGTCCCATGAAATACGTACGCCAATGAATGCAATAATTGGTATGAGTTATTTAGCATTAGAAACGGACCTCAGTCATAAACAAAGAAATTATGTTCAAAAAGTTCACCGTAGCGCTGAATCTCTGTTAGGTATTATTAATGATATTTTAGATTTCTCCAAAATAGAAGCAGGTAAGCTAGATATAGAAAAGATAGATTTTCGTTTAGAAGATGTGATGGATAATTTATCAAATTTAGTGGGCATAAAAGCGGAAGAAAAATCGCTAGAATTGCATTTTGATGTATCAGCAGATGTACCTACCGCCTTAATAGGTGATCCATTACGCTTAGGCCAAATTTTAATTAACCTTGGTAATAACGCGGTTAAATTTACAGAGTCTGGTGGTGATGTTGTTATTAAAGTTGAAGTAAAAGAATTTGTTGCTGAGCAAGTCGAAGTGCATTTCTCTATTCGCGATACCGGTATAGGAATGACAGCAGAGCAACAAGCTAAATTATTTCAATCGTTCTCACAGGCAGATAATTCCATTACCCGAAAATATGGTGGAACGGGTTTAGGGCTCACTATCTCTAAAAAGTTAACTGAATTAATGCAAGGTGAAATTTGGGTTGAGAGTGAAGCGGGGGTTGGCAGCACTTTCCACTTTACAGCGCAATTTGGTAAACAAAAAAATGGTATGTCGCAGCGACTTCCCGTTGAAGCGGATTTAGGCATATTACGTATTTTAATTGTTGATGATAATGCCACCGCTCGAGAAATTTTATCAACGATACTTAACGGTTTTGGTTTTCAAGTTGATCAAGCAAATACTGGTGAGGAAGCGCTTGCCTTATTGAAAAATGCAGATTTGAACGAACCGTACGATTTAGTCTTTATGGACTGGAAAATGCCAGGCAAAGATGGCGTTGAAACGACTAAAGAAATACAAACGAGTGAACTGATTGAAAATGTACCGACAGTTATAATGGTAACTGCTTATGGTCGTGAAGAATTATCAAATGCGGCAAATCAGATTGATATCAGTGGCTTTTTGACTAAACCCGTAACAGCTTCAGGATTGCTCGATTCTATTTTATTAGCCATGGGTAAAGATATTGTTAGTGAGCGGCATGTCGCAGAAAAAGATAACTTAGCAGAAAATGCTATCGATAACTTACAAGGAGTTAAGCTACTACTTGTTGAAGATAACGAAATGAACCAAGAACTAGCGATGGAATTACTGACGATGAATGGTTTGTTAGTTACCTTAGCTGAAAATGGTCAAGAAGCGCTTGATGAACTAACTAGGCAGACGTTTGATGGTATATTGATGGATTGTCAGATGCCAGTAATGGATGGGTATACAGCGACTAAAGCGATAAGAGCACAAGCTAAATATGAATCTTTACCTATAATCGCGATGACAGCAAATGCAATGGCTGAAGATAAGGCGAGGGTGATTGCTTGTGGTATGAATGATCATATAGCTAAACCAATTAACGTCAACGGCATGTTTATCACAATGGCCAAATGGATAACGCCAAAAAATCCTAAAGCAAGCGTGATAACTCAATCAAATTTATCAACAAATGACAGCAACGAAACGGAGATACCCAATGTGTTAGGTATAGATACAGAAGCGGGCTTAGCAGTTACTCAAAATAATAAAGCACTTTATTTAAAATTATTAAAACGTTTTTCCACTAGTTACCAAAACTTCGAGCAACTATTTTTAGATGCGATACAAGACAGTGATGAAAAGGCAGCGATACGATGTGCACATACACTTAAAGGAACGGCCGGAAATATTGGTGCGAAATCGATACAGTCCTCAGCGAAGTTGTTAGAACAAGCCTGTGAAGATGCGTTTGAGTCGGGATTTTTGAAAGTTAATGGTGAAGCCAATGAGAAAATACTGGGCTTGTTGAATGACGTGATTCAAGATTTAGTGCCTGTGATAAAAGAGCTTAGTAAATTATCTACTCCAGCTAGATTGGTCGCTGACTCACAAGTTTTAGATAAGAGTAAAATCAAACCTATTTTTTCCGAATTGGAAGAGCTGATAGATGATTTTGATACTGATGCTAGTGATGTTTTAGAGCAGCTTGAGCCACTCTTCCAAGGTACTGAATACTATCAGCAGGTGTCCGAACTTATTGAAGCTGTTGATGCTTATGATTTTGATACAGCAATGACAATCTTTTCAGCCTTGAAAGCCCAATTAGATGAGTGATCATTGTAATTGTTTTTTCTTGAACATATTGCTACATTCGCTTAACAAAAGGTGACATTTATTCTGAACACATGCTAAATTTAATAGTTATTTGATTTAAAACTATTTTCCAGTTATTTTAATGGTAATAGTAAGTATTTTTCACTTGATTTATTGTAAAAATTAATGAGGTCTTTTTGGATTACAAACAGCTGTTAGAGCCTATCGAAGGGGAGAATCCTTCAGGACGTTATCTCAAAGGTGAACGTGCACAATATCGTGCTTTGCGAAATACATTTAATGCTGCTCAGTCTTCTTTTCGACGCTTTATTGAAACACCTGATTCATCAAATGATGAAGAATTATTTGATGAAAACCAAAAAAACTGGCAAGCAGTCAGTGATGCCTGTTGGCAAACATTAACTGAAGAAAGCAAAGACATAGAGATATATTGTTGGTGGGTTATGTCACTCGCCTTTCAAAGTGATTCCATTAATAAAATTGCCAATAGCTTGGCGACACTCACACCCTTTATTGAAATCTTTTGGCCAGGTATAAACCCTTATTTACCCGAGAATAAACTTAAATCCTCTGAAATATCAGAGCAAGCATCTGAACGCGCTGAATTGCAACTTAAACCCTTAGTCCAATTATTAGGGGAAAGTAATGGCAGTGGATTGTTATATATGCCATTACAATTGTTTGCATTAGTCGGAGATATTAATCTTGCAAAATATCTGTCGGCTACCAAGGCAGGTACGTTGCCGGCACTTAAGTCTAACGCACACAAAGATTTTTCCTCTTATAAAGAAGATATAACGACATCAATTAAAGCCCTTGATGTTGCCATTAAGTCGATAGACTCCCTTGATAATTGGTTAAAAAGTAAGAGAGCAGAGTTGTCTTTCTCTGCCATTAGTACCCAATTCCTAAGAACAAATTTGTCCGATTGTTTACAAGCGATAAAATACCTAGTTGAAGAGTGTTTTCAACATTGGCCACTTGAACAAAAACAGCAAGCTGAAGACGTTGAGACACAGATTGAGACAAATTCTAGTACGAATACATACGAGAATACAAATTCAGAAGTTAGCCAGCAGACGGTAACAACTGACCGAAAAACAGCTTTTGTTGAATCAGCTGTTATCGAGGTAGGGAAGCTGACTATGGATAGAGATGCTGCTTTTCAACAATTGCGCACTATAGCCGAATATTTTGCGACAAGTGAACCACATAGCCCGGTATCGTACTTGCTAGAAAAAGCGATTCGATGGGGATATATGTCCTTACCAGATCTGATGGAAGAGTTAGTTTCAGGTAATGATAAAGTCTTAGGGCAAATTAATTTGGTTACGGGGCTCCGTGGTGATAAGGCTGAACTCCCTACAAATAAACTGACTGCTCCGATGAGTTATAACAACTCGACAGATGCTAAAGTATCAGTTATAAAAGATACAGTTAATGATTCTAAGTCAACCACACAAGCGTCAAGGCCAGTAGAGGGAGAGGTTTCCTCTCATAATACTGATAGCGCTTCACAAAGCACTGAAAATGACGGGAGTACTGAGTTTACTTGGTAAAAGAATTTAAGCACTGCTGTTATTTCATAGTATTACACCAAATAATTATATAAACATAACGAGGAATAGAATATGGCTTCAATTTACATGAGAATTGATGGAAACGACACTATCAAAGGCTCAGCAACGGTAACTGATATCGGCGGTAAGAAAGGTTTTTTTGCTATAGATTCTATGTCTTGGAGTGCTATGCGAAATGTCTCAGTAGACATTGGTAACTCAGATAACAATGATGGTGGCATGGTTGCCCTTGGTGAGGTGCAGTGTTCGAAACAGTTAGATGGGGCAAGTCCATTTTTAACTACCTTCCTATTTGCCCCAGGTGAAA
Organism: uncultured Colwellia sp.; assembly: GCA_913063325.1. Taxonomy (GTDB): domain Bacteria; phylum Pseudomonadota; class Gammaproteobacteria; order Enterobacterales; family Alteromonadaceae; genus Colwellia. Next base: position 27,412 of record CAJXYE010000049.1, on the reverse strand, counting down.
CAGGTAAGACGATAGAGATTGTTTTCACCAAGCCAAATCGTGCGGGTAAAGGTCTGATCCCATATTTAATTATCACGTTAGAAAATACTCGTATATCTAGTTACTCAGTTGCTGGCAGTGATGGCAGTCAACCCAATGAAAACTTCGCAATGACTTATGCAACCATTTCTCAGACATATTATGTTGAGTCTGAAGGTGGCAAGGTTGAGAAATCGGCAGAAGTTGCTTTTAATACACAAACTGCTGAAATCACTTCACAAGCTGACTTGAAATAATCATTAAATAATGAAGGTAGGAATAAAATAATGGCATTAAATTCACAACATAAACGTGTAAGTAAAAATCGCGTTAGCATCACTTATGATGTTGAAACTAACGGTGCTTTAGAAACTAAAGAGTTACCTTTTGTGGTTGGCGTTGTAGGTGACTTCTCAGCAGATAGAGAAGACAAACCTGATGCTGCTGACAGAGAGTTTTTTCAAATAGACAAAGATAACTTTGATACAGTTTTAAACCGTGTTGGGCCAGAGCTTAAGATGAAAGTTGATAACGTGCTGACTGATGATAATAGTCAAATCGAAGCAAACTTATCATTCTCATCGATGAAAGATTTTACTCCTGAAGCGATTGTTGAAAAAGTTGATGTGCTTAAAAACTTAGTCGAAACACGTAATCAATTGAAAGTATTACTCAGCAAAGCAGACAGGTCTCGTGATTTAGAGAAACTGCTTAAAGAAGTATTAACTAGTGCAGATACCATTAAGTCGTTATCTGATGAATTAGGCTTGAACTCGGGAGATGAAGCATAATGAGCACTGAACAAGAACAAGGTGGTGCACTGGAAGGTGAAGCACAAGATGTTAGCTTTTTAGATAGAGCAATTGCGGCGACCACACAAACTACTCCAGATGCGACTAAAGAGTTAATTTCAACGTTAATGGACCAAGCGACAGATGGCACAATAACTTGGGATAAAAACTTAACCAAAACTATTGAAAATGCTATCGCGGCGATCGATGAAAAGCTTTCTAAACAATTATCTGCTGTTATGCAGCAAGATAAGTTTAAAAAACTTGAAGGCTCATGGCGTGGATTAAATAAACTTGTCCGCGAAAGTGAGTTAGGCTCAAGTTTAAAAATTAAAATGGCTGACTACAATCGTGATGACATTTTAGAGCAGTTTGAAGATGCCCCTGCAATCGATCGAAGCCCATTATTTAATACTCTCTATCAAGGTGAGTACGGTACTGCTGGTGGTGAACCTTATGGTTTATTATTAGGTGATTACCAATTTGATGCCAGCGACGAGAGCGTTTCATTGTTACGTTATATGGGCGAAGTGGCTGCTGCTTGTCATGCTCCATTTGTTGCTGCTGCCTCATCTAATATGTTTGAATTAGATAGCTATGAAGTCTTTAATGAAGGTAAACCTATTGCACCGGCATTTGATTCACCAGCTTATGCTTCTTGGAACTCATTCAGAGAAAGTGATGATGCACGTTATGTGACGTTAACATTACCACAAACAATTGCGCGTCTACCTTATGGTCAAAAAGGTATAACTACTAAGTCTTTTGATTATGAAGAACTAGGTACTGACACTGAGGGTAATCCAAAACCTACTGGTAATGACCAAATTGTTTGGTCTAATGCGGCATTTGAAATGGGTCTTAAAATGACCCAAGCATATACTGCATCTGGTTGGTGTACATCGATTCGTGGTTTGGAGAACGGTGGTAAAGTAGAAGCCCTACCAAACCTGACGTTTAAATCTGAAGCGGGTGATATTCAACAGCAATGTCCAACGGAAGTTAATTTAACAGATGAGCGTGAGAAAGAGTTGAGTGACTTAGGCTTTTTGCCATTAGTTCACTATAAAAATTCTGATTATGCTGTATTCATTGGTGGTCAAACAACGCAGAAGCCAAAAACCTATACAGATCCTGATGCAACATCTAATGCAGCTATTTCAGCACGCTTACCATTTATTATGGCAAGTAGCCGTATCGCACATTACTTGAAAATAATGGGACGTGATAAATTAGGTTCAAACCTTGAAGCGGCGGATGTATCTCGTGATTTGAATACTTGGATCAGCCAGTTTACTAATCCAGGTGCTATCGGTAATGAACAACGCGCAAAAACACCTTTAGCAGAGTCGGCGATTGAAGTTGTTGAACAGCCAGGGAAACCTGGTTCATATTCAGCAATAGCCCACTTGAAACCATGGTTACAAATGGAGTCACTCACGACTTCTGTTCGTATGGTAGCTAAGATCCCAGGGTAATACTTAATAAAGCGTTAAAGCATCATTCATCATTATGCTTTAACGCTATTTAAGTTCGCGGATAATTTTTTTTACCTTTGTTTGACGATTAACAACTCCGTTATTCGTGGTAAAGAGGTCAGTGTTACTCGAACTATTTGAATAATGAAATAGCGTAAGTTCAGTCTAAAATAACACCTATTAATAGTGCATTTTTAAAATCGCATTTATAAAGAAAACACACTTTTTATTTCCTTTTTCAAAAGCAATACTTTGCTTAACTGAATGATAAGTAGACCCTAATAATAGTATGAAAATAAAGAGCAATGCTGTTTGGTTAACAAAGCTGAATACGTTAAATAGTGAAGACCCCCAATATTTACCACAAGCTTTGGCACTGTTGGCTGAATTAGATCAGGGTTTAATATCGTCATTGTCAGCTGACACATTTAAAGCCTTACTCGTTACACTTATCGCTGAGATTGATTCTGCATTAAGTAACCAACTCTCTAAAATTATGCAGCACTCTAATTTCACCGCACTTGAGGCAAGATGGCTAGGCTTAAATAATTTAGTTAGTGTTCCGTTCAATAAAAATCGAGTCAAAATAAAGTGCCTTGATTTTGATTGGAATACCATTTCGAGTGATGTTAATTTATCAAGTAGTTTAAAACGTAGTCAGCTATATAATAAAGTTGCCAATAATGAGCTCAATACCTTGGGCGGAGAGCCATTCGGCACTATTATTATCGACCACCAAGTCTCTACGGAGTTAAATGACTACAGTGATTATGATGATTTATATACGCTTGAGCTATTAGGTGCGTTAGGGCAATCATGTTTATGCCCTTTTATTTTATCTCCAGATGAAACTTTTTTTGGCGAGGCGGGCGCGCAGTGGTTAACAGATACCCATCGTGTTCAACGTGTTGTAGATGGACCTGATTATCAGAGCTGGCAAAAGCTAAGGGGTATGGCGTCGAGTCGATTCATAGGCTTAGCGATGCCCAAAGTTAAGTTACGATCTTTGTATAAAAATCACGGTTGTGGCTTTTTATTTAATGAAATATCACATGATAAACAAAAGGGGCTTTATGGATTGGCGCACTTTGCTTTTGTATCAACAATTGTTCGGGAATTTAATCGCATCAGTTGGTTTGGTTTTTTAAAGTCTCGTTGGAATGACCGGTTGCAAGGTGCGGTGATTAATTTACCTGATACGGGCGTGCAACATAATTGGCTTACGCCGCAACCCAATGTTCGTTTATTCGGTAATATTGCGCAATTTTATGCCAAATTGGGCTTTATACCTCTAGCGCATAGCCCTTTAACAAAAAAATATTATTTTATGGATAATCACTCTGTTTGGTCAGGCCAAAATAGTGGTGATGATAAAGTGCTTTCCTTGATTCAAACGACATTAATTTGTTGCCGCATTGCACATTATTTAAAAGTACAAATTCGCGATGTTTTAGGCAGTTTCCTTAATGCCAATGAATGTGAGTTACATTTGTCCAAATGGTTGAGTAAATACGTATCAAATGTTTCGTCTGCAAATGATGAAACATTGTCTAAATACCCTTTAAGAAGCGCTAAAGTTAAAGTAAAAGAGTCGGAGCATTCTCCGGGAGAATTCTCTTGTGAGGTTTATTTACAGCCGCAATATCAATTTGACATGTTCGCTGGACAAATTCTGCTGACCACAGAATTAGGAGAGGCAGGTTAATGGTATTTATAAGCACTTTTTTAAAAGAATTACATTCAAGTGAAGAGTCGCACTTAGTGACCTCGATCAAATATAATTTAAAACAATTATTAGAAAGTGAAGCTCCTCTGCTTATTTTAGATCCCCGTTTAGTTGAATCAAAGCACTCTATTTTTGCTTTTGGTGTTGAAGATATTCAAAGTTTAAATTATCAAATGGGAAAAAATATTTTTACTTCAAGAATTAAAGCACTTATTGCCAGCTTTGAACACAGAATAGAAAATGTAGAAGTGGATATTCTGGTAGATAAAGATAAGAGTAATACCATACGATTTACTATTGCTGGTGACTTAGTTGATGGACAAGCGTTTCAATTGAATAGTAAATTAAATATTAGTGATTTTAGTGTTTCGATGGAGAATGAAATTGTCTGAATTACTCAATCGTTATTTTGAACGAGAATTATCATTAATTAGACGATCTGGCAGTACTTTTAAAGCTAAACATGCAGATGCAGCGAATAGTATGCATTTAAATGAAAAGCATTATGAAGATCCAAATATTACCCGTTTATTGGAATCAGTTGCGCTGCTAAGTGCCAAAAATGAAATGAAGTTAGATCAGCAGTTACCTCATCTATCCAATGCGGTGTGTTCGGTCTTGTATCCTTCTTTTAATCAGCTCATGCCTTCTATTATGAGTGTTAAGTTTGAAGCTGATTATAATGCTTTTTTTGAGCCCGAAAATATTTCCAAGCACGAAGAAATTAAAGTTAACAATCAAAGTAGTCAGGTATGCCAATTTAAGTTTTGTAATGATACTTTATTCTCTCCATTAACGCTTAATGACGTGAGTGCTAGATACGCACCTTTTCCGTTTGATTTACCGATAAAGCATGATGCCAATGCGGTCATACAATTGAAAATTAATACCAATGACCCTGAAGCGATGATTTCGCAAGTGATGCCTGACTCACTAAGCCTATATCTTAATGGATTTGGTGAAGGAGCTACGGCTTTAATTGAATTGTTACTGTCGCAATTATTGTTTATCTCAGTGTCGGATGCTAATTTCACCCAACAAATATTACTAGATAAGTCCTCTTTTAAGCCTCGCTGTCTTGACGCTGATTTTAATGTACTCGATAAAAAAGCAAATGAATTCAGTGCTTATCAAATGTTATTGGAATATTTGAATTATGGTGAAAAGAGAAAGTATTTTCATCTTCAAGGACTGCATAATGCCTGTTTAGCGCTAAACAGCAATGAAGTGGTACTAAGCTTCTTTGTAAAAGATATTCCAACAGAATATATTGGTTTATTTGATAGCAGTATTTTTCAATTAAATACTGCCCTCGTTGTTAACCAATTTACTCACCGAGCTGAACCTATATATTACTCACATCAACAACTATCGGTTCCGATAAATCCTGATGTCAGTAACCAAGAAAGTAATATAGAAATTATTGCCGTAGAAAATGTCAAAGAAGTTAAACCCGATGGTGAGTACCCATTAACCCCTTTATTTGCTAAACGCTACTTTGATCAAGATCACCCTTTACTTTGGTTTAGTGAAAGTCATATCAATAGTGATAGGAAGTTTCAACACCACTTATCGATAAGCTTTGACCCCGCAAATAATAATCAAAATGAGCTCACACAACAGCACTTATTGTCTACGGAATTAGTGTGCTGTAATGGTCGTTCGCCGAGTTCAATTACCGCAGGCAATGAAGCTAAATTCTCTGGTTCCATTGAACTGGCCGGAAAACTAGTTACGCACAATATTCCAAGCGTACCACTTTATCCCAATGAGTCTCAGAAGTTACATTGGTATCTTATCGAGTTATTAAGTACGAACTTTAGTTCTTTGATCAACGTTAATGACCCAGCTGAAAAGCTAAGAAACTTATTATCGGTTTTTAGTCGTTCTTCTCAGCAAAAAGAACTCGCGGGGGCAATTCAAAAAGTGGAATATCAACAGAAAGTTGCACGTGTTTTTATTGATGGTGTGAACATATTTACCTCTGGCACACTAATCAGAATCGATGTGGCTATTTTTGATCATTCAAATTCGGTTAACGTCTGGCTTTTCATTCACCTCTTGAACCAATTTTTTGCAAGATTTTGTAGCTTTGATCGTTTTGTGGAACTAGAAGTGACGCTAGTGACAGATAAAGGTAGAGAAGTGATACAGTTTGATAAAATTCACGGCACTCAACTGTGTCTATAATGCAACAAGCTTCTTTAATAGAGCAGGTGCAGAAAACACCGGAAGACTTTGACTTAGTACAGTTAGTCCGAGTGCTTAATCGTCATTTCTCAAAAGTAGCTCAACCTTTCGAATTAATAATTGAAGCTGATCCTATGCCTAATAATATTGAGGCTGAAATTAGTGATTTTGACTTAATTGGTCAAAAAGCAATTATCTCTAGCAGTAAAACATCACTAACATCGGGCTACAGCGTTGTTCCTATTTATATCTATGAAGAGCTATTAACCGCATTTCATGATGAACGATATGCGCTAGCCGATTTTCTTAATATTTTTAATGATCGCTACTTTAAGCTGTATGTTCGTACCGTAGAAAAAACTCACTTATTATTAACCGATGAAATTGATCGCTACTTTAATAGTGCTACATTTCAACAGAAGCATCACAAAAAATCACAAGTGCAACTAGCTAGTTGTCTTGCTCAATTATCGGCTTTACCTGATGAGTTAGCCGTTAAGAATTGGCTAGGTTATAGCCTGATTTTGGGCAGCCCCAATCGCTCTTTAGATGATTTACAACAAGTAATAGCTGACTATTTTTCGTTAAAAGTGAGTATTGATAGTGGTCAACTAAACAAATATAAACTTGATCAAGAAAATTGGACACGTTTGGGAGCTAAGACGTCGTTAAAAAATCAAAAAAACGATGTTCAGATTTTACAACAAAATAATCAATTGGGCCGTGGATTTCTACTGGGTCAATGCTGCTGGTTATCTAAACAAAGAGTTAATATAACGCTAGAAGCTAAGTCGCAGGAGCATCTGAAGTTTTTGGTCGATGAATCAGCTTGGTCCCGAGAGTTAGCAAGCATGACTCGTAGCTATTTACGTGATAAAACTGAAATTGCTATTTATTTAAAAGCGCCAGATAGTTGGTTTCAGAATATTCAACTCTCAGCTGATATCGAAAAAACTGTCCGTTTAGGGCGAGGTTTTCACTTACAAAATTCGCAACAGAATAAACCTGTTGTTTATCTGAACCACCTAGTTAAGGATTAAAACTATGTCTCAAGTAAACTTACCTAACTTAATCGCGAAGTTAGACTCTGATACAAAACGGGCTTTAGAGCTTGCAGCAGGGGATGCAATGAACTCACATTACCCTTCTATTGAACTAGAGCATTGGTTGTTGCAAATAATATATAAACCAGCACCAGAGGTCATTGAATTTTTTGCAAAACAGAAAATTGAAACTGCTGCCGTTATTAAAGAGCTTTCTACCAAGTTAGCAAAATTAGGCAAGGGCTTCGAGGGACAACCAAGCTTGAGCGGTAATTTAACTGAGTTGGTCAAATCTGCATGGCTAATTGCTACCGTTGATTTTTCACATAGTCAATTAACACCCTTGCATCTAATTTTAGCGAGTCAACAAGTGAGTGAATTAGGCGTAAAAGCGCTGTCACTAAAAAGTTTAGAAAACCTTTCTGAATCCGCATTACGTAGTCAAATATCACAATTAAAAGTAGCACAAACGGGAACTCAGTCCATTGGCGCGCGTACTACAGGTGCTAGCTCTGGGGATGCTTTAGCAAAATATACCACCAATTTAACGCAAGCAGCACGCGATGGTGAACTGGATAATGTGCTAGGACGAAATCAAGAAGTTAGAACGGCGATTGATATATTGTGTCGTAAGAGACAAAACAATCCAATTTTTGTTGGCGAGCCAGGAGTAGGTAAAACAGCCGTAGTAGAAGGCTTGGCTATTAAAGTAGCGCAAGGTGAAGTACCTGCGATAATCAAAGATATTGAAATTCATAGTTTAGATTTAGGGCTATTACAAGCAGGGGCGAGTGTTAAAGGTGAATTTGAAAATCGTCTTAAGGATGTGATTAGTGAAGTTAAAAACTCAGAGAAACCCATAGTCGTCTTTATAGATGAAGCGCACACGTTAATTGGCGCAGGTGGCGCTGAAGGACAAAATGATGCCGCGAATTTACTAAAGCCTGCACTTGCGCGGGGTGAGTTTAGAACCTTAGCTGCAACAACTTGGGATGAATATAAAAAGTATTTTGAGAAAGATCCCGCGTTAACACGTCGTTTTCAAGTGGTTAAGATTGAAGAGCCCAGCGCTACCGATGCACTGCAGATGTTACGGGGCGTAGCTGAGTCACTGCAAGCACATCACAAAGTCTATATACGAGAATCAGCGGTTGAAGCTGCGGTTAATTTGTCTATTCGATATTTACCTGCGCGTATGTTACCTGATAAAGCGATTAGTTTACTCGATACCAGTTGTGCTCGTATTGCGTTAACACAAGGGGCGAAGCCTGAGTCTATTGAAAGTCTAGAGCAAAATTTGCAATATATGCAGAACGAGCTTGAAGTTATGCAAAGGGAGTCAGCGGTATTCGATGATGTTAAATTCGAAGTGGACACGCTAACGAGTAATATAACCAAAGCTGAAGGTGAACTTGAATTATTGAATACTCGCTGGGCAAAGGAGCTCGCTTTAGTAGAGGCAGTCTTGGCATTACAAGCACAAGTGACAGAGAATTTAACAAATGATGTGCAAGATGAAGTTAAACATAGGGAATTGAATCAAAAGCTTGTAGAGTTAGAAACATTACAAGCAGGCGAACCATTAGTGAATGCAATGGTTGATGATATTACCATCGCACAAGTTATTGCTTCATGGACAGGTATCCCAATTGGCAATATGTTAAGTGATGAGGTTAAAAAACTTCTCACTATTGAAGATAATTTACACAAACGTGTTATTGGTCAAAGTACTGCGATTAGTGAATTAGCGAAAAGCATTCGTATATCTCGGGCTGGATTAACCGATAGCCGCAAGCCTATCGGTGTATTTTTAATGTGTGGGCCAAGCGGTGTTGGTAAAACAGAAACAGCGGTAGCATTGACAGATTTATTATATGGCGGAAGTAATGATATGACCGTTATAAATATGACTGAATTTAAAGAAGAACATAAAATATCAATGTTATTAGGCGCACCCGCAGGTTATGTTGGTTTTGGTAAAGGAGGGGTGCTGACAGAAGCGGTACGTCGTAATCCATACTCAGTGTTACTATTAGATGAAATGGAAAAAGCTCACCCTGGTGTACATGACTTATTTTATCAAATTTTTGATAAAGGCAGTATTGCAGATAGTGAGGGCCGAAATGTCGATTTTCGTAATACCATTATCATTATGACATCAAATGCCGCAGATCAGGCTATCTGTGATGTTTGTGATGCGAATGAGGAGCGCTTACCGAATGAAGAACTGGTTGAGGAAATTAGACCGGCATTACAGCAATATTTCAAACCAGCCTTTTTAGGCAGAGCAACTGTGGTACCTTATTACCCATTAAATGATGAAGAGCTAAGTAAAATTTGTGAAATAGCGCTTAACCGCATACGCAAAAAATTAGTAGAACAATACAAAGCAAGTTTTGATTATGACCAAGAGTTTATTAATTATGTGGTCAATAAAAATAATGACCCTACAACTGGCGCTCGTGGTATTGAACAAATTATTAACCGTTCGTTAATGCCGAGGTTAGCAGAGCAATGCATTACTTTGTTAAGTGAAGGTAAAGAAATTAACGCGGTGAGTGTAAAATGTATTGATGGAAATGATTTTGAAGTGAACATTTCATCATAAGCCATTTATACCCGTTACCATTCAAAGTGCTCAAGCACTCTGAACTCGCATCTTGCATGATAACGGGTATTCTTAGTAAAATGAGCTACCTAGCTCATTCCTATAAAGAATAGCAGTAATATAAATGTCAATAACAATACAGTTAACTGAAATACCTGCAAATGAAAGTGTGCCAAATCGCATAGTTACCTTGTCTGAAACAGGCGGTAATTTTGGTTCGGCATTTGACTGTGATATTCAGTTACCAGACCGTAGTGGTCAAGTGGCGGCAAAACATGGTTGCTTTGTTGCGTATAAAGACAAAATGATGATACATGCTTTTGCAGGGTTAAGTATCACTATACAAGGAGCCCCGTTAGCGCCGGGTAAAAGAGCCGAGATAGAAGATGGCACTATTATCGGTATCGGCGATTATATTATGTTAGTGAGTGTTGTAACGAACGTAGATAGTGAAAAAGACGACAACGCTAACTATAACGATATTGCAATGAATCCAGATAAAAACTATCAAGCCTATTTTTCCCATAGTAGTCTTGATGAAGATGACTTGGAAGATACTATTGTGATGATAGATGACAATGACGGCAGGGTAAAAGGGCAAACAATGACACAAGATAAAACACCACACTTTGCTGCGAGTGGCGTATTTTCTGATGATCCTTTTGAAGACGACCCATTTAAAGATGAAGAAATCTCTTTAAATATAAATGAACAAACGTCCTCACAAGAGCAAAGATTTGCTACAGAGGCAGAGACTATGGAAACCTTTGTTGCACAAGAAAGTGATGACGATGATAGCGATGTGATTTTGATGAAGAAAAACCTTATTAAGAGCGTGGATCAGGGAGCAAATCATGCTAATAATAACAGTCAGGAAATCAAGCAATTAGTTAGTTTGTTAGAGAATCAAATAGTCAATAACAATGACCAGCAAAGTAAGATCTTTCAGGCAATTGATAAAACACTGACAACTTTTATTAACGAATTCTCACCAGAGCACCTGGAAGATGTTTTTGATGACTTTGGCACGCCATTTTTTGTACAAAAAGAGAAGCAATATTGGCGTTCCTATCGTAAATCATTTAACCGCCGTCTAGATAAAGGCGAGTATCATCGAATGTTTAAAGCCTTATTATTAGAGAATATTCAAGGTGACAGCACGATGAATAAAGATAACAAGGGTGAAAATGACTAAACATTTCAATACACTATTACTCTTTATCTCACTGTTCTTAACGGCTGTAACCTTATCGGCATGCAGTTCTTCTAGTGAAGAGGAAGATCCCACTGAAGTAAAGTTGCTGCTCAAAGCTAGCGATAATATTAATCCTTCTCAAGTGAGCAAAAGCAATCCTGTTGTTGTTAATCTCTATCAACTGAAAAGTATAGAGGCGTTCAAATCTTCTCAGGTACTTGATTTGTACGAAAAAGATATATCAATACTTGCTGACGATTTAGTTAATAAACAAGTTATTGGTAGTGTACTGCCAAAAGGAAAACGCGCAATAACATTAGCTATTGCTCCGGGAACTAAGTATATAGCGGTGTTTGTTCAATTTTCTAATTACTCTCAAGCAAAAGCTAAAGCATGGTTAAAGCTGAAGGAAATAGATGATATTGAACAGATAAATATTTCAATTGATTCATTAACCGTTAATATTGAACCGGTTATCGAAGACAGCTTTTGGTAATGGTAACTATATTGGAGAAATCACGTGGATTTAGCTAAACAAGTTGTTTGGAAAGAGGGGATTTTCATATCACCACAACACTTTCAGCAACAAGCTATACATAATAAATCGTATATTCAGAATTATGCGAGTACACAAGGTTACACAGATCACTTTGGTTTAAGTGATATTACGCTGAACACTGATTTGCTAAAAATTGGTAAAATAGCAGTTACCAACTGTAGCGGCTTATTTCCAGATGGCTATTACTTTACCTTAACTGAAGAAATAGTCATTGATGTGCCAACGGATGCCGTTGAGAAAAGTGTTTACCTATCCTTGCCTATTGCGCTGCAAGGTGCGGCGGCGTTTGCACAGGAAAGTGCTCAAAATACTCGATACATTTGTCAAACGGTGACCAGTTATGACAATGCATCATTCCAGAACGATAGTATTGAACTTGAAGTGGCGCGTGATAACATCAGTTTGTCTATTGGCAAGCAAGACATGGCTGGCTTTGTTTCATTCCCGATCGCCCGTATTTTGGAAACAAGAGAAACAGGTGAAGTGATTTTTGATAAGAGCTTTATTCCGGCTTGTATTCATTTTCAAGCCTCGGTTTACCTATATGATAAAGTCAAAATGCTGCAAAGCTTAATACAAACACGGGCCTTTGAAGTACAAAAGCGCATTGCTATTGGTCAAGATAGTAAGAGTGAGCCTACGTTATACAAAGACTATTTATGGCTACAAACGTTAAATAGATGGTTACCATGGAGTAATTGGGTACAACAAGACTTACAATATACTACGCATCAACTCTATCGTGATTTAACGACATTTTCGGCTGAATTATCAGGGTTAACACCTGAGTTGCCTAGCCATTTTAATATGTTAAAGTATGATGGGCTTTATCAAACTTTTAGTCCAATTTTCATGAAATTACATGAGCAACTGAGTATGGTATTGCAAGACTCTGTTATTGTTTATGACTGGGATGATAAATTATTTGAAAAACGCCGCTTACTGCGCACACTAATAAACAACCCTGATAGTATGATAAATCGTCGGTTTGTAATCAGTGTTGAATCATCGATGAACTCAGATGACATTGCGACACTATTACCGCAAGCGGCTACATTAGCGGGTAATACAAATATTGTCGAATTAGTGCGTAATGCTATGTCTGGTGTTGAATTACGACACCTTATCGTTGCACCTCATGAATTAAAACCAAAAACTACGGCAAGTTACTTTGAAGTCAATATTAACAATGAATTATGGGTTGATATGTTGAATAAAGGTGAGGCGTTAAACCTACATATAGATAGCCGGATCTCAGATCTAACCGTTACCTTATACGCACTTTCACTGGATTAACTTACATAAATGTCAGCTGCTTCACCTAACACTACTACAATAAACTTCAGTGATAATATCATGAGTAATCAAGCACCTTTTGATTATTCAGACAATCAACTTTATAACCTTAGTATGCCCTTATTGTCGATATTACTTACCTTAGAACGGCTGCCTAAACCTGACAATCTGCCTGTTTTTAAAAGCTTATTGAAACAGCATATTGTTGATTTGAGCGAACAGGGCAAGAAGTTAGATTATCCTTCAGCTGTTATCGATAAGCTGTGCTGCTTACATTGTATTGTATTAGATGAGTTTATTATTCACAGTCGCTGGGGCATAAGTGCCGGCTGGGAAAACAATACCTTATTGAGTGAGTTATTTAACCTGCCAAGTGGTGGTGATCTATTTTTTACCATTACTGAAAAGGCAATGCGTCAATCAGGTAAAATGATAGATCTATTAACCATTATCTATGTTTGCTTGCAAATGGGTTTTAAGGGACGTTACCGCTCCAGACAATCTGAAAAAATAGGCATCATCATTAAAGAAATCAATTCGGTGATTATTGATAATAAAAGTCAGCCTAAAGTGATAATGCAAGAGAGCCCGGTGAACAAGGAGTTGTCTCTTAATAGCCGTCGCTACTTTTCCTTTACCTTAATAGTGATGCTCATATTAGTACTTGTGGTAACCTTTTTCGATTATTGGTTTAAAGAAACTTACCCAGATAGAAGTCGCGAAGTAAGGGAGTTGAATAAAATTATTACCAGCTATAGCCAGAACGAAGAAAATACGCGATTAGCTAGCGTTATTGATAGTCAAGCAGAGTCGTCAAAAAACAATGGAAATGTTAAGATTTCTGATAAACAACAACAAACTGAACTCGATAGATCAGCGGACGTTTCTTTACTTTATCGGGTACAATTAAATTCATTTTCTGCTCGAATCAATGCGGAAAAGTTTCTCAATAAAATAGCCAATAACCCTTATGATTTATCAATAAAACATATCGGAGAATATTATATTGTCTATAGCATCGCGGACTCTAGCTCTGCTGCAGAGCAGCAACAGCATTATTACCAGACAACCTATCAACTCGCTACGATAGTATTCCAGCTTGATCACATGAGTAAACGCGTATTATGACTATTACGCTGACTAAGCGACACCTTATTACCATGTTATTCGTGCTGTTATTTTGTGGGTTCAGTTTATCCTGGTACCTGTTACCAAGTTTCTACTGGTTATTTGGCCCAGCAATGGCTATAACAGTGTTCGCAGCTATTTTTTTATGGCTAACGCACAGTGAAGACGACGAAGTTAAACAGCGAAAAGCACTTGAAAAGCAAGACAAACTCACCATCAACAAGTTATTTAGCGCCGTATTAAGAGAGTTAAAAGACAGAGGACAATACCAGCAAAAGTACCGTTTACCTTGGTACTTATTTATTAGTCATAATATGCAGGCCGATAATGCGGTATTAAGCCAAATGGGCTTTAAACATAGCTCAGTCATTAATATTGATAACCAGTTAGCCGTGCAAATTTGGTTGAAAAATAATGCGGTGATGATAGCAGTAAATTTATCAGAGCATGATCATAGAGTTTTGAATTGCACTAAGCTGCTATTGCGTAAACTCAAAGGTTTCAGGCCTAGACAAGCACTTAATGGAGTTTTACTTAGTCAATCGATTGATCAATTACTCAAGCTAGATAAAAGTAACAATAAGCAAATGGCTAATGATAGCCGCTTGATGATAGACGATGCACAGAAATTATGTGGTCAAAAATTACCGCTATATGTATTATTTAATCAAATGGCTAATTTAGCTGATTTTTGTCAATTTTTTTCCTCACTCGAAGAAAATCATTTAGAGGGTTGTTTTGGCGCTCTTAACAAGAACCCTGCTCAAGCAGAGTCCTTTACCTTAGCATGGTTCAATAGTGCCTTTGATGACCTTTGTCACCGAATGGGGCAGGCAGTTGTTTTTGCAATTGATAATCAATTAAACGAAAGTTTTAGACGTTCCGTTATCGCAGCCCCAATACAGTTTAGACAAATAAAAACTGATATAAGTCTCTATTTATCAGAGCTACTTCTATCCAAAACATCAAGCAAAGAGTATCAATTTAGAGGGCTGTTTTTTACCAATACAGAAAATAATGCCACAAGTATTGATCCGCTAACTAAGCAAGTAGCCTACAAATTAGATCACGATGAAATGGTGATACCTGATGAGTTGAAGATATCCCACAGCCTTTTTGTAGCTGAACTTTTTAATGATTTTATTCGACCTGAGGCGGGTATGGCTCAGGTAAATAAATTTCGCAAGCGGCTTCATATTACTTTTCAAGCGAGCTATTTTGTTTTTACTCTGTCGGTCCTAGGTTTAACCGCTGTACTATTGAAAGTGAATTTTGATTATTATCAATCGCTAAATGCGAATACCT
Source organism: uncultured Colwellia sp. (assembly GCA_913063325.1). Lineage (GTDB taxonomy): Bacteria > Pseudomonadota > Gammaproteobacteria > Enterobacterales > Alteromonadaceae > Colwellia. The sequence goes on along the minus strand of CAJXYE010000049.1, from coordinate 12,075 downwards.
TAATTCAGCTTGATAGTTATAAGGAAAGTGTACAAAAATCCCCTTATCAAAACATAAATTTAACCGGTAACGTTAATCAGCTTCGCCTATTAGGGGCGGTTTACCGAGACTATAAAAAACCAACACCTGCATATATATCGAAATTAGTGCCCAACCCCAGTTTATTGAAAGCGCTTGAAAAAACCTATCATACTGAACTTTTAAATGTACTTTTACCTTCGTTAGTTAGCGATATCGAAGCAAGGCTAGTATCTAGTCAACAAGCAGTTAACATTGTACAAACGGCTGATTTTTTGAGTTTAGCCAAATCTTTACAAAGACACAGTAGTACTGATTGGCAAGCGTTAAAAGAATATTATCAACAGACTTTTGAAATTAATAGCGAGGTTGATAAGACCTGGCTTGGACATTTAATGGTCTTGATGGATGACTTGTACTTATTAGGGATAGCCAAGGTAGACGTTAATCAACAGCTTGTTGAAAATGCTGAGTCAATCTTAAATACAGTTAACCGCAGTCAGGTAATTTTTAACTATATTATAGCTTTACCACAATTCTCGTCTGTTGTTGATATTCAAGATGAACTGGGCACTAAGTTTTTTCAGTTATATGAAGTAAAAGATAGTTCACTGTTACACGTCCCAACTATCTATACTCCTCAAGGCTATTCAGCGTTAAACCTTAATGCAAAATCACCTTTCATAAGAGATATAATCACCGGAAACAAGTCATTGTTAGGTGAGCAATTAAATGAGTTTGAAGTAAATAATTTAGTCCAACAATTACAACGTTTATATCAACGAGCCTATATAAATTATTGGCTTGGGTTTATTGATAACATGTCACTCAAATCTATTTCAAAACTTGGGGTAAGTTATTCTTTGAAGTTGTTAACTACCCAAAAGGATGCTCCTTTAAGCCAGTTATATGAGGTCATTAGCTATTACACTTACCCGAAATTACAATCTGCAGCTTCTCAACCGAATAAAGAAAGCAGCACAGGTAAGCAAGCAGATACCAAAACAGATAAAAAGGCAGCATTATTACTCGATGATAAACCAATTGCGGTAATGCCAACGGCAAAACAAAGGTTGATGGAAAAAGTGATCCAAGAGAAATTTTCTGTTTTTCATGATTTTATCAAGGCGGATGAAAACGGCATAAGTAAGTTATCAAATTTAGTCTCTCACTTTACTCAGGTTAAAAAATGGCTAGATAAGTCAAATAAAAGCAATAAGGTCGATGTTGAGTATTTCCAACAATTATCTGCTGTTGATAAAGACCAAAGTTTATATCAACTAAATGAGACTGTGGTTGAGATTGAACTACTTGATGATTATAAAAGTGAGTTAATCAACGTCATCAGTAAAGATATTCACCAAAACGTGGCTAGCTATCTAGACAAACAATGGCAGCAACAAATGACTACGCCTTTTTCGACTCTTTTTGCTAATAAATTTCCTTTTAATATTACGAGTGAAGCGAGTGTTACCTTAAAAGAATTTAATCGCTATTTTAGGGAAGAAGGACTATTTGACCAATATACCAAGCAGCTATTTGCTAAATTTAAACAGGTAGAAGGGCAAGTGTTTCTCAATAGCTTTATCCCCAATGAGGCGATTTATATCAGTAGCGAAACGTTAACTCAGTTGGCGAAGTTAGCTGAAATTAGACAAGTACTTTATCGACAAGGGCAAAGCAAACTTTCAATTCCTTTTAAAGTTAATGTTAAATCAATGTCAGCAAACTTGTTAAAATTTGAATTGTTTTCACAAAGAACCTTGATGAGTTATCAACATGGTCCTAAATTATGGCAGGATTTTGTTTGGCCTAATTTAACAAATCAAAACGAATTAATGGCGGTTTTTACTGATACTCAAGGACAAAAAAATACCCTTAGCTACAGTGGTGATTGGGCTTGGTTGCAGCTTATTTACCAAAACTATCAAAATACTCAAAGTCAAACCGAGATAGTTCTTGGTAAAGAGAATAAAGATATAAGTTTAATACTGAGGGTTGAGAGTGATGTAAACCCGTTGACCCCATTATTTTTCAGCCAATTTATGCCACCAAAAAAACTGTTAAAACCGCAATAGTAACTTCTTTATTAATATCAACCTACTAATAAGGGGGTAATATTAAGGGAGTTAATTTTGAAGTTAAGTTTAAAGTTATCTAGCTTAGCCTATTAATACCGTTGGCATACCAGCAACAACGGTACCACCATGCGCGCTGCTATCTCCCATTCTAATCGCAGGTTTAGAGCCAAATAACACAGTAGTACTACCCATGATTAAACTATCGGGTGGGCCAATACAAGTACAGCTATCTCCCATAACTGAAGCCGGCATACCGCCAATGAGTACTGTTGGACATCCGGGTCCTAATATCGGGCCGCCGACATGTGGGATAGGCGGAACGGCTGGTGTTTGCATTGGACAAACATGCATATCAGTTAGTCTTGCAGCGGGTAATCCCATTATTCTTCCTCATTCATGGTAAGTAACGTGATATGTAATGGTGAGCCTTGTGCAATGTTTAGACCCTGCTCAACGACCTTTAGATAGAACTTTTCATAGCCCATATCACCATCTTTCCAGGCTGGAACGGCAGCAGCGACAGAGATTGCAGCGGCTATTGCATGGCCATATAAAAAAGCGGGTGGCATTACAGCAGGAAGCTCTGGTGCAACAATACTACCGGTTCCAGACCAATAAACCGCTTTTGCTATCCAAGCAGGGGCGACTTCCAAGCCAATTCTATCGGCAAGTTGGTTAGCACGTATTCTATGAGTTTCATTAGGCTGTTGTAACCATTGTACAGCACTGTTTATTGTTTGACGTTGAGGGTTATCCCATTCGTCTACTCTTAGCGCTAACGCTTCACTGGCCCAGAATATGCCATCGATCATAGGCAGCGCATGGGCAATAAATTGAATAGCATCGTTGTACAGTTTTACTTCAACCAAAGACTTAATTGCTTGTTTGGGTGACATATTACGCTCGAGTACTGCGTGAGCTTCATCAGTTAATTTGTATCGCTCTGTAATGGCGGCGATATTTGTATTAGGTATTTTTTTTAACATTAGTTTACTTGCACCAGAGAGCCAGAAATTTGTGTGATCCCAGAAGAGGACACTTTGGTTAAGGCGGATGAACTTAATTCAGCGCCAGCAGTACCACTTATTTTAACTTGTGCGGTTGAAGTTATTTCTGCCCCAGCTGTTCCATCTAAACTTACCTTAGCTGTTGCGGTGCCTTTAAGGTTGGCACCTGCACTAATTTTTGTATCAGCGGTACTACTAATTTTCACATTAGCGCCATTTGCTTCAATATCGCCTGACGATTTTATCGTCAACTTATCGCAAGTGATAGTGATGCCACTACTACTTAATTCAATTGAATTGCCGCCAACTGCTAAGGTGATTTTGTCATCGGCTTTAAGGCTAATTTCTTTCGCTGTTTCAGACAGCGTCTTGGTTACTGAAAGTGAGTAATCATCTTTACCTATGATGGCAATAGCTTTCTCTGTGGTACTGCTAAATTCAGCGGTAACTGTCTGCGTGAAGTTATTCTCAACTTCAATCAAGTGATCTTTTGCGGCATGAAAATAAAGTTGCTCATTATCGGCTTTATCATCAAAGCGTATTTCATTTGCCAGTTTACCTAGTTGTGTTTTTATACCACTTTGACTGCTGTTGACTTCAGGGTAGGGTGGTTTATTTTTACTATTGTAAACACTGCCAATGACGACAGGTTGATCGGGGTCGTTATTAACGAAGCTGACTAATACTTCATCGCCAATGCGAGGGATAAACTGCATGCCTAAGCTAGCACTAGCCATAGATTGGGCAACACGTATCCAACAACTTGGACTATCCCCACCGACTTTATCCCAATAAAATTGTACTTTAATTCGGCCACTTATATCGTGTTGTGGCTGGCCTACGTCACCACCAATAACAACGGCAGACTGCAAACCATTAATGAGTGGTTTTGAAATAGGTTGAGGGAAGCTAGGGCTCGAAATTGGTCGACAAATAAAGTTATTGTGATATTTAACTGATTGCTCGGCAGCCTCGATCGTGTGAGTGATGGATTCAATTGCATAATCATCAAGTTGCTTACTATCGGGATGAGCTGACAAGCTAAATTGAGTCGCTAAGGTAATATCCTCAACAATGCTTTCAGCTTCAACTGAGCTGTAATCACTCTGCACTTGGTTTAGGCGTATTTTGGCGGTGTCCGAGCTTAAATCACTCATATCACCTTTTATTGAATTTGTACCAAATTCGTATTGGGTTAATTTAGTATTATTAGCGACTTTATTAGATGACTTTTTATCGCCACTATCGATGAGTTTTGTATTTTCATAATCATAATTTACTGTGCTGATGGCTGCTGAATGCACCTTTAATTTAGGTTGCCATTTAGTCAGTAACATTTGTTCACCAGAGCGACTGGCAATATAATCTAACTTATTGACCGTTGCTTTCTCATAGGGAGAGTTTGGATCATGTAACGTTAGCTGGTGACTTTTATTATTATGGGTAAAATAATAATGTATACCTTGTTCAGCTAATAAACGTTGGACAAAGTCAAAATCGGTTTCGTCATACTGAACACAGTAATTTCTTTCATCTGAAGGTAAAGAGCCTAAAGTATAATTACCGGAAAACCCGGCGTCATTGAAGATGCTTGTTAAAATATCGGATAGTTTTTGTTGTTGAAAAACTTGGCTACTTTTACGTAGTGTCAATAACCATAACCAAGGTCTTAAGGTAATTTGATAGCGCTGATAATCATGATCACTTTGGCTCTCTAACAGCTGTACTTCAGTTAAATAGCCGTTAAATACACGTTTTTCTTTTTGTTTGCTATCAGCAACTTCATTCCAGTGGCAAGTGAGCAATTGTCCCAATTGATCTTCAGTCGAAAAATTATTGCTGACAAGTATGCCTTGGATCAGAAAGGGATTGGATAAACTTTCTTCAATAATTACTTGATGCCCAAGGTGGGTATTACCGCTAGAATCAGAGAAATATAAGCCTCTATTTTCAACTTGATATGAAATGGCCACTCAGTATCCTTTAAATGATTTGAATGAGAAATGTATAGTTGTAAGTGAGTTTCGTTTATTACAGTACTAAGGTAGAAAACCGTATTCTTAGTGAAGCGAAACTCGATATTATTAATCTGTTAGAACCATTTAGACCAAATAGTGGTATAGGTTTTTTATACCAACAGGTATGCCTAGATTATGTCATGAGTTAGTCTAGCAATACTCTCGCATTATCACCTTGCTCATAAATACAGAGGCTTACACTGGATAATGCCTTAATTTCTTTAAGATCAACAGTAAGGCTTTGGTTACCCCTAGATATATTACCATTCAAGCGGTCAACCAATTTTTTCACTTCGGCTAATGCAGCGTTGGCTTTAGGCACACGGGTTTTAATAAAGGTAAACCATTTCTCTCCCATATTTTTGGCTACTTTTTTAATAACCTCCGTATTGGTGATGGTAAAGGGTTTATCTAAAGTGCCACCGTCACGTAAGATGTCATAAATAATATGGCCATTTTTTTTCGCCGCCATCATATTTTTAGTATTTAACTGTAATTCACCAATATTCCCATTGGCCATTTTAAGAAAAAATTTAATATCTTTATAGCCAGCATCAGTAGCGCCACAATTAAACTTTGCATCGAGCCCTTTACTCGTTCCATAACGGTCCTTCATCGCCGTTTGAAAATGCTTTAATTGAATAAATTCCTCGGTTAATGAAATCATTGCTTTAGCGTTCACCATATCTTCCATATTGTCAAAAATTATGGTCATACGAGCAGCATCTTTTAAATCACCTATATCATAATTTCTTTTGCGATTTGTTATTTTATCAAGTGCGCCATGAAAATCTTTAACACCGAAATAAGCACCGGGTGGCTGTTTTACTATGCCTTTACACGCAGAAGAAATTTTTTCAGCATAGTTTTTAAGTGCTTCTTGGGCTTCAATGGTTTCAAAAAACATCATAAACAACTGTTTACGCTTTAATTGGGTATTAGCTAGCTGGCTTCTTGAAGCATTACTGTGCGGGCCTGTTTGCATAGTTTTTTTAGTTTTTTGGTCGAGATAATTATGGATAGAGCCTTGTCCCGTCATGATGTCGATAATAGATTGATCTTGTGCTTTATTTGCATCGCTTGCATATTCGAAAGAGGCCAGTTTTTGTTTTAATTGCTGAATTTTGTGTTGATAATCTTTTACATTAACCAATCGAAACCCTTGAGACATATGGTTTTGTAAGTTTATCTTAGACATGACCGCTGCACGATTTTTCTTTATTTGTGCTTCTGTTAATCCTACGGAGTGGTTATTTGAATTATTGTCCGGCATTAGATAGTCCTCAATGTGTCTAACTTGATTGAATTATTTCTATTGTTATTTTAGCTTTAAGTTATTTATACTTAATTTATTAAAAATAAATCGACTTTTTATACGCTTATTGAGGATAACATTACTTATCTTGAATTCCAGTGATAATTACTTCTAAAGGAGCTTTAATTAAATAGAACTCATTATCGAATAACTAGTTGTTAGGTCTTCCACCCTCGGAATTGTTTTGAGTAGTTAGCTAATATTTTAGGACGGTTTAATTTATTACGACAAATTTCTCGACCAGATGAGTCATGGCCAACTAGGTGAAAAATAGATTTTCCTATATCGATTCCAAGAATGTTAATAGTAGGCATGATAATTCGCCTCATTTAGTAGTCCTCCCTAAGTGTAGATTAGTGGAGGCGGACCATCTCATTAGTGCCTTTCTATTTTTTACTTTGTATCACATAGCATCACCCGTGTGTTAAATTACCGGTTACTTACAAGGTTCATTTTTTTATTTTTACATCATAATCATAAACATTACCGATTTTATCTATTTTAAAATGGCAACAATCGTCAAATACCTGTTTCAGTAAACCTCTACTTTTTTGTACCCGGGATTTTAGTGTTGAGTAACTTAACCCTAACTGCTCTGCATATTGCTTTTGTGACTGATTATTTAAATCAATAGCAGTTAATAAACTGGCGTGCTCTTCTGGCAGGGCGTTTATAAAGGGAGAGATGCAGTTAGATAAGTCAATATTGACCTCTTCTGATGCTTCTAGAGGCGATAGCTCTTCATTCGTCGCATTTTGAGCACGACCATTCTTGCGATAGTAATCAATGATGGTGTTGTTGGCGATTTGAAACAACCATGATTTAACGTTTTTTTGTGTTTTTACCGCGTTGAGATTGTTATAGGTTTTTATCAAAATATCTTGCAATAAGTCTTCTACATCGGCTTCATTAGATACTTTAGCATGTAAAAATTGCTTTAATACCCCTCGGTATTCTAACCATATATCTTCTATTTTCATGTTACTGACACTCTCGAGTACTTGTCTGATATTTAATAATTATTGAGTTTTTAAATTATTTACCGATTAATTTCGTCTTTTTGTAAGGTCAGTCGTCTTATGGGTAACTAAAACCTAATAAAGCAATTGGAATGAGATATGAACTTCTTACAAAACGAACAATTTAACCTAAACCCTACTATGAACAAGGTTAGTATTCATAAACCACGCGTATTAATCTTATACGGATCATTACGTGAAACTTCATATAGTCGATTAACGGCTGAAGAAGCAGGGCGTATTTTGGAAACAATGGGCGCAGAAGTAAAGTTTTTTAATCCTAAAGGCATGCCATTATTCGATAATAGTGAATCTGTAGATCATCCTAAAGTCATTGAACTTAGAGAATTAGTAACATGGTCTGAAGCACAAGTTTGGTCGTCACCAGAACTGCATGGCAACATGTCAGGTGTCATGAAAAACCAAATAGATTGGATACCTTTATCGCTTGGCGCCGTTAGGCCAACACAAGGGAAAACATTAGCCGTTATGCAAGTAACTGGAGGCTCGCAAAGCTTTAACGCTATCAATAACATGAGGATATTAGGCCGTTGGATGAGAATGTTAACAATCCCAAATCAATCGTCGGTTGCAAAAGCTTATAACGAGTTTACACCTGAGGGCTTAATGAAAGCGTCACCATATAGAGACCGACTTGTTGATGTAATGGAAGAGTTAATGCGCTTTACCTATTTAACGCGAGACCAAAGCGAGGTTTTGCTAGATAGGTATAGTGAAAGACGTGCAGGTCAACCTCAATTAATAGCTATGTAAGCTGAATTCAGGTTATGTGATATTTTATAAACAGTGAATACGCCAGTGATTGATTGCTGGCGTATTCAGATAATCTTACTTAGAAACTTAACTTAACTTAACTTAACTTAAGTATTTAATTAACTTAGACAGTTAATTTGAGTAAATTTACTCAGTTAATAATGAGATAAAAAAGCTCATTTCTAATGCGGTTTCGTTGAGCTTTTTAAAACGCCCAGACGCACCGCCATGGCCCGCTTCCATATCTGTTTTAAAGAGTAGTAAATTGTCGTCTGTTTTAAACTCTCTCATTTTTGCTACCCATTTCATCGGTTCAAAGTACTGAACCTGTGAGTCGTGTAAACCTGTGGTGACCAGTATATTGGGGTAGTCTTGTGCTTTGATATTATCAAGTGGCGAATACGCTAAAATATTATGGTAAGCCTGAGCTTCGTTTGGATTGCCCCATTCGTCATATTCATTTGTCGTAAGCGGTATGCTTTCGTCTAGCATGGTTGTTAATACATCTAAAAATGGCACATGAGCGCCAATACCTAGGTATAGCTCAGGTGCTTGATTTACAATAGCGCCCATTAATAAACCACCAGCACTACCACCAGAGGCGAATATTTTATCTTTAGCGCCATAACCTTGTTCAACTAATGCTTTTGTAACATCAATAAAGTCATTAAAAGTATTCTGTTTATGCGCCATTTTACCCGTTTCGTACCACTGTCGACCTAACATTTCTGAACCACGAATATGGGCAATAACGTAAACAAAACCTCGGTCAAGTAAGCTTAACGTTTGATTAGAAAAGTCAGGGTCTATGGTAATACCATAAGCGCCATAACCGTATTGCAGCAATGGATTAGTACCATCTTTTTTATACATACTGGTGCGGTATACGATAGATACCGGTACTTCTATGCCATCACGAGCGGTAAAAAATAAACGTTCTGATTGATAATCTTCTTTGTTAAAGTCACCTAATACCTTTTGTTGTTTAAGCAGCTTTCGCTCACCGGTAGCTAAGTCAAACTCAAACAAAGAACCAGGTGTTGTTAAGCTTGAATAATATAACCGAGCAATAGTGCTTTCTGGCTCAGGGTTATCACCCAGACAGGCAAAATAACATGGATCATTAAAAGCTAGCGGGTATTGATGACCTGCATTATCGCCTTGCGTGGTGTGAACAATAAATCGAATTTGACCTTGCTCTCGTTCGGTAACCACAAGGAATTGGTGAAATAATTCAATGCCTTCTAATAGTACATTTTCTCTGTGTGCAATGACTTCTTGCCAGTTATTTATGTCAGCAACCTTTTCTACGGCAACTTTCATTAATCGAAAGTTCTTTGCTTGGTAGTTGGTGACAATATAAAAATGCTCGCCCATTTTATCGGCGTGGTATTCGTGTTGCTCTTGATGGGGTAATAGATCAATAAACTCGCCATCAGGCTTATTGGCACTGAGCGCTAAATAGTGGGTTGACTCAGTGGCATGTAAACAAATATATATTTGTGACTCATCTCGGCTTTTATCTAAACTCATGTAAAAGCTGTGATCGTCTTCTTCGTATACTAAAACATCATCAGATTGAGGTGTGCCTAACTTATGACGATAAACCTGCGTACCTAATAGGGTTTCTAGGTCTTTTTTTACATAAAATACGGTCTTATTGTCATTAGCCCAAACTATTTGTCCTTCAGTTTCTAACAGTACATCTGTTAAATAAGTATCCGATGAGTCAGAAGTCTGATTTACCTTGCTTAAGTCTTTAAATTTAATAGTATAAATTCGGCGGCTATCAGTGTCTTCAGCAATGGACATGAATTGATCATTAGGACTTATCGATAAGTCCCCCATATCATAAAATTCATGGTCTTTAGCTCGTTCATTGACATCTAACAATAAGGTGTTGTTTTCACCTTCAAAACTGCTAGCACGATAATAGTTTGAATATTCTTGCTCGCCATTAATTTCACTGTGATACCAATACTTGCCATCTTTTACTGGCACTGTATTATCATCTTTAACAATACGCGCTTTAAGCTCTTCAAACAGTGATTCTTGTAGCGACTTTTGCTCGGCTAACATAACATCAGCATAATGATTTTCATCATTAAGGTGCGCTAATATTTCTTTATCGCTACGCTGGTCATCACGCATCCAATAATAATTATCAATACGTTGATGATTATGCATTTCCATTTCATGGCGGATTTTTTTAGCTTTGGGTGCGGTAATGTTGTTGTCTGACGTAGTTGATATAAGTGAAGATGTTGGCACTAAGTGCTCCTAGGTAATGTATGTGGCATTTATAACGATAGAAAATACTGATGAACAAGTTTATCGATATTCTGCCAATTAAGTTAGTTAATTATTTAAAATTACGTCATAATTTTTTTGGTAAAATTACAAACTTTACAGAGTCAATATCAGAAAGTACATTGTCGTTTAATTATCATTTTGGAAAAGTAATGGAAGAACTAAATAAACAATTAGATTTTATTATCGAATTAGATAAGCTCAAAGGGGTTTATCGACAAGCACTAGTGAGGTCGGACAATAATAGATTTGAGAACAGTGCTGAACATAGTTGGCATATCTCATTAACCGCTCAAATACTGCATCAATATGCGGTAGAAAACGTGAATATTTCACGAGTCATGAGTATGCTACTTATCCATGACATTGTCGAAATTGATGCGGGCGATATGTTCGCCTTTTCAGATAAAAAAGACCTTGCCGAGCAAGAAGATAAAGAAGTGGCTGCAGCAATCCGCATATTTGGCTTATTACCTGAAGAACAGTTTCTACATTTTAAACAATTATGGTTAGAGTTTGAAAGTGCTGAAACGATTGATGCGAGATTTGCTAAGGCAATGGATCGTGTTTTACCTTTATTGCAAAATATGAGAAATGATGGTGGCAGTTGGGCTAGACACAATATCGCCAAATCACAAGTGCTGGAACGTAATAAATACCTTGAAGGGTTAGCGCCACAATTATGGGGATACGTTTGCAAACAAATTGACATTGCCGTAGATAAAGGTTGGTTAAGGAATGAGTAATGGCGACAACAGAGCGTGAACTTACCGCTTAGTGTTTAAAGTTAACCACGACAATACTAGCTATAACATAAGCAAACGTACTTGAGTGACATAACAATACTATTATTTAAAATTATTAGGCGTCTTTCATGCCTGAACACTCAATTTTCGACGTTTGTGTTGAACCAATAGAACTTTATAAATCACTCAAAATTGCCAATATGGTTGGTGGTGGCGGTGAAGCTAAAACCATGATCAGTGAAGGTAATGTTTTAGTAAATAATGAAGTTGAAGTTCAAAAGCGTAAAAAAATTCGTCGCGGTGATATTATCGAATATAACGGTAAAATTATTGAGACCGCTTTTAATCCGGCCCAAAAGTCCGCTGAGTTTATAAGTACAGTGGTTTCAGCGAGTAAAAGTTCGAAAAAGAAAAAAAGAGCTAAAAGTAAAGCACCTATTAGTTCATCAGAAACTGTTACTGACCCATCGAAAGACCGTTCGAAAAGCTTATTTATATAAACTTTTCGGGTTCTTTAGCTGTATGTTACACCCTAATTTTCTCCTCTGCGTTATTACCCACAAAGCAGAAGTTCTTTGAGATATTACGTTCTAACTATTCAACAATCCTCTCTTGTTTAACTCACCATGGCCACATAGCGTCAGTAGTTCACAAAATTGTGTCCAATATTACTTAACCACAACAAATACCCATATTTTTATGGGTGCTTCTCAGCTAGGTCAGTAATGCAACTTGAGAGCCTTCATCACATTTAAGTTATGCTTTTGAAATACTCTCTAGGTGCCAT
>CAJXYE010000048.1 GCA_913063325.1 uncultured Colwellia sp. | reverse complement strand
GAACTATGTTATCAATTTGGTGTAAACCCACTTGTGGCTTTAGTGAAAAATGGACAGAAAGTCATCTAAATTTATTATAATTTCTTTTATAACTTTTTCTGTAAATATTGCTTAGCAATAGCAGGGTTGTTGGCAAATATGCCATCAACCCCTAATGCTTTCATTCTTTGAATATCTATCAACTTATCAACAGTATAAACAAATACCTTCAATCCTCGTTGGTGAGCATCAATTACAAACGCTTCACTAATGTAGTCGATTACAATGTGCACAGAATAGGCATTTAATTGCTGGGCGAACTTGGCATGACTTAGTGGTAGTGATGCGGTTAAAGCACCAAGGGTAAACTCAGGTCTTTGTTGATAAATTTCTTGTAATAAATGGTGATTGAATGAGGACAGTAGTACTTGTTTAAGGTCTAATTTAAGCTCACCCTTAGCTTTGTCTAAACAGTCAAATAATAGTGAAATATGTTCTATTTCAATTCCTTTAAGCTCAATGTTAATAATTTTTTGATTGATGACAACGGGTAATACTTCGTTCAATGTGGGAATCATCTCTCCCTTGCCAGCATCAAGTTGGCGTAGTTGGCTATAGCTATGTTCACTTAATAAGCCACTTCCTGATGTAGTGCGCTCAAGATAGCGATCATGAATAACCATTAACTCCCCATCTACTTGATGGATATCAAACTCAACACCATCGCTAATGGCAGTACATGCACTCTTAAATGCAAGTAGGGTATTCTCTGGTTCAATGGCACTGGCGCCGCGATGTGCAAAAATTAACATAGTGATGAAAGATGATTAATACATTGATGGTACTTTTGAGTATAATACCCAATAATGAAAATTTACTAAAATAAAATGAGCAGCGAATAAAGTGACTACTTCTATCTTTCCAAAGCGTTTAAATAAATACATTAGTGACTCTGGCTTTTGCTCGCGCCGTAGTGCCGATAAAATGATAGAAGATAACCGCGTCACCATTAATGATAAAGTGCCAGAGCTTGGTACCAAAGTATTAGCGGGGGATGTAGTTAAAGTCGACGGGTTTGAAATAGCGCCAACTAGTGATGACAAATCTGATCGTATTTATATCGCTTATAACAAACCTATTGGTATTACCTGTACTACTGAAAAGCACGTACGCGGTAATATTATTGACGCTATAGGTCATAAGAAACGTATATTCCCTATCGGTCGCTTAGACAAACCGTCAGAAGGTTTGATCTTTTTAACCAGTGATGGTGATATTGTTAATAAAATTTTACGTGCGGAAAATGCTCACGATAAAGAGTACATTGTCACTGTAGATAAACCTATTAGTGAGCGTTTTATTACGCGAATGTCCCGTGGGGTGCCTATTTTAGGTACTATTACCAAGCCTTGTATTGTGCAAGTTAAAAGCCGTTTTGTATTTAGTATTACTCTTACTCAAGGGCTTAATCGTCAAATTCGCCGTATGTGTGAATATCTCGATTATGAGGTTTTAACATTAAAACGCTCACGTATTATGAAAGTTGAGTTGGGGGATTTAACCCCAGGACAATGGCGAGAATTAACGGACGTTGAAATGGCCGAAATTAACAAAGCAGTTGAAGGTTCGAGTAAAACAGCTATTAATACCGCTCAGCCTAAAAAGGCGTCTCCAAACATGAGTGAACTTGAAGAGCTATCGGCCTCGATAAACAATGCAGATAATAAAATCGAATCGAAAAGTAAGCAAAATACACAAGTAAAAACATCACCTAATAAACAAGAAGATGAAAGGCAGGAAGATCTTAAAGATGTTTGGCCTTATAACAGCCATAAAACTAAGGACTAAATTATAGCTTTAGTCCTTTAACTACCCCATGACTTTATCTTGCTTGAGTCATGGGGGCTTAATAGAAACTATAAAATATCAGGCTTAGCTGGCTTAATTGATTTCTTATTGAGTGAGATAACTTTAGTTTTACTGATTCTGTGGCGGTATATTTCACGGAGGTAATGAATTGACTTCTTAACGCTATCAATGCTTAACCGTATATCGTTAATGGAAGTAAACTTTTTCTCATCACGAACTAATTCTCTATATTTCTTTTCATACATAGGTTTGATCGCATACCAGTTAGTATCGAGTATTTTAGCTGGATTCTCATGCTCAATTAACATTTCCTCTATTTTTGATTCATCAAACTCAGGTGCTTTAATAAAGTCGATAATGGCATTATCTAAAGAGTCATCGAAACGGTATTCATCTTTAGCAAAGCAGCGTTTAATGTAAGAAACAATCAGTGTTAGAAAGTCATCACTTAAGCAGGGGCTTTTGGCAATCAATGTTGTTAACGATAAGTTAGCTGAAGCACCAATGACTAGCGCATAACGTTTTAAGGTGGTATTGGGAAATAAATTATTCAGGTGCATTTTTAATTTATTCAAATCCATATAAGACAACTTGTAGTCTTTAGGTAGTGAAATAATAGACACAATAGATGAACAATTTTTGAAAAAGTGAAGTTCTTTTAGGTGTTTAGCATCAAAGCCTGAGCTTTTATATTTCTCCAAGGATAACTTGTATTGCTCTGACTCAATAGGTAATAAACTTACTCCTTCAATGGCTTGTGTTGTGTCATTAAAATGCGGTAAATCAATCGAGCGGAAAAAGAGATCATCAACATCTAACACGGATTTTTCACCATTAAAGCTAGGCTGCTTTTGATCATGCTTTTCTGCTGGAGAATCAGCGACCACAGACTCGGCATATGCTATTGCAACGGGACCCGCTAAGCTCATAAATAAATCATTAGCATCTAAACGAATAGTTTCACCAATATCGATACCTGCACGACGGAAGTAGTTATCATCATAATCTGTGGTAACCGCTTGAGCTGTTAGGATATTGAAGATTTGCTGGCTAATATATTGATTAGCATGTTTTTCCATTGTATTTACATCTATGTACTTTATGCCACCATTGGTATCACTTTGCTCGGCATATCGCATAATATCATTTGATATCAGCATCATGGCGTTCCATGGTCTAATTCTATAAGGTGTTTCACCTTCGACATATTCTTTTTCATTATCGAGGTTGTAAGAGAAATCCCATTCTTCAGCCAAGTACTTACACAATAAACGACCTGCATTGATATGAAGTGCCTCAGAAACTTCGATACTGGAATCATTAATATTTGGCAGAATACAAATTCCACTGGTAAAAATAGGCTCAAAAACAAAATTTTGACCATGGGTAGCGATTTCTTTTTCAGAGCGAATATCAAAGGTTTTACTCATGTAAGAATACTGTTGCGCTAAGCCAAACTCTGACGCCATACCTGATCCCGTACCGCCACCAGCACTAAAAATATAAAAATATAAACGTGATTGGTTGGCTTTAATACCACATGAATCAATGAGGTAAGAGTGAATAAATTGCCAATCAGTATTACTGAAGTGTTCAGTTTCTTTATTGAGGATCATCTTAGCTAGGTATTGTCCTAAAATAGGGGCATTACCAGCGCCGCCCGCATGTACCTCAGATAAATCCATTATTTTTAGTTTACTATAATCATCAAGAAAATTTTTATCATAACCTTGCGATGAGTACCTAATTCTTCCTTCAATATCTTTATCTAAATCACCTAGCATCACCAAGGGTTCGATTAAAAATACAGGTTTGTCTGATTTTTTATTTTGGAGTTTTAAACTTCGCTTTATCCACTTTAAAGAACTACCCTCACGTTCCTTAGCTTTTTTCATTTCATTATGAAATTCGTTTAAATAATAATTTCGGGCGCTGTGAACTAATGAGGCAACATCTAATGCGATATTGGATCCACATCGGCCTAAACCAATAAGACAGACTGATGGGAAGGGGTGTGATTTCTTTTGCTGCTCTTCCTGATCCGTAGGGACAGGGTAAACCTCATCACGCAAGGTATCTAAGTTCGCTAAAATACGTGATAAATCTTTTTCGGTGAAATAAAGATGTGTTGGATCTGAAGATTTATGAGAGCTTTTTTCTGAAGTTACTATTATGTCAAAGTCATCACTTGGCGACGCGTTATCACGGGGGACTTTACTTTTAACGCCGTTCTGATTTTTTTGTACTGTAGACTGAGCTATTTTAGTTTTTTTGGCCGTCGTATGTTTCGATTGCATCCATTATCTCCATGATTTTTATACCAATAGAGATTTTTTATTGAAACGATAAGTTGCACAATAAATTAATTCGTTTGGTATTACTTATTAGCACCAATAAAGATAGGATAAAAAGTTGTAAATAGCCTAAAAAAAAGTCAATTTCAGGGGCGTTAGTTATGTCAATTCAATAATATAGGTACATTTTAGTAACCTTTGCACTCTTAAATAAGCCACTTAATTCATTGTTTGTTGCTTTTAGATAAGAACTTTCTAACGGACACACCTTATATAGGCATATCGGATTAATCCTATTTTCAGTCAACTTGTTAATAGCAAGTGAATAAATGACATCACTTAACACAGGCAAAGAAATGACTAAGAAAACTAATTTACTGACTGACTACTTTTCGTTGGATAATTGGTTTAAATCAAGAAAAATCAGTAGTAAATCTAGTTTAGTGCTTGCGATTTACCCCTTGAGCAAATATGATGAATTAATTAAAACTACATCAATGATAGATTGAAATAAACAGATAAATATTCAATATTTTCATTGATTAAAATATTGAATATTTGATTCACGTCTATCCTTTGGGAATAATAAATATGCGCTTGGCTTTACTCGCTCTGACTATAAGTTGTCTTTCATTGAGTTCATATACTCATGCTTTTGAAACTGCTCCATCTAAAAGTAAAACAGTTGAAAGTTTAAAAATTGAATTAAGTAGTAAAGAAGAGCAGTACAGTGCCTTCATCATTTCTTTAAATGACTTAAATGCACAAATGACTGCTGAAAAAGCGCGCTTAAATGATTTACGGGCTCAAGGCAAAACGCTACTAGAGCTTCGCCAAGTCGCTTTGCTCAATATGAATGAGCAATATGAAGCTATGATTGATAACCCTGAACAAGATATTGCTCAGGCTCAAAATGACTATCGTCAATCCATTATTAATCAAAAACAAAATAAAAATGCGATTAAAGCCAGTGTTACAAATTTGTCTGAAGCAAAAGCAGAATTGGCACAAGCTAATATAGACCGTTTTACCCTCGCTAATGCTCGAGAAGGTTTAGTTGAAAAAATTCGTATTGCCCGCGTTAAACGTTTACGTGGTGAATTTGAGCAAAAAAATGACTTAGAGGTATATCAATCGGTAACGTGTGATACACAAGAAACTCTTAACAAATGTATTACTCGCGGTAATCGTTTAGCTAAGCAAAAAGCCTCAAAAACGTTTTTAGATAAATTGTTTAATGCCGCAACTGAATCAAGCCTTATCAACCAATACAAACAAGATTCTTCTGCACAAGTTCGTTTAATGAAGCATAAAGTTAAGGCAGGAGAGTTTAGCGGTCAAGGTAATTATGGCACAACAATTACTGTTCAAATGCAAGGTTCACTACCCAATAACGAGGCTTGTATTTTATTAAATATTTCAGCTCGTTATTGTGGTACCCAAGATGGCTTATCAGCTATTTCTATTACTAATGAAGATACAAGCTCAGAGAAAATCACCAGCTTAGTTGATGATACCTTAATGTATGAATTAACGGTTCGCTCTGATCAATACGATGATGAAGTTTTTGTTGACGGCGTAAGTTACGGTTCAACTAAACTTAACGTAATGTTATCTGCTGGCCATCATGATGTCAGAATTACTAAGCCAGGTTATAGTGACTATCAACAAGATATTCGTTTATCAAAAAATACCCTTATCAAAGTAGAATTAACTAAAGCGTCTATTAACTTTGCCAATGGAGAGAAAATTCAAGACATTCTTCCAGGTGACGAATTAGGTCCTGAGCTTATCGGTGTACCAGCCGGTCGTTTTCAAATGGGTGATATGAAAGGCGCTGGTTTAAGTAATGAAAAACCAGCCCGTGGTGAGCAAATATTAAAAGCCTTTGCTATTGGTCAAAATCAAATAACGGTCGGCGACTTTAAACGATTCGTTAAGGAAACAAATTACGTAACTGAAGCCGAAAGTGAAAATGGTTGTGCTGCATTTGTTAACGGTGAACCAGAATATAACAGTGTTTTAAATTGGAGAAATCCGGGCTTCGGCCAAACCGATGAGCATCCAGTCGTTTGTGTTAGCGATAAAGACAGTAAAAATTATCTAGCATGGTTATCACAACAAACTGAGCGTAACTATCGTTTACCCAATGAAATGGAATGGGAATATGTTGCGCGAGCTGGCAGTATTGAAAACTATTGGTGGGGTAACGACATTGGTAATGGTAAAGCAAATTGTGCTTACTGTGGCAGTAAATGGTCAAACCGTAGCACAGCCCCGGTAAAATCATTTAGAGCTAACAAATTAGGTTTGTTCGATACCGTAGGTAATGTATGGGAATTAACCAATGGCGATAAAGTTGTTGCTCGTGGAGGTGCTTGGAACTTTGCTCCTAAACTTGCTAGAACATCTGTTCGTTTAGAATTGTCTTCAGGCTTTCGTTCTAATTACTTAGGTTTTAGAGCATTACGTGAAAATTAAGATGATTAGAAAATAGAAACATAATATAAAGGAGCTTAATTGCTCCTTTTTTGTTAATAGATTAGCCATATCTTGAAATAAATGGCTCATATACCTTTTACCTGCGTTGTACTCGTCATTTAGCATTACTATTCACAATACAATAATTACTTAGACTTAAACTTCAGTCAGTTTTTTATTGGTTGCAGCCATATTAGTGTTATACGTTTGGACGTTTCCTCAGAACGACTAAAGCAAGGTCGGTTATGGCAAGCCAATAAGATAAAATAGCGCTTATTTTTCTTATACTGAAATGAGGATATTTTGGCGGTCAGTGCTATTTTCAGAAAACTCCCCAAGCTTTACCAGCAACTTATAGAGTTACTGGTAAAGTCTTAGGGCCAGAGGGGGATTTTATGAAGATGGCTAGCTAAATAATGAACTCATAAATTTGAATTACGAGTGCATTATTATTCATACAGTCACTTTGGCGCGAGTAGATCAGTTAACTCCTTGATTACCGCTGGATCCTCTATGGTTGACGGTATTTCAATCTCTTGACCATCAATCATTTGTCTAAGGGTTTTACGTAATATTTTACCTGAACGGGTTTTAGGCAATCTATCAATGATAAGTAAGTCTTTCAATGAGGCAATAGAGCCAATATCATTACGAATACTTTGTTTTAATTCACTAACTAGATCTGTATCACTGATGGTAATGCCATTTTTTATCACCACTAGACCTAGTGGCACTTGCCCCTTTAATGAATCATTAATGCCGACAACCGCACACTCTGCAACAGCGGGATGAGCTGATAGAACCTCCTCCATCTCCCCGGTTGATAAACGGTGACCAGCAACATTGATAACATCATCCATGCGGCCCATGATAAATAAATAACCATCCTCATCAATATAACCACCATCCCCTGACATATAATAACCAGGATAAGTAGATAAATATCCGGATGTTAAGCGCTCAGGATCGCGGTAAATGGTGGCTAAACAGCCGGGCGGAAGCGGTAATTTTATTGCCACGGAGCCTTGTTTACCAGCAGCAACTTGTTGACCCTGTGCATTAAGAATTTGTACATTAAAACCGGGAATAGGGAAACCTGCAGAGCCTGGTTTTGTTGCTATTTTATTGCCGTTTCCGTCATCTAAAGGTGTACTGGCAATTGCCCAGCCAGTTTCTGTTTGCCACCAATGATCAATAACGGGTAATTGTGTTTTATCTTTAAGCCAATGATAGGTAGCTGGATCTAAGCGCTCACCGGCGAGAAATAAACGCTTTAAAGATGAAAGATCGTAGTCTTTAATGAAGTCTCCGTCAGGATCTTCTTTACAAATAGCGCGAAAAGCTGTTGGGGCCGTGAATAAAGCATTCACTTTATACTCAGCACATACTCGCCAAAAAGCCCCTGCATCAGGTGTTTTGATCGGTTTTCCTTCATAAACAATAGTGGTGCAGCCTGCCATTAAGGTACCGTAAATAATATATGAATGACCAACAACCCAACCGACATCTGAGGCAGCCCAAAAAGTATCTCCTGCCTTCATTCCGTAAATATTCTTCATGCTATAAAGCATAGCAACAGCATGGCCGCCGTTATCTCTAACTACACCTTTTGGCTTACCTGTTGTACCTGAGGTATATAAGATATAAAGAGGATCGGTACTTTTTACGGTAACAGGGGGGATCTCTACTGCAACATCCATTTGAGACTGCCAGTCAAGATCTCTTGGCTTAACCAATGATGCAACTGCTTCAGGTCTTTGATAAATAATACAGTTACTTGGCTTGTGATTAGCAATTTCTATGGCTTGATCAATTAATGGCTTATAAGGAATAACTTTTGCTATTTCAATGCCACAGCTAGCACTAACAATTACTTTAGGCTCAGCATCATTAATACGAACAGCAAGCTCATTGGCGGCAAAACCACCAAAAACCACTGAATGAATTGCCCCTAACCTTGCACAGGCTAACATAGCAATAGCAGCTTGTGGGATCATTGGCATATAGATTAACACCCGGTCTCCTTTACTGATACCTTGTGCCCTGAGCACATCAGCAAACTTTGCCACTAAACTGGTCAATTCAGCATAACTAAATTTTTGTTTTTTACCGGTAACAGGCGAGTCATATACGAGTGCAGTCTGCGATCCTCTGCCTTGTTCAACATGAATATCTAAGGCGAGATAACAAGAGTTAAGTTCGCCATCAGCAAACCATTCATGCCAAGAATTGCTATTTGTCGACAATATGTTTTGAGGTTTTTTATACCAGGCAACGAGTTCAGCTTGTTCTTGCCAGTAAGTTTCGGGAGAATTCATAGCTAATGCTTGTTGTTCAATGTGCTTCATTATATTGGCCTAGTAAGTTACTCTGATACCAATAGATTAAAACTGTCGACAAAATTAACCTATTAGACCTTAGCCTAATACTTGAACTTTCTGCTAGGTATAATGCACCATTATCATTAGTTAATCGTTTGTTTTTATAGCGACATATTGAATTGGATAGGCTGTTAAAAATTTTATTGGTAGGTGTAAATATTAACTGATGCTGTGATAATAGATGGAACTGTCGACAATATTGAGATTAATAACACTCAAACTATCGTATTTTGAGTGTTATTGTTTGTTTGGAAAGTTTATTTTTAGATTAGCACTTTGTTACCGGCATTTGGTAATGAACCGCATCAAAGTCACCAATAGGATCTGTATGCAAATAAGCTCTAACAAAATTCATGCCCATTTTTTTCATCACACCAACAGAGGCTAAGTTATCTGCCACAGCAAGAGCTGAGACATGGGTGACATTTGAATTCGCAACAATGGCATCTTTAATTGCTATGGCCGCTTCTGTGGCATAACCTTTTCCCCAAGTACTTTGGAAAAAACGCCAGCCTAACTCTAAATCAGTAAAGTTTGGCGAGTCAGTAAAAAATGACATGGGGCGGATTAATACCCAGCCTAAGTATTCATCGGTTACCTTGTCTGATACTTGCCAAATTCCCCAACCTTTATCGCTATCTCGATACTTTTCCATACGTGGAATAAAGGTACTGTTAACTAGCTCCATAGAGGTGGGTTTTCCGCCGTTAAGGTACTTCATTACCTCGGGAACTTGATCTAACGCCCATAATGCTTGGGCATCATCGCTGTCCATTAATCTAAACTTAAGTCGTTTGCTATCATCTATTTGCATAATAAGCCTATTAAAATAAGGGAATGTTTGAAGCAAACGTAATGTGTTTACGTGATGCTTCGTTTGGTTTTAGTCGTCAGTAACAAGGACTTCACTGCGAATGAAGTACCCTCTTTATTTTGACGCGAGTAAAGGCTTTAAAAATCGAGCTGTGTGTGATGTTTTATGCTTGGCTACTTGTTCGGGTGTGCCAGTCACTAAAATTTCACCGCCACCTGCACCACCTTCGGGACCTAAGTCGATAACCCAATCGGCTGTTTTGACAACATCTAAGTTATGCTCAATCACTACGATGGTATTGCCATGATCACGTAAGCGATGAATAACATTGAGTAGCTGTTTTATATCGTGAAAATGCAGTCCGGTAGTTGGCTCATCTAAAATATATAAAGTTTTACCAGTATCTCTTTTTGATAACTCTTTTGACAATTTAACGCGCTGTGCTTCACCGCCAGAAAGAGTCACCGCAGATTGGCCTAACTTGATATAACTTAAGCCAACATCCATTAAGGTTTGCAACTTACGATTGATAGCAGGAATAGCCTTGAAGAAATCAAACGCATCTTCAATCGTCATATTCAACACCTCATGAATATTCTTACCTTTGTATAAGACTTCTAAGGTTTCACGGTTATAGCGCTTACTTTTACACACATCACAAGGCACATAAACATCAGGTAAAAAGTGCATCTCAACCTTGATCATACCGTCACCTTGACAGGCTTCACAGCGACCACCTTTAACATTAAAACTAAAGCGACCTGATTTATAACCACGTGAACGAGACTCTTGTGTGGCAGCAAACATGTCACGAATAGCGGTAAATATACCGGTATAGGTTGCCGGGTTAGAACGTGGTGTTCTACCTATTGGGCTTTGATCAATTTCGATAACTTTATCTAACAGCTCTAAACCGGTAATCGATTTATGAGGTGCTGGCTCATCAATCGTGGCACCATTGAGTTCAATATGGGCTAATTTATATAAAGTATCGTTAATAAGCGTTGATTTACCTGAGCCTGAAACGCCAGTGACACAGGTCATTAAGCCTGTAGGAATAACTAAATCGACATTTTTTAAATTATTGCCGGTAGCGCCTTTGAGCTTAACAACTTTCTTTTTATCAAAAGCGTGACGTTTTTTAGGTATTTCAATGCGTTCTACGCCAGAAAGATACTTACCGGTAAGTGAGTCTTTGCACGCTAAAATATCATCTACCGTACCTTGCGCTATAATTTCACCACCATGTACGCCAGCACCGGGTCCAATATCAATAACAAAATCTGCGGCGCGAATTGCATCTTCATCATGCTCAACCACAATAACGGTATTACCTAGATCACGAAGGTGTAATAAGGTGCCAAGCAGACGTTCATTATCACGTTGATGAAGGCCAATAGAAGGTTCATCTAAGACATACATGACACCAACCAAACCTGCGCCAATTTGACTAGCAAGACGTATTCTCTGTGCTTCACCGCCAGAAAGCGTGTTTGCCCCACGTGATAAGTTGAGGTAATTAAGGCCAACATTGACTAAAAAACCTAAACGCTCGTTTACCTCTTTTAATATTTTTTCAGCCACTTGACCTTTTTGGCCCGTAAGCGTTAAACCTTGGAAAAACTTGAGCGCATCACTGATAGATAAATCAGCGACGATAGTGAGCGGCGTATCTTCGATAAATACATTGCGAGCCTCTAGACGTAATCGACTACCATTACAATCAGGGCAGTGGTGTGAGTTAAGGTACTTTCCTAGCTCTTCACGTACCGAGTTTGACTCGGTTTCTTTATAGCGGCGTTGCATATTATTGACTATGCCCTCAAAGGGATGCTTACGCACCACAACATCACCACGGTCGTTCATGTATTTAAATTCAATTTCTTGTTTACCACTACCATAAAGCACAACTTTTTGCGCTTCAGCCGATAAACTATTGAAAGATTTATCAACGTTGAATTTATAATGTAGAGCTAGCGCTTGCAGCATTTGGAAGTAGTAAAAATTACGTTTGTCCCAACCACGTACGGCGCCATCAGCGAGGCTTAATTCTGCGTTAGCAATCACCCGAGTACTATCAAAATATTGCTCAATACCTAAACCATCACATGTTTGACAAGCGCCAGCGGGGTTATTAAAAGAAAATAACCTTGGCTCTAGTTCTTGCATGCTGTAACCACAGTGCGGGCATGCAAAGTTAGCCGAGAAAATTAATTCTTCTCTGTCTGGCTCGTCCATAAAAGCGACTTTAGCCGTGCCAGAAGTTAAGGTTAAGGTGGTTTCAAATGACTCTGACAGTCGTAATTGAATATCTTCACGTACTTTGATGCGATCAACGACAACTTCTATGGTGTGTTTTTTCTGTAACTCTAATGTTGGAGGATCGGATAAGTCACATACTTCGCCATCAATGCGCGCGCGAATAAAACCTTGAGCAGCTAAGTTATCAAGTAATTTTACATGCTCGCCTTTACGGTCTTGGACAATGGGTGCAAGCAACATTACTTTAGTGCCTTCTTCAAGCGCTAAAACTTTATCAACCATTTGCGAAATGGTTTGCGCTGTGAGGGCTTGACCATGCTCTGGGCAACGAGGCTCACCAACTCTTGCGTAAAGTAAACGCAAGTAATCGTATATCTCAGTAATTGTACCAACAGTTGAGCGCGGATTATGCGAGGTTGATTTTTGCTCAATGGAAATAGCAGGTGATAAACCTTCAATATGGTCAACATCTGGCTTTTCCATTAACGATAAAAATTGACGAGCATAAGCTGAAAGCGACTCTACATAACGACGTTGTCCTTCAGCGTAGAGTGTATCAAAGGCAAGAGAAGATTTTCCTGAGCCAGAAAGGCCGGTAATGACCACGAGTTTATCTCGAGGTATTGTTAAACTAATGTCTTTGAGGTTGTGTGTGCGAGCCCCTCTGACTTCAATATTCTTCATGCGTTTTTAACTCAAATAGCGATAAAATAGAACCGACGATTATGTCATATAATTTACAGTATAAAAACTAATCTAGGGCAGAATACCAAATAAAACTGTTTATTTTTACAGTGTGCCGTTAAAAGGGAATAGGAAAGGTAAAAAGGGTAATTTGCTGTTATAAAAACAAAGTAAAAATTAACATGACGACCAAACAATCTAGTGCTTAACACCTTGTTTTCATTGCGGGGATTTTGTTGTGCTTGTTAGCGTGGTAAACTAGCGGCAATTTTTCCCCCTACTTCTCCATTTATTTTAGGTTTTAGCAACGTTATGAGTCTTTCAGGTTTAAACCGTATTGAGAAAAAAGCCGCGTTTTCCTTAGCCAGTGTCTTTGGCGTACGCATGTTAGGTTTGTTCATGATATTACCCGTGTTCGCTATTTATGGTGAACAACTTACGGGATATAGTCCTCTTTGGTTGGGATTAGCGATTGGCGCATACGGACTAACGCAAGCTTTACTCCAAATTCCTATGGGTATTCTTTCGGATAAATTTGGCCGTAAACCGGTAATTATTGCTGGTTTAGTGGTGTTTCTTATTGGTAGCATTGTTGCGGCAATGTCTGAGACTATTTATGGAGTCGTACTCGGTCGTGCAATTCAAGGTATGGGCGCTATTGCCAGTGCAATACTCGCTTTAGCTGCTGATTTAAGTCGTGAAGAGCAACGACCCAAAGTGATGGCAACCATTGGTATGTGTATCGGTTTATCATTTACTTTTGCCATGATTTTAGGGCCAATTGTCGCTGATTCCTTTGGTTTAAGTGGTTTATTCTGGTTCACAGGAATGTTGACTATCTTAGCTATGGCGATGATTCAGTTTATGGTGCCTAATTCTGTTAATAAAGCCCCTCGTGGCGATAGTGTTGCCTTGCCAGAACAAATTACTCGTTTGATTGTTCACCCTCAGTTATCACGTTTAAACTGGGGGGTGTTCATTTTACATATGGCACTAACAGCTTGTTTTATCACCTTGCCTAAACAGTTTGTCGCTAGTGGTTTAGCACTTGAAGATCATTGGCAAATATACTTACCCGCTTTATTAGGCTCTTTCTTTTTAATGGTACCGTTTATGATCTTTGCTATTAAAAAGCAGAAAGAAAAGCCCATGTTCAGCGCCGCAATTACCTTATTAGCGATGGCTCTATTCTTACTTTGGCTCTTACCTATGGGCTTTTGGAGCTTAGTGTTATCCGTTGTATTATTTTTCACTGCCTTTAATTATTTAGAAGCTACTATGCCTTCTATTTTATCGCGCATAGCACCTGCTGGAGTTAAAGGTAGTGCAATGGGGGTTTATTCAAGTAGTCAGTTTTTAGGAGCTTTTGTCGGTGGTATTGTCGGTGGTTATATTGCTAGTCAGTATGGTGAACAAACTATTTTCTTAGTGATGGCAATCGTAACCGTTATTTGGCTAGGGTTAAGCTTTGGTATGCAGCCATTGAAAAAATCAAAAAGCTTTAGTTTTGCCACCAATATTACTTGTGAAGAACAAGCGGATAAAATGGCTGAACAATTAATTAATATGCAAGGGGTTATCGAAGCAACGCTAGTACACACCGAAGCGGTCGCTTATTTAAAGGTTGATGTTAAAACGGTTGATTTACTTGCTATTAAAGCCTTGTTACAAGAATAAAAGACAAGCAATCCTTTATTATCATAAGCTTCTCTATGGAAGACATATACGGTAAATAGCTTATAGGCTGTTTACCGTATATGTCTTCCTGCAATAACTTCAAAGCACGCTAAACTTAAGGTTACTTTAAATTAATTTAGCGTGACTATCATGTCTAATCACCACACTTACAAAAAAATTGAAATGGTTGGTTCATCTCAAACCAGCATCGAAGACGCTATAGAAAATGCCCTGGCGGAGTGCCATAAAACAATTAAAAATATGGATTGGTTTGAGGTGACAGAAACTAGAGGTCATATTGTTAATGGTGCTGTAGGTCATTACCAAGTGACGATGAAAATTGGTTTTAAAATAGAGTCGAGTTAATTTTACCTCTAGTGTAGTTTATCTCAACTCAATTACTTAAGCGCAGAGATGTAATCCTTTAACTTATTACTACCAAGCATAAGTTGAATGTCATCATCTTGTTGTTTACCAATTAATGCCATGCCCATAGGGGATTGTGGTGTTATAACTGTGATGTTTTTCTGGCCTAGTTGACAGCGAAAACCGCCTGCGGCAGGACCTATAAAAAACCAGTGGTTAGCTTTTGCATCAGCAGATAATTGTACTAAAGCACCTAAGGCGATATAACTCTCATTATGAAATTCAATTATATCGAGTGATTTATAAGCGTCGATGGCATGCTGAAATTCAGCCACTCTTCTAGATTGCCCTTCAGCCAAATAGCTCGCTTCTATCGCTAAGGTATCATATTGTGTTTCAGCAACACTTTGATCATCAACTGCTGCAGCGTGTGCATCATTTGCAGCATCAATAGCTTGTTGGTGTTCTTTTGAAAGTTCGGTGATAACAAGCTCAATTATCTTTTTTTTATCAGGCATTAAATATCATTCTATCGTAATTATAAATGTTTCTAGTAAGCATTAAGTGCTTACTCTGTTGAGTTAATACTATCTGTGTATTTTAAGCTAATATTATCAAGGCAATTTTATCATAACTTGTGTTTTTATCTAAATGTCAGTAAATTAATGAGACTATAACAACTGGTACGACCAATAGCAGAGCATAATTATGACAACAACTGCCTACCCACATTTATTAACGCCATTAGATCTTGGCTTTACCCAATTAGCTAACCGAGTTTTAATGGGCTCTATGCATACCGGCCTTGAAGAAGAACGAGGTGGTTTTGCTAAATTAGCTGCATTTTATCAAGCGCGAGCAAAAGGTGGCGTTGGTTTAATTGTTACGGGTGGTGTTAGTCCCAATTTACGTGGCAGGATCGCGCCGTTTGGCAGTGAGCTAAGTCACTTTTGGCAAACCAATAAACACAAACAAGTAACCGATGCTGTTCACCAATATCCTACTAAAATCTGTTTACAGCTATTACATACCGGTCGATATGCATATCATCCGTTTGGTGTCGCCCCAAGTAAAATTAAATCTCCAATTTCTCCATTCACACCTAAAGCTATGTCTGTTAGACAAATTAAATCAACCATTAAAGATTATGCTTATTCAGCCAAGTTGGCGGATAAGGCCGGTTATGATGGCGTAGAAATAATGGGCTCAGAAGGTTATTTAATTAACCAGTTTGCCTGTGTTAGAACAAATAAGCGCAGTGATGAGTGGGGCGGTAGCATTGAAAACAGAATGCGTTTAGCTATTGAAACGATCAAAGCAGTGCGCACTAAAGTGGGCGAGAATTTCATTATTATCTATCGTTTATCTATGTTGGATTTGGTTGAAGGCGGTAATAGTTGGCAGGACGTGGTCACTATGGCAAAAGCAGTAGAACAAGCTGGGGCCACATTAATTAACACTGGTATTGGTTGGCATGAAGCGCGTGTACCTACCATTGTAACGTCAGTACCCAGAGCAGCATTTACTTGGGTTACAGAGAAGATGAAAAAAGAAGTCTCTATTCCACTAATCACCACCAATCGAATTAATACACCTGAAGTTGCAGAGCAAGTTTTAGCGACAGGGCAAGCCGATATGGTTTCAATGGCGAGGCCATTTCTTGCCGATGCTGATTTTGTTAATAAAGCGGCTAACAATAAAGCTGACGAAATTAATACCTGTATTGGCTGTAACCAAGCATGTTTAGACCATGTCTTTGCGCAAAAACGAGCCTCTTGTTTAGTCAACCCTATGGCTTGTTACGAAACTGAGCTGGTTATTGAAAAAGCTGAAAAAGCCAAAAAGATAGCGGTGATTGGTGCGGGACCAGCTGGTTTAGCTTTTAGTGTTTATGCGGCAGAGCGAGGTCATAACATTGAATTGTTTGATAAAATTAGCGAGATAGGCGGTCAGTTCAATGTAGCAAAACAAGTGCCCGGTAAAGAAGAATTTTTTGAAACCTTACGTTATTTTAACAAGCAGTTAAGTTTGCATGGTATTAAAGTACACCTTAATAGTGAGCAAAGTGCAGATAAATTAATCGCGGCAGGGTTTGATGAAGTAGTACTTGCTACGGGCATTAAACCGAGAAAATTAGCCATCGAAGGGTTAGAAGAAGGTTTTGCTAGTAAGAAAGTACTGACTTATTTACAAGTGTTACGCGATAAAATCGAGGTTGGTAACAATGTCGCTATTATAGGTGCCGGTGGCATTGGTTTTGATGTAGCAACTTACTTATCAGAAAAATCATTAACCAATGATCCAGAAGCATGGCTTAAAAACTGGGGGGTTGATAAAAATTACCAGAACAATGGAGCCCTGCTAGATAAACAAGATATACCTAAGCATAATCCTGAAAGGAAGATCACCCTTATACAGCGTAAAACTACCAAGGTAGGCAAAGGGTTAGGTAAAACTTCAGGTTGGGTTCATAGAGCCAACTTAGTGAAACAAGGCGTTAATATGGTCGCTGGCGCAAGTTATAAAGCCATTACCGATAAAGGTTTAGTGATTGAAGTTGATGGTAAAGAGCAGTTGCTTGAAGTCGATAATATTATTATCTGCGCAGGGCAAGAGTCGAATCGAGATTTGCAACAAGCATTAATTGATGGCGGCTTACCTGTACACCTTATTGGAGGCGCTAATGTCGCCTCTGAGCTTGATGCAAAACGTGCAATACGCCAAGCAGCTGAATTAGCGGTTGAAATTTAAGCGCAACCATTGGTAATAGAATAGTTAATCGAAGAAAAACCCTATATTTCTTCGGTTAACTATTGATATACCCGTTACCATTCAAGATGCAGGTTTCAGAGTGTTTGAGCATTTTCAATTCAAGGCGCTGTGATGAAATAATGGTTGTTCCATTATAAGTCACAGCAACGACGAAGTGATGTTGCTCAAGCACTTCTGCGATGGGTTTAAAATCACTGTATGCTGCGTTAAATAATCAAAGCATAGAATGACTATGCTTAAATGATTCTTCTTGCCTAAAGTGATTTTAATTCCCACTGAAATCCTGCACTTTGATTGGTAATGGGTATATACTGTCCCGAATTGATTTTTTTTAGATAGAGCACAGTGCAAGAAATAATTGTCGATGGCAGTGATGTTGAATTTTTTACCACGCCTACAGAGTATAAGCAGCAGTTGTTGTTATTAATTGAGGGTGCGCGACAGCGTATTTTTATTACTGCCTTGTATCTACAAGATGATGACGCGGGTAGAGAAGTCCTCCATGCGTTATATCAAGCTAAAGCAAACTTTCCTGAGATTGAAATTAATGTTTTTGTCGACTTTAACCGTGGGCAACGTGGTTTAATTGGCGAAAAAGCGAGCTTAGGTAATCGTGCTCTGTACTTGAAATTAGCGCAAGACTATCCGCAAACAATTAATATCTATGGTGCTGCCGTAAAGCGTAAAGAAGTCTTTGGTGTTTTACACCTTAAAGGCATGGTCTTCGATAACAAGCTGTTCTATACCGGTGCCAGCATTAATGATATTTACTTACACCAAGGTGAACGATATCGCTTAGATCGTTACTGTACTATCAATAGTGCGACATTAGCCGATAGTTTCTGTCATTATTTAACAGACACTTTTATTGATTCAGGCCTGGCACCAGTGCTTAATCAAGAGTGGTTGCCTGATGCCGCCGAACAAAAGAAAACCTTAATCGCATTAAAGCTCAAGTTAAAAAAATCTCATTATAGCGTTGCTCAGCAACAAGGACTTAGTCAATCTAAGCTAGTCAGCGATAAAGCATTTATTACTCCGTTAGTCGGTTTTGGACGTCGTAAAAATGAGCTTAACCAAGCCACTCGTCAGTTAGTACAGAAAGCTGAAAATAATATGGTACTTTTTACGCCTTACTTTAACTTACCTCATCCGCTTGCTAGAGATGTTATTAAGGCATTAAAACGTGGTGTTAAAACTACCGTGGTTGTTGGTGATAAAACGGCTAATGATTTCTTTATTGGTAACGATGAAGACTTCAGCACCATTGGTATTATCCCCTATGTTTATGAAATGTTACTTAAGCGTTTTGTAAAACGTTATCAAAATTTTATCGACCAAGGTTTATTGAATATCCATTTATGGAAAGATAAAGATAATAGCTTCCACCTTAAAGGTTTGAGAGTTGACGATCGTTACCACTTGATCACTGGCAGTAACTTAAATCCACGAGCTTGGGCACTAGATTTAGAGAATGGCTTACTTATTGATGATAACAATAAACACTTTTTGAAAAAAACGGATGATGAATTACTTGGGATTTTAGTTAATACTACCAAAATTGAGCATTATTCTGATATTGAATCAGTAGATGATTACCCTGACAAGCCACAGAAGTTATTGAAAAAGATACGTGTTGCCCAGATAGATAGAGTATTAAAGCGGTTCTTATAATCAATATTTGTTGTCGTGAGAACCTTTCAATACTTGAAAATAGCTCAGTTAACGCGGTTTATATGTGTCGGGTATTGTTAATAAAATCTAGAAAGATTTCTTAGCCTGTATTCTTATTTCAAAATTATTAATATCGGGGTTGTCACTTTGCGGAAAAGCAAAGTCGATATGAATGATAGGGTTGTTACCGCCGGAATGAGGAGAGTGTAACCTTAAGCCGAGTCCTGCAGAGCCTAGCCAGCCTTCTTCTATATTTTTGACCGTCGATTCACCATAAGTACGACCTGCATCGACAAAAGCTACACCGGCTAAATCAAATAATTTAAACAGATTGATTTGTGGGTAATATCTGATTTCAGATGTGACTTTAATGCTACTTTCACCATGTTGGTATTGCAGTGGAAAACCGCGTAAACCGGTATTTCCGCCCATAGTCACAGGCTTATCTAAATATTGATTTTTACTGAGCACATTGGCATTGCTAAGGTAAAATCCCCAACTTTTATTGAGTTGATAAAAATATTCACCACTAAGTTTGACTAATAATCGACTATCTCTTTCTTGATAAATATCGTTAGCCAACGCTAAATCAAGCAGTAACAAGGCATTGTTATGTAAATTAAAGCCTTTTTTAACTCGCATCTTCCAAATTGCCCATGCTGAATTTTCTTTATTACCATTGCCGATACCAAGGCGAGAGCTAAGGTACCAGCCATGGTTAAAATCCTCTATTTGGGTGATTAAATGTATGTTAGTGAGTTTTCTAAAGTCCTTTTCTATATATTCAAAAGCAAACCAGGGATAGAGTAAGTCTCTATTTTCGGGGTGAACATTCGTTAATGGGGGGGAGTCACTCCTGTCTTCCGTCGGTACCTCGGAGAATGTGTCTTTATCTTGTGTTATACCTAAGCGATACCTTAGTAATCGACTGTCATAGTTAAAGTTTAACCAAGCATAACTAGCTTCTTTAAAACTAATGTCATGGCCAAAGGTACTTTGATCCTGGCCATTTTGAAAAACAGTATCGTTACGGTATTCTTCATTAAAACCTAAGTGATAAGCCGTTTTAGTATGAAAAGCAGCAAATGTTTTATGTAGAAACAAGCTATGTCTTTGACCGTCATCATTATCGGAAAAGCCTAGTTTAACTGAGGTGTTTTGTTTTTGAAAAAGCGGGATAGTGGCATTAATCTTATATCCAGAACGTTGGGTATTTTGATAAGATTCAATTTCAGTATCTATGCCCAAGCCAAGTAAGTTTCGCTCTTTGATACCAAAGCTGTAGGTGTTTACGCCACCTTTACGCCCAAAGCTAACTGTTGGCA
Source organism: uncultured Colwellia sp. (assembly GCA_913063325.1). Classification (GTDB taxonomy): domain Bacteria; phylum Pseudomonadota; class Gammaproteobacteria; order Enterobacterales; family Alteromonadaceae; genus Colwellia. Next base: position 16,561 of record CAJXYE010000048.1, on the reverse strand, counting down.
TAAGTGACCAATTATCCCAAGTGGTAATGGTAATATTTTCTACATCTTCATCAGCGCTAACTTCAGCATCTCTTAAAAATTTTCTACTGCGTAAATGTCGCTCTAGTTCAGCCATATCGGCAAAAGTTTTCATACATTTATCAATAAAAAAAGTAGCTTCATTTTCTAAGGTAATAACTTTGGTATCAATGTGGATGGCATTGGCCCAACGATGTAAAAAAATAATATCGTCGTCGCTCTCATCAAAAATAGTTTGTGGGTTGAATATTATCTTGGGTTGACTGGTATCACACTGTACTTTTTGTTCAGAGTGTTCCGTCGTTGTTCTATCTAATTGTTGTTCACTAAGTGCATCAGTAGTCGCAGTGTTGGTTGTATTTAGGTTATTTATCGATTTTTCAGCAGCCGCGATGACTCCGTAGGAAGCAGATAATAATAAGCCAGCCACTAACAATGATAGCAGCCTAGGTCGTGTACTATCTCGCCAAGTAAGTGAGATTGCTTTTACGGGGGTTGGCGATATAACATTACATTTTTTTATTTTTTTTATGATTTTTAATAAAAACTGCATCGCGTACCTGAGTTAAATGTTAAGTGAGTAATACTTTATATATCACTCATTTAACTATAGCGTTAACTGCTAAATTCAACATTTTTTATTTGGCTTTTTACTTTTTAATACGATCAATTTTTTTGAACTTAGCTTGTTCAACCATTACTTTCACTTGTGCTAAGAGTAACTTAGCATCGTAAACTATGCCGTTTTTTAGCGTATAATTTACGCCACCTGCGCGAATTGGTTTATTGTTCTCATTCGCCCTGTGCCATAAAGCACTTTAAAGTTACGTAATGGTGTTTCGCCTAATATGAATGATAATATTTAGTTGTGCATTAATTAAAAAAATCATAATCTCAATTACAAATTTCTAACGAGTAAAAGCGAAATGGATAAAAGATTCTTTCTAAAAGCAACAGCATTAACATTAGCTGGTTCAGTGATGTCTTCAATAGCTACCTCAGCAGAGAAAAAACCTTCATTAAATGGCCTTGCTAAAGTAAATATGGACATAGCTCCTATTTCAACTTTTGAGCGAGAAGAAAGAATTGCAAAGGCTCAAAAGATAATGAGAAAAGAAGGGTTCTCCGCAATAGTGTTAGAGCCTGGTGCGGCGATGGATTATTTTACTGGCATACAGTGGTGGAGAAGCGAAAGGCTTACTGCTGTGGTTATACCAAGAGATGGCGACATTGCCGTTGTTTGTCCGTTTTTTGAAGAGCCAAGTATTAGGGAATCTTTGTCTGTAGGGAATGATGTAAGAGTTTGGCAAGAACATGAAAGTCCTTTTGTAAAAGTAAGTCAGATACTCAAGGATAGAGGTGTAGATAAAGGACTAATAGGTTTTGAAAATACCGTCAGGTATTTTGTGCTAGAAAAAACCATGTCATTATTACCTGATGCCAGTCATAGCAGCGCAAATCCAATTACACTGGGTTGTAGAATGTATAAAAGTACTCATGAACTGCAACTACTTCATAAGGCAAATGAGGTAACTCTACGTGCATATGAGTATGTGTATGGTCTGTTAGAAGTTGGTATGACTCAAAGCGATGTTAAATCATTGATGAAAAGTGCTCTATCAAATCTAGGAGGAAGTAGTCCTTGGTGCTTAGCTTTGTTTAATGAGGCAAGCGCCTTTCCTCATGGAACCAAGAAAGAGCAACTTATCAAAAATGGCTCTATTGTGCTAATGGATTCTGGATGTAGTGTACATGGTTATCAATCTGATATTAGTAGAACATTTGTTGTTGGCTCTGCAACTAAGCAGCAAAGACATGTTTGGGAAACCGTTAGGCAAGGACAGGAAGTAGCATTTAATAAGGCCAAGGTAGGTGTTGAAGCTGGTCTTGTTGATGATGCAGTTAGAAAGTATTATGAGTCATTGAACTTTGGACCAAAATATAAGTTGCCAGGGCTATCTCATCGAACGGGTCACGGTATTGGTATGGAAGGGCATGAGAGTATTAATTTTGTTCATGGGGAACGAACTCCTTTAGCTAAGGGCATGTGCTTCTCGAATGAACCTGGTATATATCTTCCTGGTCAATTTGGAGTAAGATTAGAAGATTGTTTATATATGGGAGAAAAGAAAGCACATTGGTTTACTGAGCCACCACTCTCTTTAGACTCACCCATAGGTAAATTAACGGATAAAATAGTTTGATTTAGTCAGATTGAAATTTTGACCATTTTAATTTGGTTTGTGATCTTCTTGTGGGTAGGATAAATAAATCAGAGCAAGGCGTTTGATTGAGAGCAACGCAGACGTGGATTATTTAACCCCCACAAGGGGACAATAATTTAATAGAATTAATGGTATTAGTGCTGTTAATAATAAAATAAGGTTAATTATGTTCAGTGAAAAAATGATGCCACACTTTAGTGATACTGATGCTTTAGGGCATATCAATAATACTAAACCGCCGGTTTGGTTTGAGGGGGGACGAGCACCTATTTTCAAGCTTTTTACACCTGATTTAGATCCGAAGAAATGGCAACTTATTATCGCTAAAATAGAAGTGTCTTATCATGGGCAACTTTTTTACGGTCAAGAAATAGAAATTAGAACCTACATTAGCCGAATTGGTGGTGCCTCATTTGATGTTTATCAAGAGCTTTGGCAACATGGTGAAAAATGCGTTTCAGGCACAGCAGCTATGGTTAATTTTGATTATAAAGCGCAATGCTCTAAAAAAATATCTGATGATATTCGCCTGCAGTTAGCTAAGCACCTTGTTGACTTAGAAGCAGCTTAACTCATTCCTTGTGAGCTTATTATTAGTCTAGTTTTAGTGTAGGGTCGCTAATCTTCAGTGATAACAGTTAATTAGTAGCTAAGGTCATTTCCGCTATTTTCTACTGCTTTTGTTATGTTATTTTATTAGCTATTTCTAAAAGAGACTAAAATAAAATAATTGAGCTTTTAACAAAAAATCACTCGAATTTGATCGCTGCTCACTATAGAATTACCCTCTTAAACTAAATTTTAAAGACACACTTTCTTCCTATTTAAACAGATAAAGAAGCGACGTACGTCTTAATAGCTCAATTAATAGGATATTTTCATGGCGGGTGTAAATAAAGTAATCATATTAGGTAACTTAGGCAAAGATCCTGAGGTACGTTTTATGCCAAATGGCGGCGCAGTAGCAAACCTTACTGTTGCAACGTCAGACTCATGGAAAGACAAACAAACTGGTGAGCAAAAAGAAAAAACAGAATGGCACCGTGTTGTTATGTTTGGCAAGCTTGCTGAAATTTCTGGTGAATACTTGAAAAAGGGTTCAAAAGTATATATTGAAGGCTCTTTGCAAACGAAAAAGTGGACCAACCAACAAGGTCAAGATCAGTACACGACAGAAATCGTAGTGCAAGGCTTTAACGGCGTGATGCAAATGTTAGATGGAAAACCCTCTCAAGGTCAAAGCGGTGGTTTCTCTAATCAAGGACAGCAGCAACAAGGCGGTTTCCAAAAGCAAGCTCCACAACAATCAGGTGGTTTTTCTCAACAACAAGCACCTACACAGCAGGGCGGCTTCTCTAATCAAGGGCAAAAGCAAGCCCCACAACAATCAGGTGGTTTCTCTCAACAACAAGCTCCTGCACAACAAGGTGGTTTTGCTCCGCAACAACAACAAGCACCAGCACAACAGGGTGGTTTTGCTCCTCAACAGCAAGCCCCAGCACAACAAGGTGGCTACCAACAGCAGCAAGCACCTAAAGTAAACCCACAAGAGCCATCAATTGATTTTGATGATGATATCCCTTTTTAGATCATATAAAACAGCTTTTATAGGGTAAGATATTTTAAAAATCCCTCTGGTTATGTTTTTAAGGCTTTTAGCTTTATTTGACAAAACCAGAGGGATTTTTTTGTATATATTCAAGCTACTTGAAGATGCGTCCCCGCATGGCTGGCTTAGAATCGTTTTATGCTGTGTTATTTATTTCGACAAGGGAACAACCATTATCTTCAATCAATGCCTAACCTAAAAGTGTTTCTAATTCCAGCTGACACCAGCCTCTTCATGTAACTTGGGTATATAACTACCGCTTATCCGTATATTTTGCCATTTAGCACCTAATCACCTACGACGACGGCTTTCGTATTAGGGTAACGCTAATGAATCGCTTAAACAAAGGGTGTAACAAATGCAATATAAACGAAAGCCATTATTTATAAATAACATCAGGGTAATGTTTTTACTGATAAATCTATTTTTTTTGTCATTCTCAGTCAATGCTGAAAATACCCAAAAAACGTTGACACAATTACAGCAAGAAATAATAAACATTCAAAAGTCGGCAAACATTCCCGCTTTAGGCGTGGTTCTTATTGATAAGGGGGAGCCTGTTTGGACCACAGGTTTAGGCAAAGCTAATCTTGCTGAAAATATAGGTGTAGATGAGCATTCATTGTTTCGCATTGGCTCTATTTCGAAAATGTTTATTGGCCTTGCCGTGCTTAAATTAGTAGAAGAAGGCAAGTTAAACCTCAATGATAAAGTACGTGACTTAGTACCTGACATTAGCTTTGAAAATAAATGGCAACCAACCAACCCTGTATTGTTAGTGCACTTATTAGAGCATACCTCGGGTTGGGGCGAAATGACGCTGGCTGAATTTGCACATAAACCAACACCACCTATTGCTTTGAAAAATGCCTTAATGCAATATCCACAAAATAGAAAATCTCGTTGGCCAGCAGGTACAAGGCATGCTTATAGTAATATCGGTGCGGCTGTTGCAAGTTATATTGTTCAAAAAACTACCGGCATGTTATATGAAGATTACATCAGAAAAAATTTCTTTATACCACTTGGAATGACTAACAGTACTTATTTTAAGCCTGATAATAACAAGGTAATGACCACTACCTATATTAATAGTGAAGCACAAGATTATCAGCCTATTATTTATCGTTCTGAGGGAGCTATTAATGCTTCACCCGCTGAAATGGCTAACCTCTTACAGTTTTTTATCCAGCAAGGAGAGTTTTCCAGCGTAAGTTTAATTAGCGCTGCATCGTTGCAACGTATGCAAAGTCCAAACACCACTTTAGGATCAGCTCAAGGGATAACAGCTGGGTATGGCATAACTAATTATAGTAGCGGTTTTGGTGAGTATAACACTGCTTTTCATGGCCATGATGGTTCGATAGAGGGCGCAATGTCGAGTTTGGCTTATGTGTCTACCTTAAACAGTGGCTATGTTGTAATGAGCTCAGGAGGCGGTGCGGCAATGTATCAAATAGTCAAACTTATCAGGGAGTATATAGTAAGGGATGTTCAACCACATAACGCTATATCGACAGACCTGCCAAGCGCATTCAAAAAAATAAACGGCTATTACAAAAAAATAAATCCTCAAAATTATATGCAGGAAGCCTTCAATGATTTATTTAATTTTATGATTTTTTCTCACGATGAAAAAGGCTTTCATCTTGCACCTCTTCTTGGCAGTAGATCCAGCTCACCCTATGCTATCAGTGAAAACTTATTAGTAGATCCTAAGAGCGGTTTACCATCAATGGCGATCGTTAATGATCCTATTGTAGGAGAAGCAATACAGTTAGGTATGCATTTATATGTGCCCGTGTCTAAGGCGTGGGTTTGGAGTAAAATAGTGTTGCTCGCCATTGTCATTATATTAACGAGTGGCACGTTATTATTTGCTTTATTTTGGTTGCCACTTAATGCCTATCGAAAGGCATTAACGCCACAGCAAATAACCAGCCGATTATGGCCAACCTTAACCAGTGTCTGTTTTGTTATATATGTATTTTCACTGGTGTTGGCAGATTCGGCTGGTAATTTAGTGGCGATAAGTCAAATATCACCACTTTCATTAACTATTTTAGCGTTGAGCCTTTGTTATCCACTAATCACTATCATGAGTTTATTCCGTCTTTGGCAACTTAAAAGTAGCAAAGAAAAATCAAAAAGTTATTGGTTAAGTGTTTCTGTCTGCGGTATGCATTTGCTAAATGTTTTTTTATTGGCAAGTTACGGTATGATTGGTTTTCGCGTTTGGCTGTTGTATCACATATAAATAATGCCTATTACCTATGAATAATACCTATCACTTCTTCCCAAAAAATAAAGTTTTTTGGGAATATCATGGTTCATTACTCGCTGTTATGAGTTTAGTGCAGCTGATCCTGTTTCTTGTAGTTGAACGGTATTTTCTTTTAAATACCGTTATCCAAATTGCCTGGCTGCCTCTATATACAGGTGCTGTGCTTATTTTTAGGTACTGCTATCAGCTAAAGTCTTGGCATCGCTTTAGTATGGCGAAAGTCATTCCTTTAACCTTGATGATATCACTACTATTAGCTTTTGTGATTTCACTATTACTTTTAGCCATAGTATACCCTTTCTTTGGAGCCGAATTCCTAGGCGCTGAGGCCTTAGCAAAGGAGAATAGAAGCTTAGTTGGTAAGTTGGCAGCTTTTATTTTTTATAACAGTGTTATAAGCCTATTATTTATTAGCACTTGGGCCTTTATCTATATTGCCGTAACCACAAGTCGTCAGGTAAAAGAGTCGGAAATGAAAAGCTTACGTTTAGAAAATAGCTTAAAAGAAGCCAAATTAGCGAGTTTAACCAATCAGCTTAATCCACATTTTCTTTTTAATAGTTTGAATAACATTCGCTTTATGATTTACGAAAATGCCGTACATGCAGATGAGATGATCACCGCTTTTTCAGAAATATTGCGGTACTCCTTAGCGAGCAATAAACAAGATAAAATAGCCATTGAACAAGAGTTAACTATTATCGATCGTTATATCGATATTATGCGCTTACAACTAGACGATAGGTTGGACTTTCAGCTCCATTTTTCATCATCTTGTCAGCAGTGTTTAATTCCACCAATGACCTTACAAATCTTGGTAGAAAATGCTATTAAACATGGCATTGAGAACATTAAAGGTAAATCAAAGTTAAGCATAAATATTACCAATAAAGGTGAATTGTTATTGATTGAAGTCTGCAACCCTGTAGCCAGCTCGGTGGCGATACCTACCCAAGGCACTGGCACAGGTTTAAAAAATATCAAACAACGGTTAAATTTACTTTATGGCGAGCTTGCCCAATTATCGGTAACGCCATTAGAGTATAGTTTTACTGTCACCCTTGCTATACCAATGGAAAAATCATCATGAAAACCATCGTTGTTGAAGACTCAAGACTTGCCCGCGAGGGGTTGGTGCGGATGTTGGTTGAGTTTAAAGAGTTAGATGTTATTGGGGCGGCAGAAGATGTTAGTGCAGCATTGGCGCTTATTGAGCAGCATCAACCTGACGTTATTTTCCTTGATATACATATGCCAGAGAAAAATGGTTTTGAGCTGCTTGCTCAAATGACTTATCAAGCTAAAATTATTTTTACCACCGCGTATGCTGAATATGCAGTGCAAGCGTTTGAGCATAATTCGGTCGACTATTTACTTAAACCTATCAGTAAAGAGCGATTGGCTAAAGCCATTAGTAAACTTTGCAATCAAAATTTAAGCTCAAATAAAGCCGAAGAGAACGATGAATACGAGCAAGGTAACGAGCAAAGTAATGAGCCAATATTAGCGTTAAATAGCCGTATTTTTGTCAAAGACAACGATCAATGCCACTTAATTGAAATTGTTAACATTGATTATATTGAAAGCTGTAAAAACTACGTACAAATATATTTTGAACAGAAAAAAGCTTTTATTAAAAAAACGCTTAATCATGTCGAAACTCGATTACCCAAACAATTGTTTTTTCGTGCTAATAGGCAATTTATTATTAACTTACAATCTGTCGTTACGATTGTTGAAACAATAAATGATGGTTATGAACTCACGATGAAAGATGGAAAAACGATAGAAATATCTCGCCGTAATACCGTCAAGTTGAAAGCACTACTCAGTTTATAAAGCTATTTTCTTCAATAGACTATATTTAGAAATATCACGCTGTCTTTTGTGTAAAGATATTAAGGAAGTAAATTATATAAGACCTCGTTATAACGTATTGCCAGTCTCGCCTTTTTTTATTAGGGCCGCTTTAAGTTTTGGAATGTTCAGTGCTACTTACGACAAATGATAGCCGGGTTAATGTTGATAGTTCCCGATTCATTAATGGTCGCAATTTTATTGTCTTGTTTGAGTATCGCTAGGGAACTGTCACCTACAGTACGTACATAACTTAGTAGGTAACCAAATTGACCTAGACTGCATACAGCATATTGTTGGCTAAAGTTAAGCTTGTCCCACATTGTGTTCGCACTATCGTTTTTTTGTCTGCTATCTGTTAAGAAAGTACTTGCCGCCACTAAATCATTACTTGGTATTTGAATATCTAACATAATGTCTACCTCACTTTTTAGCTAGTAGGGAGATATTAACCAATAAAAACCAGTCAAACTGTTGGTAATTGTTAGGCTGATGTTTCCTTTTGTACAGCGCACTCTGCTTGAGTCAATTAGTTAATTGAAGCTAAATAGTGAATTTGACAAAAATAATTAAGTAAAACACTAACTTATTAGCTAATTTAACCACTTTTGATGTTGTTAAGTGGGGTTGCTTTGTGTAACTTGTTGTTACATATGAGGAATGAGTAAGTGGCACAGCTTGTGCTATTTTTAGTGCATTATTAAAAATACGGAAATACCCCATGCTTACTTTTTCTAAAACATTATTACTTTCTTCTGCTGTGATTTTCACGGCATTATTAACTGCTTGTTCTGAGCCTGAGGCTAAGGAAGAGGATAAAGAAGTTGCCGAATTTGCCGTACCGGTAATGGTAGCGAGTATCGAACGTAAAGATATTTCGTCAAACTTTCACACCACAGCGACCTTAGAATCTCGTAATGAAGCTGAGATTGTCACTCGGGTTACCGGCATTATCGAAGAGTTAAGTGTTGAAGAAGGGGACTTTGTTGAAAAGGGCCAACTGCTTGCTAAAGTCGATGCAAGACGTTATCAATTAGCACTCGATAAGGCCGAAGCTGAATTAGCGGGTCTCGAGCAAGAGTTAAAACGTTTATCTTTAATGGCTGAAAAGCAATTAGTAAGTGCGCAAGCATCAGACAAGTTGAAATATCAGCATCGAGCAGCCGTTGCCGCAAAGGAATTAGCGGCGTTAGACCTTAGAGATAGCCAGATTGTTGCGCCTATTTCAGGCTTCATTTCTGAACGTTTTATTAAGACAGGTCACTTTACTCAAGGTTACCAAAAGTTATTCCATATTGTTGACCAATCAAGCTTACAAGCTGTGGTTTATCTACCAGAGCATAAGCTGAGCTATGTTGAATTAGGACAACAAGCCTTATTACAATTCAGTGCACGCCAAGGTAAGCCGTTTGTTGCACAGGTTCGCTCAATCTCTCCTGTAATTGACAGTCGAAGTGGTACCTTCAAAGTCATTTTATCTATTGCTAATGAAGAGCTGCAATTAAAGCCAGGTATGTTTGCCCAAATTGCACTGACTTTTGATACCCACAAAAATACCTTAACTATCCCAACAGATGCAATTATTACCCTTGATAATCAAAGTAAAGTTTATTTAGTGAAAGATAATAAAGCGGTAGAAGTATCAATCAACAAAGGTTTTGTACAAGAGCAGCTTACCGAGATAAGTGGAGAGTTACATGAAGGCGATAGTGTTGTGGTAAATGGCCATCATAACCTTAAAGCAAACGCCTTGGTCGAAATATTAAATGCTAAAAGCAGTGATGATGACAGTTTTATTGATGAAGAATTAACTGAAACAGCTATTGCTAAAGCCACTAAATAGAGAATTGTAAGCATGAATATTTTGATTGATAGCTTGTTCTTTGTGGTTTCGAAACATCCAGCCGCTACCGTATTTTTAACTTTTACTGCATTGCTAATCAGTAGTGTGAATACTATTGGAGCTGCCTTATGAGTATTGTTGATGTCGCAATAAAACGTCCGGTAACTGTATGGATGTTTACTTTTGCCGTGATGCTTTTTGGTTTAGTGGGTTTATCTCGCCTTGCGGTTAATCTATTACCTGAACTATCTTACCCTACGTTGACGGTACGAACTAACTATACCGGGGCCGCTCCGGCTGAAATTGAGCAGTTAATTACTAAACCTGTTGAAGAAGCGGTAGGTGTAGTCAAAGGTCTAAGAAAAATAAGTTCAGTATCTAAAGCAGGCCAGTCTGACGTATTACTTGAGTTTGAATGGGATGTTGCGATGGACATCACCAGCTTAGAAGTAAGAGAAAAACTCGACCTTATTCGTTTACCACTTGATGTACAAAAACCGTTAATTTTAAAATTTAATCCGTCTTTAGATCCTATTATTCGCTTGGGTTTACAAACGTCTGATAATTCAGTTGCCGGTTTGACCCAGCTTCGTACCTTTGCCGAATATGATGTAAAACGTCAATTAGAATCATTGCTCGGAGTTGCATCAGTAAAATTAGGCGGTGGCCTTGAACAAGAATACCAAGTGGTTATTGATCAACATAAACTGGCACAGCTTAATTTAAGTAGCCAAGAGATCATTAACCGTATTAATGCAGAAAATATAAATATTTCGGCAGGTAAGTTAATTGAAGGTAATACCCAATACTTAGTTCGTACGCTGAACCAATTTACCAATATTAATCAAATTGGCGAATTGGTGGTTTATCGCGAAAATGATCAAATAATTACCCTAAATGATATTGCTACCATAGTTGATGGTTACAAAGAGCGTACCGATGTCACTCGTATTAATGCTGTTGAAGCCGTTGAATTAGCCATATATAAAGAAGGTGATGCCAACACAGTACAGGTGGCTCAACTGATAAATAAGAAACTGGACGCAATTAACAAGTTATTAGGTGAGCGTTATAAATTAACTGTGGTTTATGATCAATCGACCTTTATTAGTAATGCCATCAGTGAGGTAAAATCAGCGGCGATAATTGGTGGCTTGCTGGCTATGTTTATTCTATATCTTTTTTTACGATCAATTATCCCTACGCTGATTATTTCACTATCAATTCCTGTCTCTGTCATTGCTACGTTTAATATGATGTATGCAAACGGCATAAGCCTTAATATTATGTCACTTGGCGGTATTGCGCTTGCAACAGGTCTACTTGTTGATAATGCCATTGTGGTGCTTGAGAATATTGCACGATATAAAGAGCAAGGGCTCAATGTTGTTGAAGCCGCGAGAAAAGGTACTAAGGAAGTGAGCGGGGCAATTATTGCGTCAACACTGACTACCTTAGCGGTTTTTGTGCCGTTAACCTTTGTTGAAGGGGTTGCCGGACAGTTATTCGCTGATCAAGCCATGACCGTGGCTTTTGCCTTAATTGCCTCTTTAGTTGTCGCATTAACATTGATACCAATGTTAGCTTCAAGACAGGCTTCTAAAGAGCTCGAGCAAGACAGTGAAACAGTCCCTGAAGAGCGCATTAGTTTTAAAGCTTTGGTGTGGCATAAAAAAATCAGCTACCTGTTAACTCTCCCTCTCAAAGCTATTTTTATTTGGTTGCCAATGCTGCTTATGCGCATTGTCTTACTAAGTTTTCACGCTATTAGTAAAGTAACCTCATTGGTAATGAAACCACTTACCGCAGGCTTTAATTATACCTTTGAGCAGTTGGCTTCACTGTATAGCAAGTTATTATCATTGTCTTTGAAACACGGTGTTGTTACTTTGCTGTTCAGCTTAACTTTTGCTGGCTCGGCTTTTTTCATCTTACCTAAAATTGGCGTAGAATTATTACCGCCACTTGCACAAGGAGAGTTTTATCTTGAACTTGAGCTTGCGCCAGGTACACCATTGGCAGTAACTGATAGCACCATCAATAAAATAGCCCAACAATTACAAAGTGATGAGCGTATTAAAAGTACCTATTCGTTAACTGGGCGAGGTAGTTTAATGACCAGTAATGCCGATAAAGGTGGTGAACATCAGGCTAGGTTACAAATAATGTTGCATGATAGTGAAAATGAACAGCAAGTAATGTCTGATATTAGGCAGTACACTCGAAAACTTGTTGGCGCAACTACACAATTAAACCAGCCTGAGCTGTTTACTTTTAGTAAACCAATGAGCATAGAACTAGCAAGTTATGATCTAAACCTTTTAACAACTTACTCTAACCAACTAACTCAGTTGATGGAGCAAGATGCCCAGTTTGTTGATGTAGCTAACAGCCAGCGCAAAGGACAACCAGAATTAGCCATCCACTTTAATCAGCAAAAAATTGCTCAGTTAGGTTTAAATGCACCTGATATCGCCAGACTTGTTGCAGTTAAAATAGGCGGAAACATTGCAAGCAAATATACTTTACTTGACCGCAAGATAGATATTTTGGTGCGTAGTGATGAAAAGCAACGAGACTCAATTGGTGACTTAAGAGAGCTTGTTGTTAACCCTAATGATAACTTCCCTATCACACTCGATAGTATTAGTAATATTGTTGAAACAGTTGGTCCTGCCCAAATCAATCGCATTAACCAGCAGCGTGTTGCCGTTATCAGCGCCAATATAGCCATGGGTGATCAAAATAGCGCCTTAACTAAGGCTAATGAGTTAATAAAGCAACTCAAACTGCCTTTAACAGTAATACCAACGTTTGGTGGCCAAAGTGAAGAAATGCAACAGTCATTTAACTCAATGTTGATGGCATTAACTTTAGCCGTATTTTTAGTCTACTTGGTCATGGCTTCACAATTTGAGTCATTATTACAGCCATTATTAATACTGTTCAGTGTGCCGTTAGCTGGTGTTGGCTCTATTTATGGCTTATATTTTTTCGGCAGTAATATCAGTGTTATCGTCTTTATTGGTTTGATTATGTTAGCGGGCATTGTCGTCAATAATGCTATTGTGTTATTGGACCGAATTAATCAATTACGCGAACAAGGTTTGGATAAATCAACTTCAATAAAGCAAGCTGCGGAGTCTAGATTACGTCCGATAATAATGACGACGCTGACCACAGCGCTTGGTTTATTACCTATGGCGTTAGGCATGGGCGAAGGGGCGGAGCTAAGAACACCTATGGCAATTACAGTCATTAGCGGTTTACTGTGTTCAACCTTACTAACATTAATTGTATTACCGGTACTTTATCAATTGTTTGACCATAAAAAGTTTGCCTCGTTAAGCAATGAAAGTGGTAAAAACTCACAAGGTAATAGTGTTAGTAATAAGCTTGGGATCAAGCCATCAGCGGAGCCACAAAATGTCTAATAGCAAGTTGAACTTAACGGCGCTGGCTATTAAGAAACCAGTGACTACATTGATGTTGTGCTTAACTATGTTGATGATGGGCATAGCAGCTACTCAGTTACTACCCTTAGAAAAGTGGCCAGGTATCGACATTCCTGAAATGATGATAAGTGCGCCATATCAAGCATCAACTCCAGCAGAAGTTGAACGTTTAGTGACAAAGCCCCTTGAAGAAGCGCTGGCAACAATGGGCGGAATACAGCGACTTAGTTCTACTTCAACAGAGCATGGCGCAGAAATAGGCATCGAGGTTGAATGGGAAAGTAGTTTAACGGGCAAAGCGATAGAAGCGCGGGAAAAAATTGATGCTATTCGTCATTTATTGCCGGAAGATTTACAGCGTGTATTTGTTTATCAATTCTCAACCGCGGATATGCCTATTTTAACACTGCGTATTTCGAGTGAACGTGAATTACAAAATAGCTTTCAACTACTTAATAATTACTTGAAAAAGCCACTTGAACGCATGCAAGGCGTCTCAAAAGTTGAGCTTTATGGCGTTGATCAAAGGCAAATATCTATTCGTTTATTAAGTGACCGCGTAGCAAGTCATAATGTTGATATTCTCCAGTTAACTCAAATGCTTCAAGCACATAACTTTACTATTAATGCCGGCTCATTAAAGTCAGCCACCAATACTATTCGTATTAGCCCTAAGGGTGAGTTTACTCAGCTAAAAGATATTAGGGAGTTGACGGTTAAAGATAATGTTTACCTTGGCGATGTAGCTGAAGTTCTTTTTGAACAACCTGAAAGAATTGACGGTCGACATTTAGATAGAAGTTACGCTATTGGTGTGAATATCTTTAAAGAGTCGAGTGCTAATCTTGTTGATGTTGCTGGTCGAGTGGTTACTGCTGTAGATGAAATATCGCAAAGCCCTCAGTTTAGTGGTATTAATATTTTTATGATGGAGGATCAAGCGAAAGGGGTGACTGACTCTTTAGCTGATTTATTGATGGCAGGTGGCATTGGTGCCGTTTTATCTTTTATTGTGCTATTCCTCTTTCTTCGAAACACTACTGCAACGATTCTCGTGGTTGCTTCTGTGCCTTTCTCCATTTGTATCACCTTAGCGGTAATGTACTTTTTGGGTTACTCACTCAATATTCTATCCATGATGGGGCTATTGTTAGCGGTCGGTATGTTGGTTGATAACTCCGTTGTGATTACTGAATCAATTGCTGCGGAACACAGGAAAAACCCAGCAAGTACTAAGCAAGAAAAAATTAAAAACATATTAGCTGGCGTTGATAAAGTATCACTCGCTGTCATGACAGGTACGTTAACCACCATGATAGTGTTTTTGCCTAATATCATTGGTGAAAAAGTACAGCTAACTGTTTTCTTAGAGCATGTGGCTATTGCCATTTGTATTTCACTAGCTGCATCGTTATTGATAGCTAAAACGTTGCTACCCTTATGTTTATCTAGAATGCCGCTAGAGAGTCTTGCCGCGAAAACTAATCACGGTAAAGCAAATAAACTGGCTGGTTCAGCGACTAATACAGAGCCAAATAAAAAAGATAGTGATACGGCTCAAAAGGGTAGTGTGCGCTATAAAAAAAGTCTTTCTTGGGTACTAGCTCATCCTAGAATTACTGGATTTTGTGCTTTATTAATTTTAGCGAGTTCAGCTATTCCTATGGGAGTGATTACCTCTGATAATAATGACAATCAAGATGGCACACGTTTGTTTATGCGCTATCACGTTGAAGGGCAGTTCCCTGTTGAGCATGTAGAAGCTATGGTCAACCGTATGGAAGAGTACTTGTATAAAAACAAGGACGAATTTTATATCGAATCTGTTTATAGCTACTACAGCGGAGAACGTGCTTCCTCGACTTTATTGCTCAAAGAAAGTCGCGATATATCAATGAACGATTTAAAAGAGCGCATTAGAAAAAACTTACCCGTATTTGCGGAAGCGAAACCAGATTTTGGCTGGCAGAGTGCTAAAAGTGGTGGTGTTAGTGTCACTTTATTGGGAGCTTCTACTGAAAAGTTGATGACACTATCTGACCAAATCGTACCAATCCTTTCCCATGTTGATGGTTTAACAGATGTAAAAAGCGATATATCTCAACATCAAAAAGAAATGGTGGTGGTAATAGATCGCTTTAAAGTTAACCAGTTAGGCCTTGATTCTCGCCAAGTGGCACAAATAGTGGGTACCGCATTAAGGGGACTTGAGTTACGTAGTTTCCGTCATGATCCCAATGGTGAAGTCAATATTCGTCTGCTTTACGATGAAAGATTAAAGTACTCGTTAGACCGATTGAAAAAATTACCCATTACTGAGATTGATGGTCAAAGTATTAGCCTAGAAAGTGTTGCTCAATTTCATGTTCAACCAAGACTGGCGGCAATTTATCGTGAAGAACGACAAACAGCATTAACCATAGGGGCCAACATGAATGAAATAACCATGGAGCAAGCCCAAGAGCGTATTGAAAAAGCAATGGAAACCTTGAACCTACCGGCTGGTTACACTTGGAAATTAGGGCGTGGGTTTAATCGTCAGCAGCAGGAGCAGGATATTATGCTGGTGAATATGCTACTGGCCTTGGCGATGATTTATATCGTTATGGCAGCTTTATTTGAGTCGTTATTGTTACCTGCGGCAATCATTAGCTCTATTCTTTACTCGATTGTGGGTGTCTTTTGGTTTTTCTTACTTACCGGTAGCAGCATGTCGGTGATGGGTATGATTGGAATTTTGATATTAATGGGCATAGTCGTAAATAATGGCATTGTATTAATTGATCAAATAAATCAGATGTCGCCCAAAATAGATGAGTTAGAACAAGTGATTGCCGATATATGTATTACACGACTGCGCCCAGTGTTAATGACAGTGGCAACGACAGTGTTAGGCATGGTGCCACTTGCACTAGGCTCAACTCAAATCGGTGGTGATGGTCCATCTTATGCGCCACTAGCCGTGGCCATTATTGGCGGTTTAACCTTCTCAACTGTGACGAGTTTATATCTGGTTCCATGGTGTTATCTGATGTTCAGTAGGTTAGCTAGGAATTCAAGTATTGGCTTTAATAAAGCAAATACCTTTGCCAAGCGTATTGCTAAGGTGTAATACCAATTTCATTAAATTTCTTCCCAACTCAGAGCTGTATTAGCGAGCTTATAACAAGTAAAATTGATTAAACATAGTCACTCTATATTTCATAAGTTTTGTGCAGTTATCAGTTTGCTAATAAGCTCCCAAAGGGCGAGTTTAAAAGGCTTACATGC
>CAJXYE010000047.1 GCA_913063325.1 uncultured Colwellia sp. | reverse complement strand
GTTATTAACGCTTGTTTTGCTATTGCTTGTCCCGTTGATCAAGACTTAATTAGCATGACAAATTTACCTTGGCAGTTCTCCCAAAAAGAGCTCAAGCAAGATTTAAAGCTCAATACTCTAAGTTTCATTAATGACTACACCGCCATAGCTTTGGCCATCCCTCTACTTTCAGAGCAGCAAAAAGTAAAAATCGGTGGCGGTAAAAGTATTGTTGGTAAACCTATTTCGGTGTGCGGACCAGGTACAGGCTTAGGTGTGGCTAATTTAATACCAATAAGTATTTCAGGCCATGAGCAATGGCACTGTATCAGTGGTGAAGGTGGTCATATCGATTTTGCACCGATTAATGAAACAGAACAGCAAGTAAAAGATTTTATCCATAAGATAAAGAAGCGAGTTTCATACGAGCAATTACTGTCAGGTTATGGTTTAGAGCAAGTCTATCAAGCATTATTATTTATTAATAATGCGAAAGAATCCAGCATCATTAAAGAGACACTTTCAGCTAAGGATATCACCAGCAAAGCTCTTGCTGGCACTTGTACTACTTGCGAGCAAACACTTAGCCTCTTTTGTAATGTTTTGGGCAGTTTTGCTGGCGATTTAGCGTTAATAATGAATAGCCAAGGTGGTGTTTATATTGCTGGTGGTATAGTGCCGCGCTTTATTGATTACTTAAAAGCGAGTGATTTTAGAACTCGCTTTGAAACTAAAGGTCGCTTGTCGGCTATTACTGAGCAAGCCCCCACTTACGTGATAACTGAAGAGCAACCGGGATTACTCGGTGCCGCTGCTTTTATCTTGAAAAACTAGCTCTGTAGCTACTTGGTAAAATAGTGAATACGTATGTAATCCCTAGTGGTTACCCTAGAAACTGCGTATATTAAAATTCTTGTTTTAGCTTTGTTGGCCATGTGCACATAAAAGGTATTTCAATACACACCTTGTTTTATACCTTATTGGTATTGCACATTACTACTTTATTTATCTAGAGTAATAATGTGCTTTTTTTTAAAGACAAGTACCGCTACACATAACAATAAGAGTGCCTTGAGATGAGTGATACAAGCGACATAAGTAATCAAACAACCCCAAACCTGCAAAAACCACGTTTGAGTTTTTGGCAAATATGGAATGTCAGCTTCGGCTTCCTCGGTGTGCAAATTGGTTTTGCATTACAAAATGGTAACGTTAGCCGTATATTGTCTGATTTAGGTGCTGATCTTTCTTCATTATCACTCTTTTGGTTAGCAGCGCCCATTATGGGCCTATTGGTACAACCTATTGTTGGTGCTTTATCGGATCGAACATGGAATCGCATAGGTCGGCGTTTACCCTTTGTTTTAGGTGGAGCGCTAGTTGCCGCCGCCGCGATGATTTTACTTCCAAATGCATCAATGGTTGTTGCTTTTATCCCTCCGATTATTTTTGGTTTATTAATATTTGCCATTAAAGATGCTGCTTTTAACGTAACATTTCAACCATTTCGTTCGCTTGTATCTGATATGGTACCTGCCGAACAACGTAACCTAGGTTATTCGGTACAAACACTATTAATTAACATTGGTGCGGTAGTTGGCTCTATTCTTCCCTTCGTGTTAACAAACGTAATTGGCTTAGACAACGTATCAGTGCAAGGTAAAGTTGCACCATCAGTCATTTGGGCATTTTATATAGGTGCAACTGTGTTATTAGGTTCAGTCTTGTGGACAGTATTTAGAACAAAAGAATACAAACCGGAAGATTATTATGCTTATCAAAATTTAGATGCTGAAAAAATAAAACAAGAACAATCAGTTAAAAAAACCACCTCCGAGCGATTAGCTGGTTTTTGGATATTATTTAAAGGCATGCCTGTGATCATGAGACAATTAGCAATAGTGCAATTTTTCTCTTGGTTTGCGTTATTTATTATGTGGACGTATACACCCGCAGCGATTACTCAACATGCTTGGGGAGTAGCCGTTGATTGGTTTGATCCTGATTATATTACTGCAATGGGTGGTTTGCCTGAGACTGTTGCTGCGGCTAAAGGTGCTGCTGGCGATTGGGTTGGAATTTTATATGCGGCACAAGCTTTATTTGCTGTGTTTTTCGCTATTGTATTAACTAAATTAGCCAATACCTTTGGCCGTAAAACGGTTTATTCATTATCATTAATCGCCGGTGGGTTAGGCTATTTAAGCTTTATTTTATTTCAAGACCCAACAATTACCCATGTGAACTTATTAATCACTGAGGTGCAAGTGCCACAAGGCGCGGTTGGTTTAGTTTGGTCTATGTTAGGTATTGGTATGGCATGGGCGGCAATTTTATCTATGCCTTACGCGATACTTGCAGGGGCTTTGCCTGCGGATAAAACGGGGGTTTATATGGGGATTTTTAACTTTACTATTGCCGCACCACAAATAGTATCAGGCTTAGTTTCAGGTTGGATTTTAAACCATATCTTTGACAACAATGCTGTTTATATAATTATGTTAGCGGGTGGTTCTATGATTCTAGGGGCACTGTCTGTGTACTTTGTTAAAGACGGTGTCGAAGACAAAACGGAAAGTAATCAAGTAGAAGTTACCGCTTAATACCAATACCACTAATGACTTCACTGAACAAACTAAAAAGGCGCTTAAAGCGCCTTTTTAGTTTCTAAATGAATTAGGTTTACATTAAAAAATACTCAACTAGCTACCACAAGATTTACGGATAACTAATTCTGGTGGGATCAAGGTCGTTTTGGCTTCTTCACCATTTATCATCGTTAGTAACGTCTCAACTAATAGCTCACCCGCTAATTGAGTATCTTGTTTTACCGTGGTTAGCGGTGGAAAGGTGAAGCTTGCAATAGCAATATCATCAAAACCTACCAAAGCAACCTGTCTTGGAATTTCAATACTATGTTCTTGTAATGCACGCATTGCACCAATGGCAATCAAATCACACGCCGCACAAATAGCATCAAAAGACTCTGCACTATCAATCAACTGACAAGCGGCCTGGTAACCTGCTTCTTCGGTATAAAGCGCATTAAACTGCAATAGTGGGTTTACCGCTATGTTATTACTTTTTAACGACTCACAATGGCCTTTATAGCGTTCAAAAAACTCTGGCGCATGAGTAGAGGCACTACCCAAAAAGGCAATGTTCTTACGGCCTTTTTTGATGAGATGCTCAGTCATTTCTTTACCACCTTGATAGTTATCACAACCTATCGAGATCAGGGGTAAGTTTTTAACTTCAGCTCCCCAGCGGACAAAGTGAGTACCTTGCTCTAGTAATTTAACTAATTTCTCTTCGTAGTCAACATAGTCACCATACCCCAACAAAATTAAGCCATCAGCTTTATTGCTGTCTTCAAAATCAGCATGCCAGTCATCACTTGCTTGTTGAAAAGACACCAGTAAGTCGTAGCCTTTTTTTGAGCAAGCTCGGGTGATGCTGCCTAACATGGATAAGAAAAAGGGGTTTATTGCCGAGTCATCGTTGGTAGGATCTTCAAATAGCAGCAAAGCAATGGTATCACTTTGTTGAGAGCGTAAATTACTGGCGTTTTTATCAACTTTGTAATTTAGCTCTTTCGCTATGGCTTGGATTTTCTCTCTGGTGGCCTCATTAACTAATGGGCTATTACGTAAAGCTCTGGAAACAGTAGACTGAGAAACTCCAGCACGATAGGCGATATCAAATGACGTTGATTTTTCTTTCACGTGACCTACTTAAAAGAAGTTAAATAACAAGAATATAATGACTAAATAATATACCTGAGCAGCTAGCTTATGTATAGCTTGTAACTTAACCAGAATGACCATCTGGCACTTTTATTTATTTTTTAATAGTCAATAAAAAACCCAGTTTACAAAAAACATTGCATACTGGGTTTATTATTTAATCAAAGCACTTTTGATTTAAGTGTTTTTTAGGTCATATAAGCTAAAACATAGAACCGACTTCCAAGTGATATGAGCCGATATTAGCATCATCCGAGCCGCTAAAATCTATCACTGCTTGTCTATAACTAGCACGGAAAAAGAGACTGTTATCTAGCTCATATCGAAAGCCAACCGCTACATTGTAAGAAAAACGATCGTCGTTATATGTATTTTGATAACTATCACAATATAACCCCCACCATGTCTGCCAACAACCTCCGACTGGCGGACCATCTGCTATATTACTATCGACAAAACTCCAACCAACTCCAGCCTGTACATAAGGAGTAAAATTAGAAGCAAACAAACTAAAAATCACATTAAATTGACTCTCTAACAAGTCCATCTTGTGGTTTATTTGTGCACTACTACCGTCATCAACATCGATTGCTGTCGCCGTATAACTTGGCGTGGTTGATGAAAAATCAAAGTTCACTAAAATATGTGGATTAACATTATAACCTAGGGTAAAACCCCAGCCATAATCACTATCTATCTCAAGTTTAGAGCCATTATTACCATCAACATCACTAGACTGATTATTTAATAATTTAAAACTCGACTCCCATTTTTCACCACGTTTTGTATATTTAGCGTTGGCATCAGTACTTACTGTGCAAGCCATTATGGCAAGAGCAGTACTGAAGATAACTGCTTTAGTCATTAACACCTTGTTGAAAAACATAATTATTCCTTTAACTTTATTTTATTCTACCCAATAAGCTTATTGAGCTTTCGTTGCACGAGAAACATATTCGCCAGAACGTGTATCGATACGAACTTTCTCACCAATTTGTACAAACAAAGGAACACGAACAACGGCACCCGTAGCTAATGTTGCTGGTTTTCCGCCTGTACCTGCTGTATCACCTTTCAAACCAGGATCTGTTTCGGTAATATCAATTTCAACAAAGTTTGGTGGCGTTACTGAGATAGGGGTGTTATTCCATAAAGTAATGGTATGAATATCACCTTCAACTAACCATTTAACGGTATCAGCTACTGCTTTTTCATCAGCACCAATTTGCTCAAAAGTTTCATTATTCATGAAGTGCCAAAACTCACCATCTGCATAAAGATAAGCAAGCTCTACTTCCATTACATCAGCACCTTCAACCGTTTCACCTGATTTAAAGGTTTTTTCTAACACTTTACCCGAAACCAGTTTACGAATTTTAACGCGACTAAAGGCTTGACCTTTACCCGGCTTAACCAATTCATTTTCAAGAATGTTACAAGGTTCGCCATCAAGCATGATTTTAAGACCAGCTTTGAACTGGTTTGTACTGAAATTAGCCATTATAAGAGTGCTCTTTTATTAATTACTGTGTTATTAATTTGATCTTCACTAACCTATAACCGCTATAATGGGCGAAGCAGTTAGCAAGAGATGTTCAATTGAAATTAGAATTACCGCAGATAATAACCCAAATTCACAACGATTTGCATCTTTGTAATGAAAAATCGTGGCAAAAAGAGTTAGGTGAAGTAGTCACCGAGCCAGAAAAGCTACTAGCATTACTTGATATTGCAGTAGATGATTATATTCAACACTTTAAAGCACGTAGTTTATTTCCTGTTCGAGTACCGTTGTCATTTATTAAGCGGATGAAAAAAGGTGATATAAACGACCCACTGTTAAAGCAAGTCATGCCACTGTCCAAAGAATTTGTTATCACTGATGGCTACTCTGCAGACCCGCTTGATGAGCATGATACCGTGGCTGAAGGTTTACTACATAAATACAAACATCGCGTGTTAATGATAGTAAAATCTGGCTGTGCGGTAAATTGTCGCTATTGCTTTCGTCGTCACTTTCCTTATCAAGATAACAGCCCTAATAAAAAACGCTGGCAAAGTGCTCTCGATTATATTGCTACGCATAACGAAATTAATGAAGTCATTTTTAGTGGCGGTGATCCGCTAATGGCTAGCGATGATCATTTGGCTTGGCTTATCGAACAAATAGAAAAAATCCCCCATGTTACGCGATTACGTATCCATAGTCGCTTACCGGTAGTTATTCCAAAAAGGATTACTAAAGGCCTAGTGACTTTATTAAAACAATCGCGTCTAAAAGCCACCATGGTTTTGCATATTAACCACCCAAATGAAATTAACCATGAGTTAATAACAGCACTTGAACCGCTTCGAGAAGCACGTATACCACTATTTAATCAAAGTGTTTTATTACGTGGTGTAAATGATGATGCAAATATATTAATTACCTTAAGTGAAGTGCTATTTGATGCAGGTATTCAACCATACTACTTGCACCTGTTTGATGCTGTCCAAGGTGCGGCCCACTTTGATGTGCTAGAAGAAGATGCTGTTGCGATTGTTAAGACCATGTTGGCAAGTTTGCCCGGTTTTTTGATGCCAAAATTAGTACGCGAAATTGCTGGCCAAGCTAACAAAACCCCGATCAATCTGGCATAATTGCCAAAAGAAATCCTATTGACTTAATAAGAAGTATTATGACTAAAGCAATTGAACAACAACTTATTGAAAATATTTCAGTTATTTTAAAAAAATCTTTATCGGCTGATGCTACCTTAGCTAATTTACGTGAACAGAAAAAAGCCGGTTTTAAGGCTATCTTCACTGCTGATGCGGGCTTTGAAAGTACAGAAAATACTTTTCAGCCATATGTTGAAGAGATTGCTAATGACCTTGTTCAGTGGCAATCAAGTAAAGATCAAGGCCTTTTAATTGCTTTAGTTAAAAAGATAGAGCAACTTTTCACTGTTTTAGCTAACTTTGAACAAAGCTATAATCAATAATACTGAACTAACGTTAAAGCCGTCATTGCTGAAGCCTGTTAATCTAAGCTCTATATTCTAAAATGAGCTGTCTCGATTAGAATTTTTGATAATGACGACTTTTATTACTTGTTCAGAGTTCAGATTACTTAAACTACTCAGTAATTTTTTCTGCCATCACCTGAACTCTACAATCATGTTCGTTTAATAAAGCCAATATATTCAGGTTGAGTTGATTAATTTCATCAAGAAACACATCAAAATTTGTCGTCTTTACATAAGCTAAAATATCAAGCTCTAAGCCGTAGATAGTGTACGCTTTAAAATGTGCCCTTAACGGCGATGAGGCAATGCTTTCTGTATCGTTTAGTAATGCCTTAATTGCCTCCAAAAGCGCATCGATATTTTCTTTTGATGTATTAGGCGCTAAGAATATTTTAGGTCTAAACGCTATTTTTTCACGCTCTGAAAAATTTTCAAGATTCATATCAATGAATTTTGCATTAGCCACATAAATAACACTTCGGTCTAATGTGCGTATACGCGTAGAACGTAAACCTATCTCTTCTATCACACCAAAGCTGTTACCAAATCGACAAAAATCCCCGATTTTAATTGGAGCTGATGTATACAAGGTAATCGCACCAATAATATTTTCTACTGTTTTTTGCGCCGCAAGTGCAATGGCTAGGCCACCAATACCTAAACCTGCCAATAATGTTGAGGCATTAAAACCAAGATTCTCCAACCAGTTTAATGTAGCAATAGTGAAAACGACTAGCTTTACTACAGTGCCTGCAGGTCTTATTAAATAGACAGCTAACGGTTTATCTTGTGCTATAAATTTATCTGCCAATATTTTTTTCATTAAATCAATGAAGCGAAAAAACACCCAGCACCAGGCGATAGTTAATAGAGTACTGCCTTCGGTTACGGCTTTCAAAGCAATAGTAACATTGGCTTCATCATGAAAATTACGCGCAAGTATTACTGCCATTAATAAGGCTACAGGCTCTTTAATAAACGTTAAGACTTCGTTAGACACTTTTTTATAAGCGCGTTTGATGCCAAAGGCTGTCAACCAAGTGAACACCTTAGCGATGAAATAGTATAGCGATAACATTAAGGTGAAATAGAACCACTGCCAAAGCATGACACCAAATAAGTCTATTGCGGGTAGTTTTTTAGCTAAAAACTCGCCCAATGGTGAATATGAATAACGCTTAAATAAACGGGGGATTTTCTCCACAGTAGCGTTGGATATTTTCCATATCTTGACTCTATCTTCAGCCCGGGGTATACGTTGCAACAATATATCAATATCATTGTCCTGATATTCTACCTTCCCTACTAACTCTCTATAGGAAGGTAAGTTATCGTTAAGGCGACCTTCCTTTTTAGCACTAATGCTATTTAGATCTACCCATAACGTACGATTCAGCACAACACCGAGTTGCCTTGCTAACTCCTCTTTACCAACATTGAGTGTTTTTTCTGATAGGTTTCGATAATCTAAATAATTACTGGCTAGAGCTAAGTCTGCTGAGCGCATTGCCCGTAAGTAGCCCGCCATTGCGCTTCTTGGCTGTCCTCTCTCATATTCATCACGAGGCACGTTGTACTCATCCTCGATGGTATGATCACTTAAGCTTTCATCGGAGCTTTCATTGCTATCAAGCATCTTTTTAATTGAAACATCTTTACCATTACTACTCGATGATTGTGCAACGGCGGTAAACGAGTGAGCTATAAGAAAAAAGAGTATAAAGAACACGCCAGGGTGACAAAAAATAGTGGTGTTAGGGGCTAGCTTCATTGCACCTATCCTTGTGATAACAAAAAGTAATATAACAGGGATAATAACTTAAAAACTTAAGGGAAAATACAATGGCTTATAATAAAAAAGCCACCGAAGTGACTTTTATAGAAAGGTATATTCTGAAGTACTACTTCTCAATAATGATTGCTTCAAAAGTATCTTTAAACCAATCATCGAGCATTTTCTTTTCGTAACCTAGTGATTTGCTACGATACTTTAAATTGCTACCCGACATAAAGTTCATGTCACGAATACTCACTTCTTCAGATTGAATCACATTACCTTTAGCATCAAGGAGCTCATATGAAAAGTTCATACGCGGTGAGTAAATTTGCTTAATAATACGCGTTCTGTGTATACCTGCCGCGTTAGTATCACCTGCTAAATCAACATCAGTTACGTCAATTTTAAGCACTTGCCCTTCAGGTAATGTTTCTGCAAGTTTAGCAAAGTGTTTTTCTAGATCTTTAAAAGTACGCTCTCTAAAAGATTTACGCCCTTCGTTACCCGGATCAATATCACGGTAACTCTTATAGTCAGTCCATGTCACTTCACTACTTGCCGCAAAAGCACTCGGTGATAATAAAAAACCTGCAGAGAGTAATGTAATCAATAAAATAGATTGTTTCATATGCTGTTCCTCAAATTAACGACTTACCCTATTAAAGCAGGGTTCATCACCTTAAGTTGTCTCAATTTGATATGTAAATGCACTAATTTGTAACGTAAAACTGTTTCATTACGCGGCTGACAATTTTTTCAACACGTTGCACTCGTTCTGCTTCAGCAATGTTTTCATGTGCAAAACCCTGTGCTGCACCGCGCCATACTTTTTTCCCAGTACGAGCATCCTCAATGTAAATTAAGAAACTGCCCTTTTTTAATTCATCATTACTCGGTAAACCTGGGGTAACACCAAATTTATCACTGATAGTTTGATCTGATAAATCACTGGCTAAAGCAATACCAAAACCAACATGAAAAGCAGAGTTTTTAGCATCACCGGTACTTTTAAAACCATGACTATTTAAATCCATAATAATAGCATCAGCATATAGCTTATATATTACTTGTGTTTGCTTCGCCTTTAATGACGTTTCTTCGACATACTTAGGTGCAAGTGAAAACTGACTACCTTGTGAATAAGAAATAGGAATATCTCGAACACTTGAAATAGCTAATTGATTTTTATTCACGGCTGGCTCTTGTGGTACGGTCACACAAGCAGTAACAAATGTGCCACTTAATAAGGCAATGGCTAAAGTAATTTTTTTATTCATTATTCAATCCTAGAAATATGTATTAGCGCTTCAATATTGACCCAATTCTATAATTAAGTATATAAATACATTAAATTAAAATCTGCAACAGTATGTAATTAAATCAATCAAAGCGTCTTACCAAACCTAATTCATAATACGGTTAAATTCACAGGTTTTATGGTGCTGTGAACCTATTAACAAATAAAGTTACCTATGGTCATGAAATACAAATTACTGATAAAAATATTAGTAAAGAAGCAATTATTAAGATTGTTGCCATTAAAAAAAGTTCATTCGGGATTGGAAATTAAAAAGGTACAGTATTAACTTAAATTTATGCAAAGAAGCTCATTAAACAAATTTTTGATGAAATATATATCCCCGTTACCATTCAAGATGCATGTTTCAGAGTTTGTGAGTTGTTTCAGCTTTAGCCACAGCAATTAAATAATGGTTATTGTTTTAGGTTACCAGAATAAGATAAGCGAGGCATTAGCCGCATATCAACAAAGTATGCGTATTGAACCCTACTTTGCCGCCGCTTATGTCATTAGGGCTGAGTTATATAAACGACAAGAGAAATATAAAGAAGCTATCGATACCTTGAACCTTGGCAGTAAAGCCAACCCATCTGATAGCAGTATTCCGCACAGTTTAGGTTTAGGTTGAGCGTATATCAGAGCCAAAGATATTGGCCAAGCACAGCATTAGAGAAAATTGTCCCTGCCAATGTTGTTGATGCATTAAGTCAGCCTTTGATGATAAAACAAGCATATAAATGATGCCTGCAGGATAATTTTTTTGGTAACCAATATTGGTTACCAAAATACCCCTCAGGCATAAAACCTTGATTGGGAAATAATCTATCTATACTGTCACCTAACCGGGCAACTATTTTTAGTTAGCCAACTTAAATTGCTGTGTTAATTGGTTCAGTGTTGAAGCAATGACACTGATCTCTTGTCCAGCAGTTGATACTTGCGTAGCTGCTGCTGAGTTTTCATAAGCGACATCACTGACAGCAATAATATTCTGACTAATTTCATTAGAGACACAAGATTGTTCTTCTACAGCGGTAGCAATTAATTCAGTCATTTGAGTAATACTACCAATATCATCATTCATAATATGAATCATCTCAGCAGTTATCTGGGCATTAGATAAGGTGTGTTTACATACATCTCTGCTGGCAGTTATTACTTCAACGGCATTATTCGAAGAGTTTTGTAAGTGACCAATCATTTCTTCGATATTTTTAGTGGACTCTTGCGTTTTTGATGCAAGTGTCCTTACTTCATCAGCCACAACAGCAAAACCTCGACCTTGCTCACCTGCTCTTGCCGCCTCAATTGCAGCATTAAGCGCAAGTAAGTTAGTTTGATCTGCAATATTACGGATAACTTCTAAAACAGAGCTTATTTGGTTTGAATCTGTTTCGAGTGTTTTAATAACGTCACCGGCAAGAATGATTTTTTTATCTAATTGCTCTAAATCATCAATAGTTTGTGAAATTTTATCATTAGCTTCGTTAGATGAATTCTGTGCTGATAATGCAGAAGTTGCCGCATTACTTGCGCTGCTAGCTACCTCATTAATACTAGTGGACATTTCTTCTACTGCCGTTGAAACCAGTTCAATATTTTCTTGCTGTTGCTCAAGACTTATTGACGACTGTAAGCTTAGTGCGCTTGTTTCTTCTGCGGAGCTAGCTAAGCTATTGCTATTATCTACAATTTCACTGACAACTCCAAAAAGTTGGTTCACCATTACTTTCATGGAGCCATAAACACTTTCTGATTCGCGTCCTTCCTCAAAAGTAACCGTTAAATCACCACTAGCAACTGTTTCGGTGATGTTTTTCATCTCGTTAGGTTCACCACCTAAAGGAGTAGTAATAGATTTGGTAATCACAAGCGCAACAGCAATAATAACAACAATAAAAATCATAACAACAATGGCGATACTCCAATAAAGTGTATAAATTGATTCAAAGGCTTCTGCCACATCAATTTCAGACAACAACGCCCACCGAATACCATTTATATCAACAGGAGTATAAGCAGATAAAACAGGGTTACCGTTATAATCTATAATGATTTTCTGGCCAACTTCCCCTTTTATAGCGAGTTTAGCGCCTTCAGTATCCACACCATTATTTTTGACTGTCCCTGAGAAAGACGCCCCTACGGAATGTCCTTCTGGGTCAAGAAATGAGTCTGATCGCATTAACAAGTCGCTGCCAATTAAGTAGCTTTCCCCTGTATCTCCCATGCCCGCACGCTGTTGCATTACTTCACTAATTTTTTCTATGGATAATTGTAAGGCAACGACAACTGAGATCCCAGAGTTAGTGGTTAGCGGTAAGGCAATAAATCCTGCTGGGTCACCATTACTTGGTGCATAATTACTAAAGTCAGACATAGCAAATTTACCACTGTCCTGCACTTTTTTGAATAACTTGCCCAGGCCTGAGTTATTGTATTTCCCTGTAATTAAGTTGGTTTGATAGTCAGCTTCTTTGGTTAGGGTATAGAAAATTTCACCTGCGTCATCAATCAAGAAAAAATCATAATAACCATAAGCTTTTATAAAATTATCGAAATATTCATTCTGGTTATGTGCTGAAGTATTTAAAGCCATTGACGAGCTAAAATCGAGTATCTTTTCAACTGTGCCACTGAGTACCTTAATATCACCTTCACGTTCAGAAAAATATCCCTCTATCTGAGATTTTTTAATTTCGCGAACCGCGACGAGCTGAGAAAATATTTGTTGTTCAATTGTTGAACTTGAGACATAACTTGTAATAAACCCAACGATTAGGGTTGGTATTAAAGCCAGTAATAAAAACGCGATCAATAATTTTTTTTGTAATTTCATTGTCGAAAATCCTTTTAAAATAAACTAGAAATCCATTTAAACATCATCGAATTCAATGATGCGAATTATACTTTGAAGCCATCTAACTTCAAATATTTATGCATACAGACTATAACACGTGTCCTAAAGCAAGTATTAAAGATTGTATACTAATTCCAAGGAAACAGTTAATACGGCAAGGGGTTTAATCGCTGAATAGTTGTTACTGAGTATTACAAGACCGAGCCTATTAAAAGGTAAATCAAAGTTCTGTTAGCTG
The DNA here is from genome assembly GCA_913063325.1 of uncultured Colwellia sp. GTDB lineage: Bacteria > Pseudomonadota > Gammaproteobacteria > Enterobacterales > Alteromonadaceae > Colwellia. Next base: position 24,947 of record CAJXYE010000047.1, on the reverse strand, counting down.
TAGTTTACGTACTAGAGGCATAAATAATTCAATCAAGTTAGAAAGAGCTTTGTAAACTGTTTAGATCAAGGCGCTTTATGGTGACGTTTAGTGTTTCTTTAACGAGTAACAAAGCAACGCAGTAATCAAAATTTTAGACCAGCATAATTACATTACGCCACCCATATAGAGCTGATCTGTTTGTTTTTATTAATTAGTTGCATCTGAAAACAAGTGATACTCACTTCATACCCATTTCATCTAACAACCAAATCTAACTAATTTAACTTTGACGGATTTACTATTTTATTTAATATTCATGGCGTTTTATCAGTTTTCAAAGCAGTCCTAGTTCAGAAGTATATTTTCCAAATAAATAGTCAGCTTTGCATTCAGCATTTGAACTCAAGCAACAAAGCGGTCATTCATCACCTATTTATTAATGATCACATAATACCAAGCGGATATTACTTAATCTTTAATATATCGTTATATTTTTTCGCGCTTAACCATAATATCGACAATAGAATCACTGTTTAAATTAACGAGCTAAAATATAATTTTAATCCAGACGATTTTCGAATTTTATTTTGTACTGCTCTAACATGGAGTATAAGAACTCTAGTTTGATGTTTTTGATACTTCCCTTGGCCATTATATAATTTTCTTTGGCCTGCTCAATATTTCCTTGCAGCAACAACACCTCAGCTAAATGAAGTCGGGTGGAATTTATGCCTATTTGGCTTTTAATTATTTGGTATGCAGACAACGCATTTGTAAAAGACTCTAAGGATTTATTAAGTCTTTTTTGTTTAAGATAAACTAAGCCTTGCTCTTCGGCCACACTGGCTTTTAGGAACCAATCTTGCTGTTTATCTGTGATATTATTCACTTGCTTATAAAATTGTAACGCTTGGTTAAAATCTTGTTTTTTAGCTGAAATTCGTCCTTTAAGTAATTGGATATTGGCAACTTCTAGTGGCTCTTCTATCAAAATATTAGCTGATCTATCTAGCAAATCAGCCGCCTTTTCTGTTTGATTATCCCACAAGTACAACTTACTCAAATAGATCATGGCAATAACCGAGTCAGGGTTCAATGATAGATAACTCTCAAAAAAACTAATAGATGTATGCCAATCCGATTCATAACTAATCATGGCTTCAGCAAATAAAGCATCGTTAAACTCATTTATTGGCTTATATTTACTTTTTTTGAGTGGCTGATTGATAAAGTCGGCTAACTTTTTTGATAATGTGACAAGTGCAGCATTTATTGAAGTATCAAGAATAACACCTTGCTTTACATCATTTTCGACATGAAATTTATAAACCAGTTTATAGTCGGACACATAACCTAATATCTCTGCTTCAACGATTAATGTAGCACCAGACACATTAAATATTTTAGCGACATCATTAGATGAAAATTTTCGGTCTAAACCTGCGGTGTGCATTAAATTAGGAATGTAGGTTCCCTGATAGATAAAAATTGAATTAGGAAAGCCTTTTAATTTTGCGATAAGCTGCTCCATCGCTCCTAAATAAATCCAGTCATTTTCTCCATAAGGAATGCTATTTTTTATTGGCAGCACAAGAATACTTTGATCGAAATTTACATCAGCAGTGTCTTCATTTGAAAACAAAATTGTAAGTAGGGTTAAACAGATGAGTAAAATGGCAGCAATATAATATTTCAATAATGAAGGTGTTGCTAAACCACTCAGTTTATCTTGCTGATTATGATTAATAGGCTCAAATTGTGCAGTGAATTGATATCCCTTACGTGGAAAGTTCAGAATAATTTCCGAGTGACCAAATAATTTACGAATTTCCCTAATGGACTGAAAGATAACACCATCATCTACGTTTACATCGTCCCAAATACAGTCCAACAGCTCCTGTTTACTGATTATATCTCCAGCCCTATTAGCCAGATATAACAGAACTTCTAACGTTTTAGGCCGAATGTTCTGACAATTGTCATCAGCAGATAACGTACGTGCTTGTACATCAAGAACAAAAGTATCAACGTGGTATTTCATTAAAGCGGCATGTGAATAAGAAAGTTATATGATGTTATCAAATATTGTTAGCTAGCATCAGTTAAATTAGTTGTTTAATTTCTCATGCTAACTTGAGTTTCTATCAAAACAAAACCAGGCACATAAGTTAACTAACCTGAACTCTGGATAAGCAACACTTGCTCAATATTCCCCTTTATCCAATTCTCAGCGTTAAAACGTCGATAAATAACCCGTTATTCATAAACGTTTTGCCTTGATAATGGAATAAATTGAAACATTGATAGCGTATATCGCTATTTAATCCGATAAGTTTTATTTTTAATAACCTTAAGCTGTTGTTTTTATTTAAACATCAAGCACTCATTATCCAGAGTTCAGGTTAACTATTAAATAAATACCAATCCATTAAATATAAGTGTTTTTTACAAAGTATGACTTAACTTCAAAAAAACACTTTTTTGGTTCGTTGTTAACCCTTTAATGGCATCATTATCAATCGCATTGCTTGATAAACCAAAATAAAAAGCCGAAAGTGCATCAAAACGATAAGAGTACACCAGTTGAGATCCTAGGCTTTTACTTTTCTTATCGATATCAAAAGTATAATTACTCGGATTAAAAACAACGTTATTATAAACCACAGATAAACGAATTTTACTGACACCATTAAATTGATAATTTACTCTTACATCCGATAAATTTGCAGTATATAAATCTTCATTTGCTGCTTTCATTTTTTCATAGGTATGCTCAAGCCTGATATTCACTGCCTCATTAACATCCCACTGTATTATTGGCAGCAACTGTACCTTCTCTCCTTTACGTTTATTAGCATAATCAACAGCATCACTTTTAAGCAATAAATTACTGATGTAAAAATTAGCAATTGGCCGAATTTCACCATAAATAAAACTAAAGTCGATATCAAACTGGCTGCTATTATCGGTTATATTGGTAATGTTTGGGTCGAAGCGTAAACCAACTTTGGTTTGTTTTCCTATCCCTGTACTTATCCTTGATTGCATCACACCGTTAAGGTTTAATTGAATTTCTGCATTGTCACTTATTAATTCGTTATTAATATTAGTTTCTTTATCAACACCAACCCAAAATTCAACTTTATTCCAAATTGGTGATTCAGGATAATGCACATACCCCGATCTAATTTGACTTTCTTGGTTATCAATTTTACTAACGAAACCTAAGTCAGCGCGAAAGTCTTCTCCTTTGTATTTATGATATGCACTTAACCACCAGTTTCTTTTGGTGTGACTAAAATTTACTTGCCACGCAATATCGGTAAGTTCATCGTTGTTATTAACGCGTAAACTTGATTCATTGTCACATTTAAAGCAAACTTTTTTATAAAAGTCAGTAGGATACTTTGTATTTGAAGAGAGCAATTGTGCATCTAAAAAGGTACTTTCATTGAAACGTAAACGACCATCGATAGAAAAAACATAGTTATGATAGTTTTCACTTTCTCTTATCGTATTGGTTACCCCTAACGATGAGTCATCGCTAAAGTCGTAACGATAGCGTAACGCGGTATTAATGGTTTTTTCATCAATATTTACTAGGGTTGAATTAAGGTTGCCGGGTATGAGTAACCGTGTGCTTTCATCATCACTTGCTAGAGCCGCAAAGGTACTATTACCGCTACGTTGGGTATATTTTACGCCTAAATCAGGCGATAAAATATTTCGGGTATAAACCAGGTTATATAAACTATCAAAATAGTTATGGTTTTCTAGAAAAAAACGTCGTTTTTCTGGTAAGTACAATGAAAAATTACTATTGATATTAAGTGGTGCATTATCTAATTCTATTTGCGAAAAATCTGGATTAATCGTTGCTGAAAGTAAGCTATCAGAACTGATATTCCAACTAAAGTCTCCTCCCACTTCAACATCATTTTCACTGTGCCAGTTTTCTTGTGTCGATAAATTCTTTTGTTTATTTTTACCCATAACAATACTAGGAACAAAAACCATATTAGTACTTTGTTTAGCCGCTTTAAAACCTGATATTGGTTGCATTTGACACAGCGAACAATTATTTTCTCGGTCTTGAATGACATTCGAAATTTTATAACTCACTTCTCGCGGATAAAAACGCATAAACTCTGCCGACCAATGTTTAATTCCCGTATCGTCGGCAAAATTGAGCTGGCTTAACGGAATAATAAACTCAGCGGTAAAACCTTGTGCAGAGATAGCTGTTTTTGCTTGCCAAACGGCATCCCAATTATCATTATAACGTTGAGTAATGCCACTTTCTATTGAATCAATTTGTACTCCTTTAGCATTGACATAAAAATGATAAGCCAGTTTATGGGTATTAAGCGTATCTAATTTAAAGCCGACTAAATCATCATTCCAAACTTTATCACGATCACGTAAATAAGCTCTTATTTGTTCGGGATGTGGATCTTGCGCCTTAAAGCCCACATATAAATTTTCACCTGACTCATAAATATATACATCGGTTTGCACCATTGCTTTAGTATTTTCAAAAGGCTCAATAATATAATTAAGCGGAAAATGTTGGGCTTTTTGCCAAATAGCTTCATCAAGTTGACCATCAAGTATTATCGATTGTTGATAATACGGAATTGACAATGATTGAGCGTCACTATTCATTTTAGCCAACGTTTCAGCGGGTAACTGAGCAATGAAAAACAAGCTAAAGCAATACAATAAAATAGCGAGGGAACGTAATATCATCTTAATAACCTTAACGATACCCAAATAACTTCAAGCGTTTTTTCAGCGAGAGGCTAGCTGTGTATGAGTCGTAAATTCAAGTTTCATCCAACAAAATATTCACCTGCTTAATAAAACGTAAACAGGTGAATATAAATAAAAAAACTAGGGTATGTTGACCTTTCGCGGTTAAATTTTGTTCGAGATAAAAACGTTTTAATCGCGGCGGGTAGTGTGTAGCCTAGTCACTCTAAGCAAATACTACTCAACAAAGAGTAAAACGTTTTTAGCCGAATCCTTCGGACAGCGTTTGTTGGCCATTTTTACGGCGTTATCGCCTTTTGATGTGGAACAACCACATTACAAAGGCACTACCTTGTATAAATACCCAACAAAACGGCTGCAAAAACAATCTCGAAAGATCAACAGCCCCTAATTACTGACAGGAGCCAATAAAACAATGTTAAACGGCGAGCTAAAGTTAATTTTATTGTTATCAACGGTTATTAATTGATTTGAATAGTAGTCTTTCACTTGGCTGCCATTAGGAAAAACACCATAAACGGGTACAGTTTTTAAACCTTTTTTTACCTCTAAAGCAACGAGTACTTGATTAGACTTACCATTAGCAGTGTGACTCCTACTAAAAACATAAGGTTTACTACGATGCTGTTTATGAATACCTGCGCCAACGGCAAGGTGGTCATGACGGAAAGAGCCTAACTTTTGCCAATGAGTAAGCAGCGCTCGGGTGTCTTTCTTTGCTAAATCTTCCCAATTCATAAAAGAACGCCACGTCGCATCCCCCATAGCTCCCTCAATAGTTAAGTTTCGTGCTAACTCATCGCCATAATAAATTTGTACAGCGCCAGGTGCTAACATCAACTTCGATGCGGTTTGATATGGACTCTTGCGGGCTTTATCATAAGGTTCTGGGTCATCATGAGAGACAACGTAATTAATTACACCAACCCCGGTAAGCGCACCATTATTTAATTCTTTTGAGTAAGTGCTAAAAATATCTTCCATTGAACCTTCAGCATGCGTGGCAAAGCCCATGTTGATTAAGCTATCAAAACCATAATCAAAAAAATCGACTTGTTTATCACCATAATCGTAATTTCTGGTACCAGCAGGGGTATTTTTAAATCCATCTACGCCAAAGTGCATTACTTCCCCAACCATAAAGAAATCTTTATCGTCTATAACTAATGCAGGATTTTTTGCTTTCCATTGACTAAAAGCTAATGATGCCTCCGTTTTTAATACTTGCCATATTTCTGCTTCAACATGTTTAGCCGTATCAACTCGAAAGCCGTCAATTCCATACTCTCTAACCCAATCGGTTAACCATTTAACAATATAGTTTTTAGGGGCTCTATTAAGTTTTGTTCTTTCGAAAAATTCATCAAGCTCTGCCAGTTCTTGCTCAAGTCGACCTTCTACGCGCCATTTTTCCAATAAAAAATCAGGTAACTCAACATCTTCTTCTGACTCGGTAAGCACATCAGGTATGCTCGTCGCTAATGCACATTTTACATTATGCTCATAGCTATGCCATTGGCAGGCTGGGTCGGTTCTAACCCAATTATTTGGCCAGGCAACATCTGCATTTGTTTCTGGCCCAGTATGATTAATAACAACATCGGCTAAAACACGAATACCGTTAGCATGTGCGGTATAAATCATGTTTTTCATCTCAGCTTCAGTGCCAAAATTAGGATCAACATTGGTCCAATCTTTTATCCAATAACCATGAAATGGGTAACTTCTACCCCAGTCTTCATCCCAGTAACCGTGAACTTGTTCATTCAGTGGTGTCATCCATAAAACATCAACCCCTAACGCTTTAAAGTAGCCATCGTTAATTTTATTAGTTACGCCTGTAATATCTCCACCCATAAAATTTCGCAGCACAGCAGCATCTTGTTTTCGGTCAAAAACCTGATCATTGCTTTTATCGCCATTAGCAAAACGATCTGTCATCATAAAGTAGACAATGGCATTGTTCCAAAAGGGGTCAATCCCTTGCTCAGGAGATTTTTCAATGTGGTTATTGGTTTGATTTGCTTCGCTATTATTAATGCTATCTTTACTGCTGTTGCAGCCAAATAGCAAAGTGCAGGCAATAAAAGCCCCTAACAAGTGATTTGTCATAATTTTGTCCAAAAAGTGAATTTTAGTTTATAGGTGTGTAACTGTTTCTTAACCGTTGCGGTTTTACTAAAGCCGCAATATTTCGGCAGGATATTTGTGTATTACCGCATAATTTTGTTTGTGAATTATTTTTAAAACAAACAAATAAACCATAATTATTGATACTAAGTTAGCTGGTAGTAATAGCCAGCTTGAAAATAGAAAAGAGTAATGGCTAAGCCATGAAAAAGAAAAATAAAGTGATAATGGCATTAACAGAACAGCATAAAGACTCGCAGAATCGATGGATGCGACAAATAGAAAAATCAGATTTTTATAGCGCATTAAATAGTTCCCAATATATACAAAAAGTTGAGAACTATTTAGCTCTATTACGCTATAAAAGAGAACTTAAAACTTCTTAAAAAAACTTAAATAGTTGAAATAATTAAAAAAACCGCAACTATAATGTAATAGTCTAAGCTAATTGTTCATAAAGATTATCGACATTAATATCAGCAGAATACGACTCTGTAAATTAAAGAGGATTATGTTGGAGAGGGGGATACTTAATATGCCTATTTATTATAAGATAGAAATGTCTTCTTGCGTAATATTGCTGCCATCAGTTGAGATGATTTTTATTCATATTTTTAGACAGCTTTAGGCTCTGAGTTTTCATCTAAAAATAATGACCACCGTGCTTTAAGCAGGCATAAGACCCAGCAGGAAGATAGCTTTGGTCCACAATTAGGACATGACAAATATACTATTAGCTATTGATAATCAGCTAATAAAAAAGCCTGAATATCACTATTCAGGCTTTCGTTTAAATGGTTAGAGCTAAAGTAATAGATTAAAAATCTATTACATCATGCCGCCCACATATCAATGATTCATTTGATTATATTGAGTTATTAACATGGGGATTATATTGATACCCCACCTTATACCTCTACCAATCAAGAGTATTAGTTAACCAATTAAAATTTAATGAGATAATGTTCTCATTTAAAACTCCATTTTGTTTCGCTACTATTCCCAATCAGAGTCTAAAATTGTTGATACTCTTTGTCCGCTATGCCAAATCGGACATTCACATAATCGTATTGATATTATATGTAGTATTAAGCAGAAGGTTTCCTATAATTTAAAATGAGCATTCACGTAGATGATTACCCAGCGAAATCTTTAACTCCTAGATAGTCATAAAATTGGAAGGCTAGCTTAATGAAAACTTAGGTTACCCCCTTGCAGTAATTGTTCATGGAGCAGTACTTTGCTTGCCATAGGCTGAGCATTGAGTTTAATCAATGGCGCTTTTTCAATATCTAAATTTTTGGCTTTACTGATATTTAAGCTACGACCATTGCTTAATTTAATCGTGGCAGAATCAACCTGTGGTACACCATAGACATATTCACCGATAGCAGGATCTACAGGGTAGAAACCAAGCGCTGTAAAAATATACCAAGCAGACATTTGTCCGCAGTCTTCATTGCCTTGAATACCATCGGGTGTATTAGCATAAAATTTTTCGCTAATTTTGGTCACTAGCTGATTTGTTTTTTCGGGGCGATCAGCCAGCGCATAAAGATAGGCAATATGATGACTTGGCTCATTGCCATGAGCATATTGACCAATCATCGCTTCTTGTCCTAAATGGATGTCTGTATTTGGGGTGTTGGTAGTGAAAAATTCATCCAACTTAGCAACAAAAGAGTTTTTTGATCCAAACAGTTCAATCATGCCTTCAATATCATGTTGAGCTGCCCAGCTGTATTGATACGCGTTCGCTTCGGTGTAATCACCAGGGTTATTCATGGGGGAAGTCGCTGTGAGTGGGTTGAAGTTTTCTCGCCACTGTCCTTTTGAATCTTTGCCCCGCATAAACCCTTTCGATTGATCAAAGAGTGCTTTGTAATAGTTAGCCCGTTTGATTAAGTGCTGGTAGTCTTGTTTTGCACCAACAAGTTTTGCTAGTTGGGCGCCAGCAAAGTCATCATAACTGTGTTCAAGTGTTCGTGATACTGACTCGCCATCTCGATCAAGTAGATCAAATGGGTAATAGCCGTATTGCTCAAGTAACGACCAATCACTATTTTTATGGCTGTTAAATAAGGTTGCACGTACTGCTTGCCACGCACTGTTTTTATCTATTCCCGGAATGCCTTTAAGCACAGCATCAACCACCACAGGTACGCCGTGATTTCCTATCATAGTGTAGGTTTCTTTATTAGCTAAGCCCCAAATAGGAAAAAAACCTTGTTGTTGCTGTTGTACTATCAACGAGGTAACAAAATCATCAACTTTCTCAGGCACTAAAATAGTATATAACGGATGGGCTGCGCGGTAGGTGTCCCACAATGAAAATGTTGAGTAATGGCCATCAGCTACTGCTTGGTGAATTTTATCGTCGTAGCCACGATAACGGCCATCAACATCAGCGGTTTGATTTGGCTGAATAAACAAGTGATAAAGCCCGGTATAAAATATCGCTTTTTGCTCCGCTGAAGCTTTAATATCAATACGCGATAGATATGCATGCCATTGTTGATTGGCTTGCAGGTAAACTAAATTAAAATTCCAATGAGGCACTTCTGCCGTAAGGTTCTTTTTCGCACCTTTAGTACCCACACTAGAAAGTGCCACTTTAACCAATAATTCTTGCGTTGGTATGTCACCGAAATCTAGTTCCATCTTTTGTGCTTTTTCTCCCGTTTTAGCAGTAAGTACTTTCTTGTTTTTTATTGGCTGATTAAATTTGATCACGAAATAAGTTCTATTGGTCACCCAAGCTGTGGCCTCAATCATGCCAGATAGGGTGTATTCATCTTCCATCACAACATTTGCTTGTTTAACATACTCGTTCAGTGGCTGCCACGCGTTAACAACACCATGTTGTAAATCGAGATACACCTTATGATCTGTCTTTTGATGAAATTGATATTGATGAAAAGCAACACGCTCAGAAGCGGTCAAGGAAACATCAATACCAAATTTATCGAGAGTTACTTTATACAGGCCGGGTTTTGCACTTTCGTTTTCTTTGGTATATTCGCTGCGGTAATTACCATCTTTTATTTCACCGCTAAAAGGTTGCAGTAAAATATTGCCCATATCACTTATACCTGTGCCACTTAGGTGATTTTGCGCAAACCCCATAATGGTTTTATCTTTAAATTGGTAACCGCTGGTGTGATCCCAACTATGATTGTTGGTATTTGGGCTAGGTTGCACCATGCCAAATGGATAGGTGGCACCGGGAAATGTATGCCCAGTGCCATCTGTACCGATAAATGGGTTTACATGTTTGGTATATGAAGTGTCGTGCTTCGGCATTGCATGTGTTAGCTGCGAGGTAAGTAACACTATTACAGCAACACATATAACCAACAACTTATTGGTTAATGACTCTTTATTGTTCATCTTATCCCCTAGAATATTAACGATTAGTTTTCGCTTGGCGTAAGATTGCAAAAATTCACGGTGAAATGATAATTAAATTGCTTAAAAGTTTCTCAAAGTAACTTTAAAACCACTGTTTTATATAGCTTTACATAAATTTAGTGTTATTTTCATTTGTTTTCAAATAAAGGCGACTTTTGCGCTAAAACATCATTTAAAAAAACTATATTAAGTTGTTTAATAGCCTTGCTGGCGGCTTTAAATAGGCTAGCACCTTGTGCATGTTTTCCTGCTAGGCTTAATGCTTCTGCTTTTTGTAGTTGCACAGAATAGCTACCTACCAGGTTGTTGATAGTCTGATAATAAGCAAGTGCAGTGTCAAAATGGTCTAATGACTCGTGATAGTTATGTTGTGAAACTAACGCACCGCCGATGGCATCTTCTATCCGTGCGGTTAGCAACAAATGTGTCGGTTTTATGAGTAATAATTGTGCCTGCTGATATTCCTCGATTGCTAGCGAGTACTGATTGTTTTGGTGAGCAAGTAATCCACGATAAAAATGAACAAAGGCTCGGTGCTCTGATCTTGGTGCCGTTAATGAGGCTAATTTATTAAGTAAAGCATGGGCATGCTCTGCTTTCTGTTGCCAAATATAGAGCTTGGAAAGATATCGAGTGGCCATGATCGAATCGGGCTCTATTGCCAAATAACTTTGTAAGAAGCTAGTCGCTTCTTGCCAATCACTCTCATAAGTTAGCATTGCTTTGGCAAAAAGCGTACTTTTAAACTCGCTTTTAGGTGTTTGGTTTAGTTCAAGTTGAGTTGAATAACTGTATTGTGCTATTTCACTGGCAAGCGCTTTCAAACCTTGATCAAGTGTTTTCACTAAAAAGGTTTTTTGATGAATATGACTGCGTTGATGAATCGTTAATGTAACTTTGTAATCGAGGTTTTCCCCAAAAAAAGTAGACTCTACAAGGTGAGTTGCCCCTGAAATATTAAACAACTTTTGAGCATCTTTAAGTGCGGCCCCCGGTTCATGTTTAACATGGTTAATTAACTCAAGTACTTCACCCGTTGAGTAAAAACCTACCTTGGGGTTAGATTCTTGTAACAGCGTGATGAGGTGATCCATACCACCAAGTACTAACCAAGTATTATCTTCATATTCAATATTATTCTGGCTTGGTAATATCAAAATACGACTTTGCATTGATGGCTGCGCTTTATTGTCAGAAAAATCATAGAAATTAGCTAGCAACAATAGCCCTAAAACAAGTACTGCATATATCGCAATCAGATGTTTGTGTAAGTACCACGACTGAGGACTCGATAATTCGATTACCGTAACGTTAGCAACAAATTCATAGCCTTTTCTGGGGTAGTTTACAATTGATTGGCTCGTGGAAAATAGCTTTCTTATTTCACTAATTGATTGAAATACTACGCCTTCATCAACAACAACGTCATCCCAAACGTGCTCAAGTAGTGTTTCTTTTTTTATCACTGTACCGGCACGCTCAATGAAAAAGAGCAGGAGCTTTAACGTGCGAGGGCGAATTGAAGACGTTTGCTGATCTTTACATACGGTACGTGCTTCAGTATCGACAATAAAGTCATTAACACTGTATTTCATTAATTTTTTTACGCCTTCATTTTAAAAGGTTACCAAGACCGCAACCTATAATGCTGAATTGAACTACGCGAGTTAAAATTCTGATAGTTTATATCAATAAGCGATGCTAGCCTATATTTAGCATTTGATGAACGGTTATCTTTGAAAATAGTGGCGAAAAGATGTAAATGTAAAGAGATTTTTTTACATATAGAATCAATTTAGCTCTAACATAACAAAATAGTTTCATTCAAAACCTGCCTTGATTTGTGCTTGTAACCAACCTACGCCTTTGCGTACGGTTGTTGACTCTAGATGGCAAGGTTTGGCAGCCGAGTAGCGATTACTCATAGTTCTAAGCTGACAATTCTCTTTAGGTTTAACGTTTCATAGTTGTATATCAACGAAGATACACGAAAGCCTCGCGAATTAAAAAAGCCTGAATATTACTATTCAGGCTTTCGTTTAAATGGTTAGAGCTAGAGTAATAGATTTAATATCTATTACATCATGCCACCCATGCCACCCATACCACCGCCCATGCCGCCCATATCAGGCATAGCAGGAGAAGCATCTTGAGGCGCATCAGTAATCATCGCTTCAGTTGTAAGCATTAAACCAGCAATTGACGCGGCAAATTGTAGTGCACTACGTGTGACTTTAGTTGGGTCTAAAATACCCATCTCTAACATATCACCGTAAGTACTATTACCAGCGTTGTAACCAAAGTTACCTGTACCGTTACGTACTTCGTTAAGTACTACTGATGATTCATCACCACAGTTAGATACGATTTGACGAAGTGGCGCTTCCATCGCGCGGATAGCAACGTTAATACCGTGAGTTTGGTCTTCGTTAATGCCTTCTAAATCTTTAATTGCTTCGGCTGCACGAACTAAGGCAACACCACCACCGGCAACAACACCTTCTTCTACTGCAGCGCGAGTTGCATGTAATGCATCTTCAACGCGGAATTTTTTCTCTTTCATTTCAATTTCAGTGGCAGCACCGATTTTGATAACGGCAACACCGCCAGCTAGCTTAGCTAGACGTTCTTGTAGTTTTTCTTTATCGTAATCTGAAGATGAATCTTCAATTTGACCACGAATTTGACTAACACGTGCTTTAATGTCGGCATCTTCGCCAATACCATCAATAATAATAGTAGTGTCTTTCGAAATCACTACACGTTTTGCTTGACCTAAATCTTCTAACGTAGTTTTTTCAAGCTCCATACCAATTTCTTCAGAAATTACCGTACCTGCAGTTAAGGTAGCAACATCTTGTAGCATCGCTTTACGACGGTCGCCAAAACCAGGTGCTTTAACAGCAGCAACTTTAACGATACCGCGCATGTTGTTAACTACTAGAGTAGCTAAGGCTTCGCCTTCAACATCTTCAGCAATAATTAATAATGGCTTGCCTGCTTTAGCAACACCTTCAAGCGTGGTTAATAACTCACGAATGTTAGATACTTTCTTATCAACTAAAAGAATGAACGGGTTTTCTAATTCAACAGTGCCATTTTCTTGGTTGTTGATGAAATATGGTGATAAGTAACCACGGTCAAACTGCATACCTTCAACAACGTCTAATTCGTCAGTTAAGGCTTGACCTTCTTCAACGGTAATAACACCTTCAGTGCCTACTTTATCCATTGCTGTCGCAATGATTTGGCCAACAGTTTCATCAGAGTTAGCTGAGATAGTACCAACTTGCTCAATGGCTTTGTTGTCTGTTACTGGTGTAGAGTTTTCTTTCAAGGCAGCAACGGCAGCGATAACCGCTTTGTCGATACCACGTTTGATATCCATTGGGTTCATGCCCGCAGCAATCGATTTCAAACCTTCGTTAACAATGGCTTGTGCTAAAACAGTAGCAGTAGTTGTACCGTCACCCGCTTCATCATTGGCTTTAGAAGCAACTTCTTTCACCATTTGTGCGCCCATGTTCTCAAACTTGTCTTCAAGTTCAATTTCTTTAGCAACAGTAACACCATCTTTAGTGATTGTTGGGCCACCGAAAGATTTATCAATAACAACATTACGACCTTTAGGGCCTAAGGTTACTTTTACTGCGTCTGCTAATACATTTACACCACGTAGCATTTTTGCACGTGCGTCATTTCCAAATAATACGTCTTTTGCAGCCATGTTATTTATTCCTATAATTTTGTTTATTCATAATAATTAATTTTAAAGCTATGCGCTCAAGCAGCAATTTTATTAAGCTAGTGTACTCAAGAGCAAAGAAGAAGCACGGAGCTGACGCTAGTCAGTGAGTACTTCTGATGCCGCTATTGTGTAAAATAGCGACATTAAATCTTTGCGACTATTCTACGATTGCCAAGATGTCAGATTCAGAAAGGATAAGTACTTCGTCGCCATCAATTTTTTCAGTTTTAACGCCGTAACCTTCAGAGAAGATCACTTGATCGCCAACTTTAACGTCTAACGCGCGTACTTCGCCGTTATCTAGGATACGGCCATTACCTACAGCAATAACTTCACCGCGAGTAGATTTTTCAGCAGCACTACCCATTAGTACGATACCGCCTTCTGATTTTGTTTCTGCATCTTTACGCTTAACAATTACACGATCATGTAGTGGACGAATGCTCATTAATTCTCTCCTGAGATTACTTATTTAATTAGTAAGTTATTTAATAAATTTACCAGTCTTAATTAACCACTAAAGTTAACGACTAGATTGTTGTTAATAGAAATGGGGATAAAAAAAGCCGACACAAGGTCAGCTTTCATTTTTTTATACTTTTCACCAATTTTTAGATTAGTCTTTACGTTGAAACTCGCCTTCTAAGGTATCACCTTGGTGATGAGACAGTGGTTTGCTATCTTGAGTAAAGCTCTGCTCTTGTGCTTCATGCTGATAAACATTACCAGAACCGCTTTGAGTAAATGCAGCCCCAGCACTAAACTGATTAACTTTGATATGTTTTTGTACATACGCAGCAATCGCTGTTCGTACACTAGGTATAAGCAGAGACAAGCCAAAAACATCGGTGACAAAACCTGGCGTTACTAATAATACACCCGCGACTAATAACATAAGCCCTGTCACTATTTCCTCAGATGGCATTTCACCTTGTGCCATTTTAGCCTGCACATTTTGCATGGTGGCAAGACCTTGTTGGCGGACATATTTAGCCCCGAGCCAAGCACTTAAAATAACAATAGCGATAGTTGGCCATATACCAAGTAAAGCACCAACCTGCATAATTACTGTGATCTCGATGATAGGGATGATGATAAAAAGTACAAATAATAATTGAAACATAATGATTCCTTCATTTCTATGAAACTTATATTGGGTCTAACGGGTCTTTTTCAAGGCCAGTTGAGCAGTATCAATATTGCGTTCAATATTAGCCTTAAGTTTTCATTAACTCTCAGGGTATACTATCAGCAAGATGGTTGTGGTGAGGTAACAAAATTGTATCAATTAGTATTAACAACGTGTCCAGATGAAACCGTAGCGAAAAATATTGCAAAGCATTTGGTTACGGAAAAACTTGCTGCCTGCGTTAATATAATTGCTAATATCACGTCGGTATATAACTGGCAGGATGAACTGCAGTGTGACAATGAAGTACAGTTACTGATAAAAACCAATGAAGAAAAATTCGTCGCTTTAAATAAGCGAATTAACCAATTACACCCGTATGACGTGGTTGAAGTTATTGCCTTGAATATCCAGCAAGGTGATATGCATTATTTGAACTGGATCACCAACTCTTTGAAGTAGGCTTAATGAAAAATTTACTTTCCCTTTGCTTAATAATGTTAACTGTCTTTACTTTTCTTCCTGATGAGGCACAAGAAAAGCAATCAATTTTTGATGTGTCCAGTTCCAGTTTGTTTAGTAACGATGATGAATTCTTAAAAGTTGAGCAAGCTTTCACTTTTAATTTTTATCAAAAAAATAATCTATTAGAGGTTAGCTTTGATATTGCACCCGGTTATTATCTTTATCGTCATCAATTTAAGTTTAAAGGTAAAGAGGTAAAATTTACCCAAGTTACATTACCTAGTGGTATAGATCACGAGGATGAATTTTTTGGTGTGCAAAAAATATTTACCGAGCAATTAAGCTTCACCATAAATCTTGAACAAGTAAATAGTGACGCCAGTATTAAGATAACTTATCAAGGCTGTGCTGAAAAAGGCTTATGTTATCCGCCAACAAGCAAAGTAATTGAACTAAGTGAAATTGATGCGAGTAAAAGCTCCCCCTTCAACCCAACATCATTAAGCCAAAGCAAGGAAGTAAATGCGGCGGAAAAACAGAACATAACGCCAAAAAGTGAACAACATCAATTAGCTGACATGCTTAAGCAAGATAGCCTATTGTTAACCTTGATTGCCTTTTTTGTTGGTGGTCTATTACTCTCATTCACGCCTTGTGTTTTCCCTATGTACCCAATTTTGACGGGTATTATTGTCGGTCAAGGAAAACAATTAACCACTAAGAAAGCATTTACCTTATCTTTTTTCTACGTACAAGGTATGGCGATAACTTATACCCTTTTAGGTATTGTGGTTGCATTGGCTGGCGCTAAGTTCCAAGCAGTATTTCAACACCCTGCGGTATTAATTGGTCTTAGTGTTTTATTTATATTTTTAGCATTATCAATGTTTGGTGTCTTTAACTTAGCGTTACCAGCAAGCTGGCAAAATAAACTTAATAATATAAGTAACAAGCAAAAAGGCGGGTCTATAACTGGCGTGATAATGATGGGTGTTATATCCGGTTTAGTTGCCTCTCCTTGTACAACAGCACCACTCACTGGCGCATTGCTTTATATATCTCAGACAGGTGATGTGGTTTTAGGGGCATCAGCATTGTATGCATTAAGTTTAGGCATGGGGTTACCTTTACTTATTTTAGGCAGCTCTGGTGGTAAATTATTACCTAAAGCAGGTGCTTGGATGAATATTATTAAAAATATCTTTGGTTTGTTATTATTAGCTGTACCGGTATTTTTATTAGAGCGTTTTATTCCTGAGACCGCTAGTCAAGCATTATGGGCACTATTGATATTAGCCAGTGCTAGTTATTTTTATGTCACAAACCAAAATCATGCAGAAGCTAAAGAAAATCAGCAACAGGCAAAGGGCTTTTGGTATGGTTTGCGCTCTTTAGTTATATTTTTAATGCTCTTTTTTGGTGCTAACCTTGCCTACCAATTAATTTTTCCAAGTGCAAATACCGCGGTAATTGATGACCAGCATGCTAGCTTTAAACAAGTCACCACCTTGGCAGAGCTGAATAAAGAGGTCGCTCTTGCCAACAAGCAAGGTAAAACAGTTATGGTGGATTTATATGCCGATTGGTGTATTGCCTGTAAAGAGTTTGAAAAATACACCTTTATCGATAAAGAGGTACAAAAAGCACTGAGCAATAGTGTTTGGTTGCAAATAGATATGACGGAGTTTGATTCAACTAATAACGCTGAACTTGTTCAACACTATAATATTTTAGGACTGCCCTCTATTTTGTTTTTTGACTTACAAGGAAATGAATTAGCGAAACAGCGCACTACTGGTTTTATGAATGCGACTGAGTTTACTACCCACGTTCAGTCAATTTTTAAATAGTCCTTAAATTATTCAACAGGAAGTAGTCAGCCTCTGTTTAGGCTGACTTATTCGTCGTAACTTTCTTAGGGACTTTCCAATAACCGGATGTGACTTGTTCGTCTAACATAACAAACAAGTCTTTTTCAGGGATAGGCTTAGAATAATAATAACCTTGAATTATATCGCAATCATTTTCAGTTAAGCTACGTAACTGCGCCTGTGTCTCAACACCTTCCGCCACCACCATCAAACCTAAGCTTTTCACCATCGTAATGGTCGAGGTGATAATTTGAAAATCAGAATGGTTTTCAAGCATGCCAAAGATAAAACTCTTATCTATTTTAATAACATCAACAGGCATTTTCTTTAAGTAAGCTAAAGAGGAATACCCGGTACCAAAGTCATCAATAGCAAAGCTAAAACCAATAACCTTCAAGGATTCCATCATAGTAATGGTATGTTCCATGTCTTTAACTAATGTTTGCTCTGTTAGCTCTAACTCAAAATTTTCCGCGTATAATGAAAACTCGGCTAATAATTCCTGTAAGAAACTTGGCAAATTGGCATCAATAAACTGTCCGGCAGATAAGTTTATTGCAATGCGTACATCATCTAAACCATAACTCTTTAAAGCGACTGCCAACTCGAAACATCGACGAATAATCCAGTAACCTAATTCAATCATATGCTGAGAGTTTTCTAGAATAGGAATAAAATCCTCAGGCGATATCATGCCTCGTTCGGGGTGCTGCCAACGCAGTAACGCTTCAAAGCCATAAAGTTTTTTATTTTTAGCACATATTTGCGGTTGTAAACTTAAGCTAAACTGTTGCTTAGCTAGCGCTTGTCTTACCTCACCTTCAAGCATCACTCGGTGAGCGACACGTTGAAACATCTCAGGGTGATAGATGTGATATTGACCGCCACCGTTATCTTTCGCTTCATACATGGCAATATCCGCATGACTAATTAAATCATCTGACTTGTCCGTAGGAGACTCTGTATAAGCTATACCAATACTCGTTGAAACATAAAAGATATTAGAACCAAGTTTTATCGGCTCTTTAAACTGTAATAGTACTTTTTCTGCTACCTCTATGGCTTCATCAACACTCTTGAGGTGACTCAATACAATAACAAACTCATCACCACCAAAACGGCACGCTAAGTCTATCTCTCCAACACTGATCCTGACACGATCTGCAGCTTGGATAAGTAACTTATCACCAATATTATGACCATTACTGTCGTTAACCTTTTTAAAGTCATCTAAATCAAGAAATAACACAGCGACACCACATTTATGACGGGCAATATTAGCTAATGATTTACGTAATTGATAATTCAGCATATTACGATTGGGCAACCCCGTCAGTAAATCGTACATTGCGATATTCTCTAACTCTTTGGTTTTTTGCTCTACCACCAAGTTAAGTTGCTCTAATTCAAAGCTCAGTTCTTGAGATGAATGAACTAATACATCTAATTCATCTGCAAACATCCGAGGCCTTCTTAATTCGACTTGTCGAAATTGAGTAAACTTTTTTTGCGCTAATAAAGGTAGGGCATTTGAAAGTAACAACAATCGTTTGGTAAATGGGCTAGAGATGAAATAGACAAATGCTGCGAGTAAGGTAAAAATAAGACTCAAAGATAATATAAAACGTTTTTGGTACGCATCATTTTTTGCTTTATATGCGGTTATGTCATTAATCAATACTAGATAAAAATTTTGCTTCGCTTGTTCTGATAAAATCAATAAATTAATTAGATAACTATTATCAACTAAATCTAAGTGCAACCCTTTCATTAATATTTTATTCAGCTCAGAGTAAGGTTTATCAGTAGCCAATAAAGACTCTGTTAATTCCATATCAGACGCCGAGATTACTTTAGCTGAAGAAGCACTTATTTCATGCTTATTTTTAGTGGGTATACGGATAACCGCAACATCTCTATCTAATGTTGCTTTTAAAGCAAACAACATATCGACCAGAGATGTGCTCATCGTGACAACAACCATATCACCTTGTTTATTGAGCAAAGGTAAACTCAATAACAGTTGGCAACTTTGTGGACAAAATATCCTATGTTCCGGCTCTTGCAACTTAAAAACCTGCGCAATATTATCTTTTACTACGTTAGGGAAATCGTTAGTGGCAAATAAAATGTTTTGTTTATCATCAACTAACCAAATATCTTCTACATTAAGGTGCAGCTGTAAAGCATCATATTGCTTCTCTAACTGAAGCGCTAAATTAGAAAAGTCATCTTGTTGTGATAGTTGAATTAAATCGGTGAATGACTCTAGCCACACGGTTATTTTAGTGCGTAAAATGCTGTTATGCAGATTAACTTGTATTTGCCCTTGGGCAATATTATTTTGTTGAAACTCCTGATAATCAGCCTGTAAACGCCAATAGGATAACGAAGAAAACCCTACAGCTAAAAAGAGTAAGGTCGAGACAATTAACACCAAAAGCTTGATAGGTACACCAACAAATCGTTTATTCATAAACTACTTCTAAAACCAATACATTAACTGTATAGCCCACATTTCCCAGTCTTCAGAGTCATTAATTGCAGGATTAGGAGCAACCACAGGGGTCAATCTACCGGCACCATTTACCCAATGATATTCTGCTCGCACGGCAAAGTTACTAGTAAAATCATAATTGATTCCTAAAGTGACATCCTTATGAAACCCAAAATAATAAGGCACTAGTCCACCAGTATTCTGCTCTAGCGTTTTACCATCCTTATCATCTTTATCTATATAAAAATCTTCATAACGAGCCAAAAGTGTCATTTTGTCAGTGACTTTATAGCGTGACTGTAAGTAATAACCTTGACCAATATTATCAAGTTCAAATCCTGGATAATAAAATCCATCTATGGTGAAACGTTGCTGATAGATTTCACCACTAAACTCCCACTTCTCTCCTTCATATATCGCATTTAAAGTATAAAATTGAAAAGAAAAATCACTATCAGAGAAAAAATCACCGTTATCCTGGCCTGCGCTGTCATAGGTAAAATCAGCATCAAGTAATGATAAGCCAAAACGCCATGATGAAAAAGCCGGTTGCCAATAAAAGCTCGTTTGAGCATCATAATCTTGCTCACTAGAACCACGGGCATATTCACTTAATACATTTTTAACCTGCTCATCGGATATAGGTGATGAGCCGTAACTAATTTGCCAATCAAAATTACCATAATCATCAGTGCTATAGCTGATCTTACTTGCTATACCGTCACTACCCACAGCAATATCTCTAAAGCCATCAAAATAGACAGACTGAGGTAGTATTATACTTGGTCTGGCAAAAGGGATATCGCGAGAACTAGAATAAAGCCAATGATTATTTTTAAAACGCCCTATATATATATTTGCTTGCCACTGCTCATTAGTAAAGGCCGACCAATCTATCAGTGCATAATCAACTCTAGCTCCCTCAGCATAACGATTCCCGCCATCTAAGTAGACTATTTGAGCCGCCAAGCGAAACTTGCTTGTCAGTTGGTAAGAAGCATTAATGCCTAACTCTGTTAATTCTGTCGAAAGATCACCGCTATCATTAACAAAATCACTGCCATCGACATCAATAATACCTTGTGAGATAAAGCCATGTAATTGAAAGTCTTGTGAGTTAGAGTAACTCTTACCCTCTTCTGCTTGCGCTACAATTCCGCAGGAACTAGCCAACAATAAAGCAAACAAGACTGTTCGTGAAAGTAAGCCTCTAGAACAATACAAATTGTTAACTCTGCTAGATATTTCAGCTGCAGCATTAGTCTTTAATTTTGACAACATTTACTACTCCTTTACTACTAACCTTCTGCATTTCTTCCATATCAGGGGATTCTTTATCTATATAAGCTTCCCTTTGCCTTATCAACATTTCATCAGATAGATAACCAATAGCGCCGGGTGTTTCAAGAACAGCTTGAATAAGCTCTTGTTCAGATTTTACAATAATTGGTGCAACGCCAAGCCCTGAATAAGTTAACTTGTGCCAAATACGGTTGAGCTGATAAGGAAATATTTGCAAGCGTTCTTTGGCAAAACGCTGATGTAATACATGCTGGCTAGGTAATACAAATACTGTAATAGCCTTATTATTACTCCAGCGTAATTGGCGCATAGTATAAATACGGCGTAACTGAGACTTAGTTAAACTGCTTTCAGTTACTTGTGGGTGTGTGACTATCTCAAGAGCAGATACTTGTGAGGACACAAGGCATGCAAGTAGGATCAAGATAGCTAAAGAATAGTATTTAATAAGGAGGCCCTATACAAAGCTGAACAAATGTAAAAAAACTTTAAAAATCAATCTAGTAATAACATCAACTCAATAATAATAGCCCAGTTCAGCAAAAAATCAAACACATACCTTACACTCAAAGAGGTTTGACCAGTACTTTGCAGCTATATTCATCGAAAACATAGTAATTGTCGCCAATAACAAAAAAAACAACAAAAACTAACTTTTTTTATTCACAGCGCCTAAGATTTATGTAATTATTAGCGTCAAATAATTTTTAATAGTGTTTTAGCAGAAGATGAGCGCAAAGTTTACAGTTTTAGTGTTAAATGGACCAAACTTAAATATGCTTGGTAAACGCGAGCCTGCCATATATGGTAAGCAAAGTTTAACTGACATCATTGATGGGCTCATTATAAAAGCGGAAGTAAAGCAGATTGAGTTAAAGCATCTACAGTCAAATGCTGAACATGAATTAATCGATGCTATTCATCAAAGTTTTCAACAGGTAGATTTTATAATCATCAACCCCGCCGCTTTCACTCATACTAGTGTTGCCTTGAGAGATGCTTTACTTTCTGTTGCCATTCCATTTATCGAAGTTCATCTATCAAATGTGCATACACGTGAAGATTTTCGACAGCACTCTTATTTCTCAGATGTGGCTGTAGGGGTAATTTGTGGGCTTGGTTCACAAGGTTATAGTTACGCCCTGGACGCAGCACATGCATACCTCGATAAGAACAAAATACAGTAAATAGCACAAATAACAAACCGTAACAGTTAATGACTGATCATTAACCTATATTAAAAAATAATAATTTTAGCAACCCATATTAAAGGTGTCTCAATGGATATTCGCAAAATCAAAAAACTTATCGAACTTGTTGAAGAGTCTGGTATCAATGAATTAGAAATCTCTGAAGGTGAAGAGTCAGTGCGAATTTGTCGTGGTGGTACTGTCGTTGCGGCAGCTCCAGTAATGCAAGCTGCGCCTTTAGCTGCTCCACTGGCCGTAGCTGCAGCAGCTCCTGCTGAAGCAGTTGCTCCAGTAATTTCTGGCCATGTTGTACGTTCTCCTATGGTTGGTACTTATTATGCTTCAGCTTCTCCAGATTCACCTGCATTTGCAGAAGTGGGTAAACATGTGAATGCTGGCGATACGTTATGCATTGTTGAAGCAATGAAAATGATGAACCAAATTGAAGCAGACAAGTCTGGTGTTATTAAAGAAATTCTAGCGAAAAATGAAGATGCTATTGAATTTGACCAACCGCTATTCATCATTGAATAACCCCATTTATCTTAAATAAAAGATTTCAAACATAAGGGTTATTCCATGTTAGATAAAGTTGTTATCGCCAATCGCGGCGAGATTGCCTTAAGAATATTACGCGCTTGTAAAGAGTTAGGGATCAAAACTGTAGCTGTACATTCAACTGCTGATAAAAACCTAAAACACGTTTTATTAGCCGATGAAACTATTTGTATTGGTAAAGCATCTGCACCTGAAAGTTACCTCAATATTCCAGCAATTATTACCGCTGCAGAATTAACCAATGCTGTTGCTATTCATCCTGGTTATGGCTTTTTAGCTGAGAATGCTGATTTTGCTGAACAGGTAGAAAAATCAGGCTTTGCCTTTATTGGTCCAAAAGCTGAAAGTATCCGCATCATGGGTGATAAAGTTCAAGCTATCAAAGCAATGAAGATTGCCGGTGTGCCATGTGTACCAGGCTCTGATGGTCCATTGGATGACGATGAAGCAAAAAACAAAGCCCACGCTAAACGTATAGGTTACCCTATTATAGTTAAAGCTGCCGGTGGCGGTGGTGGTCGTGGTATGCGTGTTGTGCGCAATGAAGAAGAATTAGTAGACTCTATCGCATTAACCAAAAAAGAAGCGGGCACTATTTTCAAAAATGACATGGTTTACATGGAAAAATTCCTTGAAAACCCACGTCATGTTGAAATTCAAATAATGGCTGACGGCAAAGGCAACGCAATTCATTTAGGTGAACGTGATTGTTCAATGCAACGTCGTCATCAAAAAGTGGTTGAAGAAGCTCCTGCACCAGGTATTACCCCTGAAATGCGCGCTAAAATTGGTGAGCGTTGTTGTAAAGCGTGTATTGACATTAACTACCGTGGCGCTGGTACTTTTGAGTTCTTGTACGAAAATGGTGAGTTCTACTTCATCGAAATGAATACACGTATTCAGGTTGAGCATCCAGTAACTGAAATGATCACTGGTGTTGATTTGATCAAAGAGCAACTTCGTGTTGCTGCTGGTCAACCGTTATCTTATACCCAAGATGATATCAAGGTTTCAGGTCACTCTATTGAATGTCGTATTAATGCTGAAGATCCTCGTACATTTATCCCTTCACCGGGTAAAATTACGCGTTTCCACCCACCAGGTGGTTTAGGTGTACGTTGGGATTCTCACATTTACGCTGATTACTCAGTGCCGCCACATTATGACTCCATGATTGGTAAGCTAATCACTTGGGGTGATAATCGTGATGTAGCCATTGCACGTATGCGTAATGCGTTATCTGAATTAGTGATTGACGGTATTAAAACCAACATTACTTTGCATCAAGATATTCTAAGTGATCAAGGTTTTGTTAATGGTGGTGCAAACATCCATTACTTAGAGCATAAATTAGCTGAACTTGATTAGTTCTTGCTAGAAACGAGTACTGCTCACTCCTAGACATCCTGTCTCCGTGAGCTACCGTTCATCCTGAACATATTAAAAGCCCTGCAATTGCAGGGCTTTTTTGTTATTCTAGTCCGATAAAGCTAAGTACACCTTGGTAAACCTTTCACTTATTTTGAGTTAAAAAGCTATGTCAGACTCCCATGTAAAACCGATAGCCCCTGCCGATGATGACTGTTGTGGTGGTGGAGCCTGTAACCCTTGTGTGTGGGATGGCTATTACGCTAAATTACAAAAGTGGCGTATTGAAGAAGCTAAACGTAGAGAACAAGCAGAAGTTGATAAAAATTCTTAGTAGCCCTTAATGCCAATAAAAATCCAATAAAAAAGCCAGTAAGACTAATGTGTTACTGGCTTTTTCATTATTACTAATAAATGATTACCTATTAATTTTTATCAGCTTTTCATTATACCAAGTTGATTAAGTTCTTTCCCACTCAGCGAGAATTAAAAGGCTTAAAGGCAAGGCATTGATTGCAGAGAA
>CAJXYE010000046.1 GCA_913063325.1 uncultured Colwellia sp. | reverse complement strand
TTCCCAATGTTTGAAGAAGTAGATGGCCATATGCATGCTATTCATCATCCGTTTACCGCACCAACAAATTTAACTGCTGAGCAGTTAGAAGCAAACCCTGTTGGCGCTTTATCTGATGCTTATGACATGGTATTAAATGGTTGTGAACTTGGCGGTGGCTCAGTTCGTATTCACAATCAAGATATGCAAGCAGCAGTATTTAGAATTCTAGGTATTAGTGATGAAGAAGCTGAAGAGAAATTCGGCTTCTTACTTGAAGCGCTACAATACGGTGCTCCACCACATGCTGGTTTAGCGTTTGGCTTAGATCGCCTTGTTATGCTAATGACAGGTGCTAGTTCAATCCGTGACGTAATGGCTTTCCCGAAAACCAATACAGCGGCTTGTCCATTAACTAATGCGCCAGGTATAGCTAACACTGAGCAGTTAAAAGAGTTAGGTGTTGCTGTACTTCCTAATGAAAAGAAAGCAGAAGCTGTTTCAGAAGACTAATAGCTAAATATTAAGCTTATAAGTACTGACGTCATTCTTTAAGGTATTGTTTATGGTGTTACCTAAACATTACCTCAAACTGGATCCTCGATTAATAGATCACGAGGATGACGACTTACTAGTTAGTAGTTACAAAAAGCGTATTGAGGATTTCCCTTCAATACGCTTTTTTTATAGACTCATACCAACTTTATACTGGCAGATTTTTCTGATTTTAAGGGTTTAAATGACAATTATATTAGGTATTGATCCTGGCTCACGTTTTACCGGTTATGGTGTGATAGAGCAGCAGGGTCAAAAATTTACTTACTTAGGCAGTGGCTGTATTAAAGCACTAAGCCAAGGGGAAGACTTCGCATCACGTCTACAAACAATTTTTGCTGGCGTGTCTGAGTTAATTATTCAATTTAAACCTGACATGTTTGCTATCGAACAAGTTTTTATGGGGGTAAACCCTGGTGGCGCGTTAAAGCTTGGTCAAGCGCGTGGTGCGGCAATTGTAGCGGCAACTAATACCGGTTTAAGTATTGGTGAATACTCAGCAAGACAAATTAAACAAGCGGTAGTAGGTACTGGCGCAGCAGATAAAAGCCAAGTACAACATATGGTGAAGACCATTTTAAAGCTACCAGGTACACCGCAAGCTGATGCTGCTGATGCCTTGGCAGTCGCTCTTTGTCATGGCCATAGCCATACCAGCATAGCTAAATTAGCAGGGCAGGCCACTAAAACGGTTAGAGGTCGTTTACGTTAACTTAGTGTTTAAGCCTTCAATAAAAGTATGCGAAATCACCGAGTGAGCCAGAAATCGTCATTCCCGAGTTGGCTTGTCGGGAATCCAATGTTTTATCTTATCAACAGCTCCCTTTACTGTATAAATATATAGTGGTAGTATCTGGATCATTAATAATAGCTCTTGGTACTTGATGTGATTGGTCGTTTACGTGGCATACTTGTCGAAAAAAATTCTCCTGAAATATTAATTGAATGTGCGGGTGTTGGTTATGAAGTGACTATGCCAATGACCAGTATTTACGCTTTACCTGAGCTTGAACAACAAGCGATTATTTACACACATTTTGTTGTGCGTGAAGATGCCCAATTACTGTATGGTTTTGCCAATAAAGTAGAGCGAAAATTATTTCGTTTAGTAATCAAGGTAAATGGCGTTGGTCCAAAATTGGGCTTAGCGATATTATCTAACATGTCTGCTGACCAGTTTGTTAGTTGTGTTCGTCACGATGATATTACCGCGATAGTAAAAATCCCTGGTGTTGGTAAGAAAACAGCAGAGCGCTTGCTTATTGAAATGCGTGATCGTTTAAAAGACTGGCAAGCACAACAAATACATTTAGTTAGCGATGATGGTGGCGTAATGCCAGAGCAATTGTCAGCAGAATTGAATGTAGATAATACTTTTATTAGTGACAACAAAGGTGATGCTATTAATGCTTTGTTATCCCTTGGCTATAAACAAGTACAAGCAGATAAAGCGGTTAAATCAGTATACAATCGTGGTATGTCTAGCGAAGATATTATTCGCGATGCGTTAAAATCGATGATTTAGCGTTATTATTGTCGTGGCTTCTTCAGCCATACAAAGACCGTTTTTTATAATTTAGGTAACCTATGATAGAAGCAGACCGCTTAATTGAACCCATTGCATCAACAGAAGATGAAGGTGTAGATCGCGCCATTCGTCCTAAAATGCTGCAAGATTATACGGGGCAAGAACATGTTAAAGCGCAAATGGAAATATTCATTCCTGCGGCAAAAAATCGAGGTGAGCCGTTAGATCACTTACTTATTTTTGGTCCGCCGGGTTTAGGAAAAACCACCTTAGCCAACATTGTCGCTAATGAGATGGGTGTTAATATCCGCACAACTTCTGGTCCTGTATTAGAAAAAGCCGGAGACTTAGCTGCTTTACTTACCAATTTAGAAGAAAATGATATTCTTTTTATTGATGAAATTCATCGTTTAAGTCCCGTTGTTGAAGAAATACTGTACCCAGCAATGGAAGACTATCAATTAGATATTATGATTGGTGAAGGTCCTGCTGCTCGCTCTATAAAATTAGATTTACCAGCATTTACCCTCATTGGTGCTACCACGCGAGCTGGCGCACTAACATCACCACTACGTGACCGTTTTGGTATTGTGCAACGTCTAGAGTTTTATAATGTTGCTGAACTCTCGACCATTGTAAGTCGCTCGGCACACTTTTTGAATTTAACCATAGATGAAAAGGGCGCTTTTGAAGTGGCACGACGCTCACGCGGTACACCACGTATTGCCAATCGATTATTACGTCGAGTACGTGACTATGCGGATATAAAATCTCATGGGGTAGTTAATCAACAAACTGCGTCTGCTGCCTTAGATATGTTAGAGGTTGATAGTGAAGGCTTTGATATTATGGACAGAAAGTTATTACATGCGATTATTGATAAATTTATGGGTGGCCCTGTAGGTTTAGATAATGTTGCTGCAGCCATTGGTGAAGAGCGTGAAACTATTGAAGATGTATTAGAGCCATTTTTAATTCAACAAGGTTTTTTACAACGAACACCACGTGGTCGTATTGTTACCGATAGAGCTTATCAGCACTTTGGTATCATTAAAGAGCCGACTAAAGACTGAGCCAATATTCTTGCACTACTTTTTGAAATGCTAATTTATCCGTCAGTTTCTAGGCTGACGGAGCTTGCTTACACTCCCCTTAAGTTCTCCCTACACCACAGATCTTTCTAAAACTTATACCAATTCATCTAAGTATTTGCCCACCCTTGCTTGCTAAAATAAACCAGTGCCACGTTGCTTTCAATCCTAATAGCTTGCTATTACTCAATCAAGCGCCTTGCTCTTGCTCATTTTCTCTGCGCAATCATTGATCACCTATTTAGACAAAATGGTATTACTTTAAAAGAAGTACTTTCCCATCTATGGGAAAGTAAAAAAAATGCATTTTCCCATTAATGGAACATGCTTTTCCATAGAAGCTTAATAAAATATCTTTTTAAGTTTATTTATCAATAAGTTATTGGTTGTGGTATGAAGCCTGCAATAAGTCATAGTAAGAAAACTTATTGGAGTATACCTCTTGGATATCGCCGTTAAAAAACAAAAGAAAACCTTACTAAAAAGAATATGGCCATTCGCTCTAGTCATAGCCATCCTGGCTGTAGCCCTACACTATAGTGCCTTTTTGCTTCAAGCAGACTACGTTATTAATAATGATACCTTGGTATATGGCGAAGTTAAGCAGGGAAAATTCTCTATTTCTGTGAGAGGCTCAGGCTCATTAGTCCCTGATAAAATTCAATGGCTAGCCGCAGGGGTGGATGGTCATGTTGAGCGAGTGGTAGTTAAGCCTGGAAAGGTAGTAAAAAAAGGAGAGCTGATTATTGAACTGAGTAATCCTAGATTAAAGCAACTGCAAGAAGAGACAAGGTGGGAGCTGGAAACAGTGATTGCAGAAAGCAAAGCAAGCCAAGCTGAGCAAAGGTCGGGACTACTTTTTCAAAAGGCACGCATGCTTGATGCCAAGCTAAACTATCAGAGTAGTAAGTTAAAGCTCGATGCCCAACGCGAGTTATTTGATAATAAAACCGGTGCGGTTTCAAAAATTGATTATGAAAAAACTAAGTTAGAAACCCAACAGTTTAATCAGCGCTGGAAAATCCAAGAAGAAGTGCTGGTTAGCATGACCGAGAATATTGTTGTTCAAGACAATGCTCATAACTCACGTATCAAAAAAATGCGTAAAACACTTGAGCGAGCTGAACAACAAGTTGAAAACTTGATGATTTATGCCAGTCTAGATAGCGTTGTTCAAGATGTCTCTGTTGAACCAGGGCAGCGCGTAAATATGGGCAGCAATTTAGCTAAACTTGCGCAACAAGACTCACTTATTGCCGAGTTACAAGTTGCAGAACTATTAATTGGCGAAGTCAGTATCGGCCAGCAGGTAACTATTGATACCCGTAATAATACTATCAGTGGCATTGTTGCTCGCGTAGACCCTGCGGTAGTTAATGGCAATGTACAAGTAGATGTAACCTTCACACAAGCATTACCCAGTGATGCAAGACCCGATTTGAGTGTTGATGGTGAAATTATGATCACTGATATTGCCGATACCTTGTATGTGAGTCGTCCTATCTTTTCACAAAGGCAATCAAACTCAAGTATTTACAAGTTAAATCAAGATGGCAACTTAGCACAGCGTACCCAGGTTAAATTAGGTAAAGGCTCTATTAGCCAAATACAAGTCATTGAAGGTTTAACTGTGGGAGACAGAATTATCATTTCAGATGCAAGTAGCTGGCAAAAATATGAAACAGTGAGAATTAACTAAGTAGTAACTAAAAAATAATTAAATAAAGCAAATATAACAATACAGAACACTATAAAATAATTGAACATCAGAAGGATAAAACAATGAGCAATACATTAATAAAACTAGAAAATATTAAGAAAGTTTTTTATACCGATGAAGTTGAAACCCATGCACTAGCAGATATTACCCTGACAATTAACAAGGGAGAATATGTCTCTATATCAGGGCCATCTGGTTGCGGTAAATCAACGTTACTGTCTTTATTAGGGCTTTTGGATGCAAGCTCTGAAGGCCTGTACCATTTGGCTGAACATGATGTTTCTAATATATCTAAAAAAGAGCGCGCTAGAATTCGTAATATGGAAATAGGTTTTATCTTTCAGTCTTTTAATCTGATCAGCGACCTTGATGTTGAAGAGAATATCGAATTGCCATTAACTTATCGTAAGGATCTTAACAAAGCACAAAGACAAAAAATGGTAGCAAACGCTTTAGAAAAGGTGAACATGTCACATCGATCTAAACATTATCCTTCGCAGCTTTCTGGTGGACAACAGCAGCGTATTGCCGTGGCTCGTGCTATTGCTGGCAACCCTTCCATCATCCTAGCAGATGAACCAACAGGGAACTTAGACTCGAAAAATGCAGAGGCTGTTATGGAGCTTTTGGATATATTACATGCAGAAGGCGCCACTATTTGTATGGTTACTCATGATCCGCGCTCAGCAGAAAGGGCTTCGAGAAATATTGATATTTTAGATGGACAGGTGATTAGTGATAACTCATTAACCAAAGAAAATAAATCAAACACTACAGTAGCAGCGTAGGGAGAATGACTATGATATGGCAAGATTTTAAATATGCAGTCAGGTTATTATCGAAAAAGCCTGGCTTTACTGCACTTACTACTTTAGTGATGGCGACAGGCATAGGTTTGAGTGTTTATATGTTCTCGTTTTTCCACACTATTTTGTTTAAAGACTTAGACTTTCAAGATGGGGCCTCTCTAGTCATGGTCAGTGGATCTTTAAATGGCAAGGAAGATGCTTATAGAATTAACGCCTTAGACTACGCCGAAATCAAAAGTAGCGTAAAAGGTTTAAAGGAGTTCGGTGGTTATACAAACGCGAATGTTGTTGTTTCTGCAACTGAGGGAGCTATCAGGTTTCCTGCGGTAATGGCACAAGCGAATATATTTCAACTGACTAGAACAAAGCCTATTTTAGGACGAGAATTTAGGGCTGAAGATGAAATAATTGGCTCTGAAAAGGTTGTTGTTATTGGTTATGAACTGTGGCAAAGCCAGTTCAGCGGCGATAATAATGTACTCAAACAACACATGCGCATTAATGGTGAGAAACATAACGTGGTAGGTGTGATGCCTAAAGGTTTTTTGTTTCCTCGAAATGCCCAAATATGGTTGCCTTTACAAATTGATCCTAAGCATTTAGTCCGAGAAAACAGCACGACATTACGTGGTTTAGCACACTTAAAAGATGGCGTGACTATGGCTGAGGTAAATCGTGAACTTAGCCTTGTTATGAAGCGTATTGAGAATCAACACCCCCAAACAAACACCGGTATCGGTGCTCATGTCACATCAATTCCAGGGGTTGGTGGCGCTGACGGTGCTCCGGTCATTTATACTATGCATACTGTTGCTTTGTTAATTCTACTGTTAGCGTCGATAAATGTTGGTAATTTATTATTATCTCGCGCACTGGAGCGAGGCAAAGAAACGGCTATTAGAGTTGCATTAGGTGCGCCTAGATCTCGGTTAATTAGTCAGATGTTATGGGAAAGTACCATTATTTGTACGCTTGGCGGCATGATAGGCTTTTTAGTGATGGCTTGGGGATTAGAGATTACAGAGCCGATTGTTGCGACTTTCTTTGCTGATCCATTAGCATTTTGGTGGGACTTTGGTATCGATAGCTATACAGTAACGCTGTTTTTAATCATTTTGATTAGCACCATATTTGTTACCGGTTTTTTACCTGCTTGGCGAAGTACGGGTGGTGACTTTAATGCCGTATTACGTGATGGTACTCGAGGCGCACAAGGGAAAAAGGCAGGCCGTCTGAATCGTGTTCTGGTTATTAGTGAAATATTTATTTCAATGACGGTATTAATATCCTCTGCAGTTATGGTGCAATCTGCTTATGAGCAAACCAATAGAGATATGGGGGCTAATACTGAAAAGACTTTAGTGGCTAGTGTTTTATTACCAGCAGCGAATTATGATACGGATGCTAAAAAGGCACATTTTTCCAAAACGTTGCAATCACGTTTAGAAAACAGTGGTGCAATTGAAGCGGTAATGTTGGCAACCTCGTTACCGGGGCACTATAGTTCAATCTCGAAAGTCATTATAGAAGGTAAAGAATATAGCAAGGATAGTAACAATAGTTATCCGAGTGCTAATGATATTGCCACTATGCCAGGCTCTTTGGCAAAGTTGGGCGTTGAATTACGTCAAGGGCGTTATTTTAATAATAGTGATGATGGTTTGACTAAAGCGACCGCTTTGGTTTCCGAAGGCTTTGCCAAGCGTCATTATCCTGAGCAGGGTGCTTTGGGGCAGAGGTTTCGTTTAGCTAAGACAGCGCAAGACAATATTGAATGGGTGACTATTGTCGGTGTAGTTGAGCATACTATTCAAGGTAACAGAGACGGTGATGCAGCCGATATGCCTTCGTTTTATAGACCTTTAACTCAAGCACCACGAAATCAACTGACTATTGCCATGCAATTAAGTTCAAATGGAGGTCTTGCTGTGAAGCATTTGCGTAAGGTTTTACAGGGTATTGATAGTGAACTAGCTTCATATCGCATTGAAACTTATCAAGCAAGTAACGATAGAATTACAGCGCCGGTAGTTTTTATTAGTAGCTTAACGGCAATCTTTGCCCTTGCCGGTGTGGTACTAGCAGCAAGTGGTATTTATGGTGTTATGGCAAATACCATAAGCCAACGTACGCAGGAAATAGGTATTAAACGTGCGTTAGGTGCTGATGAAGAAAGAATTACTCGAGAATTTGTCTTCGCGGGTGTGAAATTATTACTTTGGGGTGGTATACCCGGTATTTTAGCCGGTGGTTTTATGGGCTTTGCTATCGCGCAAATGTTTGGTACTTCATATTCGTCATTAGTCTTAATGGTCATTATTATGGTGAGTATAGTGGTTGCTACTGTGCTGGTAGCGACTTACTTACCAACAAAAAATGCGTTAAGGTTAGAGCCAAGCCAAGCATTACATTATGAATAACAAGAAAAAATAAAGAAGAGATAAGTTAGAGCAGGAAATAGTTAATATTTTCTGCTTTTCTGCTTTTCTGCTTTTCTGCTTTTTAATGGCTTATGGTAATTAACCGGAATTAGGGTAAATAATTAAACGTAATGAAACAAAATATTCTATTAGTTGATGACGACCTTGACATACTATCAGCCTTAAAGATTTTATTGGTACCAGAAGGGTATAGTGTCAACCTGTGTCAAACACCAAGCTCAGCTTTAGCCGCCATTAAAAAAACGCAATTTGATTTGGTATTAATGGACCTAAATTACTCTCTTGATACCACATCAGGAGATGAGGGACTTACACTCATTGCGGACATTAGAAAGCTCGATGAAGACTTACCTATAGTGGTCATGACCGGCTGGGCAACAGTTGAGGTAGCCGTTAGTACTATGCAAAATGGTGCCAATGACTTTGTTCAAAAGCCGTGGGATGTTGATCGCTTAATTAATATTATCTGTAATCAAATAAAATTAGCGCAAAGTGAAAAAAATAGCCAAAAACTCAGCCAACAAAACCAGCTGCTACAGCAACATTTAGATAGCGAGTTTGAGGGAGATATTATTAGTCAATCGCCAGTAATGCAAAAAACGATGGCAACGATTGAGCAAGTGGCTAAAAGTAATGCCAGTGTATTACTTACCGGTGAAAATGGCACCGGGAAAAGTATGTTTGCCCGTTATATCCATCAAAAGTCTACACGCCACTTAGCGACTCAAATCTCGGTGAATATGGGCGCGGTAACCGAAACCTTATTTGAGAGTGAAATGTTTGGTCATGTAAAAGGTGCCTTTACTGATGCAAAATCTACACGGATTGGCCGGTTTGAACTAGCCGATGGTGGCAGTTTATTTTTAGACGAAATTGCCAATACGCCTTATTCCCAGCAGGGTAAATTATTGCGAGTATTAGAAGAGCAACAATTTGAAAAAGTGGGTGCCAGTAAAACTCAATCGGTAGATGTCAGGGTAATTTGTGCCACAAATGCTGATTTGAATGAAGCCGTGGCTACTGGTAAATTTCGTAAAGATTTATTATACCGCGTCAATACTTTTACTATTGAAGTCCCCCCCTTAAGAGCTAGAAAAGAAGACATTATCTTGCTGGCAGATGCTTTTTTATCACAATCGGCTACTAAGCATGGACAACTAAAATTGACGTTAGATGAACCCGCAAAAAAAGCCTTAGAGGCCTATAGCTGGCCCGGCAATATCAGGGAGCTTAATCATGTGATGGAACGCGCTCAAATATTGTCTCATGGCGATGTGATTGGTGCAGCTGATCTTGGTTTACCTATGAATCTTACGGGCATAGCACAAGCTGACGTTATGCAGGTAAACCCAAATGAAACCGAGCTATTAAGTTTGGCCGATTTAGAATTAAACTTAATAGATCAGCGTTTATCGCATTTTGATGGCAATGTGTTAAAAGCAGCAAAATCATTAGGGCTTAGTCGCAGTGCTTTATATAGGCGCTTGGATAAAACATAAGCATAAAACATAAAAGATTAAACATAAGATAATCGACAATATAATTAACGAGTTCATCAGTCCTGTTAATCAACAGAAGTATAAATAAATGGCTCTGTTGTAGAACACTGTTGTCTATAATGTAACACACTGATTTAAAGGAAGGGTTGCTGATGTGATAAGAGCAAGCTTCACAAGCATGGATGCTTGTGTTGAACCCCATGGATGGGATTATGTTCAGGACGAACGGTATATCGCGGTGACAGGATGTCAAAGAGCGTGTATGCGTCTCGATCGTTTACTCAACAACACCAAACTACAATAGAGCCAAATACATGATGTTGAATGAAAAGCCAAATCAAGATAAGTTTCCAAAAGTAGAGCTCAATGAAAGAAGGACATCATTTGAAGGACAGCTAACTAAGTTGTCCTTACTTGCTGCTCTACCTCCATATCTATTGCTTATATGGGTCATGTTTTATGCCAACATCTCAATATACTTAGTGCTATTAGTGACGTTAGTTGGCGGTTTAATTATTGTATTTTGCCATAGTAAAATTCATGAAAAATCCGCGTATCAGTTTCGTAGTTTAAGTAATCTGCTTGATGCCATGGTACAAGGTGACTACAGTCTTAGGGCACGAACCAGTGAAGGGGATAAGGCACTTAATGAACTTGTCGGCGCTATTAATAGTCTGGCTTTGCGACTAAATAAACAGCGAATAGAGTCTATTGAAAATCAACTCTTGCTACAAACCGTGATCAAACATATTGATGTGGCTATTATTGCTTTCAATGAAAGTAATGAATTGGTGCTGTGTAATCCGGCAGCACGTAAGTTATTGCAGCTAACAGGCAATGATAATGATAACGTTTTTACCGACACTGATAACCAGTTAGCGCAAGTTGATGTGATAAATAATGGCCAAAGCCAAGTGATGACATTAACGTTCTCTGAACAGCAGGGTAAATATAATGTGCATAAAGAGGCCTATAGAAAGGATGGCAAGCAGCAGGAACTGCTATTTATTACCGATGTGAGTACTATGTTACGTAGTGAAGAGCGTAAAGCCTGGCAATCGCTAGTTCGAGTGATCAGTCATGAAATTAATAATTCATTGTCACCCATTGCTTCAATAAGTCAGAGCTTACAACGCTTATTGATCAAACAATCGAATATTGAAGAACATACCGACTTCCTCATTGAGGGCTTAACAGTTATTGCTCAACGAACAAAGAGCCTGGGCGGTTTTGTTAATAGTTATAAACAAATAGCCAGTTTACCTGAGCCGGTAAAGCAGTTAACTTCGATTGCCAGCCTAGTGAATAAAGTGACTAAGCTGTATCCCGAAGATACTGTTGAAATGGTAACCCTTGATGATGTTAGCTTATCTGTCGATGCTGTTCAGCTGGAACAAGTACTGATTAATTTAGTTAAAAATGCCGTTGAAGCTATCAATAATACTGGTGTTTCGGGCAAAGTTTCAATTAGCTGGCAAGGGGTTGGCAAAAACTTCAAACTGGTTATCGTTGATGATGGTACCGGGGTTAGCAACCCCGATAATTTATTTGTACCTTTTTACACAACCAAAGCTAAAGGATCGGGTATAGGTCTAGTATTGTGTCGGCAGATCATAGAAGCTCATGGCGGAAAACTATCCTTAGCTAACCGCAGTGATGCAAAAGGCTGTATTGCTGTTATTGAGTTACTCATATAAGTTTACTGAACTTTCTTATAACTATCTGTTATTCAGGCTTTTCTATATCGAAGGTGTCAGCTTAACATCACTTAGTATGATGTTTATGTGGTCGGCTTTTCCACGCTTTAATGGTTTGGTAACGCCACAAGGTCTGAATACCCAAGTAACCTAGAATTGAAAACGTCACAGCAAGTACACCACAACCAACTAAAAATGCCGGTCCTATGGTTGATAAACTATCTAATACCCATTGCCAACTGGCATGAAAGTCAAAGTCCTGCTCTGGAACAGCAAGCACTAAGGTACCGACAAAATAGCAGCCATAAAAAATAAAGGGCATGGTTAGCGGATTTGTCAGCCATACTAAAGCAATAGATAAGGGTAAGTTAGCATGAAAAAGAATAGCTGCGCCAGCGGCTAAAACCATTTGAAAAGGCACGGGGATGAAAGCAAAAAATAAACCGACCGCAAAGGCTTTTGCTACTGAATGTCGGTTTAAATGCCACAGGTTGGCGTTATGCAATAAGTCACCAAAAACGGTGAGGTATTTATTTTCTTTTATTGTTTGATGATCAGGCATCATACGTTTAATGATTTTTTTGGGCATATACTCTTACAGATCCCTTGACTAAAAGTTAGTGTGGAAAATATTTTTATTATGTATAACAATTTATAATGTCAGTTTGGCATTATCACTAGGAATTAACGACAAAACATAAAGGATTTTAATCGCTATGGATTGGTGGTTACTGACATTTTTTCTTGGTGCTATATTGTCCCTATTTTTGCCCGAAGTACCAGCAATTTCTCAGCTATTTTTACTTCTTTGTCTAGCTATAGGCTTTTATTGTTATAAAAACTCACGCTCTAGTTCGGGATTATGGATTGGGGCCTTGTGGATCTTAAGTCAAGCTTACCTCTATCATAGCCAGTTACCCAACACCTTTATCGATTTAATGCAAAACAAGCAAGTATTTGTTGTCGAAGGTGAAGTACTTAGCATACAAGTTAAACCCCAGAGTCATTTAGATGAAAATATATCAGAAAATAGCGATTTAAAAAAAGCAGCTTTAACAAAACGATTTAACTTTCTTGTTAATAAGGCCAACCGTAAAAAACTTGATAGTCCCTTCATCATTCGATTAAGTTGGCAAAAATCGACTATTGATATTGCTCAAGGCCAACAACTTTTACTTAATGTTAAACTCAAGCCTGCTCATGGTTTAGCCAATATAGGTACTTTTAACTACTTAAGTTGGCTTAAGGCGCATAACATTGTTGCTACCGGTTATGTGGTTAATCCAAAAAAGAAGGAAGACTCATCTCAAAAACTGATGGCATCTACAGACTTAGCCTCTTCAAAGAACTTGAAATCTCACCATGAAAATAAATTATTAATAGAAAATCATACCCTTAGACAAACATTATTTGAGCAATATCAAGGTTTAACACCCTCCCATGAGTTAACACCTATTTTATTGGCGTTAGCTTTTGGTGAGCGTAGTTTACTGAGTCCTGAGCTGTGGCAGGTATTACAGGCTACGGGCACTAGCCACCTTATCGCTATTTCTGGATTACATATTGGATTGCTTGCCGGTAGTACATTTTTTATAGTGATGTTTATTACTCAATATCTTCCTTTACAAAGTGACCGTTGGCAACAGTTTAACATTCGTTATATTGCTATTGTGGTAAGTCTCTTGATGGCGACATTATATGCCTATTTAGCCGGTTTTTCTCTACCAACACAGCGCGCTTTGGTTATGCTAAATCTGTACTGGCTGAGTCGTGTCGTTGGCATCAAATTATCAGCAAAACGTTTATTATTAATCACGCTTTTTGTTTTGTTAATGATCAGTCCCTTCAGCCTATTAACGGCTAGCTTTTGGCTGTCTTTTTATGCGGTCGCTATTATTTTTATCACATTATGGCGATTTAGAGACTGGTTATATAAGGGCTCCTCAGCTTGGCGCTTTCTTAAAGGGCTATTTATTATTCAAATATCGCTGACATTAATGTTAATGCCAATTACTGCCTTATTTTTCCAGCAAATATCCTTGGTGAGCTTATTAGCCAATATCATTGCAGTGCCTTGGATGAGCATATTTAGTATACCTACCGCACTGATATCGGTTTTGTTTATGCCGTTAAGTGAGCCTTTGGCGCAGTGGTTTATGATGCTTTCGTTGCAATCATTAACTTGGCTCTGGTATTACCTTGATATGCTTAGTGATCAATCTTATGCCATTATCTCGCTCTCTTTTACTCAACAATTGCTTATTTTGGTCATGGGCATTGCCGCTTTTGTTATTTTTTATCTTTTAGGGGGGATCAGGCTCAAAAATGTAAAGCAATGTGGCTTTGTTTTACTTAGCTTAATATTAGTGATGAGCTTGTCGAGCAAGTCAGTTCAACAACTGATTTTTAGCGATACTGCTTTTGGGTCTGTTGTGGATAGCAAGAGTGATAATAAAGTTGAAGAGCAAATAAAAGCTGACTTTACCCCATGGAAAATTAGCTTTTTTGATGTAGGGCAGGGACTATCGGTATTAATAAAACGTAATCAGCATGCCATTTTATATGATACTGGGGCGGCATATCCGAGTGGCTTTGTACTAAGTGAAGCTGTGATACTACCATTCTTGCAATATACTGGCATTGAAAGGCTCGATAAAGTGATATTGAGTCACAGCGACAATGATCATGCTGGCGGAATAAATAGCTTGATAGATAATATAACGATTAATGAAATACTCACTAATGATAAAAATCTAGCTAAGTTAAATAGGTTAATTTCAGCTACAACGACCATTACGCCTATTAAAATACCCATAACAGCTTGCAATCCTAGTCAGAGCTTTGCTTGGCATGACTTAAACTTTAAGATTTTGTGGCCTCTAGCTATCGAGAATCCGGATGTAACACCGAATAGAAATAAGCAAAAAAATGATGATTCATGTGTCATTTTAATTAGTGACCAGCAGGGCAATAAGTTACTTTTGACTGGGGATATTTCTTCAAAAGTGGAACGAAAATTATTAGCAATCTATCCGCATCTAGGTACTGATATTTTACAAGTACCTCACCACGGCTCTAAAACGTCATCCAGTCAGGTATTTCTTAGCCAAGTATCGCCAGAGGTAGCAATAGTAAGTGCTGGTTATATAAATCGTTGGTATATGCCTGTAGCTGTGGTTAAACAGCGCTACCATGACAGTAGCATTAACTTATTAAATAGTGCTGAGCTGGGACAAATAATTATAACCCTTGATGAAAAGGGCATAAGCACACAAAGTTATGTGGAAGACTTAAGGCCTTTTTGGTTTAGTCATTAGGTTTTGTAGGCAAATAAGCTTATATCTTGCTTTGAGCTAGTGGCTTTGAATAGTTTTTTTAGCTTGTGACTAAGTTTGTTATTGTTCTGGTTATAGTTTTTGTTGGCTGTATGGTTAATTCACGTTAAAATACTATTTCGCCAAAGTAAGCATCATTAATGTCTTATCAATTTTTTCTTTAGCCAATTTTAATATTCGAGTCAACCTAACTAATGGCATCATCTTCACCTAATAGCGCCTTACCACTTTCTCAAAAATCTAACGATGCAACCGCTTGGCAAAACTTTAAGCGTCTTGTTAGTTACGCTAAACCCTATAAATTGGGTTTTATCGCGGCTATTATTGGCATGCTGGGTTATGCCTCAATCGATGTTTATTTTTTATCGAAATTACAGCCCTTGATCGATGAAGGTCTTGCCGGTGAAAATAAGAACTTTATGAAGTGGGCACCCATCTTTATTGTCTGCGCTTTTATTGTTCGCGGAATTGCTCATTTTATTGCTAATTATTGCCTGGCTTGGGTGGGTAATAATGTTGTTGCTGATTTAAGGCAAAAGTTATTTGAGCATATCATGGCAATGCCGGTGGCCTTTCATGACAAACAATCAACGGGCGCACTGATATCTAAAATCACTTTTGATACCGAGCAAGTATTAAACTCAGTCAGTAAGTCAATTTTAACAATTGTTCAACAAAGTGCCTTTGTCATTGGTTTATTGGGCTTAATGTTTTATATGAGCTGGCAATTATCGTTAATATTCTTACTTATTACCCCTGTTATTGCGGTAATTGTTAGTGTGGTCTCTAAGCGCTTTAGAAAAGTCAGTAAAAATATTCAAGGTGCAATGGGCGAAGTCACCACAGCGGCAGAGCAAACCTTTAATGGTCACAAAGTAGTCTTAACCTTTGGTGGTCAACAACGAGAGTTTGACCGTTTTGGCAAAATTAA
The DNA here is from genome assembly GCA_913063325.1 of uncultured Colwellia sp. Taxonomy (GTDB): domain Bacteria; phylum Pseudomonadota; class Gammaproteobacteria; order Enterobacterales; family Alteromonadaceae; genus Colwellia. The sequence goes on along the minus strand of CAJXYE010000046.1, from coordinate 22,283 downwards.
TAAACATAACCGTCAACAGCGCATGAAAATGATGGCAACAAAATCAGCCAGTGTGCCCATTATTCAAGTGATTGCTTCGTTTGCCTTAGCCTTTGTTTTTTACGCTATTACCTCTGATACATTAGGTGAAAGCATAACTCCAGGTACCTTTACTAGTGTTATCGCTTATATGACCATGTTGCTAAGACCTTTAAAAATGTTAACGAATGTTAATGCTGAATTTCAGCAAGGCATGGCAGCTTGCGTCAGCATATTTTCGATACTCGATCATGAGAAAGAAAAAGATTCAGGCACTAAAACACTTGAGAAAGCTTCAGGAGCGTTATCTTTTAACAAGGTCGATTTTGCATATGAACAAACTGACGATAACGGTCAGCAAGGTAAACTTGCTTTAAGTGATCTTACTTTTGATCTAGCACCCGGTGAAACCCTGGCTTTAGTAGGTCGCTCAGGCAGTGGTAAATCAACGGCAAGCTCATTATTATTGCGGTTTTATGATGCCACTGCTGGTGAGATATTAATTGATGATACTAATATTGAACAATTTAAATTGAAAGATTTACGTAAACAATTTTCGTATGTTTCTCAACAGGTTATTTTGTTTAATGATACCTTGGCCAATAATATTGCTTATGGAAAACCTGATGCTACAAAAGCTGAAATAATTGCCGCAGCCAAAAGTGCTCATGTAATGGAATTTGCTCAACAAATGGAGTATGGTCTTGAAACCAATATAGGTGAAAATGGTGCCTTACTTTCGGGAGGTCAGCGCCAACGTGTGGCTATTGCCCGTGCACTTTTGTGTGATACACCTTTTTTAATTTTAGATGAAGCGACTAGTGCTTTAGATACAGAATCGGAACGCCATATCCAAGATGCACTGCAAACATTACAACAAAACCGGACCTCAATCGTTATTGCTCATCGATTATCTACTATCGAAAACGCCGATAAAATAATTGTGATGGATCAAGGTCAGATTATTGAACAAGGTGATCATCAAAGCCTGCTTGCTAAAAAAGGCGCTTATGCACAATTGCATAACTTCCAGTTTGATTCTTAGTAAAAGAGTGAAGCACAGTGCAATGACTATTAGGCCAGGAGATAAACACTAATCATGCGACTTATTGAAAAGGTTTGGTTTAATAATCATGGTGCCAAGTGGTTGTTAGTGCCTTTATTATTACCTTTGTCGGCTCTTTTTTGGCTACTTAGTACACTCAGGCGTCTCAGCTTTAAACTGGGATTCTCAAAGTCACACCAGCTAACTAAACCAGTTATTGTTGTGGGTAATATTGGTGTTGGTGGCAACGGTAAAACGCCTATGGTTATTCACCTCGTTGAGCTAAGCCGCTCATTAGGCTTAACCCCTGGGGTAATATCCCGTGGTTATGGCGGCCAAGCTCCACATTATCCTTATTTAGTAGATGACAATTCTACACCTTTAGAAGCCGGTGATGAGCCGGTACTTATTCAACAGCGTTGTCAGGTAGCTGTTGCTGTTGGTAGTGATCGCATAGCGAGTGCTGAGCTGCTTATCGCAAAAGGCTGCGATATTATTATTAGTGATGATGGTTTGCAGCACTATCGTTTAGAACGCGCAGTTGAGCTCATTATTGTTGATGGAAAACGTTTATTTGGTAATGGCTTATTACTGCCAGCAGGACCTTTACGAGAAGGACAATGGCGCTTAGATAAAAGTGATTTAGTTATTTATAATGGTGGCGTTGCAGCAAGCAATAACAACAGCTTTGAAGCTATCGCTATGACACTAAAAGCAAAAGAGCTTTGTAATTTACAAACAGGTGAATACATTAATTTGAGTGATTTTATTAACTCTCACCTTTGCGTAAATGCTATTGCGGGTATTGGTGCACCACAACGATTTTTTGATACCTTAGAAAACAATAGCTTTGTCATAGAAAAACAACAAAGTTTTGTTGATCATCACAGTTTTACGCTTGCTGATTTTACCGAGTTTGATGATAATATACCCTTACTAATGACAGAAAAGGATGCGGTAAAATGCCGTGACTTTTGTAAAGATAATTGGTGGTACTTACCTGTAGATGCGACGTTTACTCACGCAGAGCAGCAAGTATTACGAGATAAAATTAAAGCCGCAATTTAATGTGGCGTTCATAAATAAGAAAGAGAAATAACAATGGCTTTTGATACAAAATTAATGGAAATCCTTGCCTGTCCAGTATGTAAAGGTAAGTTAGATTACGATAAAGCAGCACAAGAGCTTATTTGTAACTTTGATCGCTTAGCCTATAGCATCGAAAAAGATATTCCTGTGCTACTTGAAGGCGAAGCGCGTGAAATTAAATCTAGTCAGTCAGCAGAGTAGGGCGAATAACTATGTCTGTTAGCAATAGCGGTGAAAGTGGTAACCGTGAAAACAATGGCGCTGATTTTATTGTGGTGATCCCTGCTAGATATCAATCTTCACGCCTACCAGGAAAAGTATTGGCCGATATTCACGGCAAGCCTATGATCCAATGGGTGGTTGAAAAAGCTAAGTTAAGTGGCGCGAGTAAAGTTATTGTTGCTACTGATAATGATGAGGTAGCTGCAGTTGTTACCGCCTTTGGTGGCGAAGTATGTAAAACCCGCGCCGATCATCAATCGGGTACTGAGCGCCTTGCTGAAGTGATGGAAATCTATCAGTTTAGTGATGATGAAATTATTGTTAATGTTCAGGGTGATGAACCCTTTATTCCGCCTGAGAATATAGCGCAAGTGGCAAGTAACTTGGCCAATCAGCAAAGTAATCATCAAGTAGCACGTATGTCCACCTTAGCTATTAATATAAACTCGGTTGAAGAAGCTTTTAATCCTAATGCGGTGAAAGTACTACTCGATAAAGATGGTTATGCGCTGTATTTTTCTCGGGCGACAATTCCTTATGACAGAGAGCGATTTTTAACGGCTAAGGCGAGTACCGAAGAAAATATTAAAGCTATAGGTGATTTTTACTTAAGGCATGTTGGTATTTACGCTTACCGTGCTGGTTTTATTAAAGATTATGTTAATTGGCCAACCAGTGAATTAGAGCAAGTTGAAGCGTTAGAGCAGCTTAGAGTCTTGTATCAAGGTGAAAAGATACATGTGGCAGTAGCGAATAGCCATGTGCCAGTTGAAGGGGTTGATACGCCTGAAGACTTGGAAAAAGCTAGGGCGTACGCTGCTAGTTTACCTTAATACTTTAAAAGTAAGCACCAGCGATAAGAGACTTCAAGTTCCATACTTTCATTGCCGAAGTCTCTGTTGGGAATCTATTACTGATTACTGTTCCAATACCGGATCTTCGATTAGACACTTCGAAGATGACAATTTTTGTGTTTTGGTTATGTCTCTCGCTAAGGCTTATTGTTTAGGTAATTCATTACGCGTGTTTTGTAAAAAATTAGCACTAAATTCCACTAAGCTATGCACTGAACTAGGCAGTTGCTCTATATCAATCGCATCAATTAAGTTTTTCACTTCTAAACCTAACTCGGTATCACCTTCAATTTTCAAGCGACGTTGAAAGAACAGCGTGTCGGGATCTTGTTTACGACCGGCAATTAAAATTAAATCATCACCATTTGCACTAAAGCAAACATCTTCAGCAATTTTTTCACCAGCTGCAGCCATGATTAGTTGGTCTTGATCAAAGCTTAACCACCAGTCTAACTCTAAGTCGATAATCGATATTTTTAGCCACTTACCTTGTAGAAATTCAAAATCACCATCTTCTATCGCTTCATTAAAAATAGTATGCAGGGCGGGAATGAGCAGTGACTTTTGCGCACTAAACGGCACAAAGCGTAAACTTGGACGTAAAATTTTTGGCATTACTTTTATTAAGTTTGCCTTAACTTTTATCGGCAGTCTTTGCTCAAGTTTTGGTAATGATGCGGTAATGCTGTTTGCCAGAGGTAATGCTGCAGATAAATTGAACACCTTGTGTCTCTATGGTTATTTCTATAATGGAAGGCATTCTAGCAAGGCTCATCATTTAATTAATATTGCAGATCAAGTTTTCTTTAATACACATCAATAAATGCTATCGATTAACAACATACACTGCTGAAAAAATTTGTTTCTAACAAAAATGTTTTATTAAGAATAATTATTAGGAGTGGTTGTGGAGTTACTTTGTCCTGCTGGAAATCTACCAGCATTAAAAACAGCAATCGATAATGGCGCAGATGCGGTATACATAGGTATGAAAGACGATACCAATGCTCGGCATTTTGCTGGTCTTAACTTTAATGATGGCAAGTTAGCCAAAGCGTCTGATTATGTACATGAACGTGGCAAAAAATTACATGTCGCTATTAATACCTTTGCACATGCCGGTGGCGAAGAGCGCTGGCAAAAAGCGGTTGATAATGCCGTTGCTATCGGTACTGACGCACTTATTATTGCCGATTTAGGCGTGCTTGATTATGCCGCAACTAAGTATCCCGATGTTGAGCGACATGTATCAGTTCAAGCCTCTACAACTAATTTAGAAGCGATCAAGTTTTTTCAAAATAACTTTGATGTTAGCCGTGTAGTATTACCGCGCGTATTATCGGTTCAACAAGTAAGACAACTTGCCAAAAGCAGCCCTGTACCTTTAGAAGTTTTTGCTTTTGGTAGTTTGTGTATCATGGCTGAAGGTCGCTGTTATTTATCTTCCTACATGACAGGTGAATCACCCAATACCGTAGGTGCTTGTTCACCAGCAAAGTATGTACGCTGGCAAGAAACAGATAAAGGCTTAGAATCACGTTTAAATGATGTGCTTATCGACCGTTATCAACCCGATGAAAATGCCGGCTACCCAACGCTTTGTAAAGGTCGCTTTGAAGTAGACAATAACGTTTACCATGCCCTTGAAGAGCCAACCAGTTTAAACACCTTAGAGCTTATCCCTGAACTTGTGAAAATGGGTATCGTCTCGGTGAAAATTGAAGGTCGTCAACGTAGTCCTGCGTATGTTGAGCAAGTGGCAAAAACGTGGCGCATGGCCTTAGACCGATACCAACACAACCCTGAAAACTTTGCTGTTGAAGGAGAGTGGATGAATACTCTGGCCAATTTATCTGAAGGCTCACAGACCACATTAGGTGCTTATCACCGCAAATGGCAATAATTGACAATTACCTTGTCGCTGTATGGCGCTATTTCTTCGTCAGAAATACTCGTTGACGGGCGTCAACTCCGTGTTACTTCCTTGAAATAACACCATACAGCTTAAAGCTAATCTGCAATTAACATAATGACAGATCTTAGAATTAGGAAATATTATGAAATTTTCTTTAGGGCCAAGTATGTTTTTCTGGCCAAAACAAGAAGTGACCGACTTCTACCAAGAAGCCAAAACATCTAGCGCTGATATCATCTATTTGGGTGAAACGGTTTGCTCAAAAAGACGTGAACTTAGAGCAAAAGACTGGCTTGGTTTAGCACAAGACGTTGCCCAAGATACTAACAAACAAGTCGTTGTCTCGACCATGACCTTATTAGAGTCGCCCGCTGAGATTCAAGTATTAAAGCGTTTATGTGATAACGGTGAGTTTTTAGTTGAAGCCAATGATTTAAGTGCTGTGCAAATAATGCATGACTTGAAAATGCCATTTGTTGCCGGTCCCGCGATCAATTGTTACAACCTATCAACGCTGAAGGTACTAATTAAACAAGGCATGACCCGTTGGTTAATGCCTGTTGAGTTAAGTGGAGACTGGCTTAAAACCATATTAGAGCAAGCGACTGATGCAGGTATTCGAGACCAGTTTGAGTGTGAGGTGTTTTCTTGGGGCTATTTACCGCTGGCCTACTCAGCACGTTGCTTTACTGCGCGCTCTGAAGATAAAGCAAAAGATGATTGTGAATATTGCTGTATTAAGTATCCACAAGGTCGCCGCATGAATAGTCGTGAAGGCGAACGAGTTTTTGTGCTTAATGGTATTCAAACTATGTCCGGTTACCAGTATAATCTTATTAATGAAATGCCAGCCCTCGATGCTATGGGGGTTGATATTGCCCGTATTAGTGCTGATAGCACTGAAGCCTTTACTCAGCTTGATAACTTTAGAGCACAATTAGTTCAACCAACTAACAAAGTGCTTGATGGTGTTGTTGAATGTAATGGTTTTTGGCATAAAATTGCCGGCATGTCTGTGGCTTAAACGAAATAAAGCTTAGCCATACCCGTTACCAATCAAAGTGCACTCTGAAACCAGCATCTTGAATGGCAACGGGTATAAATAGCTAATTAAAGTAATAACTAATAACGAGAACACTATGTATACCTTAAATTTGAACCAAATGACTCAGCAAGAATTCCTCGATGAATATTGGCAAAAAAAACCCGTAGTTATTCGCCAGGGATTTAAAGACTTTGTTGACCCTATTGCTCCAGATGAATTAGCAGGCCTTGCGATGGAAGAGCAAATAGAGTCTCGTTTGGTTCATAAAAAAGACGGACAATGGCAAGCGGCTTTTGGCCCTTTTGAAAGCTATGAACACTTAGGAACTCAAGATTGGTCTTTAGTGGTGCAAGCATTAGATAACTTCTCTGAAGAAGCAGCAGAAATTATTGAACCATTTCGCTTTATTCCTCACTGGCGCTTAGACGATATAATGGCAAGTTTTGCTATGCCAGGGGGCAGTGTTGGTCCCCATATCGATAACTATGATACCTTTATTTGCCAAGGATCAGGTAAACGTCACTGGCGAGTAGGAAATAACGGTGAGCATGTCGAATTTGCCGCTCACGAAGCGTTATTACATGTAGAAGCATTTGAATCTATCATCGACGTTGAGCTTGAGACTGGAGATATCTTGTATATACCACCTGGGTTCCCCCATGAAGGCATCTCGCTTGATACCTCAATGAGCTTTTCAGTCGGGTTTCGCGGAAACTCAGCGGTAAGTGTACTCAGTGCTTTTGCTGATCATTTAATTGATAATGAAAAAGGTAGTCAGTTATTAACCGATCCAGACAGACAGGTAGTTAGTCACAGTGGTGAAGTAAGTAACAATGATTATGCGAGTATTAAATCGCAAGTTCAAAACCTATTGGATGATGATGCGAGTTTTAAAGCATTTACCGGTCAGTTTTTAACGGCAGCAAAACATGACCTTGATACCTTGTTACCTGACGAACCCTTTGAAATGGAAGAGGTGAGTAACTTACTTAATAGTCATGCGATTAAACGTTTAGGTGGTCTACGTGCTTTTTATTTTGAAGACACTATTGAACAAGGTTTATGTTATATCAATGGTACTGAGTTACAGTTTTCAAGTGATATTGCCAATGGCGTAAAATTACTTTGTGACAACGTAATGCTAACGCCAAATGCAATGAGCGAATGGAGCCATAATGCTGCTTTTGTAGAATTAGCGACTGAATTATTAAATCAAGGTTATTGGTATTTAGCTGAAGCTGAATAGATAGTTATCGCTATATCGTACAGCTAAGTCATATTAAAATCCTACTTAAGACGTAGGATTTTTTTGGCTTGAGCTTATAGGAACTCGGCGTTAATTTTGACGGAATTGATAGGTATTTAACAATAAAAGCTATTGCTTGTTACTGCTGAATGCGGATAATGTCGCAGTATTTTCCCTATAGTCAGTTAGAGTTGCCGATATGCGCCTAGATAAATTTATTTGTAAAAGTACTGAGCTCACCAGAACGGAAGCTAAAAAAATGCTTAAAAGTGGTGAAGTTCGAGTTAATGGTGAAGTGGCTAAAAATGCAGCCATGCAAGTTCATGAAAACAACTCGATTACCATTGATGGCCAGGAATTAACTGCGCGTGGCTCACGCTATTATATCTTGCATAAAGTTGTTGATAGCATTTGTTCAAATGTGGATGAAGTATATCCCTCAGTATTGAATTTTATTGAGGTTGATAAAGCCTTTGATTTACACATTGCCGGGCGATTAGATGCAGATACCACAGGTTTGGTCTTAATAACCGATGACGGTCGCTGGTCACATAATGTCATTTCACCAAAAAAACAATGTCAAAAAACATACAGGGTATGGTTACGTAGCGAAATTGACGATGATAAATTAGCTGATTTAATCACCCGCTTTGAAAAAGGACTTCAGTTACAAGGCGAAGATTCATTGACACGCCCAGCGATATTAGCGCGAGTAGCACAAGAAAACTTGGTCGATGAAACGTCATATAGAAGTGAAGTATTACTTACTATTACCGAAGGTAAATATCATCAAGTTAAGCGCATGTTTGCGGCAGTAGGTAATAGGGTAGTCGGTTTACACCGAGAGCAGATAGGCGATATTAGGTTGGGGGATTTAGCCCCAGGTGAGTGGCGTGAATTAACCGAAGATGAGATCGCACAGTTTTCATAAGGTTAGTTATTTTACACTATTCAATGTATCTCCAGCATTTCACAAAATGCTGGAGATACATTTTTCAATTGCTAGCTGCTTAACATTTATTTTTTATTTAGTTCATTAAACTTAGCCATCTGCTCTTCAGTAGCAGGCAGCTGATGTTTTTCTTTCCACTCGCTATATGGCATGCCATATACTTGTTCGCGTGCGGTATCAATATCTACCTCGACACCTAGCTTTTCAGCTTCACTGACTGTCCATTTACTAAAACAATTACGACAAAAGCCAGCTAAGTTCATTAACTCAATATTTTGCACGTCTTTACGTGAATCCAAATGTGCTAGTAAACGACGAAATACCGCTGCTTGAATTTCAATTTCTTTATCCATTTCATTAACCTTTTACTGTGATTGTATGTCGGGTGAGACTAATGTTGAAATCAGCCTGTTATTTTTTTGCTTGAGTTACTGCTTCATCAGCGGGTTTACTTGGGTCAAAACGTCTGATTTGCACTATCATGCCGATATCAGGGTGGTCAAAGTAATGAATCTCACCTGAGATCACACGGCGATCTTGTTTAAAAGATGCCATATTGTTTTGACTAGCATTTTTACTGCTTTTGTTTAATCTTCTTTGCTGAGCAGACAGTACAGATGAGGCTTTATCTTCTTTGACAATATTTAATTCAGTATCGATAAAGAGGTAACGATTTTCTAAATATACCTTGAAAAGTCCATCAACTGACCAAGGTTGTAACGGCTTTGTGATTAATATTTTATTGTCAGAGCTATTATCAACGATTAAGTTTAGCTCTTTTGAAGTAATATCAGCGGAAAGCTGAGTAACAATGCGCTTAACTTCTTCTTCTTTGTATCTTAACTCATGAGTATTGCCACTCGAATTATCAGAAGTTTCACTTTGATTATCTAATAAGGAGAACTGTTGAAATAGCTTATCTAGCTGCTGTTGTTTTGCTTGCAAGCGTAACTGTTCAGAGATAGATAATTGGTTGAAATCATCTGCACTTTTGATCGCTAAGTTCTGAGATTCATTCAGAGTATCATTCGTTTGTTCATCAGTAGTCGCATTGTTTGTCGCATAGTTATCAGTTCTGACTAAATCCATTTGGCTAGATAGCGTTTGTGCTTGTAATCTTTGCTCTATAATAGCTTGGATTTCAAGTGAGTGTTGTTCAGCATCGCGAGCAGAAATTGCTTGTTGGTAATCTAAATTCAGATGTTCGCCAGCATATAATTTAACTGCTTTAGCATTTCTTTTAGTTTCCCCTGTTTGACGCCAACCAAGGTGTAACAATGGCGCATAATTGCGAGAGCGTCTGATGCTATTAGCAATTGATTTTAATCGTAGTGAATCTTGGCTAATTAAATAGGACTTATCACTTGCCCAAGTAATTTTACCGTTTTCATCGTCTTGCCATTGCTCCAATCCATTGACGGTATTTGTTAATTTCTCTACAGGAAAACCATCGATAGTAAACTGTTCGAGTTGCTCAGCAGTTAAATGCTGTTGGAAAAATTCAGCGGGTATCACACATAGTGGGCTTTGGCTGGTACTCGGGTATTGACTATACACGGGCAGCTCAATATCAGTATATTGGCTTTGATAGCTTGTTTTACTCAGCTCTGGCTCTGCGCTGGTATCGTCATTCTCTTTAGACGGTTCGTTAGACAGCTCATTAGAGGCAGCTAAAAGCTCAGTCTCTGGCATCTTAATTGGTGTTAATACTTCTTTATTACCTTTTACTAAAGCTAAAGCTGCAGCAGGAGTGACATCATGACTAGGCGGGTTTTCTGCTTGCAGGGGATCCGTGTCTGTATCAGAATTGTTAACCTCGTCACTTTCACTCTCTGCCTTTTCAGCCCATAAAGTGCTTGGCATAATGTTGTAAGGTAATTTCGTTGTTTCTTGCTCACAATTGGGTAATAACTGCTTTAATGCACTTATATCAGGTTGTAAATAGGGCGCTAATAAGTCCAAAGCTCGTTGCTTTTTAACGCTTAAGTCTCTAGGGGAAAATTGCTCTTCTTTATCTGTTTTTTTTGAGATTTGTTTAAAAATAATTACTTCAATTTCAAACCAACGCGCCTGTTTTTCTGCTATTGCACGACTGCTCTGAGCAGCAATAGTATGGTGACTTGTAAATAAGCATAATGAAGTTAATGCGGCGGTCATTAGAAAAGGGTATTTCATTAAAAATCCATGTATTTAAGGCAAAAATCGTTTGAACAGCCCATCTCACAAAGTAAAGTGCGGAACGGAGTCAATATTTACATGTTAGTGAGCAAAGAAAGTTATCTAATTTAGCATTTAATTAACTTTCTCTGCCCAAGTTTATCATTAACTATTTGGATAAGTCATTTAAGATATTAGCAATTAGGGTAAAGCGTTTTTGTGTATCATCGTTAGCTTTGACAAACTTCAACTTACTTGCGCCTGCCATGCTGTATACCGCAGGGTTCTTTTGAATTAAGCCAATAATTAACATTGGATCAACGCTAGTATCATTACTAAATTCAATAGAGCCACCGGTTGCACTTGCCTCTATACGAGAGATACCAATAGTTTGTGCTTTAAGACGTAACTTGGCTATTTGAACTAAATTCTTACTGGGTTGAGGCAGTAAACCGAAGCGGTCAATTAATTCTACTTGAATATCGTCTAACTCATTTTTATTTTTACAGCTAGCAATACGTTTATACAAACTTAAACGTAAACTCACATCAAAAATATAATCATCAGGTAGTAGTGCCGGAACCCGCAATTCAATTTCTGTTTGCGTTGACATCACTTGGTTCAATGAGAGCTGCTTACCTTCCTTTAGTGCTGCAACGGCTTGGTCGAGCATTTCCATATACAAACTAAAGCCTATTTGGCACATAGAGCCGCTTTGGTCTTCACCTAATAACTCACCCGCACCACGAATTTCTAAATCGTGTGTTGCTAGGGTAAAACCTGCGCCTAAATCTTCTAGCGAGGCAATAGCATCTAACCGTTTTTTAGCATCTTTTGTCATGCGCTTTTCGTGCGGCGTTAACAGGTAAGCATACGCTTGATGATGCGAGCGACCTACACGGCCGCGCAATTGATGTAATTGTGCTAAACCAAGATGGTCTGCTCTGTCCATAATAATAGTATTGGCGCTGGGTACATCGATACCTGTTTCAATAATAGTGGTACAAACGATAACGTTGAAGCGTTGATGATAAAAATCACTCATGATGCGTTCAAGCTCACGCTCACGCATTTGTCCGTGGGCAGTAACGACTCTTGCTTCAGGTACTAACTTTTGAATGTCTGCAGCCGTTTTATCAATCGTATCAACATGATTGTGTAAGTAATAGACCTGACCACCACGTAAAGTTTCACGTAAAATGGCTTCTCTGATTAATGCTTCATCGTGCTCACGTACAAAGGTTTTTACCGCTAAACGTTTGGCTGGCGGCGTGGCTATAATAGATAAGTCACGCATACCACCCATGGCCATATTTAAGGTTCTTGGAATCGGGGTGGCTGTTAACGTTAAAATATCAACGTTACTGCGTAGTAATTTGATTTTCTCTTTTTGTTTAACACCAAACCTGTGTTCTTCATCGACAACAAGCAAGCCTAGATCTTTATATTTTATGCTGTTTTGAAGTAACTTATGGGTGCCGATTAAAATATCAACTTGGCCTGACTCTACTCTGGCAATGACTTCTTTTTGCTCTTTTGCGGTTTTAAAGCGTGATAATACTTCTGTTACTACTGGCCAGTTTGCAAACCTATCTCGAAAGTTTTCATAATGTTGTTGTGCTAGTAAGGTCGTTGGAACGAGTATTGCGACTTGTTTACCATCATTTACAGCGACAAAAGCAGCACGCATAGCCACTTCCGTTTTACCAAAACCAACATCACCACATACCAGTCTGTCCATCGTTTTAGGCGATAACATATCGCTTACTACGGCATTAATCGCTTGTTTTTGATCGAAAGTTTCTTCAAAGCCAAAACTATCACTAAAAGCTTGATAATCTTGCTTATCACGTTTGAAACTATAACCATGATTACTGGCACGTTTTGCGTAGATATCGAGTAATTCAACGGCAACATCACGAACTTTTTCTGCTGCTTTTTGTTTCGCTTTACTCCAGGTATCATTACCTAGTTTGTGCAGTGGAGCATTATCACTCTCGGCTCCAGAATATCGACCAATTAAATGTAAAGAGCTTACCGGTACATAAAGTTTAGCCTCGTTAGCATAACTAAGCACAAGGAATTCGGTCACTATTCCACTATTTTCAATGGTTTGTAAGCCTAAATATCGACCAATACCATGTTCTATATGCACAACAGGTTGGCCAATGGTTAATTCTGCTAGGTTTTTAAAGAGGGCATCGGCTTGTAAATCTTGTGCTTTAGTTCGCCTGCGAGCTTGTGAAACATGATCGCCCAATAATTCGGCTTCAGTGACAAGAGCAATCGCGTTTTTGTTACTGTGACCTTTGGCTTGAAAAGCAAAACCTTGCGTCAAGCTATTAACGGTAATACCCAGGGTATCTGTTGCATTAATAAAGTCATCAATGCTATCAAATTGTGCTGGTTTTATATTGTCTCGTTCAAGTAGTTCAAGCACACTTTCACGGCGACCTTGGCTTTGTGCAATAAAAAGTACTTTGTTGGGCGTTTCTTTGCTGGCAATGTATTGATTAATTAAATCGAACGGCTGCTTTAACTTATGGTTAATGGTTAAATCGGGTAACGGCTTAACATCAAAGCATATTTCACGGCTTTTACTTTTAGCTTCATTAACCTCAGCCTTTGCCTCAGTAATAGCACCGTCTGAAACTAAACTAATATTATCAGCTGCAGGAGTTGGCTCTATCAGAGCTTCCTTTGCAATAGTGATACGATCAAAAGGTTTTAAGGCACTATAAAGCGTATCGGCGGTTAAAAATAGTTGTTCTGGTGGTAATAAAGGGCGCGTTGGATCATAACGTCTGTTCTCGTAACGATATTCAATATCTAGCCAGTATTGCGTTAACGAGTCTTTAATATCGCCACTAATAACCACTAAGGTATTATCGGTTAAATAATCACATAAGGTATTGCTTAGCGTTGCCGATTTATTTTCAGTGGTTTGATTTTTTTCAGCATTGTTATCAAAAAACAGTGGTAGATAATATTCAATACCCGGAGGCAGAATGCCATTACTGACTTTATGATAAACAGACTCTTTATGGATATTGCCCTGAAACTGTTCACGAAATTGGCTTCGGAATAAATTAATACCGGCTTCATCAATAGGAAATTCGTGCGCGGGCAGTAAGTTTATTTCATCAATTTTTTCTTTTGAACGTTGGCTTTCAGGATCAAACAGTCTGATTTCATCAATTTCATCATCAAAGAAATCTAAGCGAAAGGGTTTGCTGCTACCCATAGGGAAAAGATCTAAAATTGCGCCTCGCGCTGAAAATTCACCATGCTCTAATACTTGATCTACATTACGATAGCCACTTGCTTCAAGCGCTTGTCGCATTTGGTGTAAATCTCTTTTATCCCCAGTTTTGATTATTAAACTGTTCGCTTCAATGTATTGTTTAGGAGCCAATTTTTGTACTAGCGTGGTGACTGGCACGATAATTATCCCAGACTCCATACGTGATAGTTGGTACAAGGTAGCAAGGCGTTGAGAAATAATATCTTGGTGCGGAGAAAAATTGTCATATGGCAGTGTTTCCCAATCAGGAAACAAACAAATACTGACCTGATTTGGATTATCACTTAATAGCTCACTTTTAGCTAAACTAAGTAGTTCTTGCTCAATTTTTAATGCTTGAGGCGTATTGTGAGTAATGAGTAATATTGGTGTTGTTGCTGTTTTTGCGGCTTGGTAAAGCGCAAAACTGCTGCTGCTACCATGTAAATTATGCCAGCTTTTTTTATCGGGATTTTTGCCACGGCGCTTGGCCAATACTGGGGTTAACAGACTGCTTGCTTTGCTCATGATTTCCTTAAACTAATTACCAGGCGATAATAATTACAATAATAATGACCGCTATTCTAATTAAGCTATGGCAAAAGCGCTAGTAGATAAATGTTTTAGTTGTATTTTATTCTTGTCAATTGTTTAAGCAGTAAATTCACTGTATGATAATGCGAATCATTATCAAATGGGTGTTTCCGTGAACTTTACTTATTTCACTATACAGACAGCAGCGATTAACAGCATTCGTCAAAAAGTACGTTATGGCGAAGATGAAAATAACCCTCAAATACTTTCATTCTGGCTAATGGCAGAGCAAACATTGTTCACGGGTAGCGATATCAATACTGATGATGATGAAAGATGGCAAATGTACCAAGCTCAATTTCGGTTATTGCTTGATGTCATTTGCGATAACTTGTTGCCTGAGCATTGGCGTCAACTTTGTTTAGATAATATTTATCGCCCTTTAACCGACTTAAACCGTATCAGTCAATGTGAAACAAGTAAAAAGCGTTTACGGGGCTTATGGCTAGAATTAAATATTACTAGTCAATACTTCCACTGTTAATGGGCATGAATACTCTTATTGAAAGCAACTGTGGCAGCAGGAGTCTTTAGCGAGACTACCGACACTGTTATGGCATTTATCCAAGGATTATTTTATGAATACACGTATTGAAAAGGACAGTATGGGCGAATTGTCTGTCCCTGCGGAAGCCTTTTATGCCGCACAAACACAAAGAGCGGTTAATAATTTTCCCATCAGCGGGCAAACTATGCCTGAAGAGTTTATCCGAGCACTGCTAATGATTAAAGGGTCAGCGGCATCGGTCAACATTACCTTAGGGCTGATTTCAAAAGATCTTGGTCAGGCAATTATTGCTTCTGTACATGATTTACTTAATTCAGTTAACTTATTACAGCATTTCCCTGTTGATATTTATCAAACGGGATCGGGTACCAGTTCAAATATGAATGCTAATGAAGTCATTGCCCATTTAGCAAGTATAAAGTTAGGACAGGCAGTAAGTGCCAATGATCATGTTAACTGTGGTCAAAGTAGTAATGATGTTATTCCTAGTGCAATACATACCAGTGCTGCCATTGCGGTTGAGCGTGATTTATTACCTGCTTTAGAAGCATTAAAACAAACGATTGAGGTAAAAGCACAAGATCTTGATAGTTATGTTAAAACAGGGCGAACTCACCTAATGGATGCTATGCCTGTGCGCTTTAGTCAGAGCTTAATGAGTTGGGCTAGTCAAATAGATCAAAATATTGATTTATTGCGCGCTATCCAACCGAAACTACAATTATTGGCCCAAGGTGGTACGGCAGTGGGTACGGGCATTAATGCTCATGCTGACTTTGCTGATGAGTTTGCTCGCCAACTTAGCCTAACCACGGGACTAACATTTAAGGCGGCAGATAATTTTTTCCCTCTTATTGGCACGCAAGATACCGCTGTCGCTTTATCTGGGCAATTAAAGACTGTTGCTGTCTCTATTATGAAGATAGCTAATGACTTACGCTGGATGAACTCCGGTCCTTTAGCTGGCTTGGGTGAAATAGAGCTGGAAGCGTTACAACCTGGTTCATCAATTATGCCAGGTAAAGTTAATCCGGTTATTCCTGAAGCTGCTGCTATGGTAGCTGCACAAGTCATAGGTAATGATGCGGCGATAACCATTGGCGGTCAGTCAGGCAACTTTGAATTAAACGTTATGCTTCCTATGATCGCGTATAACTTACTTAATAGCATCAAGTTACTCAGTAATGTTAGTGGGCTGTTGGCAGATAAAGCAATTGCTAGTTTTACCGTGCGTGAAGACAATTTAAAGATTGCCTTAGCACGTAACCCCATTTTAGTGACTGCGCTTAATCCACTCATTGGTTATGCTAAAGCGGCTGAAATAGCAAAGTTAGCTTATAAAGAGAATCGTCCGATTATCGAGGTTGCTGAAGAAAATACAGAACTATCTCGCCATGAATTAATGCAGTTACTTGACCCAACTAAACTGACCTATGGGGGGCTATAACTTAACGGATATCTAGTGATAATCTCCTGTAGTTACAGGCAAATAAAAAGGGCGCTTTGGCGCTTTTTTTTATGAGGCTGCGACAGTTAACGTTAAAAATAACGGTATTGTCATAGATATTATAGCGGTAGCTTACTCGATGCCCACTAACATCGTTAAATTCATTTGGTTTAGAATGACTAAAATCAAAAAAAATCGCCTTGTTATTGGACATTGAGTACAGCTCTGAGTTGAGAAGAAATTTAATCAAATTGGTATTAGATATGTTTTATTGTACTATTTTGTTGTAGTAGCAATTATTTGAATAATAAAAATTGAACAGGCAGGGATCATCAATGTTGAACATGATAATGAATAATGCCAGCGGTTACACCATAGCTAATACCATAAAACTAAGTCTAATAACGTGTTTATGGTTAACACTGTCAGCTTGTAAAACGACTGGCGCTTTACAAGCTGAGTCAGCGAAATATCCAGAATACATTATTACCGGTGATCAATTACCTATTAGTACAATTACCACCATTGATGGTGTTGAAATGAATTTACACCGTAGTGATAAGAAAAAGGTAGTGGTGCTTTTTGCTACTTGGTGTACGGACTCAAACCGCTTAATGAAAGCGTTGAATAACTCAGCGATACTCGCAGACAAAAGCATTGATATCATCGCCATCGCCAGAGAAGAAGATGAAAATACGGTTAAAGATTGGCGAGATAAACGTGGCATTAACATTGCGCTGGCTGTGGATGAAGACCGCAGCATTTATAAAAAATTTGCAGGTGGCGGCATACCGCGAATAATCAGTGTTGATGAAGACAATATTGTCATTAAAATGAATTTAGCTGAAGGCGAAGCGCAATTAAATAAAATAGTTTGGCAGTAAGCTGCCATATCAGTCATAACGTTGGGCTACAAAGCATCGACAGGTGCTTTGGTATTGTGTTTGTTATTGATGGCGAAAGTTGTTTTTTCTGGCTTCTTCATCATTACTACATTATTTATTTGCTGGTAGCTAAAGACCATAATAAAAAGTAATGACATCATCATTATAATGGTCGGCGCTGGCGCACTATCAATAAAGAAACTCAGGTAAACGCCAGCGATTGAACACAAGACCGAAATAATGACCGCTAAACTGAGCATATGGCTGAATTTATTGGTTAATAAGAAGGCAATAGCCCCAGGCGCTATCAATAATGAAATCACCAAAATCATGCCCACAACTTTTAATGATGCAACAATAGTAAGAGATAAAATAACCAGTAAACTATAATGTAAAAATTTCACAGATAAGCCAATGACTTTCGCATGCTGGTGATCAAATATATACACCACAAGATCTCTACCTTTGACAACCATAAAGCCGATAACAGCTATTGAAATTACCGCCGATTCGACAATATTGGACCAGCTTAAACCCAGCATATCGCCAAATAAAATATGATCCAGGTGAACGCCAGACTCAATTTTACTCATCATAACTAAACCTAAAGCAAATAAACTAGAGAAAACAACGCCCATAACGGTATCTTCCTTTAATCGGGTATGCTCTTTGATGTAACCAGTGGCTAAAGCGCAAAATATTCCTGCAACAAAGGCACCTACGGCATAAGGGATTGCCATAATATATGCGATAACTACTCCAGGTAAGATGGAGTGTGAAATAGCATCACCCATTAATGACCAACCTTTAAGTACCAAAAAGCAAGACAGCAGTGCCGTCGGTATCGCTATAAGTATCACGAGGGTGAAAGCTTGTTGCATAAAGGTAAATTGAAAAGGCTCTAATAAAACGGCTATCCAAGCATTTGTTAAAAGGGGATCAAACAATGGCATTGTCAACCTCGCTTTTGCAACGGTTAATATCAATGTGTCCATTTTCATTAAGTGGCTTTAACTTATTTTTGTTAAGGCTATCATTGGCTTTTTTCTTGCTGGCGAGCAAACCATGTTTTGGAGCAAAAACAAATGCAAGAAGGAAAATGACGGCTTGTAATAACACAATAACACCACCCGTTGCGCCATCAATAAAGTAACTCAAATAAGCCCCGAAAAAGGCACTGAATGTGCCAATAGCGACACTGATCTTGATAACCATTGAAAATTTATCACTAAGTAGATATGCAGTAGCGCCAGGAGTAACTACCATAGCAATAACTAAAAAAGCGCCAACAGTTTGTAACGCCGCAACAGTTGAGGCGCTAAGTAAAGTAAAAAACACTATTTTAAGGGCAACTGTATTTATGCCAATACTTCTGGCGTGATGCTCGTCAAAAAAAACAACCATCAAATCTTTCCATTTAAATAATAATATCGCTAAAGAAATACCGCCGATTAACACAAGTTGCAGAGTATCTTGGGGAGTAATGGCTAATATATTACCGAGTACTATGGTTTGAATATTGATGGAGCTTGGCGATATAGACACCATAAATAAGCCTAAACCAAAAAAAGAAGTGAAGATCAAACCAATAATAGCGTCGACTTTTAGTTTAGATTTTTGATGAAGAAATAACATGGTGGTTGCCGCTAAACCACCGGAAAAAAATGCACCAAGTGCAAAAGGCAAACCTAACATATACGCGCCGGCAACACCGGGCACGATAGAGTGAGAGAGCGCATCACCTATTAACGACCAGCCTTTTAGCATTAAGTACACGGATAAAAAGGCGCAAACCCCGCCAATCAAGGCGCTGACTAACATAGCATTAAGCATGTAATCATAGCCAAAAGGGCTTAGTAATTCGGCAATCATTGCTTAACTACATCGTGAGTAGACTTTGCATGCCTGTTTAATTGACTACTTAAGTGACTGTTATCTTGTTCACCATAAAGCACAACTGGGCGTTCATCATCAGATAAAATAGTCACTTGTCTGGCATCATCATCTTTATGCAGGGTCTCACCGGCTAAGACAAAGTGACGTAGTACCCCGCCAAAGGCTTTTTGCAGGTTTTCTTGAGTAAACACGTTTTTGGTTAACCCTTGGGCTATAATCGTTTGTTTAATTAACACTGTTCTGTCACAAAATTCGGGTACACTGCCTAAATTATGTGTTGAGACTAAAATAACTTTTCCTTCGGCGCGCAACCCTCTTAACAAGTCCATTATTTGCTCTTCTGTTTGCACGTCAATTCCAGTGAACGGTTCATCCAGTAAGATAACCTGACTTTCTTGTGCTAATGCTCTGGCAAGGAAGACACGTTTTTTCTGGCCACCGGAAAGCTCGTTTATTTGGCGGTAGCGATATTGACTCATATTCACCCGAGATAAAGCTTGCTCTACTTGTAGATGGTCACTTTCTTTCGCTTGCCTAAACATGTTCATATGACCATAGCGACCCATCATAACGACGTCTTCAACTAGAATAGGGAAGTGCCAATCTATTTCTTCACTCTGCGGTACATAAGCAACGAGATTATTTTTTAATGCCTGTTTCACCGATTGCCCTAATATTTCAACTTCGCCTTGGCTGAGGTATACAAAACCCATAATTGCTTTAAACATGGTTGATTTTCCGCTGCCATTAATTCCGACAAGCGCGGTAATAGAGCCGATGGGCAAGATGAAGCTAGCATTAGATAATGCGCAATGACCATTGTTATAACTGACACTAATATTGTTAACTTCTAAACCATGCATTATTGTTGTAACCCTTGATTGATAGTCGTTAAAGTTACTTTGAGCAGCTCTATGTAATTAGGGACAGGTCCTTGTTTATTACTTAAGGAGTCAACATAAAGTACGCCGCCATAATGTACGTTAGTCGCACGAGCAACTTGCTGTGCTGGTTTGGCTGATACAGTACTTTCGCTAAAAATAGTAGTGATCTTGTGCTGTTTAATCTTATCTATTACCTGTCGTATTTGTTGCGGTGTACCTTGAGCATCTGCATTAATGGGCCATAAATATAGTTCTTTTAATTGATAGTCTCTCGCCAAGTAGCTAAACGCTCCTTCGCTTGTTACTAACCAACGTTTGTCTGCTGGAATGAGGCTAAGCTGCTGTTTTAATGGCGCCAGTGCTTTTTGTAATTTGTTGGCGTAGATTTTTGCATTTTTATTATAAAGCTCAGTATTTATAGGATCGTGCTTTACTAGGGCTGCACGGATATTATCAATATAAATGTTAGCATTATCAGCCGACATCCAAGCATGAGGGTTCGGCTTGCCTTTATATGGACCTAGGCCAATACCTAATGGCGCAATATTGTTACTGACAACTTCTCTTGGAATATTATTTAAGTTATTAAAAAATTTTTCAAACCAACGCTCTAAATTTAAGCCATTGTATAAAAGTAAGTCAGCATTTTGGGCTCGGCGGATATCACTTGGGGTTACTTGGTAATTATGAATTTCAGCATTGACCTTGGTCATAGACTCTACTTGAGCGGCCTCCCCAGCAATGTTTTTCGCTATATCGGCGATAATGGTAAAGCTAGTGAGAACTTTAAATTTTTTTGTCGGTTGTGCCACTGCCATATTGGTTAGTAACAGAACTAACAAACATGGATATAAAATGCGCGCCATGCACCTTCCTTTAAGATGACTAGAGAGTAAAATCAATGTTAGCATCTTACTACAACCGCATCAATGCGAATGGTAATGATTCTCACTCATAAGTGTTGGGTTGTCTCAGTTTAGTTAGACCACTATCTTGAAAGTGCAGCTCGTAAAAAATTTATATCGTCAATTAAGTTTTTTTGACTTTAGAAAGTTTGACAACTACACCTAATAAGGACTGCTACGTAATTACTCGATTTTGTAGTGGGCGCTTGGCAGTTAATTATTAACGTATTACTTTACAAGGAATGAAAGATGAATAATAAGCCAAAATACCTCAATAGAACTATGTCGGCCTTAACATTAGGCTTTATTTTACTTGTTAACTCTCCGCTTGGTTTTACCAAGGAGGTTAGTGTATCTCAGTCTGTTAAAACACAGAATTCACAAGTAACAGAGAAGCATGTTGTTAACCTGAATGAATCAACCTTTGAACAATTGACCACCTTAAAAGGCGTTGGAGATACTAAAGCACAAGCTATTATTGTTTATCGACAACAAATGGGGGGCTTTAAATCAGTTGATGAACTCATTAAGGTTAGTGGTATTGGTGAGAAAATTGTTAGCCAAAATAAAGCGAGATTAAGTCTTTAAAGGAGTTAAAGGAAACCCTTTCTAAAAGTCAGCCTAGGCTGACTTTTTTATAATATTTTTTATACTTTGACAGAGGACTCTGAAAACGAGATCTACTTTAGATTAAAAACGTTAATAATAGGTGTGCTTATTACTTTTTGTTATATAAAATGCGTTTGTTATGATGGAAAACATATCTATTTATGGCATCATAAGCTCATTAATTTTTCATAAAGTTTATATTAGCAATGAATTTAACCCATTTAAAAACACTTGAAGCTGAATCTATCCATATTTTTCGTGAGGTAGCAGCTGAATTTGATAATCCCGTGATGTTGTATTCAGTCGGTAAAGACTCGGCAGTATTACTACATTTGGCTCGCAAAGCTTTTGCCCCAGGTAAAATACCTTTCCCGTTATTGCATGTTGATACTAATTGGAAATTTAAAGAAATGATTGCCTTTCGTGACAAAATTGCGAAAGAGTATGGTTTTGAATTACTTGTGCATCAAAATCCTGAAGGTATTGAAATGGGCATGGGTCCCTTTACCCACGGTAGTGCTACGCATACCGATGTCATGAAAACTCAAGGCTTAAAACAAGCATTAAACAAATTTGGTTTTGATGCTGCTTTTGGTGGCGCACGTCGCGATGAAGAAAAATCACGTGCTAAAGAACGTGTTTATTCATTCCGCGATGAAAACCATCGTTGGGATCCAAAAAGCCAACGTCCAGAATTATGGAACATCTATAACGGTAAAGTAAATAAAGG
>CAJXYE010000045.1 GCA_913063325.1 uncultured Colwellia sp. | reverse complement strand
TTCTCATCAATCAATGCCTTGCCTTTAAGCCTTTTAATTCTCGCTGAGTGGGAAAGAACTTAATCAACTTGGTATTATGCTTAGTAATCGAAATTCAAAACTCAGAGTTCGATATTCAACTTACGGACGAGGGATGAAACCTACCGCTTCATATACTTTAGCAAGTACTTTGCTAGCACGTTCTGACGCTTTTTCGGCACCTTTACGCATCACTTCTTCTAAGAATGCTTGGTCAGCTCTGTATTCATGAAATTTAGCTTGAATTGGCTCTAATAATTCTACCACAGCATTGGCTACATCACCTTTTAAGTGTCCATACATTTTATCTTCATACTCAGGCACTAACTCAGCAACTGTTTTTCCTGTCGCACATGACAGTAATGACAATAAATTAGAAACACCTGGCTTTTCTTCAAGATCAAAGTAAATGTTGGCTTCTTCATCTGAATCAGTTACTGCACGTTTAATTTTCTTAGCAATTTTTTTAGGATCTTCTAATAAACCAATAAAATTTCCTGGGTTAGTATCAGACTTAGACATTTTCTTTGTCGGCTCAAGCAAGCTCATTACTCGTGCGCCCTGCTCTGGGATAAAAGGGTCTGGCACAACAAAGATATCGCCATAAAGGTTATTAAAACGAGTAGCAATATCGCGTGCTAGCTCTAAATGCTGCTTTTGATCATCACCAACAGGGACACGATCAGCACCGTAAAGAAGGATATCAGCTGCCATCAATACCGGATAAGTAAATAAACCAGAGTTCATGTTCGCTTCAGATTTTTGTGACTTATCTTTATATTGCGTCATGCGATTTAATTCGCCCATTTGCGTATAGCAATTTAGCACCCAACTCAATTGGGCATGCTCAGGAACATGCGATTGAATAAAGATAGTGCTTTGCTCTGGGTCGACTCCACACGCAAGGTACAAGGCTAAACCATCTAAGGTAGCATTACGTAAATCTTCAGCTTTAGGACGCACAGTTATTGCGTGTTGATCAACAAGCATGTAATAACACTCGTGTGTTGACTGCATATTAACCCATTGCTTTAATGCGCCTAAATAATTACCAATAGTTAACTCGCCTGACGGCTGACAGCCACTTAATACAATAGGTTTACTTGTCATTTCTTTTTCCCTTAAAATTCTTAATTTTCACTTTAGCTTAATTTTAACTTTAGCTTATTGTGAAACGGTAGCTAATTCAGCACGCATTTCATCAATCGCTACTTTATAGTCATCTTGCGAAAATATTGCTGAGCCCGCAACAAACATATCTGCACCAGCCTCGGCAATTTCGGCAATATTGTTAGCCTTTACGCCACCATCTACTTGTAAACGTATGTCGTAGCCACTTTTTTTGATTTTTTCTTTTACTAAGCGCAATTTATCTAATGTGGTCGGAATAAAAGACTGTCCACCAAAACCAGGGTTAACTGACATCAATAAGATGACATCTAATTTATCCATTACAAAGTCAAGGCAATGCAGTGGTGTAGCAGGATTAAGTACTAAACCTGCCTTACAACCATTGTCTTTAATAAGTTGTAAGCTTCTATCAATATGATCACTGGCTTCTGGATGAAAAGTAATGATGTCTGCACCAGCCTTTGCAAAAGCGGGTATTAATGTATCAACGTTCTTAACCATTAAATGCACATCAATAGGTGCTTTAATGCCGTAGTCACGTAATGCTTGGCAAATCATTGGGCCAAACGTTAGGTTAGGCACAAAGTGATTATCCATTACATCAAAATGAACAACATCTGCTCCCGCAGCTAAAACATTGGCAACATCATCACCTAAACGAGCAAAATCGGCAGATAAAATAGAAGGAGCAATTAAAAATGGTGACATGAGCATAACATCCTAGAAAAATATGCCGCTATTATACCCATGCTAACTGAAAATGCGAGTTCCGTACTATAGCTTCAACTTTTCTATTGCACTTTATTTGAGCAATATTGATTTAAAGTGCACCAATATTGCTCATTCTGATATGTAAGCTATGCTCTATAAATAAGTCGCATGAGTACCAAGTAAACTAATCAACTGATATTTATAGTTAAAATTTACAAACCTGCCAAAAATTGATCTAGGCATCAAGATTGCAACTCCACTATTAAACAATTATTAAATACAAAGAGACTGATTATGAAAAAAACAATAACAACTATCGCTGTAACATCACTACTAGCGGCTTCAGCAATTTCTTTTCAAGCATCAGCTACTGAAGGTTTATCAGCTAACGTAGCTGCTACTAACAACTATTTATGGCGTGGCCTTGAGCAAACAGGTGGTGATGCTGCGGTTTCTGGTGGTATTGATTATGCTTCTGATTCTGGTTTTTATACCGGTACATGGGTATCTAATGCATGGGGTGGTACAGAATTGGATTTGTACGCTGGTTTTGGTGCAGATATCAATGAAAGCATGTCATATGATGTTGGTTTTATCTACTTTGCTTACCCTGATGCTGATGATGCAGACTTTTCTGAAATCTATGGCAGCTTCACTTTTACTGGCTTAACGGTAGGTGTTGCTATATTAGCATCAGCATCTCTTGATGATATTGATGCTGGTGATTCTATCTACGTTAATGCCGATTATGCTTTAGCTCTGGGTAATGAAGCTGAAGTCAATTTTCACCTTGGTAATTACAGTGGCGACTTCTCAACTGACTCAACTGATTTTGGTGTATCAATAAGCAAAGACAATTTCACTTTTGGTGTTTCTAAAACTGACTACGACGATGGTGGTAGCAGTGATGATGTGAAATTCTACGTTGGTTACAGTGTTGACATTGATTTATAATCCATTGATAGCTTATTTTATTGATAGCTGAAAAAACAAGCAAAGACATTGAGGTGAACATAGCTTATACTTGCTCACCTCTTTTAGTTTAAAGTATAAATACTATGTCGAAGCGGATTCTGACAAACGTTTACTCTTCAAAAATGAAGCATTTATTTCTTGCATTCACTCTCACTATAATTGCCTCATTTACGGTAAATGAATATTCTGATCCACAAAACCGTCAAGTACAGCGCCTAAGCTCATGTATGGCTATTAAATCAAATTTACCTATGAACCATACAAACCATCCCTGTTATGTAAGTAATATGTCTAATAAAAGCTGGATTTCTTGGTTGTCAGGCGACAGTAAGTCAACACATCTGCATTTTTTAGACTTGAACGAGTTAATTCATTCTAGCTTCAATTGAAGTTACAGTTAAGGTGGTCAATATCATTCAAACTAATTTGAAAGATACTTTCAAAAGCGTTGCAGCTGCATTTTTTGGCGTGCAAAATGAAAGTGCCCGCAAGCGCGATTTTACAGAAGGCAAGTTAAGCCACTTTATTATTGTAGGGCTAATCTCTGTCTTGATTTTTATTGGTGCTCTAGTGGCTATTGTTAGCTTAGTCATGCCGAGTACTTCGTAAGTTTTATTTTAGCCTATCTATAACTTTCTCCAAACGAACACAAGGCTCATAGTGAAGCGAAAATAAAGATATATTTCATACAAAAAAATTGCTCTTCATAGTTAATAATTTACTCTCTTGTTGCCAAGATTATCTATGAAGATCTTTGATGTTAAATAAAACCGTTCAATAAATACTGCTAATTACTGTCATTGTCTATGCTAGTCTTTTATCAGCTGATAATACGCCGAAACCTACCTTAAGTGCCCCTGCTGCAGTCTGGTCATTTTCACAAATGCCGAATAAAGCCTCTCTACGCGGTACGGCAATAATACAGAACTCTCTTTGGGTAACAGGCAGTAGTAATAGTGTCTTTGTAAGCCAAGATTCAGGAGAAATCTGGCAACGTGACTCTGTGCCCTTGTATCAAGACACACAAACATCAGCTGGCTATTCTGTTGCTTTAAATCACTTAGAGCAAGCCTTTGTTATTGGTGGTGATTACCTTCAAAGACATAGGGCGTATGCTAATATGGTTCGGTTAAATGATGAACTCTGTGAGCCAATAAATACCGGCAGTATAGGCTTAAGAACAGCAATATCTTGCCAAGATAAAATCTGTCTAACAACAGGGAAAACATCTACTGATATATCATTTGATGCGGGGAATACTTGGCAGGTACTTATTAACAAACAGGCGGAGGGACTTACTCAAGGGTTCTATAGTTTAGCAAGCGATGACTATCTATTTATTGCTACTGGGGCTGAAGGAAAGGTAGGAGTGTTATCTTTTAAAGAGAAAATAACACATCATTAAATAATCACCACCGATAGCGTGAGCTTTATTTATAAAGAGCCAAGACTTCTTTCACTTTTACACGCCCTTTACCCTTCTGGCTTATCGAACGTTGTACTTGGAAAAACTCTCTCTTATCTGCACCTTTATATAATTCACGGGTAAAGTCGACATGGTGATTGGAAATAATTGTCGCCACACCTCGTTTTTTTGCTTTGACAGCACAATCCACCAATCGGCTTTGGTCTTTATCGGTAAATGAATTACCTGCATAAGCGGTAAAGTTAGCGGTTCTATTAATTGGAGAGTACGGCGGATCGCAATAAATCACATCATCACTTTTAATTTGCGTAAATGCGGTTTCAAAATCACCTTGTAAAAAAGTGGCTCTCTGAGCTTTTTTTGAAAAATATTCTAATTCTGCTTTTGGGAAGTAAGGGTGTTTATATCGACCAAACGGTACATTATAACCACCACTTTTATTATAGCGGCATAAACCATTATAACCGTGTCGGTTTAAATACAAGAATAGCAATGAACGTGTGTATGGATCACTCGACTCATTAAATTGTTTACGTAATTCATAATACTTTTCGGGATCATTATAATCACCAGTAAAGTACACTTGTGCATCGGTAATAAATTGAGCCGATTTATTTTTGATAAAATTAAATAAAGATATAAGATCTTTGTTCATATCTATTAATAAATATTCATCAAAGTCTATATTCAAGAAAACAGAGCCACCACCAACAAAGGGTTCAACTAATCTTTTTTTACCTTTAATAGGTAAAACTTTGAGGATTTCACCTACAACACGTTTCTTCCCTCCAGCCCACTTTAAGGGAGATCGCATATTGGTTTGCAATGTATCTTTACTCACTCTAGACCTTATTGCCAATGCTGTAATTTATGCTGGCGTTATTTTCTGAAGAATTATAGCAGTTGTACTACTTTACATAGATCTTAGCAGGAACAAAGAGTAGAAGTCTAATCTAATGAGTCTCGTTATTCCCAGTCTAAACTATGCTTGCCTCTATTATTCTACTTATACCCAAGTAACTTGAAGATGCTCGTTTCAGGATGCCTGAGCTAAGCTGTAGTTGACTTAAAAATTAAAGGCGGATTGTAGCTTGAATTATCCAGTAAAGGTATTCATTTCATTGATAACTGATGAAATAGACTTAACCCAAGGCTTGCGCTCTATCAGTTGTGTCGGTAATAGCTCAATAGCTGCTGTAGCTTCCACTTTATTTTGAAATACTTTTGACGTAATAACCGTGAAGCGATTTCCTTTTAGCTGCCTTTGATAGGTGTAAAAGTTTTCTTTTGAGTATTCTTTTAAGAATTGTTGCAACAAGTTATCATCTGAAATAACTGAAACTTGGACGACGTATCCGTTTTTATATTCTGTTGCTTTCGTTTGGTAATAGTTATTACTTATTTCAATCGTTTGACCTTCACTAGCATCGTCTTCTGTAGTACTAGCAACATTGTTATCAACTTGCTTGGCGACTCCCATTAAGGCTTGTAAAACGTCAGTAACTTCCGCGGGTATTTTCTCGATATACTTATCGGAATTAACCGTAATTAAAAGCTGATTAATGTCTTCGCTGGTTGCTTGGGTAATAAGTGCCGTTTGATTAGCATTAATCGAATTTTCAATCGACTCAATCTTGTGCTGCTTCTGCAGTTGTATTGTCGTTTCATCAATTGCATCATTACTTAAACTAGGCTTTGTGGCAACTGTATTATTATCACCTAACACCATAATACCTTTTGCATTGAAAGCCTGTTGATTAATATCCTCAGCTATTATCAAGTAGACCCAGATAAGTGCTGCAGCAATAAGTACCAAAGCACTTACCAAGCTTACTTTTTGCCATGACCGCAATGGGCTAATACTTTTTTCAACAACCATTTTATTATCATCCAGACTTAATATTTGGCCATTACTTGCATCGATGACAGCCACTTTGTTCTTGAATAAACTTTGATTTATCGCTAGTTGTTGTCCCGCTTCCATTAAACCAAAAAGCACAACGTTGATCGTCAGTTTATTTTTTTTGGCCAAACTGACTAGTTGACATAGTTCGTATTTAACTTGCAACGAAAGTGCGTGTGCATGGTCAATAACGATAGAAATAGATTCTCCCTGCTGGGTTGCAAACCGCAATACACTAACAGCAAGAGATTGTTCAGGATCAAATAATGTATTTACAAATAACTGCTCAATTAAACGACATCGCATCTGAATATCATTTAATTTAGATGATGCTGAAACAAATGCCACATTGATTTGCCTGTCTTGAGTATTAAGGTGGCTTACATCCGATTTTACATCTGAGAGGTTAACAAGAAATTGACTCGCTAGCTGTGAGTATTGCTCAGTCTTATTACCAACGACCAATACGACTTGTTTAGAAAACCGTAAATTATACTCTATTCTTGAGGTTACGCTGGTGCCTATACTTTCAATAGAAGGCATAGGTGCATTCGGTCGAAGCATTTGTGCGGTTTGTTGTATTGAAGAAGTGTTTGCAGATGCAGACATGCTTATTCCTTTCTATGCTCTAAATTCATCTCATAGGCACTCGTCTATGAGAAAATATGATTATAGAATTTCTTGAAGCGTATCTTGTGTGACATCGTCACGAATTTCAGATTGACCAATAGCTGTTGGTATTATAAACCTAAGCTTACCAGCAATATTTTTTTTGTCTCGACGCATATGGCGAATAAATTCAGCGAAGCCCATATTTTGTGGAGCAGTTACAGGTAAATCAAACGCTGCGATTAATGCTTCCATACGTCGAAGTTCTGACACTTCAAGCAAATTCATTGCTACTGCTAACTTAGCAGCAAGTACCATGCCAGTAGCAACAGCTTCACCATGTAACCATTTACCATATCCTTGCTCGGCTTCGATAGCATGACCAAAGGTATGACCTAAATTAAGTAGCGCTCTAACACCTGACTCTTTCTCATCACAAGCGACGATATCAGCTTTACATTGACAACACTTTTCAATCATTTCGGCGAGGATTTGTTTATCACCGGACTTAATTGATGAGATATTATCTTCAAGCCAAAGGAAAAATGCTTTATCACCTAATATACCGTACTTAATGACTTCAGCCATTCCTGCGTTAAACTCACGAACAGGAAGCGTTGTCAGACTATCAATATCAATAAAAACGGCTTGAGGCTGATAAAAAGCGCCAATCATATTTTTACCAAGAGGATGGTTAACGGCTGTTTTTCCACCAACTGATGAATCAACTTGTGAAAGTAAAGTGGTCGGGATTTGTATGAAATTAATACCACGTTGATAACAAGCTGCAGAAAAACCGGTTATATCACCGATAACGCCGCCACCTAACGCGATTAAAGTAGAGTCTCTACCGTGCTCCTGTTTAAGCAAGTGAGACATAATCACTTCAAAGTTAGCTAAGCTTTTTTCTGCTTCACCGTCAGGAAGTATGACTTCATCCACAATATAATCGGTTAATTTTGCTTTTAAGGAATCAAGATACAGCGGTGCAACAATATCATTTGTTACGATACATACTCGTTTTGCGCGAATATGAGATGAAAACAGGCCTGCTTTATTTATCAGACCTGATTCGATGTAGATTGGATAACTTCGCGTACCTAAATCAAGATTAAGAATTGCCATATCAGAATATTACTAAGGTCCTGCAAAGATTAAATTAAAAATCTAATCTTTCAATTATTTTATGGGCAACAACCTTTGCACTTTGGTCGTCTGTTTGCACGATTATATCGGCAATTTCTTCGTAAAGAGGGTTACGCTCTACAGCTAAATTTTCAAGCACTGTACGCGGTTCTTCAGAAGTTTGTAACAGAGGACGACGTCTATCTCTTTGAGTTCGAGCGACTTGTTTATCAATAGTGGTTTCAAGATAAACCACTATACCTCGTGCTGATAAATGATTGCGGACATTAGTACTAATAACTGAGCCACCACCTGTAGCTAAAACAATACCTTGTTTTTCACTCAAGTCTTCAATAACTGTTTCTTCTCTTCTGCGGAAACCTTCTTCACCTTCAAGATCAAAAACCCAAGCAATGTCTGCTCCTGTACGGCGCTCTATCTCTTGATCAGAGTCAAAAAACTCAAGATGCAATCGGTCTGCTATTTCTCTACCGATAGTGCTTTTACCAGCACCCATAGGGCCTATAAGGAATATATTACGTTTTTCTGCCATTAGATTTACTTAATACTCGTTGTGTGAACAGAACAGTCAAAAGTCTAAATACTGTGAAATAGAGCTTATGACGCAAAAGAGGTCTCCCTCGGAAATTTCAAGGGCGTAATTATCGCAAGTGTTCGCTATGAATTGCAAGTAACAATAGTACAATCTTAGTTAAAAACTCTGTTATTAAACTAAAAAAACCATTAAATGGCTAAATCACACAGCATTCAATGGATTTTTCAATAATAATACTTAAAACTGTTCTGTTACGATTCGTGGTGTAACAAAGATTAACAGCTCTTTCTTCTGATTGAGTTGGCTTGATGTTCTAAATAACCAACCTAAATATGGAATATCTCCCAAAATGGGAATTTTGGATACGGTATTGATAATCGCTTGCTGATAGATACCACCTAAAACAATTGTTTCACCATTGTTCACTAAAACCTGCGTTCCAATTCTCTGAGTATCAATGGCTGGAGCTAAACCACTTTTAACTTCTGATACTGTATCTTGTGTAACGATTAAATCTAAAATAATTTTATCATCTGGGGTGATATGTGGCGTTACGGTTAAGCTTAATACTGCTTTTTTAAACTGAGTGGCTGTTGCACCACTTGATGCAGCTTCTTGATATGGGATCTCAACGCCCTGCTCTATATAAGCTTCTTTTTGGTTTGAGGTGGTGATACGCGGACTTGCGATCACTTCCCCTTTACTTTCTTTCTCAAGCGCTGAAAGTTCTAAGTCTAAAATAGTACCATTAGCTAACCTAGCAACCTGAAAAGCAATTGTACCTGCAGGTGTCGCAACAGGTAAATTTACATTTAACCTTTGACCTAATGAAGGTACTTCACCACCACGAGCGACATCAACACCCTCTAAAGTTCCTGAAGTGGTACTCTCACCATCAGTATTGGTCGCTCCCCATCGTATTCCTAACTCTTCATTCAAATTATCGTTTACTGTCACCATACGCGCTTCAATCACAACTTGTCGTATTGCGACATCAAGAATCGTCACCATACGCTTTATATCTTCAATGCTTTTTGCTGTATCACGTATTAGTAATGTATTGGTACGTTCATCTACCGACACGCTACCGCGAGCAGATAAGATGCTGGTATCTTCATTTTTAATCAACTCTGCAAACTCACTAGCTTTCGCATAATTAATTTGCACATACTCAGAGTACAAAGTAGACAACTCTTCAACTTGCTGCCTTGCTTGCAGAGTTTGTGCTTCGCGGGCCGCTAATTCATCTGCAGGAGCTACCATCAGAATATTACCTTGCATACGTTTATCTAAACCCTTAACTTTTAAGATGATACTTAATGCTTGGTCCCATGGCACACCATCAAGGCGGAGGGTAATATTACCTGTAACTGTATCACTGATAATTAAATTGAATTCATTGTAATCGGCAATAATCTGTAGAACTGTACGTACAGGAATATCTTGAAAGCTTAATGAAATACTCCGACCATTAAAATCATCCGTTTCACCTAAGTACGAGGGTGCTTTTTCAGGTTTTTCTTGTACCGTAAGGATAAACAAATTCCCTTCTTGTTTTTGGGTAAAGATAAAGTCACTGTCCGCTTCAATAACTAACCGTGCATTTCGTCCCTCTTTAAAGGTCTCAATACTGGTAACTAGCGTTCCAAAATCTGTCACATCCAACTTATAAATTAAGTCATCGATTATTTCAGTGTTATGAAATTCAACATTTAACTTCCCTAATTTATCATTAACATCAGCAGCAAGCATATTATCTTTTAGGTATACTAATATTTGCCCTTCATTATTCCCGTTTAATCTAAAGTCAATTGACTCTATGTGGTTAATAAACTCTTCTCCTGCGGGATTCAATGTCTCCACAACTTCCGCAGATTCACCATAGTTAAAGGTGATCGAAAATTCTTTATCGCTATTTAATGAGACATCAAAAACAGCCAGTTTCTCTAAACTAATTAGCGCAACAATTTTTTCTGTAGTAGCGCTTAACTTAACTTCTTTTACGCCAGCATGGCTTATTAACGTTTCTTTCAGATTTTCATCAAAACTACTGGCATCAAAAGTTACTTCAACAAAAGCGGGTGCCATTGATGTTTTCACTTCGGGTAGGCTAGTAATGTTTTGTGAAAAACTAAAAACCAAAGCTATTTGATCACTTTTAATGGTGTTATATGAGATGCCCATCAATTTATTAGCATCAACAGAAGCATCTTCATTAGCTGCATTCACAGAAAGTGAAAGTAAGATCGTAGACAATAAAAACAGCGTTGTCAGCCAGAGCTCTTTAATGGCAGTAAAGCTTTTATAATTTTTCGTTTGATTAAATAGCATTATTAATTCCTTTACTTATTTGACTCTTCAGATTGAACGATATTTAATGTTGCTTCACGCTCTACCCAACATCCTGCACCATCTGGAGCTAATTCAATTATTTTCACTGTTTTTGCACTCACCTGTGTAATTCGGCCATTAAACAAGCCAAGATAATTCCCGACCGCAACTCTATGTAAGCTTAAATCTGAAGCCTCGAGTAACACCCAAAGCATACTTGCATCACCCAAGGTGCCGCGCATAATTAAATCACTTAAAGCATATTTTTCTAACGGTTGCTTTCGGCGATTAGTATCAGGGCTTAAGCAGCCTGCCATTTGTTGCATTTTTTGCTGAATAGCTTCAGGCCTAGGCAATACAAATGGGCTACGGAGATCATCAGCTGAATAAGCAATGTGATTAAAGGGGTGAACCTCAGGCATAGGAGCAATGTAATTAGTCGTTGTTGCTTTCACCTGAGCCATATGAGCCTTTATTTCAGAAGTATCATCAAAACAACCAGATGCCAAAGTAAGCGTCATTATGCTAAGCATGATTCTCTTCGAGGTCAAATTGACAGTTATCATTTGGCGGTCTCCTCTTGATAACGATAGGTTTTAGCTTGTAACTTTAAACTTAAGCTATCACTATCCCCTTGAGGAATACTTATCTTAAAGTCATGCACAGTCACAATTCTTGGTAAACCCGCAATCTTACTGACAAATTGCCCAAAGGAGTGATATGGACCTACCACTTCAATATCAATTGGTAATTCAATATATATTTCTTTACTAATTTCTGGTTGCCATTCTAATCTTACAAAATCTAAACCACTCGTTGTGCCAACAAAGGTAATATCGTCTAATAGGCCAGGAATCTCATGGCTATTTGGTAAGCTACGCAATTGATTAGCGAAAGTATCTTCTGCTTCAACCATTTGAGCACGAAACAATTCTAAATTAGCCGCGACATGGTATTTAGTACGATAAGATTCTTTTAAAGTGATTTCTTCTGCAGAGACACGATCAAGTTGTTTCATTTGATCGCTAATTAAGCCCATATAACCCAAAAATGCGACAGTTACTGCGAGGAAAATGGCTAAAATCAACTTCGCCGCAGCTGGCCACTGCCCAATATTGTCAAGTTCAAGGTTATCAAATTGGGATGCATCAAATTTCATTATTTGCCCCCTTTGTTAACATCATTCACTAAACCTTTTATTTCAACTTTCATCTTAAAACTACTAAGCAACTTAGGTGAACCGTCATCAGCGGTGATAGACTCAGGGGTTGCATTCACAAATAAATCAGATAACTCAACCGCACGAATCATGTTCGCTAAATGGTTGTTCGATTCACTTTTACCGGTAAGCTGCAAAGTATTACCCTGTTTTGATAATTCAATGATATAAATACCATTAGGGATTATTTTAGCAATCTCATCAAGTACTTGTGTACCTACATTTCGACTTCGCTGTAACTGTTCAACAACATTAATACGTTTTTGTAACGCTGCTTTTTTATCGTTTAAGGTTTTTATTTCAGCAATTTGAATATCAAGTTGTGCTATTTCATTTTTTAAATATTGATTTTTGCTACTTTGACCATCAATACGAGCTTGGTAATAAAAATTAACCGTTAGGACTAATGCTAAAGTGAGTAAAGCAACTGCACCTAAAATGGTAAAATACTCTTTTTGCTGCGCCTTTAGTGCTTCTTCACGCCAAGGGAGTAGATTTATATGTGCCATGGCGTAAAACTCCTTAAGGCTAAACCGGTTGCGACCATTAGTTGGGGTGCAACACTTGCAAGCTCTTCTGATTCAATAGACTCACCGTATGCCATATCATTAAATGGGTTAGCGATAACGGTATGTATGCCTAATTCCTCAGTAAGTAAACTCTCAACACCTTCTAGTGCAGCTGTACCGCCAGAAATCAACAAATAATCAACTTTTTCTTGGCCACTTGTCGTTAAAAACATCTGAATCGCACGGCGAATTTGCTGCATTAAAACAGTATGAAAAGGTGCCAAAACTTCAAAAGTATAATTTGGCGGTAAGTCGTTAGAGATTTTAGCTTCTTCCGCTTGCTCGAATGATTTGTTGTAATAAGACACGATAGAGCGAGTATACTGTTCTCCGCCAAACATTTGGTCCCGACTATAAATATGTTTACCTGCATCAGTTGCTGAAAAAAGTGTAACCGTTGAGCCAATATCAACAATCGCCACCACTTTATCTTTTGCATCTTCAGGTAGCTGTGTTAGGCACAAATCATAAGCTCGACCAACAGCGTAAGATTCAACATCAATCACTTTAGCGTGGAAATCACCGGCATCTAATGCGGCAACACGAGCTTCAATTGACTCCGTTCGCGCTGCACTAAGTAATACATTGACTTTACTAGGGTCAGATTCATTAATATCTAGGGTTTCAAAATCTAAACTAACTTCATCAAGTGGAAATGGAATAAGGCTATCTGCTTCAATCTCTATCTGGCTAGCAAGTTCATCCTCGGTCAAGGCAACATCCATATAAATCATTTTAGTGATAACAGTCTGACCTGATACTGCAGCTGCTGCATCCGTAGCTTTGGAGGATATTTTCTTTCTGAGCTTAGCTATCACGGCTCCGACAGCTTCTATATCTTGAATTTCACGATCAACAACTGAACCTCGGGGCATTTGCTCAATAGCGAAGTCTTCAATTACAAAGCCCTCGTCACCTTGACTCAATAAGACAGCTTTCGCTGAATGAGAACCTATATCGATCCCCACCATCATTGAGTTTTTCTTTTTCCACAAATTGTCTAGCATATCGACCTACAATTTTATTTTTGTAATTATTTTAGACGCAAAATACGCATAAATACATTTATTACATGCTTTTAAACGATATACTAGTACTATCTTACATTTTTATCCACTTCTTGGGCTTTTACTGTGTTTTCAATCAAAAAATTATTAAAAGTCAGTTTGACTCTCTTTATTTTAGTGTCTATCGGTGTTTATAGTTTATATATTTCAATGCGTTCTGAATTACCGAGTGTTGAATCACTAAAAGATTTGCACTGGCAAACACCATTACAAATTTATAGCCAAGATGGTCTGTTAATTTCTCAATTTGGTGAAAAAAAGCGCATTCCATTGGTGATAGAACAAGTGCCTCAACAACTTATTGATGCACTTTTAGCAACAGAAGATGACCGTTTTTATATGCATTTTGGGGTTGATCCAATAGGTATGGGACGGGCGGTACTTGCTAAATTAATGGGTCAGGACAAAGGTGGCGCCAGTACTATTACCATGCAGGTGGCACGTAACTTTTTCCTTACCCGTGAAATAACCTACACCCGTAAAATTCGAGAGATATTCTTATCATTTCATATTGAAAGTTTACTCACCAAAGATGAAATTTTAATGCTATATATCAATAAAATTCCACTCGGTCACAGGTCATTCGGATTTGGTGCTGCTGCGCAAGTATATTATGGTAAAGAGATAAACGAGCTTAGGCTTGCTCAGATCGCTGTGCTAGCCGGTTTGCCTAAAGCCCCTTCGACATTAAATCCTATTCGTTCACCTAAACGTGCTAAAGCCCGTCGTTCAGTCGTACTATATCGCATGAAAGTCAGTGGTTATATCACTGACCAAGAATATCAAACAGCAAAAAGTGCACCAATTACAGGTAAAAGACATGGTGCTGAAATAGAGTTAAATGCCCCTTATGTAGCTGAAATGGCTCATAATGAAATACTTAAACGTTATGGAAAAGAAAAAGCCTATACCGAAGGTTACAAAGTATTTACCACTGTGACTGCAAAACTACAGACTGCAGCCGAACAAGCTCTGGTTAATAATTTATTAAATTATGACCAACGTCATGGTTATCGAGGTCCCATATCGTCATTACTACCTGCGCAAAAACTACCTGACGCAAAATATCCGGCAAGTGAAACCTCTGAAAAAAAATCAACAACTATTAGCCAAGATGAAATAGTTAAGGCCCTTTTGGCGGCTAACTATTACCAAATGTTAGTACCGGCGGTAGTGACTAAAGTTGAAGAAAAGTCTGTCGCTATTCAACTACGTAATGAAGAGAGTGCCACTATCAACTGGCAAGGGTTAGCCTGGGCTCGTCCTTATATTAACGATCAAAAACAAGGTTCCCCACCAAAAGCAGCAGCAGATATTCTCAAATACGGGGATGTTATTTTAGTCAGTAAAATGCCAGATAACAATTACCGTCTTGGTCAACTTCCAAGGGCTAGCGCTGCTATTGTGTCGCTATCTCCAGACGATGGCGCTATTAAAGCAGCCGTTGGCGGCTTTAGTTTCAAACAAAGTGAGTTTAATCGTGTTACTCAAGCCAAACGTCAAGTCGGTTCAAATATTAAACCCTTTATTTATTCTGCTGCGCTCGAACATGGATTTA
The DNA here is from genome assembly GCA_913063325.1 of uncultured Colwellia sp. Classification (GTDB taxonomy): domain Bacteria; phylum Pseudomonadota; class Gammaproteobacteria; order Enterobacterales; family Alteromonadaceae; genus Colwellia. The sequence goes on along the minus strand of CAJXYE010000045.1, from coordinate 22,932 downwards.
CCCTTGCTTCACTTGTGAACGATGCGCCGATAAACCAATGGGATAAAAGCTCTGGTATTGTATGGCGACCTAGAAATTCTCCTGAAACTTATGTTGGTCCTATTAGAGTACGGCTTGCTTTAGCACAATCTAAGAATGTTATTGCAGTACGCTTACTGCAAAGTATTGGCGTAAATAACACTATAAGCCACTTAACTAAGTTTGGTTTTGATAAAAATGACTTGCCCCGAAGTGAAACGCTTGCACTTGGCTCTGCTTCTTTAACACCGCTAGAAGTTGCAACCGGCTTTGCCACTTTTGCCAATGGTGGTTTTTTGGTTGAACCCTATTTAATTGAGCGGATTGAGAATAGTAATGGCGAAATTATTTATCAGGCCGAGCCAGCTTTAGCATGTGACCCATGTATACCAGTAAATAATTTAAACGAAGCCGAGGGGGTATTTACATCACTCTCCTCAGAATTAGCCGATGAGACACTTTTAGAGAATTCAGAGCAATCTATAGGAAACTTAGAGGAGCAACCTACTATACTCATTAAACAAGCAAAGCGCGTTATCAGCTCTCAAAATGCTTTTTTAATCACTCAAGCGCTTAATAGTGCTATTTGGGGGGCGGATTGGTCTACCAAAAATGCCTGGCAAGGTACTGGCTTTCGAGCGAGAAAACTAAAACGCCGTGATATCGCAGGTAAAACAGGAACAACAAATGAAGCAAAAGATGCTTGGTTTTCCGGGTTTAGTCGCCGTTTAATCACGACCTCCTGGATAGGCTTTGACGACCCTAGCCACATCTTAGGAAAAACAGCTTACAATAATAACTTAGATAAAAACCAAACAGTAGGTAATGAGTTTGGTGCCAAATCTGCACAACCTGCATGGATTGATTTTATGCGAACCGCTTTAGCTAATGTTGAACCTGAATCATTTCAACCCCCTGTAGATATTGTCTCAGTTCGTATTGACAAGGCAACAGGCAAGTTAACTACTAAAACGGATAAAACCAGCCGGATTGAATATTTCCGTTTGGGGAATGTACCAACTGAGTATGTTATTGAAGATAATAGCAGTGACATATTATCTGGTGAACACTCTAAAGAAGAAGTAGAAGAAGAGGAACTGTTTTAATCGTTACTGAAAAAAATCCCTCACAAAGAGTTGTAAAAACAGTTAGTTATTCTTACTAGCTGTTTTTAACATCTCGTATTAGATATCTTTCATAAATACTTTCGAGTTACGTTGAAAGTTATACATCTGTTTTTTACCTTCAGGTAATTTATCTAATGGCATTTCGATAAAGCCCTGCTCTCGAAACCAATGTCCACTTACCGTTGTTAATAAAAACAGTGATGTTAAACCTAGCTTTTTGGCTTCTGATTCAACAGCATTTATTATTCTTTCTCCACGATTACCTTTACGGTAATCAGGGTCAATAACTACGCAAGCAACTTCACCTGTTTTCGCTTCTGGATATGGATATAAAGCCGCACAAGCTATAATCACCTCTTCCTTTTTAAGAATAGTAAAACAACCAATTTCCATCTCTAGAAGCTCTCGAGAACGTTTAACTAATATTCCCTCTTCTTCAAGTGGCTGTATTAGTTCTAAAATGCCGGCAACATCGTCAATAGTTGCCGTTGCAATCAATTCTTTATGATCCTTAGCTATAAGCGTGCCTGCACCATCACGAGTAAATAGCTCTTGTAATAAGGCACTATCGCTTTGATAACTGACACAATGACAACGTTCAACGCCATTTTCACCACTTTGAATAATCGAGCGAAGTAATAACTGCCGAACATGACAGTCATTTTCATTAAGCAAGGTCTTAACGGTTCGAACACTGCAGCTTCGAATTAAGCCACCAGACTTATCGATGAGGCCTTCATCTTCCGTTAAAGCAATCAACTTATCAGCTTTAAGTGCAATCGCTGTCTGTGTAGCGACATCCTCTAAAGCGAGGTTGAATACTTCACCTGTTGGTGAGTAACCAATAGGTGATAACAAAACTATTGAACCGTAATCTAACTGCATATTGATACCGTCAGAGTCAATTCTCCTAACACTGCCGGTATATTTATAATCTACGCCGTTACGAACGCCCATAGGTTTGGCAATAACAAAGTTACCTGTACTCACTCTGATTTGAGAGCCATGCATTGGCGAATTGACTAAACCAGTAGAAAGCAATGCTTCAATATGAAGGCGTAACGAGCCCGTGGCATCTTTAACAGCAACCAAGGTTTGTGCGTCAGTTACTCGAATGTTATTTACAACGCTGTCTTCAAGATCGCGCTGCTTCATGCGGTCTTCAATTTGAGGCCGCGCACCGTGCACAACCACCAATTTAACGCCAAGACTGCGTAGTAAAGAGATATCATGAATAATATTGGCAAAATTTGGGTGAGTAACCGCCTCACCACCAAACATAAGCACCACGGTTTTTCCGCGATGGGCATTAATATAAGGTGCTGCGTTTCTAAACCATTTTACGTAATTCTGATCACTATTATTCATGTGTTCCATTCTTTAATCTGATGTATGCCTTTAATGAGTGCAAATAAGAACTACTTGCTTTGACCAACAATATATTCCATTGCTACTTCATCCGCAGGATCTTTATGTGGACTAGGCTCGCTATCTTCAATGATATTTTCAGCTAGGGTATTTTTATCTATTAAGTTAAAGCCAAGTTGTTCAAAATACTGTGGAATATAAGTTAACACAATAATTTGTTCTAGCTCCATTTGATGAGCAAACTCTAACAAATACTGAACTAGTGCTTCACCTTGCCCCTGCTTTTGAGCTTTTTCGTCAATCACAACAGAGCGAATTTCAGCTAGCCCTGTTTGATAGATATAAAGTGACGCAGTACCAACAACAACACCGTCAAGTTCAGCAACAACGAAGTTTTGAATATCATGAATAATATTGTCACGAGTACGTGGTAATATCTCACCTTTATCTGCCCAAAAGTTCGTGAGTTGATGAATACAGTCAACATCAGACATCTTGGCTCTACGTACTGACATTGCAGCCGCACGTTGGGCATTTAAACGTTGTTTAACTTGTTTAAGTGCACCTTTAATTTGGTGTTTTCCTGGAGCGCCAACAACCTGTTCATTCAATATATCTTCATTGCCTGACAGAGTTGTAGCCAATGCTTTTTCTACTTGTGATCGTGAGGTACCACCAAGCGCTTCACGTTTATCAAGCGTCGATTCAATCGTGAGATTCTGATAGACATCTTGCTCTATTTTATCACTAAACTCTTGTAGCTGAGTAATAGATAGATCTTCTAGTGGAACACCTTTATCGATAGCAGCCAATACTACTTCACCAACAATGTGATGTGCTTCTCTAAACGGAATATCTTTACTTACAAGATAATCAGCTAGCTCAGTTGCGTTAGCATAACCTTGCTGCGCTGCGGCTAATGTACGTGAACGATTTACCTTTAAACCGTCAGCAACTAATACCGCCATTTCCATACACTCTTGCCATGTATCTAATGCATCAAAAAGACCTTCTTTGTCTTCTTGCATATCCTTGTTATAAGCAAGCGCTAGAGCCTTCATGGTAGTTAACATACCCGTAAGCGAGCCAAAAACACGCCCCGCTTTACCACGAATTAATTCACAAGCATCAGGGTTTTTCTTTTGCGGCATTAATGATGAACCAGAGCTAACTAAATCACTCATTTCAACAAAACCCGCTTCACCTGAGTTGTAGAAAATTAAATCTTCTGCAAAACGAGATAAGTGCATCATAGAGATACTGGCTGAAGCCAATAATTCAATCACGTGGTCACGGTCAGAAACTGCATCTAAACTATTTAGCGTTGCGGTTCTAAAACCTAAATTATGCGCTAACTTATTACGATCAATTGGGTAAGCGGTACCCGCTAAAGCGCCTGAGCCTAAAGGCGAAACATCTAGACGATATAGCGCATCTTTTAAACGACCAATATCACGGTTAAACATTTCAACATACGCTAAACACCAGTGACCAAAAGTAATTGGCTGCGCACGTTGTAAATGCGTATAACCTGGCAATACGGTATCTTTTTCGCGTTCGGCTAAGTTCATCATAGCCTGTTGTAAATTCACTAAGGCAAATAATAATTCGCCGCCCGTTTCTTTACACCAAAGTTTTAAATCTGTAGCAACTTGATCATTACGGCTGCGACCTGTATGGAGCTTTTTACCTAAATCACCTGTTTTTTCAATAAGTGCAATTTCAACCCAGCTATGAATATCTTCGGCATCTGAGCCTAAAATTTGCTGTGGATTTTCTTCTACAGAAACTTTCAATCCATTAAGTGCTGCCCTTAGTTCAATTAACTCATTATCATTAATTATACCAACAGAATGAATAGCACCCGCCCATGCAATAGAGCCGACAATATCTTGCACTGCCATGCGGTAATCTACCGGTAAAGAATCATTGAATTTTTTAAATTGTAAACTCGGTTGTCCTTTAAAACGTCCGCCCCATAAAGCCATGCCTATTTACTCCAATCTTTTTCTAAAATATTATTTTTAATATCAAGGTAGCTAGCGACGTTATAACGTCCACCACATCCCACAAGTAAAGCCATGCCTATTTACTTCAATCTTTTTCTAAAATATTATTTTTAATATCAAGGTAGCTAGTGACGTTTTAACGTCCGCCACATCCCACAAGTAATGCTATTATTACTTCTCTTGATCTTTTAAGCTGCCTTTTTGGCTCAGCGCAGTAATTCTGCTTGATAAGCTGAATAAACGGATAAAACCTTCCGCATGTTTTTGGTCGTAAACATCATCAGCACCAAAAGTAGCAAACTCTTCAGAATACAAGCTGTTTGGTGAACGACGTTGAATGACCTGTGCCATACCTTTGTATAACTTAACAACAACGTCACCCGTTAGTTTTTCTGCAAACGATGCTGCAGAGGCTAATTGCGCTTTAGCAAGAGGAGTAAACCAACGACCATCATAAATTACATGTGAAAACTCAAGACCAACTGATTCTCGATATTTAAGTGATTCTTTATCGAGAATAAGTGTTTCTAAACCTTTATAAGCAGCCATTAAAATAGTGCCACCTGGTGTTTCATAACAACCACGTGATTTCATACCCACTAAACGGTTTTCAACGATATCAATTCGACCAACACCATGTGCTGCACCTTTAGCATTCAAGTACATCAATGCATCGTAAGCGCCTGCGCCATTTTCAGCATCAGAGAAGTCTTTACCATCTACAGATACTAGCTCGCCTTCAACAAAGCTTAATTGTATTTTTTCAGCTACATCAGGTGCATCCATAGGATCAACTGTCATAGTCCAAACTTCTTTAGACGGCTCACACCAAGGGTCTTCTAACTCACCACCTTCATGAGAGATATGCCAAGCGTTAGCATCACGGCTATAAATTTTAGTAAGAGAAGCCGCACAAGGGATATCACGTTCTGCAAGGTAATCAAGTAAGTCTTCACGAGAAACCATACCCCACTCACGCCATGGAGCAATTACTGTAAGTTCAGGTGCAAGTGCGGCAAAACAAGACTCAAAACGCACTTGGTCATTACCTTTACCAGTACAACCATGACATACAGCATCAGCGCCTACTTTAAGAGCAACTTCAATATGTGCTTTGGCAATAATAGGACGTGCCATTGACGTACCTAATAAATATTGACCTTCATACACAGAGCCTGTTTTTAGAATTGGGTAAATATATTCTTTTACGTACTCTTCTTTAAGATCAACGACGTAACATTCTGAAGCACCCGAAGCGATTGCTTTTTCTTTTACGCCTTCTAACTCTTCATCGCCTTGACCAACATCAGCACAAAAAGCAACAACCTCACAACCTTCGTAGTTTTCCTTCAACCATGGAATGATAGCCGAAGTATCTAAACCACCTGAATATGCTAATACTACTTTTTTAATTTTTTTCTTTGTTAAAGCCATGATTTCTTCCTTAATCTTCATTTTATGAAAATTATCTAATTAATTTTGAAAATTCTGTGTAATAAATTTTTAATATAAACTGCAATTTATAATTGATTGTTGATCGTTATGTCATTTGGCGTAAGAGCAAGAAGAAAGCGCGGAGCGTATGACTATACGTGAGCACTTTAGACGCTGCTATTACGCCAAAGGACTAGAGCAACAATTAATTACCTAATAGTGTGACTAGTACGGCATTCTGTGCCCACATTCTATTTTCTGCTTGTTGGAATACTTTCGATAATTCACTATCGAATAATTCCGTTGTGATCTCTTCTTCCAAATGCGCTGGTTGACAGTGCAATACCATGCTCGCTTGCGCTTTATGCATTAAGGCATGATTTACTTGGTAAGGGGCAAACTTAGCTAAAATTTCAGCTTTTTTACTGGAATCTTCATCACCCATAGAAATCCAAGTATCTGTGTAAATTACATCCTGTTTACCAATCGCATCGATATCATTGGTAAGTATTAACTTACTTCCTGAAATCTGTGCAAGTTGCTTTGTTTTTTCAACTATATCAGCTTGCGCTTCATGGCCTTGTGGTGAGACTAAGGTAAAATCTACACCTAACGTTGCTGCCATAATCATTAATGAATTAGAAACATTATTACCATCACCCACGTACGCTAATTTTACTTGGCTTAAATCTGGGTAGGTTTCTGATAGCGTGACAAAATCAGCAAGTGCCTGACACGGATGATAAACATCACATAAGGCATTAATCACCGGAATGCTTGCATGTTCAGCTAAACCTTGGATTGAGTCATGGCTAAATACACGGGCGACAATAACATCAGCAAAACACGATAGATTTTTAGCATAATCACTCACTCGTTCACGTTCCCCTAACTTGCCATTTTGTTGACCTAAATAGAGTGCATGGCCGCCTAATTTATTAATGCCCATATCAAAACTAACATGCGTTCTTAAAGAAGGTTTTTCAAATATCATCGCTACAGATTTACCAGCCAATACTTGGCTGTAATCATTAGGGTGTTGCTTGATATTAATCGCTAAGTCAATTAATGCTAATAATTGCTCTTTGTTTAACTGATCATCAGCTAAAAAATTGTTTACTGATTGTAATGCGTTATTTTTCGACATAAGTATTTTCTCTCAATATTTCGTTTAGGCTAATTTGGCTGAATTTGTGTGCCAATGCCATTTCCATCAAGTAATTGGGTTATTTGCTCTGGCGATTGCCAACTGGCAACCGCGATACTTCGTCGTAACTGCTGAGCTGCATGTAAAGCAGCATTGACTTTAGCTGTCATACCACCAGCAATGATACCTTGCTCAATAAGGTTTTTGGCCTCTGCACCGTTAAGTGATGATAAATACTCGCCATTCGCACCTTTTACACCATTGACATCAGTTAACAGTAATAATTCAGCATTAAGTAGCTGACAAATGGCCACCGCTGCATCATCTGCATTCACATTAACTAAATCGCCATTATCTAAAGCACCAATTGATGAAACGATGGGGAGAAAATTTGTTTTTAATAAAACATCTAATAATTTACTGCTATTGGTCTGTGGCACGCCTACTTGACCCAATTCTTGCTCAGATAAGGTACAACTTATCATATCGCCATCATTTAGCGATAAACCAACAGCAGCTAAGTTCATGCTATTCGCCGTAGCAACAATAGCTTTATTAACCGTTCCCGCGAGAGCTCCGCTTATTAACGCTATTTGATCTTTTGGTGTGATACGTAAACCATGTTTTTTCTTGGTAGTAAACCCCGCTTGGGCTAACATTTCATCAACGACACAGCCACCGCCATGTACTAAAACCACTTGTTTGTTTTTTAACTGTGAAATCACCTTTAACAGCGCACTCAATGCTGATTCTTTTTCAAGAATGGCGCCGCCAATTTTAATGACTAATGGTTTTAATACAGGGTTATTCATTGCTATTCCTTCACTCAAACTTTTATCTAATTTCTATATATGGATTAATGCGTATTAATCAATGAATACTCACTAGGAAAATCCAGTGAAATGTTGAAACATTGCACTGCTTGCGAAGCTGCACCTTTCAGTAAATTATCAATAGCACAACTTACCACTACAACTTGTTTTTCTTCATCAAATTTCCAGTGAACATCAGCAAATGGTGTATGAGCAACATTGCCAATTTCTGGCCAACTGTTTACTATTCTTACTAAAGGTTTATCGTTGTAAGCTTCTTCAAACGCTTGCTGTACTTGTCTCTCAGTTACCTCAGCTTTAAGCTGTAAAGTCACTGTCGCTAATAGACCTCTCTTATAAGGCGCTAAATGAGGATTAAATATTACCTGCGCATTGGCTTCTTGTGAAATCTCTGGCTGATGTCTGTGTTGTAAAATATTATATGGCTTTAAACTTACTTCATTAAAGTTAGTTGCTAAAGAAGCACTTCTACCAGCGCCGCTAACACCACTTATACCATTAACCACAATAAGAGAATTTTCTAGATGTAGATTGTTAACAGTCAATGGTTTTAAGCAAAGTAAACTTGCTGTTGGGTAACAACCAGGCACAGCCACTAAGTTTGTATTGGCAATGTCATCGTGTTGCCATTCAGCTAAGCCATATTGTGCTTTTGCTAAAGCGTCAGTATTAGCATGTTCAAAACCATAGTATTTAGGGTAATCTGAAGCATCTTTCAGTCTAAAGCCACCCGATAAATCAAAGACTTTTACACCTGAATCAACAAAGGCTTGCGCCCAATCAGCACTAAAATCATGGGGGGTAGCAAAAAAGACTACATCTAAGTCCTTAGCATATTGATCAAACCATGTAGACGAAAAGGCCTGCAATGGCAGGTCACAAACACCTTGAAAACGACCATGTAAATCACTAAAAAGTTTACCTTCTGAACTACTATTTTCAGAAACAACTAAGTGGACAATTTCTGCTTGAGCATGGTTACCTAAAAGTCCCACAAGTTCTGCACCAGCATAACCACTAGCCCCGATAATCGCCACTTTTTGCATACTGTTATTCGAATCTGGTATAGCCTTTGTCATTTTTGAAGTAGCCTTATTAAAGCAGGTTATTTACACTATAAAGGTAAGGTAACACCGCATGGGTAGTTATGCAACTTATCAGCATAACTATTTAAGTAATTATTCGAAACTTATAGGTCATATATGACACAACTGCCTAATTTCATTCAAAGCTTAAGCCAGTTAATCGCTTGCTCTTCTATTAGCTCTACACAACCAAGCTGGGATCAAGGAAATAAAGACGTTATTCAACTCTTAGCCACTTGGTTTGAGCAACTAGGTTTCAGTGTTGAAATTCAAGCAGTACCTGATACTAGTAATAAATTTAACCTACTCGCTAAGTTAGGCACTGGTGAAGGGGGATTATTATTGGCAGGTCACAGTGACACTGTTCCCTTTGATGAAAACAGTTGGCAATCAGATCCGCATAAAGTGTTAAATCAAGAAGATAAATTTTTCGGTTTAGGTACTTGTGATATGAAGGGTTTTTTTGCTTTTATTTTACAAGTCTGTAAAAATTTATCGGCTTCTCAACTGAAAAAACCCTTGTACATTCTTGCTACCGCGGATGAAGAAACAACCATGGCTGGCGCACGTTTTTTTGCCAAAAGCCAAGCGATAAAACCTGATGTTGCCATTATCGGTGAGCCAACCAATTTAGTACCTGTGGTTATGCATAAAGGTCATATGTCACATCGAATTAGCGTTGAAGGTAAATCTGGCCATTCAAGCAAGCCAAATCTTGGCATTAATGCTATAGAGATTATGCATAAGGTTATTGGTCAGTTAATTGAGCTAAAAGAAAAATTTCAACTCAATTATGAAAACAATGCCTTTGATGTACCGGCACCTACCTTAAACTTAGGGGCTATCTTAGGTGGTGATAATGCTAATAGAATTTGTGGTCATTGCACTTTAGATATTGATTTACGCTCATTACCCGGTATGAGTGATGATGAATTGATTAATTGGTTAAGTGAGGCCTTAAAACCTTTAGCTGAACTATACCCTGGTAGAATTAGCTTTGCCGAAATGCATCCGAGCTCACCCAGCTTTGAACAAAAGAAACCCAGTACCCTGATAAGTATTGCTGAGGAGATAAGTGGTCATCATTGTTGTGCGGTTAATTACGCCACTGAAGCGCCATATATTCAACAACTAGGTTGTCAAACTATAGTGCTAGGTCCAGGCTCTATTGAGCAAGCCCATCAACCTAATGAGTTCTTAGCCCATAGCGAAATTGATAAAACAGAAAAGCTACTGACCAAGATGATTCAACATTACTGCTTATAGTTATTAGTATTTTCACAGAAAAATAAAAAAGGCCGTCATTTATAATTATGACGACCTTTTTATTGTTTTTACTTTACAGGTATTTCAAGTATATAGAATCTGGGTGTTTTGCGTTCGACGCTTATGGCTAAATCAGTACCAGCAAGAAAAACAAAAACAGGTGCACAAATATGGCTTATCTAACGAGTAAAGAATTCAAAGGCGGTAGTGGGGTACCTAGAATGAAATTAGCTGCAGAGTCATTCGACAAATGATCTCTGTTATAGACCATAGATACATGGTCTATAACAGAGATCATAACAAAACCGCACATCCAATCAATTGCGGCAATACGTTTACTTTTTTAGTTGAGCTGGCATCCATTTATTTCCTTATAAAAGTACCCAATCAATTCTTCATAATATTCGTATTATTCAGTTTTGTTCCAAAGATTTTGATTAGCTTTAATTGAGAAGAACTCATTAGCCTGCCAACACCTTGGTAGTAGGTCTAATTGTTTTCTTTCTTGGGAATTAGAACTTAATAGTTCTAATATTTCATTCAAACGGTCTTTGCTTAACGTTGCCAGTTTCTTGGCCGTTTGCGTGAAATATAAATTACTCGACTTTGGAATTACGCTATTTTGTCCATAACTGATAAAAGTTAGTTTTCGAGTGGTCAATCGGCAAATAGGGTATTCCGCTTTTTTTGGGTAAAGGTTATTTACAATTGCATACTCATAACAGTCACCTTGCTCACCAAACTCACCTGATGGCATATAAACAATACCAAAACCCTGCGGAAACATGCCGGTGATTGTATATAATGCATCAACAACTCCTTTAGCACAGGCACCAAGCTGAGCATTTTTGTTTAATACCTGAAAGACCTGAGGTAATAACTTGTAGTTGTAACTGGCTTTGGTTGACAAGATTATAGATGTGTAAATTTGCGGGACTTTAAGTACGTTACCAATGGTGTGTTTTGGATTAACACTTGTTTTTAATAGCAATTTAATAAAAGTTAATTTATCTTGCTCATCCGTCAAAAATTGCTCTCGTTCTTCCTTGGTATTACCAACAAAAGCAGGGATTCCAAGACCCTCAGTCAAGTACTTAATCGTTTCACGATAGTTAATTTGCAGTAATTCTTTTCGCTCTTTAATCTCTAACGTGCGAAAGGGATCTAACTTGCCATCACTACCCAGCAGTATATTTTGAGCTTTGGGATGATAATTACCAATATCTTGTAATAATGCCGCCATGATAAACGGAACTTTGACTTGTGCAACAAACCTTTGATGGGCTTCACTATCATGACTAGCAAAGTCACTATATTGTTTTGCTGAAATATTGGTTAAAAATTTATTGATATAGGGTTCAACCATCTTACCATCAATAATTAATTGGTCGAGTAACCTTAACGAGAGTACCGCTTTATAAACCGACTTACTTTGTTCGTTACTCTTAGCAACCCGCTTACCTTCAGTAGGACTTAATAATTGTATCGTACCCAGAAATTGCGCAGACTTACGGTTATTTTCAGTGAAGCTATCCCCTTCGCTTAACTCTAAAATCGTTAGCGCAATTGATAACAAGTTAGAATGACGCGCAGTACGCTCCATTAACTCTAGGCGAGACTCATCAGTAGATATTTGTTCATCCGAAGGACAAAACTCTTCATGCTCAAAATAACCGATAGCACGATCTAGCAAGGAGTCTTTAACAGCACTTTTGCCATAGACTTTGCCTAACAAATGATGAATTTGTCGTGTGTAATGTGTTTGGTGAGGAGAGTCTTTAGCCATTGAATCACTGAAGCTGAAAAATATTAAACATTAATGAATAATGCGAGTAATAGTGTAATAAATCAACCTTTGATGTCTGTCAAAGCTAATTCATTAAGTAGCATCCCTACTCTAGGGCTAGAAAAACAACAAATATTAAACATCACCACAAATAATCAGTGCATTAAATAATTAAAAACTATGTACTTAAGATTCTCTCGATTGCCTATGCATTTACTAAAGCGTTAGAAGAAATGAAAGAAGAAGGGATTATTGGATACCAACACAGATATCCGATAACCCCTTGACTCCAAATTTACCCATTAAAGCCGTAGAACCATGGAGTCTAGAGCTATCCTTAGTTTATGCCTTTAATTTTCACTTGATTTTGCTTATGAGTAAGTTGCTGACAAATTTTAACAAGATCTGAATGTAAACCACCAGCAGTAACATCTCGTCCAGCTCCAGGACCACTGATAATTAATGGATTTTCTTGATACCAAAGACTACTGATCTTAAAAATATTATCACAAGGTGTTAAATTAGCAAAAGCATCACTTTGAGGTAATACTTCTAAGCTCACTTTTGCACTAACGCCTGTTGCTTCATTATGTTGAAAACGTGCAACATAACGAATGCATTCATCGTTACTCTGTGCATCAGATAGTGCGCTGGCAAAGTATTCATCTAACTCATTAGCTCTGGCCAAAAAGTCATTAGTTGATAATGATTGTAATGCCTCTGGTACTAAATTCTGACAATCGATGTCCTCTAATGCTAATTCAAAACCCGCTTTTCGCGCTAAAATCAATAATTTTCGTTGCACATCTCGACCTGATAAATCTTCACGAGGATCAGGCTCGGTAATGCCTTGTGCTAAAGCATTCAATAACAGCTCTGAAAATTTTGAACTACCATCGTAGGTTTCAAATAACCAAGAAAGGGTACCTGAAAAAATACCGGAAATTTCGCTAATGCTGTCGCCACTTTGACGTAAGTCATCGATAGCATAGTTTATTGGCAAGCCTGCGCCTACCGTCGTATTACCTAACCATAAGCTGTTATTACTGTCAGCAGTATTTACTAAATTATTATAATGAGCGGTGCTACTTGAAGCTGCCCATTTGTTAGCGCCAATAACGTGTACACCTAAAGAAAACATCTGTTCATACAATAAACTAAAATTTTCACTTGGCGTGATATCTACAACAATTAAATCATCATATGGATTTTGGGTTAACCAAGAAATAAGCTGTTCACTATCATAACTTTGGGCGTCTTGAGCAAATAGTGATGCGGCTTGGTTAACGTCAATACCATCATTATTAATTAGCGCTTTTTTTGATGAGAGTAAACCAACTAAGTGTAAATTTTCTAAAGCATAAACTTTATTAAGTTGTGCCGGTAATAGTTCTAAAAAGCGCTCACCTATATTACCCATACCCGCAACCACTAAACCGATATGGCGAGCATCTTTAGTCATTTCATGATGCACAGTATTTAATAGTTCAATTGAACAAGGCTCTGGTAAAATGGCAATAACGCTATGGTTATTATCACTACCCACTAAATTTAATGGTTTGGCCGCTATTAAAGAACGCTTAAAGCGTGCCTTAATATCGCCACGTTCGGCTACCCGATGGCCAACGGTTGCAATAATCGCAACGGGCTTAAAGCTCACTTCGACATCATGACTCGCTAGCCATTGACTCACTGCTTTTTGTTGCGCTTGCATAATAACCATAAAACCATTTTGGTCATCCATACAGATAGGAGAAAACGTTGATTTAGCCTTGGCTGCCGTCTCTCCGGTAAAACTCACAGATTGCGCCAGCAGTAAATCATTCAGATAAGTTACCGATAACTCTTGTTTAGCTATTTGCCCAAATTTACCAATTTCAGTGCCAATGACTTCTGGGTCAAAACTACTAGCAACATGCAAATGGGTATGATGCTCACTTAATGGGTTGATAAGTGGCAATAATGTTTTAGCATGTAAAACCGGATTACCTAAACGACCCAATTCCTTTGCCACACCATTTGGTAAACGGTGTAATTTTCTAGCATTTGGTACTACCCGAGGATCGGCACTATAAATACCATCAACATCAGTCCATAAAGTGACATTACCGGCAGAAACTAACGAAGCTATAATGGTGGCCGAGTAGTCACTGCCATTACGACCTAATGTGCAGCTTTTACCACGAGCATCTTTACTGATATAACCAGTAATGACTGCTAATTTACCAAACTGACGTCTTCGTCTCAATTGTGCAGCACTTATCGCGGTATCAACCACACAGTTTTGTTCATTATCGATAACAAGAAAGTCACGCGAATCAATACTATTACTTGGGCAAACCTGTTCATTAAGTAGCGCCGACAACAACCGTGCTGACCACACTTCGCCTAAGGCTAAAATATCATTGTGATACTGAACAATATCAGTCGCTAACCAGATAGTTAATTGCTCAATGTCTTTATTTAATCTAAGCAGCAATTGCTTAGTATTATTAGCATTTAACAATTCAGTGATGAGTTTCGCTTGCTCTTGTGCTAAATCGGCAATTGCTTGCGATAACTCATCACTTTTTTTCATTGTTTGTTCAGCGATTGTGCTTTCGACTAGAGAATAGATAGCAAATAAACTGTCGGTAGTTTTACCGTTGGCTGATACCACAACAATATCATTTAACTGACAATTTTCGCGGATAATTTCAAGCGCACGTTTAATGCATTTTGGCGTTGCTAAGGAACTACCACCAAATTTGTGCACTTGAATAGCATGCTTAGCCAGTTTATTTTCTGTGGTTATGTCAGCTACAAACTCATGTTCAGCAAACTCATTGCTTGGCACGTTTTTGTTGTCGTTAGCCTTATTTAAAATAATATCTTCTTGTTTCATATCTCTGCCTGCTCAACTGCTTATTATTCGCACAACTGTCTATTTATTTCTTACTGTAACCTTTAATTACAGCTGGCTTTGGGTTAACCCGTGCGCTAAATCAGCCAATATATCGTCAATATCTTCAATACCTACAGATATACGAATTAAAGACTGGGTAATGCCTGCCTCTAATTGATCAGCTATTTCCATACCTGCATGCGTCATTGTTGAAGGGTGGCTGATAAGACTCTCAACACCACCGAGTGATTGCGCTAAAGTAAATAACTCAAGGTTATCAAATAATCTTTTAACGGCTTCAACGCCACCTTTAATTTCGAAACTTAACATAGCACCAAAACCAGCTTGCTGTTTTTTAGCTATTTCGTGTCCTGGATGATCAATAAAGCCTGGAAAGTACACTACATCAATTGCATCGTGATCTTTTAGAAACTCGGCTACTTGTAACGCATTTTCTTGATGTTGTTTCATTCGTACAGGTAAGGTCTTTAAGCCGCGTAAAGCTAGGAAGCTATCAAATGCACTGCCGGTAATACCGATGCAGTTTGCCCACCATGCTAATTTCTCACCTAATTCTTGAGTTTTAGTCACTAAAACACCGCCGACAACATCACTATGACCATTAATATATTTAGTGGTTGAATGGAAAACAATATCAGCGCCTAACGTTAGCGGTTGCTGCAGCGCTGGCGATAAAAAGGTATTATCTACAGCAACTAGTGCACCTACCGCATGACAGGCTTTGGTAACGTCTTCAATATCGACTAAACGTAATAATGGGTTACTTGGGCTTTCTAGTAATACTAACTTAGGTTTACTTGCCAATGCCTTAGTCAGTGCTTGCTCATTATTTTGATCAACAACAATTAACTTAAATTGGCCACGTTTAGCTAAATGGGTGAATAATCTAAAGCTACCACCATAACAATCATGGGGAATCACTACGGTATCTTCAGTAGATAATAGCTGACAGATCAAATGCACTGCTGCCATACCGGTACTGGTTACAATGCCAACACTTCCTTGCTCTAATCCAGCAATCGCTTCAGCAAAAGTTGCTCGTGTTGGGTTACCTGTACGAGAATAATCAAATTGACGTTTATCATTAAAACCTTTTAATGAATAGGTACTAGATAAATGGATCGGAGCAACCACAGCGCCATGATGTTCGTCGGTATTAATACCAGCTCTTACTGCTGAAGTAGTAATATTACTTATTTTTGCAGTCGACATTTAGTTCTCTCCGTTAATTATTTAGCACATAAACGTTATTATTTTTTGCCCCATTTATCAACAAAGGTATCAATAAATAGCAAACTTTACGTTTAGATGTTTGGACGTCTATAACTCTAAACACTTTCATTATTAGGGTCAAGTATTTTTAGACATCTAAACTTCTACTTGACTGGGTTTATGCAACAGGTAAAATCTACACTATTACAAATTAGAATACGTTATGCTAAACGGATTGAACACTTCAATAATTGTGCCGTTTGCTATCTTAATAATACAGAGGAATATCCATGGCTCAGTGGAATGACGAGTACATAAATCCCTATGCTGAACACGGTAAAAAAAGCGAACAGGTAAAGAAAATCACTGTTTCTATTCCTTTGCGTGTTTTAAAAGTGTTAACCGATGAACGAACTAGACGTCAAGTAAACAACCTTCGCCATGCAACGAATAGTGAATTGTTATGTGAAGCATTTTTACATGCCTTTAGTGGGCAGCCTCTGCCTGACGACGAAGACTTGGCAAAAGATAATAATGAAAAACTACCAGCCAGTGTCAGGCGTTTACTCGAATCTAAAGGTATCACCGACTTTAGTGCTTATGAAGTTGATGATGAGTAACTTTAGATAATCAATTAAGCACACCTAATAAAGGTACTTTTTAAGTACCTTTTTTATTGCCTCGACATTATTTTTTATCAGAAAAATCCGTCATAGCATCTTAAATTAGTTCTATAAATCAAAATTTATGTATAAGTTTAGCCTATCAACGAGATAACAACTTAGAAAACCAACCTCATTTAACCTTCACACATTGCCTATTTATCCCGGATGATTTTATCGGTTACTTATCTATATGTGCTAATATGTAACTTACCGATATATTGATCCCCCCAGCTTAGGCGACTATTTTGAGCCCCCCCAAAAAAAATACAGATACCGCCTTTGACAATATAAAAAATCAAGTGTTGGATAGTATTGACTCCTTCATCTTTACCAAAGATTTATCGGGTAAATACACCTATGCTAACCAAGCTGTTTTAGACTTATTTGACAAAAAATTGCATGAAGTGGTCGGACAAAGTGATGACGTTTTCTTTGATTTGAAACTCTCTGTTCAACTACAAAAAAATGACCAAAAAGTGATGACGCTAGGGATCCGCGTAGAAAGTGAAGAAACTAATTATATTAAAGTGCTTAATGAAACTCGTACTTACAGGTCAGTAAAAAAACCACTTTTTGATGAACAAGGCAATATTACTGGTATGTGTGGTATATCCACTGATATTACCGCAGAAAAAATACTACAAGCACAAGTATCAGAACAAAAACATTTGCTTGATACCATTTTAAATAATATAAATGCCCACGTTTATATGAAAGATTGTGATCGAACCTTCCTTTATGTCAATAGTCAAGTTGCTGAGCTCTTTGGTAATAAAGCAGAGAACATTATTGGTAAAAAAGATACCGAGGTTTTACCCAAAGAAATGGCCGATCATTTTTATCAATCTGACAGTGTGGTTTTTAAGACACAAGAAAGACAAATTATTGAAGAAACAGCCACTGATGAACAAGGTAATGTTCATCATTATATCAGTACAAAAATACCCTTTTTGTCTCCAGACAAGCGCTCCGCGCTCATTGGCTTTTCAACCGATGTTACTGAGTTATTTCAACTAAAAGAAGAGTTCAAAAAACTCGCAACAGTTGACCCCCTGACCGAACTATTCAACCGTCGTTATTTTACCGAGCAAGCCGATAAAGAGTTTATCAGAGCCCAACGTTACAAATTGTCTATGGCACTTATTTCAATTGATATTGACCATTTCAAAAGTATTAATGATAAATATGGTCATCCTGCAGGAGATAAAGTATTAGTTGCCGTTTCAAAACAGCTTCAAACGAGCTTAAGACAAACAGATATTCTGGCGCGCATAGGTGGTGAAGAGTTTTCTATCCTTTTACCTGAAACATCTGCAGTGTCAGCGATGGCACTTGCCGAACGTATTAGAATAAAACAAGCCGAGTTACGTATAATTGGAGAGTGGCAAGGAGAGATAACATTATCTGTCAGTATCGGTGTTTCAAGCTTTCATGCTACCGATGAAGCGTTTGACTCCTTATTTTCTCGTGCTGATAAAGCCTTATATCAAGCCAAAAATTCTGGCAGAAATAAAGTATCTTACTTATAAAAAATGCCAACATACATGGTGACGAGTATATTGGCATTTTATTATTACTATTCAACTAGCAACCTAGCATTACGACTCTTGCTTATTCACTCTAAACCAATAAGTGGTAAATAACAGTCCGACAGAAACTAATACTGTTCGGTAATCAATTTGAGAAATTATCATCAACAATGCTGCTGATCGCGACTTTTCTTGCTCCATAGATACTTCAGCAAGATGATCTGGAGTTATTGAGAAATAATCCACCAAGAAATGACCAAAGAAGGGTTGTGATAGGTGTAAATAGTGCACGACTATGGCCTCAATAACCAATAAAGCAACGATAGGTAAAACAGCCCATAAGAATGGTGCTTTATTAGCATAAATAGAAGCTAACATTAACCAACTGTATAAAGGCAACAACCAAATAGCAATAGGAACAAGCGTTAACCAAATATAGCCAATTCCACTAATGATATTCGCGCCAGCAAGCATGCCCCATAATGAAACATCAAAACCAACGGATAACACGCCACAAGCAATAATGGTCAGTATTAATATAAATGCCATTAATAAAGTCGCTGCCGCCAAAAATATCACCGGAATAACAATTGCACCCGTCAATAGTTTACTCGCAATAGTCATCTCATCCGACACAGGTAACGAACGCCAAAACATAACCGATTGATCACGTCTTTCATCAAATAAACAGGTGACAAAATAATAGACTTGCACGATGAAACCTATTGCAATAAAAGGAGTAAAAAGTGCAATAGCAGAAACAAAAAACACCTCACTCATACGATCAGATTGCTGCATCTCTGTAAGCTTTTCAACCTCTGCCACGATGCCTTTAAGCTCTGCCAAAACGGCTTGCGTATCAATACCGTTTAAAATAAGAGTAAGCAACGGAATGAAGATAAAAACACCTGCAAGGGTGATAGGTACCCACTTAAGCATGCCGTTAAATTCCCATAACTCTTTTCTAATTGAAGCTTTCATTATCGAAGTGTTCATTAGCAAGTCTCCTTATTCATTATTCCAACAAATACGTCAGCTAAGCTAGGTACAGTCACTTTACCCAAACTCTGCAACATTTCTTTATCTTGATTATCAAATAACATTGTCGTTAATCCCATCATGCTATTTTTAAATAACGGTTGCAGCTCGTCCGCTTGTGGTACTTGTTCATTGCTTACAGCGACTAGATTAAAGCGCTCTTTTATATCATCTGTACTTTGCGCCAGTACAATTTTACCCTGCTGAATAAAGGCAACATCCGTTAAGATATGCTCAATCTCTTCAATTTGGTGGGTTGTCACAACAATGCACTTTTCTTCATTATAAAAGTCTTCAAGTAAGTGACTATAAAATTGACGACGAGTCAAAATATCTAAACCTAAAGTCGGTTCATCAAGTATCAATACTTTGGCATCAATGGCTAAAATAAGTGCTAAGTGTAATTGTGCCACCATACCTTTTGATAAGGCTTTAACTTTATCGTTAGCTTCAATGTTAGTTTTCGCTAAAAACTCTTGCGCTTTTTCGATATCAAAATTGGGATGAATATCTTTCATGTAGCTCAATGCTTGCGATACTTTTAACCACTTCGGTAAAATGGCAACATCAGAAATATAAGCAACATCATTAAGCATTTTAACGCGGTCTTTTCTTGGGTGATGACCTAATACACTGATATCACCATCAAAATCAGTTAGACCTAAAATTGCTTGTAAGCAGGTAGTCTTGCCTGCACCGTTAGGACCAACCAAACCAACAATTTGTCCTGCGTTAAGTGATAAGTTAACCCCTGATAGCACTTTTTTACTACCATATGATTTACTTAAACCTGAAACTGAAATAAGTGAGCTCATCGTTAGCCCTCCACTGGGTTATTCACATTAGCTGACAACAACTGCTCTGCTGACAGTTTTAATCGTGAAATTTGCGTCAAAATTTCAGGCCACTGATGAGATAAGAAGCTTTCTCGCTCTCTATCTAGCATTAGCTCTTGTGCGCCAGGCATAACAAATAAACCTTTACCACGTTGCTTTTCTACTATTTGTTCATCTTGTAACATCTGATATGCCTTTGAAATTGTAATTGGATTAAGCTGATATTCAGCAGCCACTTTCCTTACTGAAGGTAATGCTTCCCCTTCTTTTATATAGCCATCTAATATGCGTGTGACGACTTGTTGATACAGTTGTAAGTATATCGGTTTATCTGGATCCCATTGAGGTGTCATGCCCTTTCCTTAAATAATACCAAGAAGATAGTAGTGTTATACACCACCAGTACACCGCAACACAAGAACAGCCTTGATCTTTTTTAGCTTAGATTGTAGATATGCAGATTAACTAAAGACTAAAAACTAACTCAACAGGTTGATAATTAGAGATAATTACCGAATGAGAAAATATTCTTAATTTAGTTTTTAGTAGTGTTACAAAATATGAATATGTAACAGCGAGGGATTGTATTAGTCGAGCAGCACACTCCTTTTTACAAAGAGAAAACGATAATCGCCCATAAAAAAACCGCCGAGACCTTAATTAGGTATCGGCGGTTTTATAATTTGATAGAGGCTGGTAGCTGTAAGGCTACCGCACCTTTATTCAGTCTTACTTATGGTAAGGCTTACTTAAACGATGTACTGACTCAATAAAGTGACCAGCGTGTTCAGGGTTCACATCAGGGTGAATACCATGACCTAAGTTAAATACATGACCGGTACCACCTTCACCAAAACCTGCTAGAATTTTTGAAACTTCTTGTTCAATACGAGGTAATGGAGCATATAACATTGATGGGTCCATATTACCTTGTAGGGCTACTTTATCGCCAACACGCGCTTTAGCGTTTTCAATATCGATAGTCCAATCAAGACCAACAGCATCACAACCTGTTGCTGCGATAGACTCTAACCACATACCACCATTTTTAGTGAATAAAGTTACCGGTACTTTACGCCCTTCATTATGACGGGTTAAACCGTCAACAATTTTCGCCATATATTGTAATGA
This sequence comes from uncultured Colwellia sp., assembly GCA_913063325.1. Classification (GTDB taxonomy): domain Bacteria; phylum Pseudomonadota; class Gammaproteobacteria; order Enterobacterales; family Alteromonadaceae; genus Colwellia. Next base: position 1,543 of record CAJXYE010000045.1, on the reverse strand, counting down.
GAACTCGTTATAATCACGTGGGGACAATACGCCGCCCCAAGTATCAAATACCATTACCGATTGAGCACCAGCAGCGATCTGAGCATTTAAGTAACTAATTACCGAGTCAGCTAGCTTATCAAGTAATAAGTGCAAGGTTTGTGGTTCAGAAAACATCATTTTCTTGATCTTAGTGAAAGCTTTAGAGCTACCACCTTCAATCATATAAGTAGCTAATGTCCACGGGCTACCAGAAAAACCGATTAATGGAACTTCGCCTTTTAGCTCTTTACGAATAGTACGTACGGCATTCATTACATAACCTAATTCATCTTCTGGATCAGGGATGCCAATTTTCTCAACATCAGCTTTACAGGTAATTGGGTTAGTAAATTTTGGACCTTCACCTGTTTCAAAGTACAGACCTAAGCCCATAGCATCAGGAATAGTCAAAATATCACTAAACAAAATGGCAGCATCTAACGGAAAGCGACGTAAAGGTTGAATAGTAACTTCACAGGCTAAATCAGCATCTCTACATACCGACATAAAATCGCCAGCATTTTTACGTACTTCACGATACTCAGGTAAATAACGACCCGCTTGGCGCATCATCCATACCGGCGTGTAATCTACTGGTTGCTTTAATAGCGCACGTAAATAGGTATCATTTTTTAATTCTGTCACCAATAGTTCCTCTTAGCTTATGCTTTTTAGTCATTCAGAAAAATTACGTATTATTTCGTAATAATGTCAACATAACTCATTTAATTTAGTGATTTAACGAAAGCAATTTGAAAAATGCTTCGTTAATCTATTTTATGTTGCCAAGTTTACCATCGACCAGCCTTTTGATCTATGCGCTAAATCAACACCCCTATAAAAGATTCCACAGTGAAACCAACAAAAAACTTAGTGTGCAAGGTAAAAGTTCCATTTACTTAACTTTTTTTTAAAGAGGGTGATTTACACTTGATTTTTATCAATAGACTTTGAATCAACAGCTTAGCGTCATTGACTTGTTCGACCAGTTTAGTACGAAAAAACTCGTGGAGTTTATGCTCTACTAAAGTTGTTGCGATGGCAAAAATGCTTTGGTATAAAATGCCTGCGCTAAAGAAAACCAATAACAACAATAAGAATAAAAACAAGATTAAATATAGCTTAAACTAATAATAATAAAAAATAGTAGCTAGAAATTAATAATAAGAAGCTTGGTAACAAGACCATAATGCGAGCATTTCAGGCCTTTCTCTTTGAGAAAGGCCTTTTTATTGCCCAAAGAAAATATAATTAAATCAATGCCAATGAACAAGACTGAGAAGTAAAAGCCATAAAAATTTCAGTAAAGGTGCTAAAGTAGTTCATTACAAAATTTTAACATCGAGTTAACCATTAAATTATCAATTATCTATCTATCGGCTCACGGCAAGATCATTATAAATTGAACTTTTAACTTAAGTCGCGATCAGATCTCAATATAATGCATTGAGGATAATTAACATGAGCGCGACTTTTTTGACCCACTTTGATTCAGTTTCTGACCCACGTATAGAGCGTTGTA
>CAJXYE010000044.1 GCA_913063325.1 uncultured Colwellia sp. | reverse complement strand
TCTGGCTCAGCCAACACCAGTTGAGGCAAGGAACAAAAAGTTCAGGCTGAATTAAGGAGGCGTATTGTAGGGAAAACAACCAGCAAAAGCAAGCAATAACGAACGGATGTTTACTTTACTTTAATAAACCTACTTTTAATACCACTTGTCATTAACCTATAGGTTCAATATTAACTATTTCTGAGCGATTCAAGGTGATTTTAAAACGCTGTAACGACTCTTCACCTTTATATACATGTCGCAATATAAGGTTTATTTGATAACGTCGTTCAACACCTTGACTAGATATTTTTTGTCCCTCTAAGCTATATAGTCGACCTGCTCCTTTTTTCAAAAAACGAACAAAAGGCGTTAAATTGAAAAAGGTTTGCTGTTGAATTTCATCATAACCAGGCAAGAATGCTTTGGCCATGACCTTATTGTCACAGCGAAAATGCAATAATTGAGCATCCTGTTTATTTTGCTGCCGGCGACGTTGAAACATAGCATTGACTGTTTTGGGTAAGTCTTTGCTTCTTATATATTCAAGCCATAAGATTTGGCTCAAAACACGCTTCTTGGTCACACTGTTGGTAAATAGGTTTTGCCACTTGGGCCGACCTTTTTGTATTTTTCGCCATATTAAACTGGTTAAGTCTTCTTTGAAGGTTTCACGTAACCCGTAAATCAGCCCTAAAAAAGCCACTAAAGCAACGGTAACTTCTGTAAAGTTAGTGCGAGCATTTAGCACTAAAACCATAACAAATGCCATAATAACAGCGGTAACAATACCACGAACAAAACGTTTCAAATTAACATTCAAATAACGCGTTTTCCGTTGAAAGACCACGCCATATTCTATCAATCGTTGTAGTAGGCGCATTTTATTAGTAATACGGTTTGCATCATCGAGCGTAACTTGTGAGTTATATTTATTATCAATACGATATGTATTTTCACTTCGACACAATCCTAAAAGCAACTCTCTTTCAGTAGAAAATTCAGCGCTTTTAGGCCCCGTTGTCAATAACTTTAAAAAAGATTGTTCAATGTGCCAACTTAAATAGTTATCCGCATTTTCAAAAAATGAATTGAGTTTTTTATCTGAAGGCGTATACCGCCTTAACTTTTTAGTTAATGATAATGTTTGCTCCGCTAGCTCAACTGCCGCGGGATAAAATTCTTCTGCCGCTTTGAGTTTTAATGTTTGTTTGATATCAGCATCGAGGGCCTTTTTGACCTGGTAGGAGTATAAATTAAGGTTTAATCGATAGTCACTTTGCTCACCTTTATTTTGGCTAATAAAGCGACTTCTTACGAGAGGAAGATGTAATTGGTCTGCGTGATATGCACTATGATTTTTAATGTTAGAGTGGAAAAATTCTTCTTCGTTTAGCGTACTCGGGTTAATACCCATTTCAACCGGCAGAGAAAAGTACAAGTCTATACGTTGATAATCTTGAGGTAATAATTGATGACTAATCTTAAAGGATAAGTTTTCATCTTGGCTGAGTTTGGCTTTATTCACTCGTGGATAAACTCCTTACTTTCGCAATGGGATATGATTAGAAATCATAAACTAATCATAGCAAAAACAAGGGTGTTTGATAGTGTTTTCAGTCCTTTATTTATTGAGACATAACAATAAAGGACTGAAGAACAAGCGTTATATTTTGATAAATATTTTACGCTGATATAGTTTAAGCGACACATACCAGAAAAATGCCACATGTGAAAAAGCAAAAATAAATGATGCTAATTTAGGTGCAAATACGGCACTGAGTTGCTGATATAACCAGGCATACATACTGACATCACCAATATGAATATTTAAGTAAACCGTTACCACTAAAAATGATAAGACATAAACAAATAATGGGTTAGTACCATAAACTAACAATGGCTCTGCCAGTTTGGTCTGCTTCATTATATCAATTAACCAAATGAAAGCCGCAAGTAAAAGACAAGCAAATCCCGTAGTATAAATGACATAAGAAGGTGTCCATAACGACTTATTAATTGGTAATACTAAGCCCCATAAAGCACCAAAACCTACCGCTAAGCCGCCAATTAGCGTTAGCTTAATAACACTATCTTTTTTGTCTTTAATACTGGTTAGGTAACGTGTGAGTTCGAAACCAAGCAACATGCTTACTACTGCAGGTATAGTACTCAATAATCCTTCCGGCTCAAAAGCAACACCGCGCATTGTGTACATATGATTTGCACCCAATACGGCTAAATCAAGCTGACGAATAATATTACCGTCAATAGTTAAGGAACCTTCCCCCATGCTAAGCAGCAATGCCCAATAAGTTAATAAAATAACAGCAGATAAAATAAATATACCTGTGCGATTAAGGATTAATACTAAACAAGCCGCAACAGTATAAGCAATGCCTATACGTTGTAAAACGCCCATAATACGCCAATCTTCAACATTAGCTGTAAATGGAATGACATTAAGCATAAAACCAATGAAAAACATGATAAAACCACGCTTTATAATTTTTCTAAATTGATCAGGACTCGCGGCAAAGTTACTCTTCTTAAAAGAGAAGAACATGGCCGAGCCAATGATAAACAAGAAAAAGGGAAAAACTAAATCAGTTGGCGTAGCACCATTCCAATCAGCATGTAACAGTGGAGCATAAACATGCGACCATGTTCCCGGCGTATTCACTAAAATCATTAAAGCTATGGTAATGCCCCTAAAAGCATCAAGCGCAAGATAACGAGTCATGTTAATTTCCTACCAAAATTTTCGTCAGACAACACCAAAAGACAGCGCTGTCTTTTGGCAAATATGCCTCATTGTAATGTAAGGTTAAATAAATGGCGAATTGTTTATCTAGCTATCTGATTACTCAGAGCTAAAAATATTTACTCGCAGATATACAGCTATGATACACTGGAAAACTTATACGCTCTTAGACAAAAAATGACCAAATAGCACCATGACGGCAGAATCTTTATTACAACAAGCACAACTCGTTTGCCAAAAAAAAGGCGCGCGTTTTACTAAAGTAAGAGAACAAGTTTTTATTTTGTTGGCAAATCATCAAGGGGCCGTTGGCGCCTATGATTTATTAGCAGAACTAAAAGAACTCGATGCTGCCGCAAAGCCAGCTACCATTTACCGTGCTTTAGATTTTTTATCTAAACAGGGCTTTGTCCATAAAATAGAATCAATTAATGCTTTTATTATGTGTCACCACTTCGGGGAATGTAATCACCCGGTGCAATTACTCATTTGCGACGAATGTGGTCATGTGGAAGAGATACAGTCTAATAATTTTGACCTCGCGCTACGTACAATGGCCGATGCCAATGGCTTTACTATTAGCCATCAAATTGTTGAAGCCCATGGTCGCTGCAAAAATTGCACTAACATCTAGTTTTACATAGTATTTTTATACCAATAGATAAACTATCCCTTAATTGGGTTAACAAAACTTCTCACCGTTAATCCTATTAATGCTACTTTTTATCGCAAATCCCCCGCGGTATGTAACAAGATATTTCTGATTATGTTATAAATCCCATAACAGTATTAAATATTGTATACACTACATAAAAATATTAAAACGTGTGCCACCTCTACTTTGGAAAATTATGAAATATTCAACCTCTACTGCCTTAATTGGCCTAGTACTGGCATTTTCTGGCTTATTGTCAGCCGATAGCCAAGCAAGTAAAGCTGTCTTCGACGATAAATTTCGTCAATTAGAAGAAGTTTTACCTACGCCAAACATTTACCGTACTGCTTCTGGTGCGCCAGGACATAAATATTGGCAGCAACAGGTTGATTACGATATATCTATTGCCATTGATGACAAAACCCAGCGTTTAACTGGCGCACAAACAATGGATTATCAGAATAATTCGCCAGACACTTTACGCTATTTATGGTTACAGTTAGACCAAAATCGCATGAAACGTGATTCAGCTAACAAAATGACCAGTACTGCACCTAGTAAAGATAAAGTGAGCTTCAGAGGATTTCGCTCGCTTGTTGAATCACCGGTTTTTGACGGCGGTTATGAAATTTCTCAAGTCAGTGCAAGTAATGGTAAACCACTACACTATATTATCAATGGCACCATGATGCGTATTGATTTACCTAAGCCATTGAGAACAGGTGCCAGTGTTGAGATAAACATTAATTGGCAATATCAACTACACGAACAAAAAGTACTTGGTGGTCGTTCAGGTTACGAATACTTTAAAGAAGATGATAACTACCTTTATGAAATTGCGAGTTGGTTCCCAAGAGCCGCTGCTTATTACGATGCTATGGGCTGGCAGAATAAACAGTTTTTAGGCAGTGGCGAGTTCACGTTAGAATTCGGCGATTACGATGTTAAAATTACCGTACCTGCCGATCATGTTGTCGCTGCGACAGGTGTTTTACAAAATGAAAGTAAAGTACTCACTAGCACACAAAGAAAACGTTTAAAGCAGGCACGAAAGGCTAAAAAACCTGTACTGATCATTACGCCAGCAGAAGCATTAGCGAATGAAAAATCTCGTAGCAAGAAAGTAAAAACATGGCACTTTAAAGCCAAAAACATCCGTGACTTTGCCTTTGCATCAAGCCGTAAATTCATCTGGGATGCACAAGGTTATCAACAAGATAGTAGCGATACTATGGCGATGTCATTCTACCCTAACGAAGGTAATCCACTTTGGGAAAAATATTCAACTGAAGCCATAATTCATACAATGGAGCAATACAGTAAATATACATTTGACTACCCTTACCCTGTTTCTATTTCAGTTAACGGCCCTGTAGGAGGCATGGAATATCCTATGATTACCTTCAATGGTCCTCGTCCTACTTTAGATAAAAAAACAGGTGAAAAAACTTATTCTCGTCGTACAAAATACGGATTAGTTGGCGTTATCATTCATGAAGTAGGTCACAACTATTTTCCTATGATAGTTAATTCTGATGAACGTCAGTGGACATGGATGGATGAAGGATTAAATACCTTTTTACAATTCCTTGCAGAACAATCTTGGGAAGAAGGTTATCCCTCTCGTCGAGGTCATGCGGCTAAGATTACTAGTTATATGAAAAGCAGTAATCAAGTACCCATTATGACTAATTCAGAATCTATTTTACAGTTTGGCAATAACGCCTACGGAAAACCCGCAACGGCATTAAATATTTTGCGTGAAACCATTATGGGCCGCGAGCTGTTTGATTTTGCTTTTAAAGAATACGCGCAACGGTGGAAGTTCAAACGACCTACGCCAGCTGATTTTTTCCGTACCATGGAAGATGCCTCAGCAGTAGACTTAGATTGGTTTTGGCGTGGCTGGTTCTACACTACTGATCACGTTGATCTAGCTATCGATAATGTCTATTTGTACCGTCCAAACAGTCAAAACCCTGATATTGAAGAAGCGTGGGAGCGTGCACTATATAACGAGAAACCTGAGTTTATTAGTGACAAACGTAATAAAGGTCAATGGCTTAGAACGCAAGATAAACCAGAATTATTAGATTTTTATAATGAACATGACAAGTTTACTGCGACCAATGCAGATCGCAACAAATATAATAAATCTCATAAGGAATTAGAGCCTTGGCAGCAAGAGTTATTGGTTAATGACAGTAAATTCTATGTTATTGATTTCTCTAATCATGGTGGTTTAGTCATGCCCATTTTACTCGACATTACATATGCTGATAACTCCACTGAGCACCTTTATATTCCGGCTGAAATTTGGCGCAGAAACCCTAAAAAAGTATCTAAGCTATTAATTCGTGATAAAGAGATTACGGAGATTGCATTAGATGCTAACTGGCAGACAGCCGATGTTAATATTAATAATAACTACTGGCCAGCACGTCCTATTCAATCTCGTTTTGACCTTTATAAGGCGAAGAAAAAAGACATGATGCGAGATTATAATAAAAAGCTTAAAAGCTCCTCAGATGAAAATGAGATTGACGAAAAAGACCAGAAAGAAGAAGGCCAATAATGAATAAGGTCTTTAGCAACTTCCTCATTGCTATCAGCTTTTATATGGGACTTGTAGCTTCGGCTACAGGTCACACTTATTTCTTTGGCGTAAGTGATTTATCACAAAACCACAAAACTAAACGACTAGAAATCGTCCACCAGTTTACCACCCACGATATAGAAAATGCGATAGCACAGAGCAAGCAAATTCACTTCTCGGCTGAACATAAAGATTATAATTTATATATTCAACAGTATTTTGAAGAGAAGTTTTCCTTATCGTACAAGAGTGTATTCGTACCACTGAATTGGGTAGGTTTTGAGGTCACTTCAGGAAAAATAATTGCCTACCAAGAAAGTCAGCTGGAAAGTTTTTTGCCGCAATTAGTGGTAAAAAATGCAATACTCACCGATACTTACCCTAAGCAAGTGAATACAGTTAATTTCCAAGGCATAGATATTCAAGGGAAGGCTATTTTTGGTAGCTTAACTTTTGACTACAGGAGCAAAGAAGCAAGAATCACTCCCAAATCGACTCATTAACAAAGCCTGCAAGAAATTAACTGCATAAATTATAAAACTATCACGCTATTTGATTTACATTTGTAACATAAGCATGCAAAATCAAATAAAGCACTTTATCTAAACAGTTAAGATTCGGAATCTTCATGAATGTAGAGTTTATTAATCCATTTTTATCTTCAATGCTCAATGTCATGTCGACTATGGCGCAAATGGAGTTAATCCCAGAAAAACCACGCCTTAAAAAAGACGAAGTAGCCCTAGGGGATGTTTCAGGTTTAATTGGTATGGTAAGTCCGCAAGCGAATGGTTCATTATCCATAACTTTTGAGGGAGGCTTAGCATTAGCAACCATGAAAAATATGGTAGGTGAAGCACCAGATGAAGTTAATGAAGAGATTATCGATTTAGTGGGTGAAATCACCAATATGGTTACGGGGGGAGCCAAACGTATGCTGAGTGAGAAAGGCATTGAATTTGATATGGCAACTCCGATGGTTGTTTCTGGTGCAAACCATTCTATTCATCATAAAGCGAAAGGGCCTATTGTTATTATTCCACTAAAGAATGAATTAGGCAGAGCTTACATTGAATTTAGCTTTGATGAATAAAACAAAATTTTAATAGCGTACCTAATAGCTATTATTTATCCGTAAAAAAGCGACTAAAGTCGCTTTTTTTGTAGCCAAAATATTTTAAAAGTTAACATTTAAAATTATTCGCAAGCTTTAATAACTCTTCCGCCAATTCACTTTGCTCCTGACTCGCTTGGCGAACTTGCTCTCCCTCATTAGCGTTATTTAACGATAATTCACTAATACGTTCTATATTCCCTGCCATTTCACCTGCAACAGCAACCTGTTCTTCTGTAGCAACAGCAATTTGACTACTCATATCACTAATAGAATTTGCCGCTTGTAAAAGTGCTTGTAGCTTACTTTCTAATAAGGTCGTTTGCTCGACTGAGTTGTCTACATTGGCAACACATTGTGCAATTGATTTTGAGACTTGCTCCGCATCATGTTGAAACTTACCGACCATACTTTCAATTTCAGCAGTCGACTCTTGTGTTCGCTGTGCAAGCGTTCGAACTTCATCTGCCACAACAGCAAAGCCACGCCCTTGCTCCCCTGCACGAGCAGCTTCAATAGCCGCATTTAATGCTAATAAATTTGTTTGCTCTGCGACACTTTTAATAACATCGACAACTGAAGTGATATTACTGCTACTTTGTTGCAATTGATCAATAAGCTGATTTGCATTACCCATTTCATTAGATAAAATGGTCATTTCATCGCGTGTTAAGTTTATTTGCTCAACCCCTTGGCTAGCAACTTTATCTACAGATAAAGCAGCCTCTGCCGATTGAGCACTATTCAACGCTACTTCCTGTACGGTAGCACTCATTTGCTCAATAGCAGTTGCAACTAACACTGTTTCAGATTGTTGCATCTCTAAATGCTTTTGGTTGTTTAATGTCGCTTGTGAGCTTTGAGCTGAGCTTGCCGCTAATTTACTACTACTTTGATCAATAGCAATAATCGCTTGTTTAAATGCGCTAAGCATTTTATTAAGTCGATTGGCAATATCCCCAAGCTCATCACCGCTGGTCACTACGGCTTGAGTATTCAAGTTATTATCTTCATCTGCAGCCATAATTGCCTGCGATATACCTGCTAGTTGCTGCATAATAATTTTACTAACAACATAAGATAATACGATAGAAACTAAAATAAGGATTACCGCTCCTATGATGCTAAACCATAACAGAAACTGTGCATTCTTAAATTGCTCGTCACTTGTTGCTAATAGTTGTACAACTATCTTATCTTCAACAGATTTTAATTGATTAATGCGTTGAGTACTTTGACTAAACCATTGCTGGCTATCTACTGAGAATGTTTCTATGCCGTTTGATTGTAGAGCAGTACTTCTCAGCGCTAGCACTGCTGGAACAGAAGCATGTTGCATAGCCTGATTGAATTGGCTTTTTAATGCTGTTGTTGTTACTTTATTAAAAGTATCAAAATAAGTTTTTTGCTCAGTGACTAAAGCAATAAATTGCTTAAAGCTACTAGCACTGAACTGTCCAAGAGCAAATACATTAGTCATTACCGCTCTTTCTATACCTGCACGCTCTTTACCTTGTAAAAAATTATAATACCCTTGCAAACCATTTGCTAAGGCACCATCAAAGCTAGCTTGGCCAATATAAGAAACAATATTTATTAGCCGGCTATTATTGTCGGTAAAATAAGCAATAACCTCTGAGTTTTCAATAGATAGTAGATCAATTTTTTGGCGAATATTATCCAAGCTCTTTAATGCCATCGTTGAACTATTCGTTAACGCTATAATATCCTTTTGTTTAATATCAATTAAATTCTCTAATAGAAATGTTTCACGCTTAGCCAAACGGATATCAGTTTCTTGGCGTTGCAACCTTAAAGTATTTGCAAACTTGCCGCCTTTGCTTCCCAAAAAACCTGCAGAAGCACCACGCTCTTTTTGTAATTCGTGCACCAATGCACTATTGAATGTACTCAGTTGCGTTAATAATGCGATATCTTTACTGGTATTAGCAATTTGAAATTCTTGCTTAATCAAAATTAAACAAAATACAATCAGTCCTAAAATAGCGGGGGTGACCAAGAGAATTAATTTACTTTTAAATGAGGCATTTTTAATAAGTGACACGTTAACTTCCTTACTGCGATATACAGTAAGGCGTGTCAAAAGGATTTTGAAGCACTATGTCACTGCATGATGCAGGCATAATAATCAATGTATCTGAGAGGTGTGTTGATACTTATCAACAAAAGATAGGCTAAAGTACAATATTTTATCAATTGTTAATTCTTTGTTACATAAACGAAAAACATAGCTAATTATAACCCCAACGCGGCATGATATCTTGTTCAATACCAAGGTGATCTAATATTCTGCCAACCATAAAATCGACAAGATCGTCAATTGATTCGGCTTTATGATAAAAGCCCGGAGAGGCGGGCATAATTGTCACACCTTGCTGAGATAAACTGAGCATATTCTGTAAGTGCAATGTTGAAAATGGCGTTTCTCTTACTATCAAAATAAGCTGCCCACGCTCTTTTATCACCACATCCGCAGCACGCTCAATTAAATTATCACTCATACCATGACAAATAGCTGACATTGTTCCGGTAGAGCAAGGGCAAACAACCATTTGTTTAGGTGCTGCAGAGCCCGAAGCAACCGGAGAGAACCATTGCTCTTTACCAAAAACGGTGATTTGTCCGGCTTTGGCTTGATACTTTTCGGTGAAGAATTGACTCGCAGCATCAGGGGAACCCGGAATTTTAATGCCTACTTCAGTATCTAACACAATTCGGCCCGCACTCGAGCACAAAATATAGAGCTGATAGTTTGCTGCGATTAAACATTCAATGAGACGCAAAGCATATGAAGCACCTGATGCACCAGTGATGGCAAGGGTTATTTTTCCATTGAATTCATTTTTCACATTACTCACCTTGTACGAATCATCTGTCTTTGATTAACTAAATTATTTAGTATTTAACTATGGCTATCCATTTTTAATGGTTTTCTTTACTTTTTTAAGCGCCATTTTCTGCTTAAGTGGCGATAAATAGTCAATAAATAAGGTACCGGTTAAATGGTCTATTTCATGCTGCATTACAATGGCAAGAAAATCATCACTGGTAACAGTGATCTCTTTGCCATTTCGATCTAATGCTTCAACGGTAACGTGAGTAAAGCGTTCAACATCCGCGTAATAACCGGGTATAGATAAACAGCCTTCTTGACCTTTAGCTGTTTCTTCACCGTGAATAATCTTTGGATTAACAAGCACAAGTGGTTCATCACGATTTTCCGATATATCAATAACCACAATAGCTTCACTGCGACCAACTTGTGTCGCTGCTAAACCAATACCATCATCGGTATCGTATAAAGTTTCAAATAAGTCATCAATTAACACTTGAACTTTACTTACATCAGATACAGGTTTTGCTTGCGCTATAAGTTTATCATTAGGTGCTGTGAGTATGGTTAGTACAGTCATTTTTCTAGGCTCTCTTTACTATTTAATTTAGCTAATTTATAAGGTTTTAAGTTTGTACAAGTTTTTGCTTAAATGGGCTACATGATTATATTCGCCAAGCGCTTCAATAATTTTTCATGTATACCGGCGAAGCTGCCGTTACTCATAACAACAATAATATCACCAGCTTGTGCTTGCTGAGCTATATTCTCAACTAAGGTTTCAACTTTATCTTCAACTTGGCAAGGTGATTGACATTGTTTGATCAAATCACTCACAGACCAAGTAACTTGATCTCCTTGGTAAATAAAGATCTGGTCAGCATCAATAAGCGATTGAGGCAAAGTGTCTTTATGAACCCCTGATTTCATAGTATTTGATCTTGGCTCTAATACTGCAAAAATACGCCCTGTGTGTTTTTGTTCATGCTTTTGTTGTGAAAGTTTAGCACGTACCCCAGCTAATGTTTTTGCTATCGCTGTTGGGTGGTGAGCAAAATCATCATAGACACTAATATTATTAACGGTGCCACGCAGTTCAAAACGACGCTTAGTGTTGATAAACTCGGCTAATGCATCAATAGAGACCGAACTTGGTACTCCCGCATGACGCGCGGCAGCAATTGCCATCACAGCATTATCAATATTAAAATCACCAATAAGATCCCACTTAACTACGCCTTGCTCTTTACCATTAAACTTAACAATAAACTCACTACCTTGAGCATTTAATTTCTCAACTTGCCAGCCCATTCCAAGCTGAATATCTAGTCGAGAGAATTCAGTCGGTGTCCAGCACCCCATGGCTAATGTTTCACTAATGGCCACTTCATTCGCTGGCGACAAAATCAGACCATTACTAGGCACCATACGAATAAGGTGATGGAATTGTTTTTGAATGTCACTAAGGTCATTGAAGATATCGCCATGATCAAACTCTAAATTATTAATCACTAAAGTTCGCGGCCGGTAGTGTACAAACTTAGAGCGTTTATCAAAAAAAGCACTGTCGTATTCATCGGCTTCAATGACAAAAAATGGCGCATCTCCTAGGCGTGCGGAGCAAGAAAAGTTTTGTGGTACACCACCAATTAAAAAACCTGGAGATAAGTGCGCATATTCTAGAATCCACGCCAGCATACTACTTGTCGTTGTTTTACCATGCGTGCCTGAAACAGCTAATACCCAACGGTCTTTTAGTACATTTTCTAATAACCACTGCGGGCCTGAAGTATAGGGAATATTGCGATCTAGCATATATTCCACCATAACATTACCACGAGACATGGCATTACCAACAATAACCATATCGATGTCATCGGTAAAGTTTTCGACTTGATAACCCGACATCAGTTCAATCCCTAATTGCTCTAATTGTGTACTCATCGGTGGATAAACATTGGCATCAGAGCCACTGACTCTAAAGCCAAGCTCCTTGGCTATTGCAGCGATCCCGCCCATAAAGGTGCCACAAATACCTAATATATGAAGGTGTTGAATTTTATTAGTCATAAATATAAGAATCAAAACATCAAGAAGCGTTATAATTGGCGATATCATACCTTAATTACTACGCTTTAGCTGTAAACCTGCACCTTTAAACTTGGCTGAGTAATCAAAGAATATGACCTTATCAACAAGCACACAGCAAACATTCAGAATTATCTGTAAAAAGATTCAAACAGAAACGCATGATGCTAAGACTTTCATTTTCACTTATCCGCAATCACAATCACAACCAGCACGACCTTTTAGCTACCAAGCGGGTCAACATATCAACTTCAGCTTTAACATTGGTGGCAAAGAACAGCATTGCTGTTACACCTTATCCTCCTCCCCTACAAAATATGATTTTATCAGTATCACCATAAAACGTATTCCCGGAGGCCTAATCTCTAATTATTTTCATGATCATTTTCAGGTGGGTCAATCGATTATAGTGAAAAATGCCAGTGGTAAATTTTACTTACCAGAGCCTAGCCTCCCAAAAATACTGCTACTCAGTGCAGGCAGCGGTATCACGCCCATGCTTTCTATGCTGCGCTATATGGTGGAAAGCCAGTGTAAGAATCAAGTAATATTTCTTCATAGCGCTCATACGGAAGCTGACCTTATTGCTCGAAGTGAAATAGATAACTTGGCAAGGCAACATGGACGATGCAAAGTAGTATACACTCTCACTCAAACCATCACTTCACGTTGGCAAGGGTTCCAAGGTCGAATTACTGAACAAATGTTTCGTGGCATTCCTCAGTTGACGAGTTATCATGTTTTTACTTGTGGACCAAAGTTATTCCGCCTAACCGCTCAACAAATATTCAAAGCACTGGGTTTGCCACGAAACCAATACCACTTTGAAAGTTTTGGTGAACGGAGTAATTTAAGGACAAATGACATTATAGAGACGATAGAGAAAACAAATAACATGACTGAACCAATGCCAAAAACACGACAAGTTAATCAACAAAAAAATAAAACCAAAGTTTCAATTCACTTCAAGCGTTGGAATAAAACTTATCAAGGCAATACTAAAGAATCGCTGTTGGAACAAGGAGAAAGCGCCGGATTGATTCTCCCCTCTTCATGTCGCGGAGGTAGTTGTGGTAGTTGCAAAGCTAAACTTATCAATGGAGAAGTTAAGCAGAGTTCCACCGATGGATTATCTGTAGCTGAACAGCAGCAAGGTTATATTTTACTTTGCAGTTGTTACGCCTTAACCGATGTAGAACTGAGCCATGAGTAGCTCATATGGGTATTTTCTGGTGACTGACAAAACTAAAAACTATAACCTAGACTTAATACCAACCTATAGTCATTAGATTTCGGTGGTGTTGTACCCGCAGGGGCAACTGGCTCTGCAACCCGATCAAAGTACAAGGAAAAATCTAGCTCAAAGTCATTATTAAATTCAAATTCAAAACCTGTTTTTAAATGCGAATTTCGCTTACCTGAGTTTTCTTCAACGAATTGTAGCTGATAGTCAAATAGGTAATCTATTCGACTTGAGATACTGTAATCTAATAATGTACCAAATGCGACCACGCCACTTTTTTGATCCTTTTCTTGTGTACTATTGCGATAAACCGTTTGTTGATAACTCGGCCCTATGGTTACATCCCATTGTATACGCTTATTTTTTACAATATGATAACCCACACTGAGCCCGATGGTATTTCTTACATCAATATTTTGCTGTAAATCAGTGAAGTATTCGTAGTCAAATACCCGAAAGAATATTTTACTGCTGTAAAACCAATCAAGATAGCTGGTCAAGCGGCCCGTATCAGTAATAACTTTCCCTTCATCACTAACTGTAGATTTACTGTATGTATAAGTTAAATCTGATCGAAAGCGCGTAAAAGGCGTTCGTCGTTCTATTCTTGCACTGGCTAAATAATCTAATTGATTTACATTACCAGTATTAACATCAATACCTAAACTAATTTTACCATCCCATAATTCCTTTCTGTCATCCGAAGAAGACGTTATCGAGAGAAGCTCAGATAAAGGATAATGTTGCTCACTACCACCACTAATTAAAATAAGGTGCCCATCTTGAACGATAAGGAAACCTTCTTTTACTTCGCCATTAGCAAAGCGTATTTGTTGATCGAATCTGCTACGCAACTCAGTAACATCTCGCCAATCAAAAATAATAGTATTGAATTCTTCACTTTCAAATTCTAGTTCGTCTTCATACATAGAGATAATATCGCCTTTCAGCCATTCCCCTGAACGTAACTGAAGCCAGTCAAACTGTTGTGAAAAAACAGGTACTGGTGGATTCCATACTTCTATATTTTCAGAAGGTTGCTGCCCATTACTTACAAAGGTAATTAAGGCTAGCGCTAACAATAAATACTTATTCACAATATTATGGTGATTACTCTTACTTATTAATAACAAAAAGCTTATATTCGTTAAAATACAAACGTTAAAGAAAAATGAGTCTATTAATTAAAAATCATAACCAAAGCTGACAACCAGACGATAATCATTTTTCTCTGGTATATTCCCTTCACTATCTTTTTTCGGGCTTTCAGTGCGATCGGCATAAAAAGTCAAATCAAGATCAAAGTCATTGGTAAGCTCAATTTCCAATCCTGTTTCAAAGTGGTGGATATTCCCCCCCGAAGCTTCATCAACCATTTGTACATTATATGAAGCATCGTAGTCAATATCACCCGAGACCTCAAAGGTAAAGTCAGTACCTAGTGTTACACCGAAAGAGTTTTCACTGTCACTTTCATTTTCTTGCACATCGATGAAGGTACTGGTTTGATAACTTGGACCAAGATTAACATCCCAACTAGTACGACTTGTATCAACGATATGGTAACCCAATGCAATACCATAATGGATTCGATAGTCGAGGTTTAAAAACTCATCGGATATATACTCAATATCGGCAGCACGAAAATACACTTTAGGATTAAAAAACCAATCAAAAGATGATGTTAAGCGTGAGCTATCTGCAGTCACTGTCATTATTTCAGTGTCTTGATCTTCATATTTACTATAATCAGCAGTATAGTCTGTCTTAAAACGACTACTCGAACTACGTCTTTGCACGCCAGCAGAAAAAGTATAATCAAGTTGAACAGTGTTACCGTCGCGTAGATTAATACCTATATTAATGTAACCATCCCATAAATCTCGTTCATTTTTACCTGAAGAAGCAATAGATAAAAGGTTACTGAATTCATAATGAGTAGTCACACCATGTTTAACTAAAGATAATTTTCCATCTTTTATCACTAAGTAACCTTCAGCGATGGTGCCGTCAAACATTCTAATGCTTTGCCATTGTTTGCTTCGTAGCTCAGCAACATCTTCTAAATCGATTGTCTGTATATCCAATTCGTCACTGTCGAACTCTAGCTTCTCATCATACATTGAAACAATGTCACCTTTGAGCCATTCATCAGAGGTGAGTTTTACCCAATCAAAGTCTTGCTTAAAAACAGGCGTTGGTTTTTGCCACTGACCATTAACCTCATTAGCATAACCAAGCGTTGCTAGTGTTAACGAAAAGAAAACTATAAAAATTTTAGCATGTAACGTGACCATCAATTGATTCATAAAAACCCCACACCAAATAAGGTGTTGATTTGATAAAAGACAATAAAAATATAAAACTTGAGTAGAGCCAACATGCGCTGATATATCGACAAAAACAACATACTCTTTCTTAATGTTTATTTTAAACATAACAATACAAAATAAATATAAATTATTAAGGGAAATCCGCTAAATATATTCTATAGTAGGATTCTTACGGCAACAACAGATGCACCAAAGTGTTGCACACCAAGCACCGAAATAGTGCAACACAAACAATGAAAACAGTAAAAAACCTTATTAATCAAAGAGCTTACTTTTGGCACGATTTTAGCTTTTTAACGGATAACAATAGATGAAAAATGATCATAATTATCTTTATAGTTTCATCCATTTTACGATTTACTTGATTATTTATAAAATTAACCTCACTGGAGACACAAAATGTCACAAGCAGTATTCGACTTAATTAAAGAGCACGATGTCAAATTTGTTGACCTTCGTTTTACTGATACAAAAGGTAAAGAACAACACGTTTCTATCCCTCATCATCAAGTTACTGAAGACTTCTTTGAAGACGGTAAAATGTTCGATGGTTCTTCTATTGAAGGCTGGAAAGGAATTAACAAATCTGACATGGTATTGATGCCTGATGCAGAATCTGCCGTTTTAGACCCATTCACTGACGCAGTAACGTTAAACATCCGTTGTGATGTTGTAGAACCAGACACTATGTTAGGTTACAGCCGCGATCCACGTTCTGTTGCAAAACGCGCTGAAGGATACTTACGTTCAACAGGTATTGCTGATACCGTATTAATTGGTCCAGAGCCAGAGTTTTTCTTATTTGATGATGTACGTTTTGACACTAGCATCAGCGGTTCTTTCTTCAAAGTAGATGATAAAGAAGCTGTTTGGAATTCAGGAACTGAATACGAAGAAGGCAACATGGGACATCGTCCAGGTCTTAAAGGTGGTTACTTCCCAGTTTCTCCAGTAGATTCTTCACAAGATATTCGTTCTGCTATGTGTTTAGTAATGGAAGATATGGGCTTAGTTGTTGAAGCGCATCATCATGAAGTTGCTACAGCCGGTCAAAACGAAATCGCTTGTCGTTTTAATACCATGGTATTGAAAGCTGATGAAGTTCAAATCTATAAGTATGTTGTGCATAACGTAGCTCACGCTTACGGTAAAACGGCAACATTTATGCCTAAGCCATTAGTTGGTGATAACGGTTCTGGTATGCACGTGCATCAATCTCTTGCAAAAGATGGCGTGAACTTGTTTTCTGGTGATAAGTACGGCGGATTGTCTGAAATGGCACTTTACTACATTGGTGGTATCATCAAGCACGCTAAAGCACTTAATGCATTTACTAACCCAGCAACTAACTCTTATAAACGTTTAGTTCCTCATTTTGAAGCACCTATTATGCTTGCTTACTCAGCAGCTAACCGTTCTGCTTCCATTCGTATTCCTGTAGTTCCATCTCCAAAAGCTACGCGCATTGAAGTTCGCTTCCCTGATGCTGCAGCTAACCCTTACCTAGCATTCTCTGCTATGTTAATGGCTGGCCTTGATGGTATTAAAAATAAGATTCACCCAGGCGATGCTATGGATAAAGACTTATACGACCTGCCAGCTGAAGAAGCTGCTGAAATTCCACAAGTTGCTATTTCATTAGATGATGCATTAAATGCTTTAGAAGCTGATCACGAGTTCTTAACTGCTGGTGGTGTATTTGATAAAGATATGATTGATGCATACGTTGGACTTAAACGTGCTGATTGTGAATTATTAAACACATCAACTCACCCAGTAGAATTTGCTATGTATTACAGCGTTTAATATCGCTTAATTTATATTTAAAGTATTTCTCATGTATAAAAACCCACTTAGGTGGGTTTTTTTATGTGTGAAAAATATGAAACGACTTATTAATACCAAGTTGATTAAGCTCTTTCCCACTCAGCGAGAATTAAAGGCCTTAAAGGCAAGGCATTGATTGATGAGAATGGTTATTCCCTTGTCAAAATCAATAACGCTGCATATAAGCCCTTTAAACTCGTCCTTGGGAGCTCATTGATAAACTGATAACGTCACAAAATTAACTAAATATAGAATGACTATGTTTAACAAATTTTGTTTGCTCTAAGCTCATCAATGTAGCTCTGAGTAGGGAAGAAATTTAATCAAATTGGTATAATACCAATTCCATTAAATTATTGCCCACTTGTACTGGTTAAAATAATCCACGTCTGCGTTGCTCTCAATCCCAATAGCTAGCTATTGCTCAATCAAGCGCCTTGCCCTGATTTATTTTCCCTACGCACAACAAGATCACAAACTTAATGGAAATGGTATAAGGTTTCACTTATAAAAATAAATCATCGATAGAAAAACAATAAAAATATTTTTTTGTATAAATTATAGATATATACTTAAATTAGCTTACGTTATGGGATGACCCGAATTTTTGAGCAGCCAAAGCATAGGAAGATTGAAAGAACTATGATCAATTTATTGCTATTTATACTATTAGGCATCGCATTAGTTGCTCCTGTTCATCCAAACACGGCTAAAATATATGTCTGGCGCGATGAAAAAGGAGTACTCGTTTTTTCTGATTCTCCTAGGCCTGGCGCTGAAGAAGTAAAAACCAAACCAGGCAATATTATACAAGCAAGTACCTCTGTTGATACTAAGGTACTTGATATCACTCCTCAAGAGTCTATTCAAGAATACGATATAGCGATAAGCACCCCTAAAAACAATGCCACCATACGTGATAATACCGGTTCTATTTATATTGGTGGTGGTATTAAACCAAGGTTTAAATCAGGATTTGAAGTACAGTTAATGCTAGACGGAAAACCTCATGACAAACCAAAAAAACATTCAATGTTTTCTCTAAGAGATATTGAAAGAGGAGAACACAAGATAAAAATGTTACTGCTTGATGAAAATGGCAAGATTATTGCTACATCAGAGTCAGTAACGTTTTATATGCATAGAGCTTCAACAAACTAAGTTTACTACTTTATTCCTACTCTCTTAATATTAAAGGAGTACAAGTGATTTAAGACTTAGCCTGTGAAAAAATTAACTCTGCAAATAAAACCTTTGTTTAGTAAACTTGCATTGTTACGCACCAAATTGGTGCGTACTATTTTTCCTAAGGGTTTTTATGCATAGCCGTAGTTATATCCAAGATCACAAGTTATCCTACCAGAAATCACTCGCTAATCAGTTGGTGACCGCAGTGATTATCCTCAATGAAGAACTCGCTATTGTTTATGTAAACCCTGCAGCTGAAGCATTACTGAATAAAAGTCTCTATCGGTTATTTAATACGGAATCTGAGACTATTTTTGCTAATACCAGCATTAATAGCTCACGTTTAAAGCAGTTGCTTGCCACAGGCCAAGAGTTTACTGATAGCGATATTGTAATCGAGCTCAATGAAAGCCATCGCTTTACTGCAGAAGTAACAGCGTCTTCCGTTGAGTTTGAACGATCGCCTCATGTCTTACTTGAGTTCAAGCAAATAGATCAACAAAAACAAATTAGTTTGGAAGTATTTCAACACCAGCAGTGGCTTGCTGCGAGGGATCTCATTAAAGGGTTAGCTCATGAAATTAAAAATCCTTTAGGGGGCTTACGAGGTGCAGCACAGTTACTTAGTAAAGAAGTAAGTCAAGAGCAGCAAGAGTACACAAGCATGATCATAGAGCAAGCTGACAGGTTAACTAATTTAGTTGATCGGCTTCTTGGTCCAAACCAGTTGCCTCAGATCCAAGCACAAAACATCCATGGGATACTCGAAAAGGTATGCCAACTAGTGAGCTATTCAAATAGTCAGAAAGTTCAACTATTACGTGATTATGATCCTTCTTTACCCGCCGTTGAATGTGATCAAGAAAAACTGCAACAAGCTGTTCTTAATATTGTTAATAATGCTATACAAGCCATTGATGAAACAAATAATATTACCTTAAGAACGCGAATAGCAAGCAATAAGACGATACACGGAAAACGAATAAAGTTGGCTGTCGAAATTAGTATCATTGATAACGGTCCAGGTATTCCGAGCAAGATTCAAGATACTCTTTTTTATCCTATGGTTTCTGGGCGCTCTAATGGCACTGGCTTAGGTTTATCTATTTCACAAACATTAATCAACCAACACCAAGGCAAATTGTCATGCCATAGCCGCCCAGGACATACCGAGTTTACAATCTTACTCCCTTTAACACAGCAGCCTTTAAATCAAGTGCCTTTATCACAAGAGAATATATTATGATCACCGAGCAAGTGTGGATAGTTGACGACGATAGCTCAATTAGATGGGTACTGGAAAAAGCCTTTGCCAATGCAGCGATAAGTTGTGCCGCTTTTGAAAGTGCTGAGAACTTGTTAATTGCATTAGAACATGGCCAACCCGAAGTCATTATTTCTGACATTCGTATGCCTAACATTGATGGAATGGAGCTATTAAAAAGGCTAAGTAAACAGCATAGTCATATTCCTGTGATTATTATGACTGCTCATTCTGATTTAGATAGCGCGGTTAATGCTTATCAAGGTGGTGCTTTCGAATATTTACCAAAACCATTTGATATTGATGAAGCCATCAGTTTGACCAAACGAGCTACCACACATGCTAGAGAGCAGAATGAGAAAAATAAAAAACAAGAAGAGACTCCGTTAGCTGTTGGATTAATTGGCGAAGCACCTGCAATGCAAGAAGTTTTCCGAGCTATTGGTCGCTTATCTCGCTCTAGTATTAGTGTACTAATTAATGGCGAATCTGGTACAGGTAAAGAGTTAGTTGCCCAAGCACTACATTCTCATAGTCCTCGAGTAAATGCTCCCTTTATTCCTCTGAATATGGCAGCGATCCCGAAAGATTTAATTGAGTCTGAATTGTTTGGCCATGAAAAAGGAGCCTTTACCGGTGCTAATGCAGTGCGCCAGGGACGGTTTGAACAAGCACATGGAGGAACTTTATTCTTAGATGAGATTGGTGATATGCCATTAGATATTCAAACTCGCCTATTACGTGTGCTTTCAGATGGTCAATTTTACCGTGTAGGTGGGCACTTACCTGTCCAAGTGGATGTACGGATAATTGCTGCTACTCATCAGCACCTTGAAGAGCGAGTAAATAAAGGTGAATTTAGAGAAGACTTATTTCATCGCCTAAATGTTATTCGTATCCACCTCCCTAGTCTAAGGGAGCGTAAAGAAGATATTGCACAACTCAGTCAGCATTTTTTGAAACAAGCAGCAAACGAGCTCAGTGTTGAAGTTAAAACACTAAGTAAAAAGGCCAGTAATTTTCTAAATAACTGTCATTGGCCTGGTAATGTTAGGCAGCTAGAAAATATTTGTCGATTTTTGACCGTAATGGCCAGTGGCCAGGAAATATTAATCGAGGATTTACCTAATGAATTAACTGAACGCTCTGTTCCTTCAAAGCAAGAATCTAACTCTTGGCAAGAAACCCTCAGCGCTTGGATGGATCAGGAGTTAGCTCAAGGAAAAGATGCGATTCTTGATTATGCACAAATTGAGTTTGAAAAAATAATGCTAGAACGAGCATTAATATTTACTCAGGGCCATAAACAGGATGCGGCAAAAAAATTGGGCTGGGGCAGAAATACCTTAACGAGAAAATTGAAAGAGTTTGATAGTCAATAATCAATCAGAGTAAATAATAGCTAGAACCTATTAAAATGACTAGCTATTACAAACTTCATCATCACATTGCTTGCAGCTATTACATAATTTAATATTTATGAAGTGGGCTGCAATAATAAGACTCGCGCCACCAATAATAAAATAGGGTTCTAACGCTGGAGAAAAATCGTGTTTTATCCAATATAAAGCCACACCTAAATAAAGCAAATAAAATGGATAAAGGCGTTTATGATAACGTTTAAAGCCAGAAAATAGCGCAACTGTGCCAAGCGCAGCGGTCATGAGAAGAAATACATGCTCCCAAGCGTGATCCGCTAAAAAGCTTAACCCTAACAAAGGTAACATGGGTAATAAAATAGGTAATAATATGCAATGTAATGCACATAAAGAAGTTGCTGTAATACCTAGTCTATCTAACATGATAATTCCGTGATTTGAGATGAATTTACTAATTACAGGTTACTAAGAACCTATCAATTGAGATAATATCACAATTGATATAATATAACATTAGTAATTATCCCCTGACATTATCTCTTTTCAGCTAATTTGACCGAAATAAATTTTATCCCTCGATATGTTCCTCATTAATCATTATCAATGAAAAAATAATAACTCAGCTTATTTTGTAAATATGTAAAAAATTCCTCATTACATTTATCACTTATCAAATGTGCAAGCTCAGCTCCTAGAGGAGTAAACTTATAAAATTGAAGACTAATATTTGCTTTTTTCGCTGCTAGTTTGAGTGTCAAGCCGTTATAGCTAAACAGGAGTTCCTCTCCTTTATTTATTAGATTTGATTCACTTTCTTGCAAATAAATAAGATTGTTTTCAGCTAAAGCTAATAAATCGGCATAATTCAGACCAAAATGACTTAAGTTACAATATTGCTGACGCTGCTTTGAAAAAAAATTGAGTAAGCCTGGTTTTTGATAGACCCCACTAACAAGGCGAATGCCCTTTTTGTTAGGTTCTTTTATTGCTAGTGAGCAAGCTTTTGCTAATAACTTCGCATCATAAATACTCATGTCGCGAAAAACTTGTAACGCTTTAAAAGAGAAAGATCCAGGTTTGGTGAGTTCACCCGCCAAAATTTTTGCCCACAAGTCTTGCATAGTTGGATTACTAACGTCTTCTGATAAAGCAATATAGCGACTGAACCAGTCATTATCTGTTTTTTGCCCAATATCAAAATCCGCACAATAACCTAGTGTTTTTTGCATAATATTTTCTATATTTTGCTGTTTACGTAATTGACTCAATCGGGCTCGCTTTACTGTACGATCTTCAATTAACAATTGTTTTTCTTCTGGCAACAGTGCGCCATCAATAGCAAATCTTTTAGCAAGCTTCATGAACTGCAGAGACACTCCCGAATCCTGCGAGTTTTGAGCTGTTTTTTTACTGCCAACTATTACCGTGTCATTGCTTTCTTTTGATTTATCTTTTTCAAGTACTATAACTTCTGACTTTTCTTTACTCACTTTACTAACTCCTTTTCAGTAATCCAAAGTTAAAGCTGAATAGATATAGCAACTTTGCAAGAATAAATAACACATAAGGTACGACATTTAACCCAAACAGTAGGCATTAACAACAAACTGATTACATACAAAGTTCAATAAATATAGGTTAACTTATCTTGTTTGTTGTAAGTTCACTAATAACATTTTAAGTGTCAAATAAATTAATCCATTTAAGATAGATAAACTCACTCACACATTATGTCAAAAAACAAGTAAATGCCAACAACAGACTGTCAAATTATATTTATTATAAGCCAATAAAATAAATCAAATATAATTTACCAAACGGACTTTTATTCTTCCCCTCAATGGTGTAAAAAAGGAGTATTAGGTTATAGTTAAGCTAAATAAAATAAATTTCAACTTTAACTATGTATATTTACGAAAAATACGCTTAGTTATGAGGGCAGTATGCAAGCATCAGAAAACTCACACGATGACTTTTTATTTATCGATGATAGTGATGAAGACGAGATTTTAGCCTTTGGCAGTGATGAGACTTGGCAGGTTTTAATTGTTGATGATGATCCTGAAATTCATTCAGTGACTCAACTGGCATTATCCGATCTTGTCGTATTAGGTAGAAGGCTTGAATACTTACATGCTTATTCAGGCAAAGATGCTTGCCAGCTAATTGAAGAGCATAGCGATATTGTGCTCGTTTTACTTGATGTTGTAATGGAAACTGATGATGCCGGCTTAAATGTTGTAAAACATATAAGAGAGACGTTACAGCGAAAAGATATTCGTATTGTTTTACGTACAGGGCAACCCGGCTATGCTCCCGAAGAAAATGTCATAAAGGAATATGATATAAATGATTACAAAACAAAAACTGAATTAACTCGCCGTAAGTTAGTAACCACTGTTTTTGCTGCCATTCGATCTTTCCAACAAATAGCAACCGTCAATGAAAATCGTCTGGGTCTTGAAAAGATAGTTTCTGGTGCTACAGAGTTATCCTCACAACATTCGCTTTCTACTTATAGTCAAGGTGTGTTATCTCAATTAAAAACCCTTATAAGCGAAGATATATCGGCAGTTTTTTGCGCTAGAGGTCAAGGCATCATTGAGAACATTGATGACATGAGTTTTTATGTGCTGGCACAAACGGGCTTTAATGAGGATTTAATCAATCAAAAACTTGATAAGTTACAAGATGAGCAAGCAAGTAAACAGGTAAAATCCTGCTTCTTACAACAGGAGCATCAATATAATGATGACAGCCTAAACCTTTATGTTGCTAAAGGTGATTACCGCTCTGTCATACATGTAAAACTTTCCAATTCACTAACTGAAATTCAAACTCAACTGTTAAATGTATTTTTAACGGGCGTTGCTGTTGGTTATGAAAATGTTCATTTATTTCAAAAACTCACAAACGCGGCTTATAAAGATTGGTTAACCAACTTGCCAAATCGTTTAGAATTCGT
Source organism: uncultured Colwellia sp. (assembly GCA_913063325.1). Classification (GTDB taxonomy): domain Bacteria; phylum Pseudomonadota; class Gammaproteobacteria; order Enterobacterales; family Alteromonadaceae; genus Colwellia. The sequence continues at coordinate 15,079 of CAJXYE010000044.1, read as the reverse complement.
TCGATTACTTGATGGTTTTGCACAAAACAATTCAAAAAACAAAGTTGCGGCCCTGATTGATATTAATCACTTCAGTGACATCAATGATGCTTTAGGCCAAGATATTGGTAATAAACTGCTATCCGCTGTAGGTCAACGGATGCAAAGCATGGGTGGTGATTGCCAGTTTGCTCGAGTAGGCGCTGACGTTTTTGGCATAATTGGTCCCGCTGATTTTTTAACTCCAGAAAATTTAATGGCTTTATTTCACCAGCCTTTTACAGCAGGTGAGCAACATCTACCTATTAATGCTTGCTTTGGCTTATGCACAAAAGAGCATGCCCAAAGCAGTGGTGTTCAAGTTTTAAATCAAATAAATATTGCCTTGAACATAGCCAAAAAGAATCGTATAGAGCATTTTGCTTATTATCATTCAGACATAGAAGATCAAATGCAATGGCGCCTGAATATGATCCGTCAATTGCGTAATGATTTTTCAAATAACTGCCTTGAGCTTTGGTATCAGCCACAATTATCATTAGCTACAGGTAAAGTTATTGGTGCTGAAGCATTATTACGCTGGCGTACTGCAGATGGAAAGTTTGTGTCTCCAGCTGTTTTCATCCCTTTAGCTGAATACTCAGGTTTAATTATTGAAATTGGAGATTGGGTTATCAACCAAGCATGTAAGCAGCTTAAAACCCTCGAAACAAACTTCGCCGATCTAAGTATTTCAGTTAATGTATCCATCCCTCAGTTTAGACAAGATAATTTTGTCGATAGCATAATAAATACAATTACTCAGCATGGAATTAAGCCGAGCAAACTTGAATTAGAAATAACTGAAAATATTTTAATGGATGAACCTCAGATCATCATTGATGCACTTACTAAATTAAAATCCCAAGGAATAAGTATCGCGCTAGATGACTTTGGTACTGGATTTTCTTCATTGAGTTACTTACAAAAACTTCCTCTTGACCGACTAAAAGTTGATCGCGCTTTTGTTACTGATATTCACCATGAAGGTCAGTCGGTTATTGCTGAAACCATCATTAACTTAGGTCAGAAAATGAACCTTAAAGTTATCGCTGAAGGTATTGAAGAAATAGAACAACAAGAACGCTTAATTGAGTTAGGCTGTGATGAGGTTCAAGGCTTCTATTATGCCAAGCCTATGCCTGCAGAAGATTTTATTAATTTTCTTCAGCAGCAAAATTAAGACGTTTTAAATAAGATTTAGTTTTCTCCTCATTAAAATAAGCTCTGACTATTAATTACCCAGCCATATTTTCGCTGGGTATTTTTTTCTGTATTACTATCACCCCAGAAAAATAATACAGCCGATTAAAACGCCCGTTTAAATTCATTGCATTTAACTTTCTTTCAAGGCACACTCAGTCAGCTATTATTAGTTATCTAATTTTTTTAGAGTGATAATTTCGCTAAAAAACTAGATTAATCATTCAAACATCAACACCACTTTTAGGTGAAGGAGACGAAGCATGATATATCAAGGCAACAGCCTTTCTGCCCAATTACTCGAAGACGGCATTGTCGAACTTAAGTTCGATGCTAAAGGATCAGTAAACAAGTTTGATCAAGCAACTTTTGAAGAATATATTGCAGTAGTTGCAGCAATTAACAACTGCGCAGACGCTAAAGGCGTTATGGTTACCTCAGGTAAGTCAACATTCATTGTTGGCGCGGACATCACTGAATTTTTAACTTCATTTAGTCAGCCAGAAGATGAATTAGCCGCTTGGGCAAAGAAGGCATCTGATGTTTTCGATTCATTTGAAGATATCCAACTACCCACTATAGCTGCTGTTAACGGCATCGCTTTAGGCGGTGGTTGTGAAATGACTTTAGCATGTGATTATCGTGTAGCTGATACTAATGCCAGCATCGGTCTACCTGAAGTTAAACTAGGATTAATGCCTGGTTTTGGTGGTACTGTACGTCTTCCTCGACTTATCGGTTTTGATAATGCAGCAACGTGGATGTCAACGGGTAAATCATTTAAACCCGCAGCGGCACTTGCACAAGGCGTTCTTGATGCAGTGGTTGAACCAGAAAATTTACGCGCTGCAGCTATCAGCATGCTTAAATTAGCAATTAATGGCAAATTAGATTGGCGTGCTAAGCGTCAGCCTAAAATGGAATCATTAAACTTATCTCCGACAGAATTAATCATGTCATCAACAACATGTACGGGTATGATCGCCGCTAAAGCAGGCAAGCATTATCCAGCACCAATGGTGATGATAAAGACTTTGATTGCTGCTGCTAACTTAGATCGCACTGGCGCAATGGCAGCTGAGAATGCAGGTTTTGCTAAATTAGCTAAAACTGATGCAGCCACAGCACAGATTGGTTTGTTTATGGCTGATCAAGTAATTAAAGGCAAAGCTAAAAAAGCAGGAAAACTTGCCACTAAGACTGTCAAGAAAGCCGCTGTATTAGGTGCAGGTATTATGGGTGGTGGTATTGCCTATCAATCAGCCTATAAAGGCACGCCTATCATTATGAAAGACATTAATGACCAAGCACTTGATTTAGGTTTAACAACCGCTACGGGCATACTAACTAAACAAGTTGAACGTGGTCGTATGAATGCTAAGAAAATGGCAGGTGTATTAAATAACATCACACCAAGCTTAAGTTACGACAGCGTTAAAGATGTAGATATCGTTGTTGAAGCTGTTGTTGAAAACCCTAAAGTTAAAGGCATGGTTTTAGCTGAAGTTGAAAGCGTGATCAGTGAAGATGCTATTCTTACTTCAAATACCTCTACTATCTCAATTGACTTATTAGCACAGAGTGTAAAACGTCCACAAAACTTCTGTGGTATGCACTTTTTTAACCCTGTTAACAAAATGCCATTAGTTGAAGTTATTCGTGGTAAAGATACCTCAGATGAAACAGTAGCTGCCGTTGTTGCTTATGCCGCTAAAATGGGTAAGTCGCCGATTGTTGTTAATGATTGCCCAGGTTTTTATGTAAACCGTGTTTTATTCCCATACTTTGCTGGCTTTAGTCAGTTAGTACTTGAAGGTGCTGACTTTACCGCTATCGATAAAGTTATGGAAAAACAATTTGGTTGGCCAATGGGCCCAGCTTACTTGCTTGATGTGGTAGGTGTTGATACGGCTGATCATTGTACAGGTGTTATGTCAGCTGGTTTCCCTACGCGCATGAAAAAAATTGCTAATGACCCCGTTAGTACTCTTTATGCTAATGAGCGTTTTGGTCAGAAGAATGGCAAAGGCTTTTATGATCACATGAAAGATAAACGTGGTCGTCCAATGAAAGTACCTGCCCCGGTTGCTTACGAATTACTTGGCCAATATTGTGCTGACAAAAAAGACTTCAGCAGCGAAGAAATTATTGCTCGCATGATGATCCCTATGGTTAATGAAGTGGTACGTTGTTTAGAAGAAGGTGTTGTTGATACAGCAGCTGAAGCTGATATGGGCTTAATCTATGGTGTTGGTTTTCCACCATTTAGAGGCGGTGCAATTCGCTATTTAGAAACACTTGGTTTAGATAACTTCATCGCAATGGCTGATAAACATGCTGATTTAGGTGAAATTTATCAAGTAACTGATGGCCTACGTAACATGGCAAAATCAGGTAAATCTTATTTCACTACCGATGTTAAATCAGCTTAAGCCGAGGAGAATAAAATGAACGAAGTTGTAATTGTAGACTGCATACGAACTCCAATGGGTCGCTCTAAGGCCGGCGTTTTTCGCAATGTACGTGCTGAAGCATTATCAGCACACCTAATGAAACAAATTTTAGTACGTAACCCAGCATTAAACCCAGAAGACATTGAAGATGTTATTTGGGGCTGTGTAAAACAAACTAAAGAGCAAGGTTTTAATATTGCACGTAATGCCTCATTACTTGCTGGGTTACCAAAATCGATTGCTGGCGTTACGGTTAACCGTTTATGTGGCTCTTCTATGGAAGCGTTGCACCAAGCGACTACCAGTATCATGTCTGGTCAAGGTGATGTATTTCTAATTGGTGGTGTTGAACACATGGGTCACGTACCTATGATGTATGATGTTGATTTTGATCCGGCACTAAATAAACATATTGCTTTAGCCTCTGGAAATATGGGCTTAACTGCTGAGTTATTGGGTAAACAGCACGGTATTACCCGCGAAATGCAAGATGCTTTTGGTGCACGTTCGCATCAAAAAGCCCATGAAGCACACTTGGCGGGTCGTTGGGACAATGAAATTGTTGCCACACAAGGTCATGATGCTACAGGTGCACTAACGTTAGTTGAGCATGATGAAGTAATTCGTCCTGACACAACGGCTGAAAGCTTATCAGCATTGCGTCCAGTGTTTGACCCAGTGAATGGTACCGTTACTGCGGGAACGTCTTCTGCTCTTTCTGACGGCGCTTCAGCAATGTTAATTATGTCTGCTAAGAAAGCCAAAGAATTAGGTTTAACAGCTCGCGTTAAAGTTCGTGGTATGGCCGTTGCTGGTTGCGATCCTGCGACTATGGGTTTTGGTCCTGTTCCTGCAACTAAGAAAGCATTAAAACGTGCTGGTTTATCTATTGCTGATATTGAGTTGTTTGAATTTAATGAAGCTTTTGCGGCCCAAGCACTTTCTTGTGTTCGATCATTAAAAGTTGAAGATAAAATGGATCAAATTAACTTAAATGGCGGCGCTATTGCCCTTGGTCATCCTTTAGGTTGTTCCGGTACGCGTATATCAGGCACCTTGATTAACTTAATGGAAGGCCAAGATGTCAATCTTGGTTTAGCCACTATGTGTATCGGCTTAGGTCAAGGTATTGCAACAGTGTTTGAACGCGTTTAATTCATATCACTATCATTGCTAATAGCTATTTATACTACGTTGAAAGTACTCATTGACTAGCGTCAACTCTGTGCTTTCTCCTTGCTTAAACAGCTATAACCTTCGATAGTAATGATGAATGGCTTAGTCATATGAGTTTGATTAAGAAAATAAAAAACCCAGCAATTGCTGGGTTTTTTCATTTACTACAAAGAATAAATATTACTTTAAAAACACTTCTTGTAATGGTGGAACAACTTGCTTCTTACGGCTTAGAACACCGTCTAACCAAGCTTTGCCATCTTTTGGTACTACACCAAAGGCTTGTTCCGCTAAGGTATCACTATCACTGGCAATTAGAAGCTCAGAGCCTTCTTTCATAATATCAGTTAACAGTAAGAAAACGCTATGACGCTCGCCTTCTACCTTAAGCTTTGCGATATCAGCGTATAACTCATCTTTGATTTCATCAAAAACGGCTAAATCAATCACTTCCAGTTGACCAATGCCAACTTTGTGACCATTCATATTAAAGTCTTTAAAGTCGCGTTTTACTAATGCTCTAATTGGCGTACCTTCCACAGCAGACTTAACTCTGAACATGTCCATGCCCAACTCTTTAAAATCTTCTATGCCAGCAATATCTGCTAATGCTTCTACACATTTTATATCTGCAGTGGTACACGTCGGTGATTTAAAAATAACGGTATCACTCAAAATGGCACATAACATAGCACCGGCAATATTTTTTGGAATTTCTACATTATGAAAGTCATACATCATCTTAATGATAGTATTAGTACAACCAACCGGACGAACCCAAATCTCTAGTGGCGATGTAGTTGTTAAATCACCAAGTTTATGATGATCAATAATGCCTAGTATTGTGGCTTTTTCAATATCATCAGGTGCAAGCTCAAGATCACTATGATCAACTATATATACCCCTTCACCAGCATAACTAGTTTTTAACTCTGGTTGTTCAAAACCAAATTTATCTAAGATAAACATTGTCTCAGGGGTAAGCTCACCTAAACGTGCAGGAACAGTCTCCTCACCTAAGGTAGTTTTCAAATATGAAAGTGCGATAGCTGAACAGATAGAGTCTGAATCGGGTATCTTGTGACCTACAACGTAATTTGGCATAAAAGTGCTCTCCTTTAATTTACGCGCTATTTTATCAAAACCTTCCCTGTTTGGGTATAGTAGAAAAGTATCAAAAAAAAACTATTATAAAAAGTTAGTCACGAATACAACATTAGCAATATATCAAAAAGTAATTTGTAAACCCAATCCATGTTTGAAGCCACTGCTTTCGAAATAGTGACTTAAATATAATTGTCCATATATGCCATTGAAAATGTTAAAAGCAATAAAGGGTTTGAGGTAAATTGCATGACTAAAACGGTTTAGATCTTGTTTATTACAATCACTGCATTTAAAAATAGTACGATCAATATTATTATATTTATAGCCAAGCATAAAGCCTGCCCTTAATGAATCAAACCCTTTAACATAAGCTGATAAGCCTGTTTCTAAATAGACTGAATATCCCATAACTTTAGAGCTTTTATTAGAAACATCACTATTGTTTTTTCCTGTCACCGATTGACTAAAAGGTGATTCGTCACTGATATAAACGAAATCCCCCCCTATTGTAGATTGCCAATGTTTATATATATAATTAGTGTACTTGTATGGTGTATAAGTAAAATAAAGACCTAGCGCATGAGCAAAATCACCTACTTGCATCTCAGTTTTAGTGTGTTTATCAACCTGCAATAATTGATAATTAAAACCATAATCTGAAAGACCTATTTCATAAGCACTAACTTTGAAAAATGGCAAAATAAAAATTATAAAAATCATTAATCTTTTCACAGTAATACTCCTCACTTATTTATTGGCAATCTCTGACTAAATGAACTAAAAGTTGTTCCTCACGGGGTGCATAAAATATGATGCTATTTTGATACTGCAAGTAATAACTACTGTCTGTATGGTGTGTATGTGGCGTGCCACTCCATACATCTTCCAAAGGAATATTAGGAAAAATGAAAGGATTAAGCGCAGGCTCTTCACATTGAATTTCAATTGTACTTTGCAGTTCCTTTATATTAGGTAAACGCCAGCTTGTTGTGAGTACTTCAGTTTCATCGTTAGTGACTTTGCCAGCATACATTTGCGCTTGCAGCCATGACATTTTGAGTTTTTCACCTTCATCACAATAATTTCCTGATAATCCAGCAACACAACGTTTCCAAATTAATCCGCTAAATCTATCGAGTATATTTCCGTGATGATCTTGCTTGAACCGAGATATTGGTGCTGACGAATCTACTTGGCTATTGCAGCGTTGCCTTGGAGCGACAATTTCCCTTATTATCGGGTTTTTTTCATCTGTAGTTGCAATAGGTAGCTCAATTTTCTGTTTTTTCTGATTTCGCACTAATCGAATGTATTTGGCATTATTGGTTGTATTACCTGCAACTCTGCCAAAATGAAAACCAACTTGCCATACGCTGGCAAGATCATCGCTATCTACACTTGATGTCCAGTAAAAGCCAGACTCTGTTTGTGGAAAAAAAAAGCTATCAATGCTCGGTATTGAATTACCGTAGTCAACTAAGTCTTGCAACTCTATTTTATCGGGTAAACGCCAATCATCAAATCCACACATTTGATTGATATTTGCAGTTTGAATATATGTTTGCGTATCACAAGAGGTTGATAAGTTACAATCGCCATTATTTGCACTAGAGTAATCAGGAAAGTCATCATCAACCCAACTAAAGGTATTTGTTTTTTTACCCATATTACTACTAAAAGAACCCTCTTTAACTTCCCACATTAAACCGGTGTGATTATCTAGTACACACTGCCACTCTTTAGTATCTTCGCTTAATATATTACCTTCACTACTCACCTTGCTGTAATCAAATCCGGCATTCCCTTTCCCTACTTTGTTTAATGAAGTTTGTGAATCGCGACCATGTCGGCAATCTTGCCCAAGCAAAATTGAAAAACTGCAATAGGACAAGTTTCCTGTTGAAGACTCTGCCGACTCAATTACCCCGGTATCATTAAACTGAATGAGAGTCTCATCACAAGTGCATATACCATCACATTGAGGGATCTCTGGTAATACAAGTTCACCATCGACATTATCACCTTGGCTATTAGCGTATTGGCTAATGCTTTCTTTATTCGTATCCGTTTGTTCCTCAGCTTCATATTTGCATGCTGTGATGTTGATACTGATGAAAAAGCTGATGAGAATATAGGGCCCCCGCCTGAGCATCAGAATTAAAAGCATATGCAGCGTAGGTATTGTTTTAATCATAAATAACTCCAACAAAAAGATAATGCCATGAACAATTAAGCCTCTCTATGATAGAAGTCGCATTCAAAATTGATGCCAGAACAAACAAGGTAGTTGGCTAGTAATTTGCAACAACTAAGGAGGGTGAATTAAGTACAAACATTTAAAGTAAAAAGAAACAATGGAGCTTCAGCTCAATGAATTAGGCACTTGTAGGATAGGGGAGTAATAGATATTTGTACTTAATCGCCTTTAATTGTATAACTATCAAACAAAGCTCTAACTGAAAATTTCAGTATTAAATATGCAACTTGCATTGCAAATAGCTAAACATAGAGCAAAACGACATTCGATATATTAAGGCTAAATTATGGAACCTATTGATCCACTACTTATTGCTTACCTACCTAAAGATATTCGTTCAATGTTTTTCCCGTATGCCAGTGTTCAACTTGGAGCTTTATTACTTAATTTAATTATCGGTTTTGTAATGGCAACAGTTATTGGTAAACATTTTAGAAAATATTCATCTGCTTTTTGCAATAGACAAGACTTCTCTCGTCTGTTTCCATTATTAATGCTGACCATTATTCTAATTATTACCGTAGTTAAATCATCCTTAGCATTATCACTTGGGTTAGTGGGTGCCTTGTCAATTGTTCGCTTTCGTACACCAATTAAAGAGCCAGAAGAACTAATCTACCTGTTCCTTAATATTGGAATTGCTGTATCACTTGGTGCGGGGCAAACCTTAGCCGCAATTGTTGCATGTATAGCTATTTTGCTATTGGTAACTATTACTAAAAAGCGACATGTTAAGCACTACCAAGAAAGTGGCTTATTTTTATTGCTTGATTACATGATCACTGAGAAATCAACGTCCAAAATTTCAGTTAATGAAATAAAAACTATGCTTGAAAAACACGTCGAACGAATTGAGATGCGTCGTTTTGATATAGACAAGGAGCATTTTAACGCGACATTTTTTATTTCAATTAAAGATGCGGAGCAAATAGATGCATTAATGTCCCGATGCAAAGAAAAATATGAAGGCATTAATATTTCAATATTAGAGCAACATAATATCGCAGGAGTTTAATTATGCGATTAGATAATGAAGCAATTAAAATTTCCAACCGTGAATATCGTAATATTAGTCTGGCCACCTTGTTACTACTACTTTTATTGTTACCTTCAATCAATGCTATTAAAACATTTTTGATCCATAAAGGTTATGTCTCTAAACATGAACAAAGTAGTGCTAAAGCCGGTGCTTTACTTAAAAACTTTAGTGAAGCTCCTTTTAAATATTTGGCAGCAGATCATATAGAAGATGTAATCAAACTTGATATTAAATATCAGGACTGGTTGTTATTAGAAAAAGATAGAAATGCCGCTTTAAAAAATGGTTTAATTGGCGAACAACGTAACATTGTTAATGCCGAGCTTTATCATAATAAGATTAAATATAAAGCAAAAGTACGCTTACAAGGCGATATGTTAGATCATATTAATAGCTCAACACGCTGGTCATTGCGTTTTGAACTTAAGCAAAAACAAGCATTATTCTCATCAAGACGATTCTCTTTAGTTTCACCTCATGTACGAATACATCAAGGTCCACAGTTATTTGCCAAAACGTTGCAAACGGCTGGTTTTGATATTATTTCACCAAATCACTTACCTGTAAGAGTTATTGTTAATGGCATAAATTGGGGGGTAATGTTATTTGAGCAAGCCTTTAGCCAAAGTTTGTTAGCAACAAATAAGCGAACAGAGGGGATTATAGTAAGGCTTGACTTATATGATGAACAAAAAGATAAAAACAATAGGGTTATACGAACCGTAAAACCCAGGGTTATTCAAAGGAAAACCGTATTAAAGAATAGTTCTTTAGGAAAACAAAGACAAATAGCTTTACAGCTTGTTGCCGATTTTTTATCAGGAAAACGTCAAACCAGCGAGGTATTTGATCCAGTAAGGCTTGGGCAATATTTAGCAACAGCTGATATTTGGGGTGCTTGGCATGCGTTAATCTGGAATAACTGGCGTTGGTATTACAACCCACATACGGCTTTATTAGAGCCTATACAAAGTGATGTTGCTATTTCACCTGCACCGCATCATTGGTTAATGCAACCACCAAGTAAAACACTGCACTTAAGTAAAAAAATGTTAGCAGACCCGATTGTAAAAATGCATTATCAACAGGCATTAAATCATTTAAAATCACTCATTGATTCTAATGAATTACTTATTACGCTAGAGGATTATCAACAAAATATTCTAAGAAAGTTACATGCAAGTGCTCCCCTGACAACCAACTATGAACTAGCCAATTTAACTAAACAAATAAATTGCTTAGTTAAAGGTTATCAAGATCTCCCATGTAATCAAATTGGCCCGATGAAACCAGAGCTGCATCTTAATATGGATCAGGTAAAAGTACATTCAAATTGGGATCTTGTTTCTAGTTTTTCATCTCAATTGAACAATCAAATAACCATCTTTAACAACGACAAGAAAGTTCTCAGTTTAAAAGGTCTTAGCGGAATAACACGTTTTGAGGAAATTGACTTACTCGAAGAAGCCAATGCTGGCTTACCAAAAATCATAGCACCGAACACGTATATAAGCATACCGATAGAGCCGCATATCACAACAGTCATCGTCCGTGCTGCCCTTAGCGATAAAAAAATGGCGAACTATGAGTTTAAGAAGAATGTAAATGCTACGGCATTTATTCCACGTCCCACAGACCCAACAAGTTCAGCAGCAATAATTACAAGTGATTATCCCTTTGTAATCCAGTCAGACAATAGTTGGAGAATTCCTGCTGGTGAATGGCAAATTAATGATTATTTAAAAACACCCGAAAATTGGCAAGTTAGCTTTGATCCTGGTGCAAAATTAAAATTTTCATCTAATGCTGGTTTAATGGTTTTTGGAAAGCTTAACATTAATGGTGAGCCATCTGCCCCTGTAATATTTGAAAATCAGGCGAATAAAAAACACTGGTCTGGGGTAGCTGTCTTTGGTAATACAACAACACCAGTAAATACAATACATCATCTAATTATTAATAATGCAGGAAGCCCTAAACTAGGGTTATGGCAGCCAAGAGGCGCCTTTATATTTATTAATAGTGTATTAAATATTACTACATTAGAGATCAATAATAATAAATCTGAAGATGCGTTAAATATAATTGATAGCGAAATAGCTATTTCAGATCTAACCATCAACAATACTTTGTCTGACGCCTTTGACTGTGATTTTTGCCGTGGTCATATTAAAAATAGCAGCTTTAACCAGATTGGCTTTCGTTCAGGCGGCGATGGTATAGACGTCAGTGGCAGTGAACTACAAATAGAAAACATCTCTTTCAATGGTATTCGTGATAAAGCAATTTCAGCTGGTGAAGGCAGTACTTTAATAGTTAAAAATACCCACTTGAATGAAGTTAACTTTGGCATTGTCGCCAAAGATGCAACTAAGGTTACAGCCTCATTGATTAATGCAAAAAATATAACCCATAAAGCATTAATGAGTTACAGCAAAAAGAAAATTTTTGGCCCTGCTCAACTACTGGCTGATGGTTTTGTATGTATAGACAAAGATTGTGATAAAAAACTAACCGCAGAGACTGGTAGTCTGCTTATTGTTAATGGTAAACAATTAGATGGCAGTAAGCTCAATATTAAAGATCTCTATAATACAATAATGAAATCGGACAAACCAAAATGAGCCTATCTTATCGATTCGAAGTTAAAATTCCTATTCCACTAAACCGTTATGAAACTGTTAAGGTTTGGTTAAATAATCATGGCTTATTATTTAAAACTCATCATCCTCAGAGATGGGTTAATAGTCTTTATTTAGACCTGCAAAACCTAGCTTCTTTTGAAGAAAATTTAAGTGGTATTAGTCAGCGAAAAAAGATTCGCATACGTTGGTATCATCAATTAGATAATGCAGAAAAAGCCATTTTAGAATTTAAACACCGTCAGGCTGGCAAGGGTTATAAAATTTCATATGAAACTAAGTTAGACTTCTCTCAACTACCTTTTCACTGGTCAAAGGTTTTAAAGCAATGCTATTTAGACTTGCCCGACCAAGGTAAAATCAAATGGGGAAATGAACAATACCCCGTGTTAATTTGTCGCTACTTAAGAGATTATTATCTTTCTGGTTGTAAACGAATTCGAGCAACTTTAGATAAACAAATAGAAGTATTTGATCAGCGTTTCAACTCCCGTATTAACCTGAAAAGGTCTGTACCTCTAGGTGATTATGTTCTGCTTGAATTAAAGTGTGACGAACAATATGAACAAGAGTTAGCAGCTTTACTTGCTACCTGTCCACTCAGGCCTTCTCGTCATTCAAAATACGTAAATGGTGTTCGTCAGTTAATTTGGACATAAACCTATTTGAATATGTCCCATCGCCTTTGGCTACACATTTTTTGCTGAATATTTTAAATTCTCTATGTATAATTGCAGCATTCTTATTAATGCAAATTGCGCAATGGTAACCAAAATACCCATTAGTTTTTTAGTGTTTATCAATTGTTACTGATGTCATTGGATTATCCTTAATCGCCTACCCAATGGGTGAATTTAGAACAGAAAAATTGAAAACTTTACAAATTAACAGACAATTCAAGGCGACTTAGAGTATACCTAAATGACTATAATTAAGACTTCAACTTCACATACCTCTGGACCTACAATAGATCACAGGCTAAGCGTCGCCCCCATGCTTGATTGGACCGACAAGCATTGTCGTTATTTTTATCGTCTAATGTCAAAGCATACAGTGCTATACACTGAGATGGTTACTACAGGTGCCATATTGCATGGTAAAGGTAACTATTTAGAGTACAACGATGCTGAACACCCCTTAGTACTACAACTAGGTGGGAGTAATGTGAAAGCTATGACTGAGTGCGCAAAAATGGCTGAGCAATATGGTTATGATGAAGTTAATATAAATGTCGGCTGCCCATCAGACAGAGTTCAAAATGGTCGTTTTGGTGCTTGTTTAATGGCTGAGCCTGCGTTAGTTGCAGAGTGTGTTAATCAGATGCAGTCTGCGACAGACATTCCAGTCACGGTTAAATCACGTATAGGCATAGACGATCTTGATTCATATGAATTTTTACACACCTTCATTGAGCAGGTAGCAAAGGCGGATTGTAAGAACTTTATCATTCATGCTAGGAAAGCCTGGCTAACCGGTCTTAGTCCTAAGCAAAACAGAGATGTCCCCCCGTTAGACTATGATCGTGTATACCAGGTAAAGAATAATTTTGACCATTTAAACATTTCAATTAATGGTGGTATCAAATCATTAACTGAAGCAAGGGAACATCTTAAACATATCGATGGGGTCATGATTGGCCGAGAAATTTATAATTCTCCATACCTACTCACTGATGCTGATAACCTAATTTACCAATCAGATCGAGACAAACTAAGCAGAACTGAAGTTATTCAATTGATGATTCCGTATATTAACAATCACGTTGAATCAGGTGGTAGAGCCTGGCATATACTACGACATATGCTAGGACTATGTAATGGATTGGCTGGAGCACGTAAGTTTAGACAACATCTAAGTGAATGTGCAGGTAAAGATGGAGCAGACGGTCAAGTCCTCCTCGATGCGTTTGAAAAAGTAACATTGACTTAAAAGCCCTTCTATATCTCAATATTGGGAATAGTTGTCCCGATATTGAGATACAGTAATTCTCTATAATTTATCTATGCAATGATTAAAACACTACTTTAACCAAAATAATAGTTTTATAACCACTTAATAGTCTATTCAACCACACCAATATTTCTATAAATAACTTATTGTATATATAATAAATTTATAAATATAAATACACCACAATATCAATCACTTATCAAATAACATTAACATTGGCACAACCTTTGTAACACTTATTGCAACTTAGTAATAACTACAAACATTTTCGCATCATTTTTGAGCTATACCATTAACGCGAAAACACAAGGAATGACCATGTTAGACTTAAATACACTATTTATATTAACCATGATACCAGCTTCAGCTATGCTACTTATTTCGATGGTTGTCGGTGCTTTTGAGCCGAAGATTTAGAAAGGATGAGGACCATGAGCAAACTGAGACAGTTTAAATGTACGATTCTGAACGTTCACTATAGCTAGATTATATTTATTCTTTACTAATAAAAACTACACTACCTCGTAGCTCTAAAATTTAAATATAAACTTATGATAATATAGATCCATAGTATGTACTCATCACATGGATTATAGAAACGTAAATCACTACACCGTATATCTATATCCGGCCAGTCTCATACACTAGAAACTGAATATTGCGTAAAGTCTATCTAAATAAGTGTCTCACGCAAGTAGGTATATAGTTAGCTCAACTAGCATATTCACATGTGAACACTAAAGTTCACATTCCAGAACGAAACGATTCTCCCCACCTAAGAATCCACCGTATCGTAACTTAAGCAACACGGCCATCGACAAAATGTTGACTGTAACTTTCATTAATCTCAGTCACAAAGAAGAAGTTTAGCGATTTCTTACTCTCACATGGTCTTTACTACGATATAAGTCACACTGCCACCGGCGTAACTTTTATATATCCCAGACGCAAAAAAGCCCGTTACTTTCGTAACGGGCTTCTCGTGTTCAATTGCACAAATTCGCAGTTTAGCAATGTCCCGCTTCGCTCTACATGGACTATACTACGGCATAAGTCACACTACCATCGGTGCAACTGTATTTATCAGATAACAGAAAGCAAAAAACCCGTAGCCTAAACTACGGGTTTCTCGTGTGCCTAAGCACAAATTAGAAGTCTAGCAATGTCCTACTCTCACATGGGAACTCCCACACTACCATCGGCGCAACTGCGTTTCACTTCTGAGTTCGGAAAG
>CAJXYE010000043.1 GCA_913063325.1 uncultured Colwellia sp. | reverse complement strand
TTACGCTCTAAGCCAATAAATAACAACGAGGTTGACGATTCAAAGGTAATTAAATATTCAGCTAAAAAAAGTATAGGTATTGGCTTTCTATGTAACGCATTAAATCCCAAAGCCCCGATATATTTTGTATCTCTGTTTACTGTCGTACTTTCCCCAGATATGCCGATATATCAAATTGCTATCTATGGCGTATGGATGATGGTAATTCAATTGGCTTGGTTTTCTATAGTTGTAGCGCTTTTGTCTCGCCCAGCTATAAATAGCAGATTTAAAAAATGTGGTCACTGGATCGACCGTGTATTAGGTGGCGCAATGATAGCTTTGGGTATTAAGGTTCTAGCAACACGAACCAACTAATGGCTAACAAGTCACTTAAAAGGACAAAAAACAGTTGTTTTTGCTCCTTCGTCGCTCATTTTAACCAAATATTTTTAGCCTCTTAATGAGGCGTTATATTTCAAGGACGGATTAGGTGTCAAATTTAAAGGTTGCAGTAGCTCAAGTGTCATCTATCAAAGGTGATGTTGATAAAAACATCAAAACTCATTTAGTTGCTATAGAAAAAGCAAGTCAGATTGGATCCCCCTAAATTGGTCTGGTCAGGTGAATGAAATATAACAAATTTTTTAAATCGGACACAATTTACAGTTGGCTGTTTTCACTATGTTCAACATTCTAGCCAACTACAAATCCCCTCTTATTGAGGCGTTAGCAGGATGATTCCTGCTAACTTATTTTCCAGCTACTGGTGTTATAGGCCCCATGCCCTAGTTGGATGATATGGTTTTCGCTGGTTTTTGATTATAAAAGCAAGTGTTAACCACATAATGCACTAGCCCCAATATACTTAATCTTTAATTTGCTTAGTTTTAAAGTCAGAGGTATGCCCCTTTATAAAATAAGAGAGTATAGGTTTTTTTACTTGAGTAATAACATTACCTAATACAACACATAGTAAACCTAAGGTTGAATATACTGTCCATTGGTAGCTTTCAAATATACTTGAGATCATTAAAGCGACTATGGGTGTGATCACCAATAAGTAGGCCGCATTATTTGCCCCTATTCTATCAACCAATAATAAATAAACTGTAAAACCAATGACTGATGCTGGTATAGCTAAATAGGCAAGGCTGGCTAAATAACGTGTGTTTAATGAAATTTCAAAACTTAAGTCTTTAAATAATACAATGATTAATAAGGCAATACAGCCATAAATCATAGCGTAACTTGTTGCTGTAAAGGGTTGGATTTTGTTTTTACTATTACGAATACTAATCATATTGCCAATTGAAAAGCACCAAGTACCAGCCAACGCATAAAACAAACCTAAAAACACTTCTTGAGACCAATCTGTTTGTAATAAATCACCAGCAAATAAGCTAGCAATACCCGTTAAACCTACCACTACCCCCAGCCAAAAATTATTATTGGTTGTAGTTCCATATAAAAACCGGCCGTGAATGGCGTTAAAAATAGGTGCCGTAGCCATAATAACCGCCGTTAAACCACTAGCAATATAAGCGGTAGAGCTATAAAAAAATAAAAAATTACAACAAAATAAACAGCAGCCTTGTAGTGCAAAATACTTTTGATCTTTAATAGTTACTGATTGTAATTTATTAAATACTTTTCCGATCACAAACATAACCATAGCAGCAAAGATGAATCGATATAAAATAGAAACCTCCATGGGTACACTGCCTTGTTGCCACTTTATAGCAATCCAGGAAAACCCCCATACAAAAACCATTAAAGCATATAAAAATGCAGTCATTTATCACTCACTCACTCAAACCAATATAAAGAAGTCATTATTGACTTATATACACAACATTTCTGTCATCATCTTTAGTAAACTAACACGATCTTGCGGTTATTGTTGCTAGAATACTTGAGCCCTTTATTGTTAACAGTTAGTGTTAAGGTATGAACTCTATAATTGAAAATAATATCAACAAAAAGCCAATTTCCTTTGAGCTTTCAAAAAAAACCTGTGTAAGGAAAAAGTCTTTAACTCATGATTTAACATGGGCGCATTATCGCAATAATAACGAACACTTATCCTATGTAAATAACAAGCAGCATACGTTAAGCATGTATTTAACTGGCGGTTACAATACATTTAGAACCGATATTAATGCGAATAAGGGCGCACCAGGAAAATTCTGTCTAATGCCTAAAGACGCTGATAGTCAATGGCAGGTTGGGGATACACAGGAGTTTATGCACCTGTATTTTGATGATACCTATATCAAACGATTAGCATTAAGAGTATTTGATATAGATCCCAGAACAATTGACTTGCCAGAACTTACCTTTACCGAAGATTTAGGGTTAGAAGCATTATTTCGCCATAACATGGCAAAGGCTAATTGGCATACTAATGATATGCAATTAGCCCTTGAGCAAGTCACCGATACCATTTTAATTTCTATGCTGCAGCGCATGGGCAATAAACAAATAAAATCGCCATTAAAAGGCGGTTTATCTCCTAAAATTTGCGTTGTTGTTTGTGACTTCATACATGCGAATTATCAAAGGCAAATATACTTAGCTGAATTAGCTGATTTAGCTCAATTAAGTGAATACCACTTTTGCAGAATGTTCAAAGAAAGTCTGGCACAAACACCACAAGAATATCTGACTAATGTCCGTATTGAACATGTTAAACATGCGTTAAGTTATTCTGAATTAAAATTGGCTGATATTGCCCTTAAAGTTGGGTTTTCAAACCAAAGTCATATGGGCCGTTATTTCAAAAAGCTCATCGGTGTATCCCCGAGAGAATTTCGCCGGCAAGGATAACCCTTATTTGCATAAGCAGGTCAAGCCACACAGTTATAACGGTGCTCTAACACCAAATGAGTCAGAGAAAAAATACTGGCTTGAAAACAAATCCGTGGCCAAAATTTGTTGACCACTACATATAGCGCTGAGTTACATCAGCATTGAATTCAAGGATAGATGAATTGAAACAATCAATAGTACACATTGCGATAGTAGTTAAAGACTATGATGAGGCAATTGATTTTTATGTAAATAAACTCAAATTTGAGCTTGTTGAAGATACTTACCAACCAGAACAAGATAAACGTTGGGTTCTAATTTCACCACCCGGCTCTAATGGTGTAACACTATTATTAGCTCGTGCATCTAAGCCTGAGCAAAATGATTTTGTGGGAAATCAAGCTGGTGGTCGAGTATTCCTATTCTTAAATACAGATGACTTTTGGCGTGATTATAATCGTATGTTATCTGAAGGTATAAAGTTTATTAGAGAGCCTAAAGAGCAGGATTACGGCACTGTAGCCGTATTTGAAGATCTTTACGGTAACTTATGGGATTTACTTCAATTAAACCCAAATCACCCGATGGCATCAAGAGCACTATAACAAGGCAATTTAACGGCGTTGTGCCTAAAGGTTTTTTATGAATTTACAGAGTCACTTTATTCTAATGTCTGATTATAACCAGAGAATGAATAGTCAATTTTACAGCGTTGTTAAAGAGCTTGGCGATTATGACATAAATAAAGATCGTGGGGCATACTTTCAATCAATACTTGGAACACTCAATCATATTTTAGTTGGTGATATTATTTGGTTAACAAGATTTTCAAAGCATTCAAAAAGGTATGTGTCCTTAACTACTTTATCGGACTTTCCTAAACCTAAAGGTCTTGATGATATTGTGTTTTCGAATTTCACATTACTATTTGCAGCTCGCGAAAAAGTAGACTTATTAATATGCCAATGGCTTAAAAGAGAAACTAAGGAAAGCGATTTTGATGAATTGTTAACGTATTCAAATACAAAGGGTGTGGTTAGTAAACGTGATTTTGGTGAGTTAGTGAGTCATTTATTTAATCATCAAACACACCATAGGGGTCAATTAAGCACGCTATTAAATCAAATAAAACTTGATATTGGTTCTACTGAGTATTTATTTGAAATCCCCGAACATCAGGCATAACAAGCGCTTTAAACGGAACATAAACAGTTGGCTATGTTTAACTCGCTACACAATGATAGCCAACAATATTTTGCCCGTTAACAAGGGCGTTAGCTTTAAAGGAGTGAAGCATGAGTTGCGCAATTGTAGTTTTAGGTTCACCTAATGACGAAAATGGAAATTTGTTGCCAATAGCTATATCAAGATGTGAAAAAGCATTTTCTGAATACGTTAGAATGGGAAAGTGCAGAATACTTTGTACAGGTGGTTTTGGTGAGCATTTTAACTTAACAACGCTTCCTCACGGGCAGTATGTTCAAAACTATTTAATTGATAAAGGTGTTCCACCCTCTTCATTTCTTGAAATAGCTTTAAGCTCTTTCACCTTAGAAGATGCAACGTTATCTGAGCCTATACTTGATAAGAACTTGATAACGCATATTGTGCTTGTAACTTCCGAATTTCATATGGAACGGGCTAAGTTGGTATTTAACCATACTCTCCCAGATTTTAAATTTAGTTACGCAGAGGCTGAAACTTTAGTTTCAGAAGTTGAGCATCAACGTTTAAAAGAGCATGAAATAAAAGCTATTAAGCGTGAATTATCAAATTTTAAAAGCTAACAGTTTGCTCGCGCTACGCACATTTCAGCCAACTAAACTCCCCCTTTAACGAGGGTATTATATTGCACATAAACACTGGGATTTAAATTAAATTTAGACTTTAGCCCTCCCCTCTTATCTTATTACAGTTCGTTTAAGGTTCGATCACTGAATTTCAACCTTAACAGCTCGAACAGATAATTTTAACTTTAAAAGGATTAATTAAAGTGCTACATACTTTAGAGACGAAACAGCTCAAACCTGAGTTATCAAGACCCTTAAATAACCTAGTGTTATTGACCTGCTTACTTGTGATTGTTTATTTTGGATATGAAAAGTATGCCTTTCATAAAGCCGAACAAGAAGAGGCAGAGGTTCTGGTTTTATCCCCTCAAGTTAATGATATTTATTTTTTAGACATGAGATTACTCAGTGATAAATTAGAGGGTAGACATGAATATAGATTAGCTAAAGTGGTCAGTGTTACTGGCGATAACGTGGCTATAGTTTATGGAACGGTTTTCTATCAATGGCAATATGCCGTAGTTAATAGCATTAAATACGATGATGTAAATAATCATGATTATTTCAAGTTAATACCCGATTACATTTCTTTTAGCAAAATTAAAGAGATGAGGACTAATGGTGCTATTTATTTGGTTAAAAGACCTATTCGAAATAAACTCTATGGCAAATTTGTTAACTAAAGTTTCTAATGACTATGGCTAGTAGGTTTTAGTAATAATTGTGTTTATTGTCTTGAGATAAAAATCAATGTGACGAACACTTATAACACAATGGAAGTTTTGGGATATGCGTAAATTATTTACATCAATCTTTGTCGTATTCGTTTTATTAGAATCGATGAGTCTGGTTCAAGCAGCTTCATTAAAATCAGCATATGAAAATCATCAAAGCGATGTGCAGGTTAAAGGAAGTGGCACAGTCATACGAATACTTAAAGACGACAATCAAGGCTCTCGCCATCAAAAATTCATTCTCAAATTATCTTCAGGACAAACTATTTTAGTCGCTCATAATATAGATCTTGCTCCAAGAATTAACTCTATTTCAAAAGGTGATTCTGTTCAGTTTTATGGTGAGTATGAGTGGAATAACAAAGGTGGTGTAGTACATTGGACTCACAGAGATCCAAATGGCAATCATATTGGTGGCTGGTTAAAGCATAACCGTAGAGTTTACCAATAGCTTTAAACCTGGGGTTAAATCAGGACAAAATATAGTTGGCTGTTATTAAGCTTTAAAACATGACAAAAGAATAAACAAGGACAGGTAACCGTTGGCTACGTTTTGCTTCGCTACACATTTTAGTCAACCAATACTTAGCCGCATATTGTGGCGTTATACGTTTCGAAAATATGGAGATCTCTGAAATGGATTTTGATACAAATAAATATAAAGTGTGGAAGTTACCTCATCCAATGTTAATACACTGGGTATTAAATCCGGGCTTAGCTTTTAATGAGCTAATTCTTGGTCAACGTGTACCAAAAATAACATTGATAGACAAAACTAGCGATGCTCCGCTAATGGAAAGGCAGTATATTCCTTGCCCTCATTGCAACACAATTCACAATGGTACATTGTGGGCTAAACAAGCCGCATTCAAAAATTGGTTTGGTTTATTCTGCCCTAAATGTGAAAACATTATTCCGTGTCTTTGGAATCTGACTAGCCTTGTTTTATTAGCTGCTACTTTTCCTCTGTGGGGTTGGTTTCGCCGTCCTTTAGAATCAAAATGGCGCAGTTTTAAAAAGAATCAATTCATAAAAAATAAAGATTTAGAACCAATAACAGCTAAAAATACTTCTTGGTTAAAAATGGGACTTATTTATGGCATATTAATGTTTTGCTTTATGTCATTACCTAAAGTAATTAATGGTGATGTAACGTCAAAATATATTATTACTCAAATTCTAATTTGGCTAGTTGCAGGATTGGCTTTTGGTGGGGTAATGAAGTTGTTTTTAGGTCGGAGAAAAAGCGTATAGGCGTTTAAATTCGACAAGGAGTCATTGTGGAAATTAGTATTTTAGGTGGTGGAATTGGTGGTTTAAGTACTGCTATTGCATTAAAACAAGTCGGGTTTGATGTAACGGTATATGAGCGTTTTAGCCGACCAACTGAAATAGGTGCTGGTATTGTTTGTTGGCCAAATGCTTCATTTGTTCTTGAGCAACTCGGCGTGTTGGATAAAATCTCAAAGGTTTCAGGCTCGTTGAATTATATGAACCGCTTTACTAACACAGGAGAGCCTATTGGCTCACTCGATATAAATGAGCTTAATCGGTTAATGAATTACCCTAGCTATTCGATTATTCGCAAAGATCTTATGAATATTTTAATTCAGCGTACTATCGAGTTGAACATTAATATACATTACCAGCATGATGTTATTGAATTAATGAATAACAACTTTAATACTAGCGTTCAATTCAGTAATGGTAAAAGTATTCAGCCCGATATTATCATTGGTGCTGATGGTCGTATGAAGTCATTGACGAGAAAGTATGTCAATGGAAGTAACGCGCCGATTTATCAAGGTTTTATTAATTGGGTTGGTGTTTTTGAGCAAGAAACAGCTGACTTCTCTGAGCTTTCAGTGTCTGACTATTGGGGAGCCGGTGAACGTTTTGGCATTGTTCCCGTATCAAACACAAAAGCTTATTGGGCTGGTGGCGTTGCTTGTGAAAAGATAAGTGAAATAAACCCTAATAAATATAAATCAGAGCTCAATTCACTATTTAGTGATTGGCCAGATATCATTACTAAAATTATTAATGAAACGCCCCTGTCTCGTATAAATAAAATTTATGTCCACGACCATGACCCCATAGATTTATGGCATAAAAATAATGTTGTATTATTGGGGGATGCTGCCCATTCTCCTTTACCTACATCGGGTCAAGGAGCTTGTCAGGCTTTAGAGGATGCATGGCACTTGGCTAAATGTTTGAAAGATAATATCAATGATTTATCTAAGGCGTTCACCCTGTTTACACAATTGAGAAAATCTAAAACATCAGGTATTACAATGGGCGGTCGTCAACTGGCATCCTCTATTTTTAATCCCGACGTCGAATTTTGTAAACACAGAAATTTAGCAAGTAAAAATACAAATTACCAAAATGCAGTTGTCGGTATGGCAAAAGGCTGGTCTAGCGGTTTACCTATCAGCACCTAACCGCACGTACAAGATTGCATTAGTAATACGTTTAAACAGTGAGGTATAAATATGGATAATTATTTTTGGTTTTCGCTACTGATAGCAATAAATTCATTGTTAGTTTTGGCACTGGCTATAAATGTTTCACGGCTTAGAATAAAGCATAAAGTCTCCTTAGGTGATGGCGGTAATAAATGCCTAATGGCTGCCATTCGAGCTCATTGTAATGCGTTAGAGCAATTACCTATTTTTGCAATTGTCATGATCGCCCTTACCTTCTTAGAAGCATCAACAATTTTACTGTCTATCTTAGTCATAGGTTTTAGTTTAGCCCGAATTTTTCATGCGTATGGGATGCTCTATCGTGCATTTGTAGCAAGAAGAATTGGGGCCGGATTTACTTATGTTTTTCAGTTCATTGCTGCTGTTTCTGTTGGTGTATGTTTGATAACCTAACAAGAAGATAAACGAGGAAACGTAACGGTTGGCTACGTTTTGCTACACAATTTTAGTCAATTTAAAGTTCGGAGTTCAGTAAATGAAATTAACTGTTGGTACTGATTCAACATGGTCATTAAGAGTTTGGATGTGTAGCCAATTAGCGCATTTAGATGTTGAAGTTAACGTAATTGATTTAACCAATGCAGATTATAAATCAGAAATATTTAAGCATTGTGTAACAGGTTTAGTACCTTGCTTACATGTAGATACTTTTGTGATCCATGATTCCTTGGCAATTGCTGAGTATTTCAATGAATGTTCTGATGGTATTCTTTATCCTAGTTCAAGTGCACAAAGAGCTTTGGCTCGCAGTTTGTGTGCAGAATTACATTCTGGTTTTATCAACCTTAGATCACAATGCCCGTTTTCTTTAGAGCAAGTTACCCCTTTATTAACGTTTAATAGTGACCTTGATAATGAGTTAACTCGCCTTGAACAAATTTTTGGTTCAGCGCATTTACCTTTTATGTTTAATTCTGCGGGAATAGTAGATGCGTTTTATTCAATTCTTGCTTTTAGATTAAAAGCATATGGGATAAACCTTAAAGGTAAAGCGGGTGCGTACCAAGAGAGTCTCCTGAACTGGTCTAATTTAAAACATGCTATAAAACTTGCTCACAGTTGGAAAAATGAATAATAAGACACCTAGCTGGGCAATTAGCATGATGTTATACAACAATGGAAAGTTCTGAATATGAGTAACCTTTTCATTTCTGACATTTACAATCCGCCTAAGAATTTTGACAATGAGTATTTTCACTTTAGAGTGCTTGAAGGAAAAATTGCCGAATTAGATTTTGAAGCAGTAATGTCTAGCCAAAAGCGTTTACAGGGGATTTTTGGCTCCGATTCTCAATGGCCAAAAAGTGATATGACACTTGAAGAAAACATCGATAGCCTAAATGTGCATAAACAAGAGTTTGAATCTCGACAGGCATTTGCTTATTCCGTATTTAATAAGTCAAAAACCAAGTGTCTTGGCTCTGTTTACATCGACCCAAGCGATTCTCCTAATTATCAGTGTATAGTCTATTTATGGGTTCGAGATGATAGTATCGAGCTAGATAATGATCTTTATCAAACGGTTTATAAATGGCTTTATGTGGAATGGGGATTTTCTAAAGTAGCATTTCCCGGGCGGTGTATTTTGTGGAAAGATTGGAATAAAGAGTTAAGCCTTGGTTAACTTGGCAATTAGACTGAAAATTCACAGCAGGTATGTAACGGTTGACTCAGTCTGACTGCAATACTCTTTTAACTAATTAGAATTTTACGCTTATGTAAGCGTTAACTTCAGGAAGAAGTATGAGCCCTAATCACAAACCAATATTTACATTACTAATCTGTATTATCACTATGGGTGTTTCCTTTTACGTTGCTCACCAGATAACAGGTACATTTTTTGGTAAGTCTAAAATAATTCATCTTGCTGATTATGGCGGTTTAACTATTGAAAGCATTAAAAACGTTGAAGTTTGGCGATTATTTACTTCTCAGTTAATTCATGTTCATCAAAAACATATGATTTATAATGTTTTATCAATACTATTGTTGGGCATTATCTTAGAGCGTAAAATAGGGGCGAAGTACATATTCGCTATTTGGTTACTTGCTGGTGCTTCCGGTACATTATTTAGCACGCAATTTGGTACTCCACCATGGAATACTGGCACTGGAGCATCACAGGCTGCTTTTGGTTTCGCTGGGTTTTTAGCTGTATTGGCACTAAAAAAATCCGACCATTTTTACTTGATAATCTTTGCTCTGGCATTTGCCCTTATTCCTTCTTTATATTTAGATATTAAGTCTGTCGGGTATCCAAAGCCAGGACACACTTTAAGCTTTGCCATAGGCTTTATGTTCGCTCTCTATTTTTATAAATCGCACTCTTTGAATAGGTCTTATCAAAGAATCGAACAAACCTATAAAAACGGTCAATAACAGTTTCCTGTTTCCACCCAGTTCAACATTTGAATTAACACTAATTTTCGTTTAGGTAACATTAGGTATTTAGGTCGTATATGGATATTGCATTGCCAATTCAATTACATTTATTTGTCGTTATTCCCTCAATAATTCTTGGTTTTTTAAATTTGTTTTTGGAAAAAGGGACTCATCTGCACAAAATAAATGGTAAGTTTTGGGTAGTATTAATGCTTATAGCTTCTTTTAGTTCTTTTTTTATTATGCCAACAGGTAGCTTAACTTGGCTTCATTTGTTTGCTATTTTAGTCATAGTTACTGTTTTAGTTGGTCTATTGGCTATTTATAAACGCAATAAGCGATTACATATTGGTTGTATGTTTGGTGCTTACCTTGGTACTGTTATTTCTGCCGTCATTGCGTTAAGCATTCCAGGGCGTTTATTGCATAACATAATGTTTTAAATTTCTAACGAAGGTTTACATCGGGATTGATAACAACTTGTTAGGTTTAGCTTCAAAGCTCATTTTGTCAAACTATAATCAAGCTCTTACATGGGCGTTATCTGTACTTTAATAATGAAGTAATAAGGAATTTTTATGCCATTAAAAAAATGGATTTTTCAATATGCAGTCGCATTACCTGCCATTTTTTCTCTACTTGCTTGTGTTCAATACTTAAAAGGTAGAAGTGTTGAGTACTCATTAGAGTTTGGTGTATTGTGGGCGTTCATATCGGTAACAGTTTTTGCCGTTAGACGTATTTATAATTATCGTAAAAATGTCAATTGCATTATTTGTAATGACTTACCTGGAAATACTCAGAACTCTGATAATAGGTAAGCTTAAAGACAATAAGTTAGGGTAAATAATCGTGGGTATTTTCTCCTGCGTCGCTTGCCCTAACCAATTGATATTTGCTCTTTATTTGGGCGTCATTCGCAAGTCATTTCACGGAGAATATTATGGATAAGTTGTTTTTAGGGATCAGTAATCACGTTGTCTGTGTCAGTAAAAAAACAGGAGAACAGCTTTGGAAAACGAAACTTAGAAGCTCAGCTATTACCAATGTTTATTATGAGGCTGAAAATGTATTTGCCTATTCGGGTGGTCACCTATTTTGCTTAGCAGCCTCGGATGGCTCTATCGCCTGGGAAAACCCTTTAAAAGGATTAGGTTACGGTACTTGTATTATTGCTAGCGAGCATCAAAATGTACCGGTAATATCCAGTCAAGTTGCTGCGCAGCAGGCAATTGCAGCCACAACTATAGCTGCCACAAGTGCAAGTTCTTCAAGTAGTTAAATTGCTTATAGAAAAAGTTTAAAGTGGGACAAAAACAATGGGCCATTCTCGCTGCCTTTTTCCAAAAAATTTCAGTCACCTATTGAGGCGTTAAGTATATATGAAGAATCAATCATCCGTTTTAAAATTCTTTTTGACCGTGTTAGTTTTCCTCTCATTTAGTGGCTGTAGTAGCAAAGAGTTATATGAATCAACTCAGCCGAAGTATAATGAAAGTGAGTGCAGGAAACTCCCCCCTCATCAGTATGATGAGTGTATTAATCAAGAAGCCAAAACATATGAAGAATACCAAAGAGAAAGACAAGATATCATTGATAAAAAGGGTTAAGACTTAACAAGCATATTTATCTATTAGTTGGGCTTCAGATGATGCAGACAACTTAGTTAAAGCAATAGAGTCACAACTAACAAACGCCACGACCTAAGGGGTTTTATCAAAGAGGTTTTGTGTAACTAACAATCCACCTCTCCTTTTATTAGAGCGTTATACACTAAGGAATTTCGGGTGAGTTTAGCAAATAATTTTAGAATGATGTCTCGATACAATCAGCGCATTAATGCTCAATTAATGGAAAGTTGTTTAGCGTTACCACAAGCTATTTTGGAAAAAGAAACACATTCCTTTTTTCCTAATATTATTAGTTATTGGAACCATATTCTTTTCGGTGATTTAATTTTAATCGGCCGACTAGCCTTAAATGATGTAGGCAAACTTTCACCACAAGATTTATCCCTATTCCCAGCACCAAAATCACCACAAGATATTTATTACCGTAATTTGTCAGATATTGCGGTGCTAAGAAAGCAAGTTGACGAACTCATCATGCAATATTGTATTAACTTAACCGAAGAAGATTGTAAGAAATTCATTACCTATAAAACAACCGAAGGTGTTTCTATAACAAAGGCTGTAGCTGACATTACGCAGCATTTATTCAAT
The DNA here is from genome assembly GCA_913063325.1 of uncultured Colwellia sp. Lineage (GTDB taxonomy): Bacteria > Pseudomonadota > Gammaproteobacteria > Enterobacterales > Alteromonadaceae > Colwellia. The sequence continues at coordinate 27,764 of CAJXYE010000043.1, read as the reverse complement.
CACCAAACTCATCACCGTGGGCAACTAACCTGTGTATTAAGTCAGTTTGGTGTAGATTATGGCTGTATGGATTTACCTGTTATTGTTTCAGAGGGTAGTTATTCATAAAAACGACTCAACTAAACACTTAGCAGCTTACTCGTTTTGTTCCTCTAAAAACGTTAACTCACAATTTATCACCGCATAATAAGGCGCAAGCTGTAAGGAGACACTGATGTTACTCATAGGTACTTTTCTGCTCATTTTTATTGGATTAGTTCATTCATATTTAGGTGAGAAGTTCATCTTGATCCGTTTATTTAAACGGGATAATTTACCTAAGTTACTGGGCAGCGATTGGTTCACCAAACGTATTTTACGATTTGCTTGGCATCTTACTACGATAGCTTGGTGGGGATTTGCAGCAATACTGTATTTCCTATCCGCTGCAAGTGACAATATCCGTTCAGAAATCCTTATAACAATTACTGTAGTATTTGCAATAAGTGGTATTGTTTCTTTATTGTTTTCACGCGGTAAACACTTGTCTTGGTTGTTCTTTTTCGGTATTGCTTGTACAAGCTTTCTTAGCGTAATATACAATTAATACTGCAGGAAATTCAACGTACCACGCTTATTTTCCCTAATAATTATTAGCCTATTAATCAGGCATTAACCGGATTGTCGAGTTTATGATTAGAATTGCAACTATCAATGATTTAAAAGGTGTTCTTGCCCTTTATAAAGAACTTCGCCCTTTAGATCCTGATTTAGAAGTTAATTTTGCTAATGAAAAATGGGCAGAGATAATCAATGATACGAAAACATATGTGGTTGTGGCTGACATTTTTGGAGAATTAGCTTCTACGTGTGCATTAAGTATAAATAATAGTATTGCTAATGGCGCGAGACCCTTTGCAATTATTGAGCATGTTATCACTTCAGACAAATTTCGTCGGCAGGGACTAAGCCGTCAGGTATTGGAATTTGCATTATCGTTAGCTTGGGAAAACAACTGTTGCAAAGTAATGTTATTGTCAGGTGATAAATTGCAGGGGGCTCATTCTTTATATGAGTCTGTAGGCTTTAAAAGTGGCATCGAAAAAGGTTTTGTTATCAAACCATGTACTTAGTGCTAATTTTAATAAAAATAGTTAACTCGGGCTTTAGATGATGTTTATAGACAGATACTTCGTTATTTCACTGCTATTATTTCTTGTTGCGACAATAGAATCTATTGGCGGCCTGTGGGGACTTTGGTCTGTGACAGGAGAAGAACGATTAGTTATCTTATCAGTGGAAGGCGCGGTTCTTGTTGGACTACTGGCTAACGGTTATGCGATAAAAAATTGGGTATATCGTCACTCGACAGAGACATCACACCGGTTTTTAGCTTGGGCTACCCTTGCCTCTTTAGCTTTATGTATATGTGGGGATGTGGTGAATTTTAATTTACCCCTGACCTATTATCGATATGGCGGCCTTATAAAGCATGACTACCTTGCCGACTCTGTATTTTTCTTTGGCCCCGGATATGCTTTATTTCTAGTTGCTGCCTGCAGTATTGCTCTTTCAAATGGACTTAAACTTAAAACACTATTGATAGTACTTACTATCGCATCTTTAGTCGGTGGTGCATCATTTATATCTATGCACTTGCCCAATACTGGTCTGCACGTTTCGATGATTACTGGTTCCTATGCTATTCTCATCACACTCGTTGGTGCTAGTGGCCTAATGTTGTTTATAGCGCTGCGTAAATCAACGGCAAGACTCGCCCTGTGGTTTGTCGCAAGTGGGCTTGTTTTAGCCACAATCGCCGATGGTGTAATTGGCCAGTTTTGGATCTACGGATATAACGGCGAAGGATACTACCCTATTGCAAAATATATCAATTGGTCACTCTATATTGCTTCACAGTGTATGCTGATACACCTTGCTCGAATTGCTGTATGGCATAAAAATGGCGTTTATACCCAAGCAACATAAAGATGCTGGATTCAGCTGGAATATAAACCACTCTGCGAACAAACGAAATAAAGGCATACTAATGAAATGTTCCGTATATATAGCAACAAGCGCTGATGGTTATATTGCCACGCCTGATGGTGGCATTGATTGGTTACATACCGCAGGTAAAGCTGACGCTGACATGAGCAAGAATCCAGACATGGGTTTTACTGAGTTTATCAACTCGGTAGATTGTATGATTATGGGTCGTAAGTGTATGGAGGTGATTTCTAGTTTTAATATACCTGCTGAGCAATGGCCTTACCGTGACATTAAGATCTATGCATTGAGTAATTCACTCACCAAGCCGCCGGAAAACTTAAGGGGTAAAGTTGAAATGTACTCAGGTGATATTAACGCCCTAGTGAACAAGCTGTCCGAGCAAGGCTTAAAACATGCTTACATTGATGGCGGCGCTACAATCACCTCATTTATTAACTTACAGTTGATCAATGAAGTGACGATTACCAGAGCCCCTCTACTACTTGGTGACGGCATCCCTTTATTTGGAAAAATAAACCATAAAGTGAAACTCGAAAATGCAAAGTCTATTGCCTTTCCTAATGATTTCATTCAAGTTAAGTACAGTGTGAGTTACCTATAGAACCTTTGATTTATTAGCAGATTTTATGGGGCCGTTCTTTTGAATGTTCTAACAATTTACTTAATGAAATATCGGAGAAAACATGCCTCATTGCATAATTGAGCATTCATCATCTTTAGACAGCAAGGCATTAATGCCTTTAGTTTTTAACGCGAGCTTAGCGTCTTCGTTATTTGAAAAGGACGGTAGTGATATTAAAGTACGCGCAATACCGTTTACTCAATACCAAACAGGCGCTTTTCAAAGCGATGTTGCTCAAGTAGCTTTTATTCACGTGACGTTAAAAATATTGTCTGGACGCAATACAGAGCAAAAGCTTGTTTTATCAAAATTGGTACTGTCGAGCTTAGAAAGACTAGTATTGAAGGCCTGCTCTATTTCGGTAGAAGTAGTCGATATTGACCGTACTAGTTATGCCAAGTTAGTTACCTAAAACGGCTATAAAAAGATAAGTTGTAATGGAAGGCTGTAAAACATTGTACCGTTAACGAGCCATCCTTAAACCTTCAATTAATCTTGCTTAGCTACCACAGAAACAAAGTGTCCATAATAGAGTTTTTTACCCACTAAACTTTCTATTTCTGCTGCACTTGGGTAAGTTGACCATTTGTATGAGCTTGCTTCTACGGCTTCAATATTGGCCCAAGTAAGATGCCAACATACCTCTTCAGCATTATCGGTTTTTACTAGTATCTCATGCGCAATAATATTTTTATTATCAGCATTAATTTCAAGAAATAGTGACTCACTTAACGCAAGAACACGCGCTAAGTTAGTTTGTTTAACCTCAAACACTGCAAATTCGGTACATGTTGGCATATAGTTTCCTTGTCAGTTTTAACGATTAAGTCGGCTAAAGTTAGTCTTCACTATGATAACTTGCCAAAGCTGTCGTTAGAGTAACACCTTGTAATTTCAATTGATTTACTCGTTGTAAGTAAGCAGCACCTTTTAACATATGTAGCGCTACATCGACCGCATAACGACGCGTATAATCTTCTAAATACGTACCTTTTACCCAGCTATTAAATGCACCTAAACTTGGACCCGCCCAAATTTGATAATCCATTTCCCGGCCTTTTTCACCGGTGTTTGACCAACGAGAGCTTAAGCCTAAATACCAACGGAAAATTAACGCCATTTTACGCTTAGGGCTAGATTGCGCTCTAGCTAACATATCAGGATCTCGCTCGGTAAAAAAGGCTTCTGTACCTGCCCATACATCATCAAGGTTAGATCTAAATATTTGTTTTTCAATCTTAAGTCGTTCATCTGCTGGAATATCTTCAATTGAGTCATAGTTAATATATAACTCATAAAGCTTTTTAGCACGCATGGCGAACATTGAACCACGTTTAACTACTTGCAACTTTACGCCCATTTCAAACATATCTGCCGCAGGAGCCATTGTTACATCGGCCATTTCAACGTCAGCTAATAACTTACGGGTATATTCTGATGCGCCAGCTTCAACACAAGCTTGGTTTACTGAGCCAAGCACTATGTAAGCTGCGCCCATGTTAAAGGCTGCTAATGCAGCTTCAGGCGTTCCGATACCACCACCTGCACCAACACGTAATGCCGGAGAGAAGTTGTATTGTGCTTGCACTTCATCACGAAGAGCGATGATAGTAGGTAGTAAAGTTAAAAAAGGTCGATTATCGGTATGACCGCCTGAATCTGCCTCTGCAGTAATATCATCTGCCATAGGCACAAGCTTAGAAAGCTCTGCTTGCTCTTGAGTAACTTTACCTTGGGCTAATAACTTATCAATTAGCTTTTGTGGTGCCGGCTCCATAAAACGGCGCCCTACTTCGGTACGTGAAACTTTAGCAATCACCTTATTGCCAATATGAACACTGCCGTCAGAATTTTTAGACAAACCAGCTAAACGATACCAAACAATATGCTCGGTTAAACCTAAATATGCTGAAGCTTCAACGGTTTTAACGCCAAGCTTTAAAAATCGTTCAACAGCGCCACGCTCTAGGGCTTCTTCCGCAGGTGCGTGAATCAAGTTCACCGCGTAAGGTCCGTTAGGTAGTTCAGCTTGAATACGTTTAATTGCATCTTCCACTGCATCGGGTACTAAACCCGCAGCGCCAAATGAACATAAAAATCCAGCCTTACCTAAGGCTACTACTAGCTCAACTGAAGCAATGCCATTAGCCATAGCGCCGCCATGATAAGCGTATTTAACACCATGTTGCTTTTTATAGGCGTCATCACCTAAATCTTCAGGGTTTAACTTTTGTGCAAAAGCTAATACATCAGCTTCACCTTGAGCTGCGGTAGTGTTTACCACACCTAAGCCGTTAGGTGTGTTTGCAACATACACTGGCTTGGTTAAATCCATTAACGCCGACTTAATCTGCGTATTGTTACTGCTAACGTCATTCGCGTTAACTTTCCATGCCCAATTAATGGCATTGTTATTATTAAATTCTAGGTTTGACATGTTTTATCCTAATTCTTTTATTAAATATTATTCTCACATTAGTTCATAGTACTGGATCCTCGATTAAGTGAACTCGAGGATGACGGTTGTGAGGTAAGTTGATTAAACTTGGCAAGAGACTGTTGCCTATCACTGTTCACCACTCATATATCGTCATACTCGAAATGTCTAATCGAACGTGGCACGGATGCCACTTATAAGACAATGCATGGAGCATATTGTCCTGTATCCATTTTCTAACTATGTAATGTCATCGTATAGGTCTTTCCAGCTAGGATTGGCTTTTTCTATTAAGCTAATTTTCCAAGCCCTACCCCAAGTTTTCAATTGTTTCTCACGAGTTAAAGCTGCATACATATCATCAAACTGTTCGAAGTATACTAATGTATTAACTTGATAATCATCTGTAAAACCACTGACAACTTTATTCTTATGCTGCCAAATACGTTTTATTAGATCACTCGTTACTCCGATATATAACGTGCCATTCTTTTTGCTTGCTAATATATACACACTTGGTTGTTTCAAATTATCTTCCTTGATAATGGTTTTTAAATATTACTTACAATGGATCCTCGATTAAGTGAACTCGAGGATGACGACTGCGAGGCTTGTGCCTCACTATTAAGTAAATTCTCTACATATTTACGTCATACTCGAAGTGTCTGATCGAACGTTGCATGGATGTCACTTATTAGACAATGCATGGAGCACATTGTCCTGTATCCATTTCACTTTTCCACACTTTATTTATTACAATGCATCAAGAGCACTGGATCCTCGATTAAGTGAACTCGAGGATGACGGTTGTGAGGCTAGGACCTACTATTACTAAAACTCCCATCCTATTTTCGTCATACTCGAATTGTCTGATCGAGTATCCATTTTCTCGCTATTGAGCTTTGACTTAAACCTCTACAATACTCAGCACTATATCTTTCACTTCATAAATACGTAGGCCATCTTTCGATAAATTAGCATCACCGACTAAACGTACTTCACCATCTTTACGAATAATATCGGTGATATGCACATCAAGTGACATTTGTTTATTTAATGGCGTAATTTGGCCACGATATTTCCATTTAACTAAGGTTGCTGGTGCAATAAACCTAGGGTTAGTAAAAGCTTTACCTAAGTCATTTTTCAAGGCGTAGGTTTGCATTAATTCAATAATGGCTTCAACACCTAATGAGCCTGGCATTACCGGATCTTGATGGAAGTGATAACGGAAGAACCAATCAGTAGCATCAATGGTACGTTCACCATGTACATAAGCAATGCCCGCTTTACCACCACCTTCAACAATAGAAACGGTATCGATAAAGTTCATTTGACCGCCGGCAAGTTTATAATGCGGTTTATTTGCTGGTGCTTGATATAAGGCCAATGAAGTATCTCTTAAATCAACCAGTTCAATGGCTGACTTAGGCGTATTGTTATCAACAAACCACGGAAAAGTGACTCTTCCGTTGTCTATGCCAAGCTGGTTTGTTAATGCGTCTTCGCCAAAGTAACCAAATACTGCCGTACCTTTATAGAACAGGTCATGACTTTCCAGCGCTTGTGCTGCTTGGCTTTCATCTTTAACATATAACTCAAAAGTGAAACTTTGAATTATCATACCGCCAGCCATGGTAGTGCTTACCAATACGGATTTATTGACGATAGTTTTACCGCGTAAATCAACTTGTTTGAGCAAGTCACCACTGCCATCTAGGTTACGGAAAAATAAATCTTTTTCTGGGTAAACTAAGGTAGTGCCCATATAACCAGAGATAAAGCCGTTCGGTTGTAAAGCAATCTCCATGATTAACGAATATGGCATCCAGTTATCAACGCTGTTTTTAGTAAAGTACCAAGCATCTTCTGGTACCTGATATTCAGCAATACAGCTTGATGGTTTTTTCAAATCTAAACGTGTGCCTTGAACTTCAACCACTTGGGTAACTACTTGTAAGTCACCACATGGCGTACGCGGAGGAATACGACCTTTATATACGTCAAAGTCAGGACCAAAACATTTTGAGATATTACCGGTAGCAAATTCAAACATATGCCACGGAGTAAATGGTGCTTGGTTTGGCACACGGTTTTGTCCGGCTAGCATAGGCGCTTCAAAATGTTGAATCGGGGTAACACCCTTTTCTTTTGGAGCGTTAAAGTCAGACATCACTTTCATTAACGGGCGTTCAATATGTTTAAACGGGTTAATACCACGCTCGTCTAGCTCGCCGCTTACTTTACCCGTAACGTCACTGCTTGCTGCTGTGCTTGTTACTGTCGCGGCAACTTCACTCACTAAAGCTACATTGTCAGGCAAGGTCACCGGATATTGAGAGTTGTCATCTTGCTCGGTGATCATCATTGCCAAGTTTTTAAAATCAACCACCACTTTGCCATCTAAAAGAATATCAATATTGGCTTTTAAGTATGGGTATGGCTGCATGCCCATTTCAGTAACTTCCATGCGATAAGTCAGAGTATTATGTTGTGGCTGAACTTGACCACGACAACGAACCGTTTGCGACTGACCTGGCATAGGTTGGAAACGTGCATTGTTCATATTAGCGTGCATGCCTAATGACAACATAAAGAACATTGCCATTTGGCCACAACCTTCACTCATTAATGAGCCAGCCATTACTTGGTCACCTTTAAAGTGACAAGGGAAGTACCAATGCTCTGGATCTAAGTCTTTTTGACCTTCTAATAACCCTAAGCCCCAATGACCGCCGTTAGCATCAACATTAATGATGCGTTCAATCATTAAGAATTTTTCTGAGGAGAATTTTAATGACGGGTTACGACCTTTTTGATCATAATCACTGCCAAAACAACCCGCTACATCGCCATTGACTAACTTCATCATGTCATTGTAATCGTATTGATCACGAGGACGAGTTAGGAATGGTGTAAATGAAGTTTTAACTGCATTAGCAAACTCAGCTTTATCTTTGTCGTTATGAATAACGCCTTTACCGTCTTTTAATTCGTCGTCGGTAAAGAAGCCCGCACAACCATTACGCATGATTAGTACTTTTTTATCACCTACATAACAGTCGTAGTGGAAGAAAAATAATAATTGCTCGCCATTACGGGCGTATGAATCAATGTGAATTTCATAACGAAGCGTTTCGCCGCCAAAGGCCATTTCTTCAAGGAAAGTTAACTGACAATCAAGTAAACGATAAACACGGTCACCTTTCGCTTGAAAATCTATACCGATATAAGAAATTAACAATAAATCACACTGCCCAGATTCAACAGAGACTGACCATGGTATTTGACCATCAATTAAAAATGGTGCATCAACGGGAATATCATATTCGGTGCACATGTATGATTTTTTATATTCGTTTACCGTTGCTTCAAGCTCAGTAACACGTGAAACCAATAAATAATCTGTGGTCGGTAAACGTACTCGGCGTGAGTAACTATCGATAATCTTATATTCATCACCAAAGACTTTAGCAATATCACCTTCAGCAAATTCAACTAAATCAGCGGTATCCCAAATTATGTTTTCAGGTTGGCTAAATTGCTCTTTTAACTGCAGTGGCGGATAGTTGTATCCTGCAGGGCCTTTGATTTGAAAGCCTGACTGTTCAGCCCAGTATTTATTTGCCTCAACTAAATCATCCGTTTGTGCATTTGAGCTAACAATCGAAAGCTTAGGTGAATGTGTTGCATGACTAGCATTTACCACTTGTGTTTGAGCGGTATAAGCTGGTAAGCCTGCACTAGCATTAGCTTGCATTTCAATAAGCTTAGAAATTTGCTGACCTGCCACCTGACGAGTGGTCAAAAACGCTTGATGAGTGGCCGATTCTTGAAAAATTTCTTTACTTGCTTGATGTTTAACATCACTACGGATTTGCCTTTTACTTTGGGTATTAGTAGTAGTCTTCTTCACTTGTACTCCCGTAACGACGGTTGACCGTGTTTTGGCTTGAATAGATTGGTTAGCTTGCTGAGCAGTATTAACTTGCTCTGTTTGTGCTGCTAATGTGGTTAACAATTTAGGCTGTAGATTTTTAACATTAACTGCTTTTTTAACATTCGCTAAAGGCTGCTTGGCAAATGCTTGTTTGATGTCTGCCATGTCGCTTGTTTGCGCATTTTCGATAATGTCATCAAAAATGGCTTTACCACCTAAAGTAATGTTTTTAATTAACTTAGGTCGTTGCTTTCCTGTTGGTTCGGGAGCTGCTTGATGCACTTGCTTACTTGAAGAAAGTATCAAGTGAGCACAGCTTTCATCTTTGCCTAAACCGTTAATTGCTATATGAGAAGCGGTATGAGCCGAGGTATTTATATCGAGGATCAGCGCAGATTTAACAATACTAGCAACACCTGAGGCATTAAAGGTATGACCAACATTACTTTTAACCGAGCTGATAGCTTTACCTGAATAAAGTTTTGGTAGTGCTTGTTTTTCTGCTGCATTCTCAGCAATAAAGCCACTAGCATGTGCTTCAACACTGTTGATTTCTGCAGCGCTAAGTCCTGCGATTGCCAAAGCGTTTGTTGCCGCTTTAGTGATAGCACTTTCATCACAGCCATTAGCAAAACTGACCGCGTCGATAGTGGCATAGATACTTTGTTCATTTACTGTAGATCTTGGTTTAACAACAAAAGCAGCTGCGCCCTCACCTACTGACCATTGCTCTTGATTAAGAACATTACTTGAATTTTGTTGGTCAATGGCTACCTTGCCATTATTGACTGGGCCATAGTGCTGCCTTAGGGTGATATTTTCTATCGAGCCAGCTAAATCTACCGAGGCAATAATGACCGCATCGATATCCGAAGTTTGAAATAGATTTTCTGCTAATTCAACACAGCGATAAACTGAATTTTCTTCAGCCGATAAAGTAATGGCTGGACCAGTAAAGTCCCATAACGCTGAAATACGCGACGCCATAATATTACCGATAAACGAGGTATATTGGTTAAGCTGCGCGGCGTGAGCAACACCATCTTTGGCGATATTAGTTAAGGTTTCACGTTGTTCATCACTTAAGCTTACGCCTTGTTGTAATAAACTCTCTTCAATTTGCGTGCTTAAATTCACTCGACCACGGTATTGATGAAGCTCTAGCTCAATGCCCATTGCCACTAATACGGCAACATTACTGCCTTCTTTAAGGCCTGCATCTTTGGCGGCATTATCAGCTACCTTCATCATCATCAATTGCTGTGGAATTAAACAGTCTTGCTCGTTTGGCGGTACTTTAAACCGTAAGAAATCAATATCAAAATCTTCAACATAACCGCCTACTGGCGCTTTAGCTAAAGATAAGGCATTCATCACTGCCGTGTTATTTTCCATGCCTTTCCAGCGCTTAGTTGGCAATTCTCTAAAGGTATTGCCATTACGCTGAATAAGCGCGTTGAAACTTGCCAAATCTTTAGCCACGCCAAAGTGCGCGTCCATACCAATAATCGCTAACGGCTCGCGTGCTTTAGGAGAACTAGTTATCGGCGCTAGGATTTGTGTTGGTTGTTGTAAAACCAAATGGGCATTAGAGCCACCAAAACCAAAAACACTGACGCCAGCAGTTCTTGCCTTGATGGTACCGTTACTACTTTGGGAGCTTGGCCAATCAATAGTGTCCGTTGGCATTTGTGCGCCGCCTAAATAGCCTTTTTTCGACGTTAGTGGCTCATTTAAGTTTATTGTTGCGGGAATTTTCGCTTCATTAAGTGCCCAAATAGCCTTAGTCATGCCCGGCATGCCTGCGGCGGTTAGCAAGTGACCTAAGTTAGACTTTACTGAGCCAAGTAGTGGTTTATTACCCTTTTCTCTTGGGAAGCGACTAAAAAAAGTATCCATTGAACCAAGTTCAACGTTGTCACCTTTGGGAGTACCCGTTGCATGACATTCAATGTAATCAACATCACGAGGATCAACACCAGCATTGTCATAGGCACGTTCGTAAACTAACACCTGTCCTTTGGTATTTGGACTTAAGACGAACTCGCCTTTACCATCATTAGATAAAGCGCCGCCTTTGATAATAGCGTGAATTTTATCACCATCACGTACCGCATCACTATGGCGTTTAAGCACCATCATGCCAGCACCTTCGCCAGCAAATAAACCTTGTGAATTTTTATCAAACGGGGCGTGAATATTGTTTGCGGGATAAGCTTGGAAAATTGAGAAACCCATATTAACAAACATAGGATCAGCGCCAGAAACCGCGCCAGCTAACATCATATCAGCCTTGCCCGTGTGTAAATAATCACAAGCCAGTTTTACTGAATAACAGCTCGATGCACAAGCAGCGTCAAGGGCGAAATGTGTACCGCCTAAACCTGCAGCTTTTGCGAGTAATGCTGCAGGATAACCTGCCACTAGGGCATTATCTGCATGTACATTTTTATCGCTAATGTCGGTATCCGAAAAGTGACTTAACTGAAAGTTTTTATCAACACTGGCTTTTAACGCATCATTAACTACTTGATGATACAAGGGCATAAATAAGTGGTTAGATGATTTTGTTGGAAAAGATAAATTTCCTAAAATAACACCACAGTGCTCAAGCTTGTCACTGCCCCAATAACCAGCATCGGTTAATGCTTGTTGAGTAACATAAAGCGCCCATTGGTTTAACTCATCTAATTGATTTAGATAATCTGCCGTTAAGCCATTATTATTTTGAACAAACGCTGTTGAATCAAAGTCAAAATCACGAATATAACCACCGTGAACACAATAAAATTTATCGGTATCGCCTTTCTTGCCAGTATACTTGGCAGGATCAACACCCATTTGTTCTTTTGTGGCTTTGCTGCGGCAATCTTGTTTCTTCAGTAACTGTTGCCAAAATTCTTCTGGTGCAGAAGATCCTGGGAATAAATTAGCAATACCTACTACGGCAATATTTTCCATACTTTCCTCGAAAAGTTTTATAATTCTTTTTAACGTTTATTACGTCATACCCGAGGGTTTTGTCGGGTATCCAGTTTGTTTTTTCCTGCTATGCCATTAATTAGGCGATAGAGCTAAGCGCAATGGATCCCCGATTAGACACTTCGGGGATGACGGAGGTGAGACAAGTGTCCACCGACTTATGTCATACCCGAGGTTTTTGTCGAGTATCCACTCACTTTATTTCTATTTTTTCTGCACGATTATCGAGCCTTTAAATAAGGTCTTGATATCAAGTTTCACGCCATGGCTGATCAACTTAGCCAAAGCTCTTAAATACGTTAACTCGTCACTGGTACCTTTAGCATTTACCGGTACAGCAACGCGTGGTTTATCTTTCGCTCCACCTTGAACACCAAAGTCCAAAATTTTATCAGTCCAGCTACACAATGAACGACCAGGTCCCATTTCAATGAATATCCGTGCACCTTTGTCATGCATGGTATTAATCAAACGCGGAAAATCTACTCGATCACACAAACATTTAGCGACACTGTGAGCGATAGCTTTACTTAGCTGTGGTACTGGTAAATAACACGAACTTGAATACATCTTGGTTTTCAAACGTGGGTTAACATCCATAGTGTATAACTCAACCATGTCTTGGTATTCTTTTTGGGCTGGAGCACTATGAATGGCATTGGCCATATTTAATGCCATGGCGCGCACACCCAGTTTTTTAATCACGCGTAAACAATCTGCGGGATAACCTGCCAGTAGCAAGCTGTCTGGGGTATTGATGATGGTGCAATAAACTCGATCTTCACCTTCACTGGCTTTGATAACTTCATCAAGTGTTGCCTTGATGGTATAAGTTTCCCAAATCAGTTCATTAGCTTTTTCAGTTTGGTTATTAGCTTCAGCAAGGTCAGCGGATTTAGGTAAACCCCAATGCTCACGCAAGGTTAATAAGTCACCACAAAGGCGTTCATTGAAAGTGCTAGAATTGGCAAGTCGTGCGCTCATTAGACCCGGTTGTTGCCATGCACCAAGTGCTGCATACATACTGACTTCGCCCATGCTATAACCAGTGGCATAATCTGCTTTAACTTTAAAGACGTTTTCAAAAACTTTAGTAAAAACACACGCGAAACCAACACCAGCTTCTGCGATATCAGCTAAGTTACCGCGCAAGTTTAAATCAAGTTGTTTTAACTCTTTAAAACTAGGGCGAACAATGGTGCGCGGGTTTAGCAATTTATCTTTTAAACTAGCGCCAATATCATCAGCTAAATCGGCAACGTCTTGATGAATTTCAGGAAACAAATGAAATAAATCACGTCCTAAACCCACATATGTTGCGCCAATGCCTGGGTATAAAAATGAGACATTGTTGGAGCCTCCACTTACAGTTAAATCGCTATTAACCGGGCTGGGGGTAAAATAACTGCCTTTTGGTGTACGCCATTCTTTATCTTTTTCAAATGCAGCAACAATGCCTAATTTGGCTGAAGCGACTTCTTTTAATAGCTCTTCTTTAGATTCCGCTAACAACACAATAGTGTACCGAATAGTGAGCCGACTAGTTGCTGATTGAGCTTGGTTATAACCGCTTAAAGCTAATTCTTTTAGCGATTCGCTGGCACTTTCTATTTCAGCAAGCCTTGCCAGTAAAGCTTGCTCGGAGTCAGCGGCCACTAAAACCATTTTCAGCTCACTACAAGCAATAAAGCCATTGTGACGAATATCTTGGCTAGGGTGCTTTTCACTGCCGCAGTTAAGCTTATTTTCTTCAAGGATTAAATGACAATATTCATCATTATCAGTCAAACAACTATAAGCTGCCAAGTGAGCACGGCCATTTGGCTGTGGATACCAAGGCCTTGCCTCAGTCGCAAGATAAAAACTTGAATCCTGCCAATTTTGTAATTCACTTGTTAAGGGTTGCTGCCAATCACTAATGGCCGGAATATAACGTTGCTGCAAGGCAATAACGCTGCGCAGTAAACCAAATACTTGTGAAAAACCTTCGCCCTCACCGGTGACACTACGCGCACAGGAAACTGCCGTAGTTAATTTGTCTTTATCAGCATAACTGGCAATTAAACCAGTAGACTCTGCCATGGCAAGTTGGCTATCCGCCAAAGCTGAAACTTCTAACAAACCAATATCATTAGCGTTAACTTGAGCATTATCCAATGCTGATGCAGTTACTTCGCTCACCTCAGTAAAATTAGTGATTTCATCACCAACGGCAAAGCCTTTTAACCATGAGTAAACATAACTGTAATTACTTTGCGCAAAACTTACCGATGAAAATAACAATGCAGCCAAACCATGACAATTTTGATAGCCAGTAAAGCATTCATCAAAACTGTTAGTCGCTACTGTATCTGCGGCTAAGTCATTTTCAGCTAATTCATTTGTAGCTAATTCATTTGAAGTAAAGCTTTTAGCTAAGTTAACGCCAACTAATGCCACTAAGGCATTTTGGCCAATAAGCACATCAATCTGTAACATCGCCTTGGCTAATGAACTAACCACCACCGCATTATCAATATCGATTATTGACTTTGCTTGCTTCGCTTGGTCAGTACCGTTTTGAGCCAGCACGATAACCTTGATATCAGTGTATGGCACTTGGTTAGCAAGCGCCATTCGCTCAACGGCAGCTAAGCAGCTAAGTTCAAGGGTGCTTTCTACTGTATCACCCTGACCTTTGGTTAAGCTTTTACCTAGGCTCTTACCCAAGTAAAGGGCACGCTCAACACTATCAATATTATCTTGAACACTGTGCTGATTTTCAAATTGCGCATCTAAACCAATAATGGCGCTGTTATAATTATTCGTTGCCATTAACTTGTCTTCTCAATAAGTGCTTTCTCACTTTTAGGGAGAAATAAATCGTTTAAGTTGGCGCTAGCAGTTACTTTGGCTGACTTTATCTCACTCAATAATTGCTTGTTTTCAGCAATCATTTGAATATCGGCAACTAAAGAGCCGCGTTGTTTACCCTTGCCTGAACTTTTTACCACGTTAAGTTGCAAGTAAAAGCGCTCGCCTACAGCTACTTCACGGTATACCGTCCAGCTTTGCGTACTTGAGGGTAAACTGCCTAAGCCAAGTTGTTTTTTCACCCATACCAACATCGCCTGATAGGCAATGTCATTAGCGAAAATGTTACTTTGTTTTTTGCCAATGATATTGCCTAGGGTATTGCCTAAATCTGGCACAGTGAAGTCACCTTGCTTAGCACTGGCAACGTTAGGTACTTGGCAGCTTAATAATAAGCCTTGGTCATTACACTCAAGTATTTCACTTATACCTTGTAAACTCGGCCCGTGAAATAAAGTGCCGTTGCTATAAAGCTCTGCGGCACTTCCACCTGCTTTTTCACTTAATGTAGGTACAACTAAGTCAATCTCAGCACTGGTTTCAAGTTGGTTCACTAACGTCAACTGAGCGCCATAATGAAAGACCAATTTACCATCCGCATTGATACTTGATATTTTAGTGTCGACCACTAAACGAGTGCCATCATCAAATACTTCTGCGTTCATATCGATTTGATAATCACTCGCTTCATTGCCGTCAAAGATGACGCCTTTGAACAGCTTGTAATTATCTAAACCTTGATAATAAAAACCAGTGTAGGCAGCTGTCGCCGCCTCACTCATCCAGGCAATCGCACACACAGTTGGTAATACTTTATCTTCACCAATAGTGTGGTCAGCTAGAAAGGCATTGTTAGCCGCTAAAAGTGTTTTACTAACACTTATTGTTAAGCGACTAACTTGTGGCTTTTTTACAGAGTCACCTTTTGCTTGATCTTTAGAGAGATCATTACCAACTAGAATTTGAGCACAACGGTTATTATCAGCGGCTAATTCACTCACTAACAACTTTGCCCCCGCATCAAGCGGAATGATGTAAACACCGCGGTCGTTAAACATACGTTTAAGCTCAGGTGTTACCATACCGCCATCCCAAGGTCCCCAGTTAAAACTAAGTACTTGCGCACTTGGGTTTAATGCTTTGAAGCGATACGCGGTTTTATTTAAAATATCGTTAGCAATAGAGTAATCAGACTGTCCTGGGTTACCGTAGAAACCTGCCGCTGATGAGAATAAAACGAGGTGTTTAATATTCTTTTGCTCGGTAGCAGCAAGTAGCGATAACAAACCATCAATTTTTGTGCTGTATACCGCATTAAATTCTTCTAAAGTTTTTTGCTCGATAAACTTATCAGCTAATACACCTGCACCATGGATGATTCCTGTAACGACGCCTAATTTAGCCACTAATGGAGCAACGGCTTCAGTTACACTTTCACTGTTAGTCACATCAGCAGCAATATAATGTGCTTGGCCGCCAGCAGTTTTAATAGCCAATAAAGTTTGCGCTATTTCACGGTTAGCTAATACTGGACGAACAAATTTTGTCACTTTCACGGGTGTTGGTTTATCACCAGCAGCAATCAATGCTTGCATCGCGGCTTTTTTCAGTGCGACTTCTTCAGTAATACCTTGTGCCCAGCTCGGCTCATTTTCGTCAAAGACACTTCGACCTAATAGGATGAATTTAGACTGATATTGTTTAGCAATTTCGATAACACAATGAGCTGTTACGCCTTTTGCGCCGCCGCTAACTAAAAATACCGAATTGCTATCAATCGCTTTGTCAATACTTGAGCCCGTTGCAAGTGCATAACTGTCAGTAGCAACACCGGTTAGCGTTAAACGTGTACCTAGGTTATTGCTAAGGTTGTCTGTATCGTGAGCAACTTCTACGGTTGCAGTATCGATATCAAGTAATTCATCACTGATGATGGTCGCAGCTTTATCTGCAGCTAATTTAGTTGATAAATCAACGATGCGACAAAAAACGCTGTCTTCGCCAGCGTTCCACTCATGGTTGATAGTTTTAACTAAGCCAGCTAAACCTGCTTGTACTAAATCAGCTTTAACATCTGCCTTAACCTGTGTTAAGCCTTGTGAAGCTCCCTCTGCATTAGCAAAACCTAACGCGCCACCTTGACGTGTTATCACAACAAATGAAGCTCGTGCTTTCGTTGCTAATTTTACCTTAGACAATTTAGCTAAAACAAAGGCTAACATTAAGCCTTGTTTTGCCGCTTTAGGGTATTCAATAGCATCAACGGTTTGCTTACTTTGCAGGTAAATTACTGCATCAAGTTGTTCGTTGTTGTCGATGATGTCTTTAATTTGTGCTTCATCAAGGGTTTTATCACTGGTGCCAATCTCAATCACATTAACTGCTTTGCTAAAGGCTTTTTTCGAGCTACTCACCACCCAGTTAGGTTTTAATGCCGTGACCTTCCAACCTTGTTTAATAAGCTTAGCGCTTAAGGAGACCGCTGCACCAGTTCCGTCGTCAACGACTAAGGCATTGGCGCCACCATTTACGGTAACGTCTTGCACAATTTTATTGATTGAAGATAATGCTGTTAGCTCAACTGTTGCACTTGGCGCACCTTGAAAGCTTGCTGCAGCTTCTACCGAAGCTTCTTTTACAGCTTCAACAGTTTTACTGCCAGGACCTTTAGGGTCTGTTGGCTCATTAGGTGATACCTTAGATTGCATATAGCTAACAATTTCGCCTAAAGTGCGCAATTCTGCTAAATCTTCAGGGTTAAGCTCTGGTAAATCAGGGATGGTTTCTTGTACAGCACCTAGAATTTCAACACGCTTAATTGAGTCAATACCCAAGTCTGCTTCCATATCCATGGCAAGCTCTAACATTTCTGCTGGGTAACCAGTTTTCTCGGCTACTACTGTCATCATTACTGATTGGATGTAATCCAAGTCGATTGTCGCTGTAGTTTCTGTTGTTATTTCTGTAATTGTACTTTCAGTCGCAGCTTGAGTTACAGGAGCTACTTTAGATTGCATGTAGCTAACTATTTCACCTAATGTACGTAACTCGGCTAAATCTTCTGGGTTTAACTCTGGAAGATCAGGGATTGTTTCTTGTACCGCACCTAAGATTTCAACACGTTTGATTGAGTCGATACCTAAGTCGGCTTCCATATCCATTTCAAGCTCTAACATGTCTGTTGGGTAGCCCGTTTTCTCAGCGACTACTGTCATCATGACGCTTTGAATGTAATTAAGATCAATGGCTGTTGTAGCAGCAATTGGTGCGTTGTTCTCGCTAACTGGCGCACTGGCTGCTGTACTTGTAGCTTCAACAGCTACAGGAGTCGCTGCTACTTTAGATTGCATGTAACTTACAATTTCACCTAAGGTGCGTAGCTCAGCTAAATCTTCTGGGTTAAGCTCAGGTAAATCTGGGATAGTTTCTTGCACTGCACCTAAGATTTCAACACGTTTGATTGAGTCGATACCTAAGTCTGCTTCCATATCCATTTCTAGCTCAAGCATTTCCGTTGGGTAGCCGGTTTTCTCAGCAACCACTTCCATCATTACAGATTGGATGTGTTTTAAATCAATTGCTGGTCCAGCTGGAGCACTTTCATTGACTCGCGCACTCGCAACAGCTACAGGGGCCGCTGAGACTTTGCTTTGCATGTAACTAACGATTTCGCCTAAGGTACGTAACTCAGCTAAATCTTCTGGGTTAAGCTCTGGTAAGTCGGTAATGATTTCTTGTACTGCACCTAGGATTTCAACACGTTTAATTGAGTCGATACCTAAATCCGCTTCCATGTCCATTTCAAGTTCAAGCATTTCCGTTGGGTAGCCGGTTTTTTCTGCTACTACTTCCATCATTACAGATTGGATGTGTTTTAAATCAATCGCAGGGACACTTGCAGTCACTGTCGTATCAACTAAGTGTAGTGCTGGTGCACTCTCATTAGCTGACGCGCTTGGCGAAACAGCTTGAGCTTTTGACGTCATGTAATCAACAATCTCGCCTAAGGTGCGTAACTCGGCTAGATCTTCAGGATTCAGCTCAGGTAAATCACTAATGATTTCTTGTACTGAACCTAAGATTTCAACACGCTTAATTGAGTCAATGCCCAAATCTGCTTCCATATCCATTTCAAGTTCAAGCATTTCAGTTGGATAGCCGGTTTTCTCAGCAACTACTTCCATCATCACTACTTGAATTCTTGCAAGGTCAATTGAAGCTGCTGGAGCGGAAACCGCTACTGATATTTCCGCCACTGGTGCAAGTGCAGCAGCGGTAGCTACTGTTTGTACTGGCGATTGCGTTTGCACTACAGGAGCAGTAACAGGGGTTACTGGCGCTGATTGTACAGCTTGCGCTACTTTTGGCTTTATTGGTGCTGCTTGTGCAGCTACTGGGACTTTAACTTCGGCTGCTTTAGTTACAACGGGAGCAGATACTGCTGGTGCATTTGTTTCAGCAGAAGACAACATGGCCGCCATGTTATCAGTTTGATTATTTAGGTATTGCTCATGAACACGTAAAGTTTCTGATTGGAAGTCATGATACATACCTAAGGTTCGATCAAGACTTTCAGGTAATTCACCTGCTTCCTGAGTAGACAATACTGCATCAAACGTTTTAGCGTAATCTTTTGGCCCTTGCATGTATTGCTCATGCACATTTAATAACTGTTGTTGATGATCAACAAACTGACTAACACTGCGTTCAATGCTACTAACAACGTCGCTAGTATTAGCTGTAGCTTCTTGACTAGTTATTGCATTGCCATCAGCAACACTACCATCAGCGTTAAGGTAAACAATCTTCTCAACTTCAACAATCCGCTCTACTTCTACTATTTTCTCAACAACTTGTGGCGCTGGCACAGCAACAGGTACCGAAGTTGCTTGTTTAATTGTCCAACCGTCGTTTAGTGCATCATCAAACGCTTTTTTGGTTTTAGGGCTAACATAAGATGCACCGGTAAGCTTCATAGCGAGTGGTGACATTTTAGGCGCCGCTAACGGACGTTTAACCGCACAGTATGGGTCAATGTTGTTCAGCTCTAATCCAAGTACAGCCATTTGCACTGCGGCTTGGCGCATTTGCATATCAGCAGATTTTTTCGGATTAGCGTTAACGGCAATTGCTACCACATCATCTTTATCTTTTAAGATGTTTTCAACTAACTTAGTTAAAACATTTTTAGGTCCAAACTCAACAAAAACTCGACCGCCATCAGCATAGATGTTGTCAATTTCTTCGTTAAAGTGCACCGACTCTAAAATATGATTTTTCAGACTCTTTTTAATATCTGCCGCTTTATTCGAATGGACTTTTGCTGTGCCATTTGAATAGACAGGTACCACAGGTTTATTAAATTTAGCGTTATCAATAGCGTCGCTAAATGGTTTTTGTGCATGACCTACCAATGGCGTATGGAACGCTGCTGATACCGGTAATGGCACAACCTTGTAACCTTTGCCTTTAAGCTCTTCAATAGCAATAGCGATTTGGCTAGTAACACCAGCAACTACCACTTGATTATTAGAGTTGTAATTAGCGATTGAAATATCTTTGATGTCTTTAATATCAGCTGCTACTTTTTCAGGAGCGCCAACCACAGCAATCATGGTGCCAGTATCAACAGTTGCATCTTTAGGAGCAGCCATGGCTTGACCACGACTGCGCGCTAACATCATATAATCGCTATCGTTTAATACGCCAGCAGCCCAAAGTGCAGTTAACTCGCCAAAACTATGCCCAGCGGTAAAGTCTGCTTTAAAACCTGCATTAGTGAAAGTTTTATAAAGGCCAACACTTAAAGTGCCAATAGCCGGTTGAGCGTGTTGCGTTAAACGTAAAACTTCATCTTGTGCTTTACGCGCATCATCACTAAATACTGGAATTGGGTAAGTTGTTGGCGTTAATTGACCTAAACCTGCATTAGCAAATTCCACGTCCATATCTTGCGCTGCTTGCATAACACTTGGGAAATTACAGGCAAGCTCTCGACCCATGTTGACGTATTGTGAACCCTGACCAGAGAAAAGCGCAACCACTTTACCTTTGGTTGTTATCGCTGACTTACGGTAATAAATTCCGGTAGGTACAGACCAGCTCTCGCTGTCTGCTTTGCTACTAAACTGTTTTAATGCGCCGTCAATCATCTTAATGGCTTCATCGGCATTTTTAGCAACAAAACCACAGCGAGCTAAATCATTTGCAGGTGTTTGCAAAGCGCAATCGGTAACTAAAGCATTAAAGATATAAGGTTGAGCATCTGCAACTGTGCTAAGTTTTTCTTGCCACTGTTTTAACTCTGCAATAAGTGCTGCTTCATCTTTCGCCGTCACTAAAATTGTTTGTGGCACGGCATTTAAACGATATTGCCCTTGTGCGGTAGGCGTGTATTCTTCTAATACCATATGGTAGTTAGTACCACCAAAACCAAATGAACTAACACCAGCGCGACGAGGTAAACCATCTTCGCGCGCCATCCATGGACGGGTTTCATTATTCAAATACATAGGGCTATTTTCTATGTCTAGCGAAGTATTTGGTTGGTCAATATGAATGGTCGCTGGCAATACCTTATGATGTAACGCCAACACGGCTTTAATCATACCCGCAGAGCCTGCAGCTGCTTTGGTATGGCCAATTTGCGATTTTACTGAGCCAAGCGCAATATGTTGCTTTTCTTCATTACCCGCTGAAAAATGTTTAACTAAGCCACTGAACTCTGCCGCATCACCTGCTTTAGTACCAGTACCATGAGCTTCTAGGAGGCCACAGCTTCTTGGATCAAAACCGGCGTCATCATAAGCACGTTTTAATGCTTTGGCTTGTCCATCAGGACGTGGTGCGTAAATAGATTTAAAACGACCATCGCTTGATGTACCAATACCTTTAAGCACAGCATAAATTTTATCCCCATCACGCTCAGCATCTTCAAGGCGTTTAAAGGCCATCATGCCGATACCTTCACCAATCATCATACCTTTTGAATCGTTATCAAACGGGCGAATATCTTCGTTAGTAGTAAAGGCTGGTGTTTTTGAGAATGACATGTACATAAATGGTGAGTTATCACAACAAACTCCACCAGAGATCATTACTTCAGAGCGGTGCTCTAACAAGTCAGAAATCGCTAATTTAATTGCTGCTAATGAGCCTGCACAAGCGGCATCAACCACACAGTTAGTGCCACCCAGATCAAAACGGTTAGCAATACGACCAGAAATAACATTACCTAACATGCCAGGGAATGAGTTTTCTTCCCAGCCAATATAAGCTTTCTTGAATTTTTCGATGATCATGGCGCGATCTTCAGCGTCAACACCCGAAGATTTTAAAACTTTTTCTAAAACAGGGCCTTGCAAACGTGACGTTAAAGGAGAAATCTGTTTCTGACCACCACCGACACCTAAAGTAATACCGACTTTATCTCTGTCATAACCTGAGCCATCGCCAATGCCGGCATCATTTAATACATCCCGAGCAACCACTAGTGATAATAATTGTGCAATATCCGTTAATTCTAAAATGTTTGGTGGTAGACCAAATTCCATTGGGTCAAAGTCAATCTCAGGTAAAAATCCACCACGCTTACAGTAGGTTTTATCTGCGGCTTTTGGGTCGCTATTATAATAGTCATCTATCGCCCAGCGATCACTTGGTACATCTTTAATCGCATCAACAGACTCAAAAATATTGTCCCAGTAATCTTCAAGATTTTTTGCATCGGCAAAAATTGACGCCATACCGACAACCGCGATAGGACATTCTTGTAAACGAGAGTTAAATTCTTGCTCTTCGTTATCAATACTCGTTGTTTTTGCTACAGTTTTTGATGATTCTTGCTGCTTTTTAGCCATTTTAATTACTCTACTGTTAATATTTGTTTGCATCTTCGTTATCGATATCATGATCATCACAAGATGAAGACAGCGTACTGGCTTCATCTGGATTTTCATTTAATAAACGAAAACGACTTAAAAATTCGGCATAATTCCCCGCTAAAATGCGGCGAATATGAAATGGGGCTTTGTTGAGTACGTAACTCATGTAACGACTGGCAGCTTCTCGCTCATTACCATCGTAAATATCCACATAAACCCAATTAGAGCTGGGATCATTGGCAATTAATAAACGGCGCTGTTCTGAGTTTTCACCTTCATTAGCCGTAGTCTCTTTAACTCGGCTGTTATCTGCAAAGTGCGGTAATTGGGTAACTTTTATCTGCACTACTTCATCAGCCGATAAGTTATTACTTTTATTTAAAACTTCACGCATGGCTGAGGGTGATAATTGAGAGACTAACAGCTTATTTTCTTTAGTGTCTTCAATTGCCACTGCCACGGTTTCATCGCTTACACCATCGGCATCATGCATTTCGCCACTTTCTTGCATATCAGCAAGACGGGAAACACCATGACGTTTAAGACATCGTTGTAAACCTGCACGGGATACATTGGTATTAATAAACTGCTTACACACAGCAAGTAATTCATCAAGGGATAGTAATAAACGTGTTCGAAGCTCAACCACAACATATTCTTGTGCTTCACTTAATGTGGTATTTAGCTGCTTTGGTACGTGAGACGCATCGCTATGGGATTCTCTTTTACGCCATTTACGGATGGTTGATTCTGAAACTTTCAATAACCGTGACAACACAGCCGTAGGTAAATCAGATTCATGAATGAATGCCCGCATCTCTGGTGTGGTAGTCGCGTTGGCATGTTGAGTGGAAGTACTTTTAGCTTGCTTGCTCATTTTCATCCATAAATTGTTTACCATAAATAATTTTTCGTGCCTTTTTATCCTAAAAATAAAGGTGCACTAAACGATATAACGCGGCTAATATACACAGGTTTCATACCCAACACAATCACCCGATACTCGCTTTGCTAATTTATAGACTAAGGTATTAACTTACCTGTTCGACCAGTTGGCAAGATATCTGTACTCTCACTGGTAAATAGTTGACACTATAGACAGTTGGGCATTCTCGGTTAAATTAAAAGAATATTAAAATTCGTATAAAAATAAATTTCCCCTGAAACCTTTGTGATAAAATCATGCCCAAGCAACTATTAATCAAACGTTACCTAAACAATACAAGCTACCGATACTTTATGACCTCTCCTTCTCAATCTGAACGTTCAATGCGATCAAAAGAAAAAATCACCCTAGCGAGCAATGAAATTCACCTATGGATGACCAAACCTGCAGAACTACTCGATAATGATGAACTGTTAGCAAGCTACTCGACATTACTCACCAGTACCGAGTTAGCAAAACAGCAACGATATAAGTTTGCCAAAGACAGATACGATGCTTTGATAACTCGCGCTTTTATACGCGACTTATTATCTTATTATGCTGATGTAGCACCGCAAGATTGGCAGTTTGAAAAAGGGGCTAAAGATAAACCCGAAGTGGTTAATTGCCCTTTACCACTACGTTTTAATATCAGCCATACCAAAAACCTCATTGTTTGCGCAGTAACGCTTGAAGATGATATTGGTTGTGATGTAGAAAATACTGGTCGCAATAATGACGTATTAGCAATTGCAGAACGATATTTTTCACCTACCGAGACTACCGATCTTTTTGCACTTCCCGAAGCACACCAACGTAATCGATTTTTTGATTATTGGACCTTAAAGGAATCCTATATAAAAGCGTGGGGTTTAGGCTTAGCGATACCGCTTGCCGACTTTAGCTTCGAGATAAACGATACTGAACAAGACTATAAAAACCTATTTACCATCAAAAAAGATATTAGCCTAAGCTTTGCCCAGCATAGAGTTGATGAGCCACAGATTTGGCGCAGCTGGATAGTTTACCCAAGCGCTGAAATTGATGAAAAGCAAGAACATCGCATCGCGTTTTCTTTAAGAGCAAAGAGCGATAATCAAAAAACGGATTACCAATTACGCTTTTTTGATACCCTGCCCTTGCTCGGCTATCAGGAACTATAGCGGTTATTATTATTAGACTGATTCATAGTCATTAATGAGTCAGTTGGATGGTGCTTTAACTAAGATTATTATTAGCAAACTGAGTCGCTTTAAAATATTTATTCTCAAAAAAAGCGTCTTGATTTTTACTCCGAGTAAGCCCTGACTCTCTAGAAAAATCTAGTTATATTTTTCCTACAATAAATAGATATAGTCACCATCTTTTACATATCTACACGCTAACACGTTATGTTTAACTCGTTGATATCCCGCTAACAATCAAGTAACCTACTTGCGTTTAAAATCATGGATGAGTAACTTCGCTCTTCTAGAAAAAGGGTTATGCATCCTGATGAATTATTATATTTAATCAATATTTCAGTAATATCATTGAATAAAACTAAAAGGACTTAAAATGAAAAGGCTATTACCTTTATCATTCACACTTCTCATTTCAACTTATGCCACCACTGTAAATGCTGAAAACAGTTGGTATCTTGGTGCTTTGTATAATGCACAAGAAATTTCAATCACTGGTCGAGATTTCAATACCGCGGGGTTAATGGCAGGTTATACATATAATCAATACTTTGCTGTTGAAGCGAGGTTTGCTTCAGGCACTTCAAGTTATCAATTCTCATCTCTAGGTACTAGCTATTCTTCTGGCTCTTCAGGTTACTCAGGCCATTATGGTACAGGTGATGAGCCATGGGGCAGTTATAGTGAAGACATAGATACGCAAATTTCACTCTCGATTAAGGCGTCTTATCCTATCTTTAAATCTGTTAAATTTTACGCTCTGTCTGGTTATACCAATACAAAGCTTGAAATAAAAGGTTTAGGGCAATATAACGATACTGACGGTAATATCACAGGGAATTATTCTTATACACATACTGAATATGAAAATGGCTTTAGCTATGGTGTTGGTGTGGATTATCAGATCAATGAAAACGTTAATGTCTTTATAGATTACCAAGTTCTTCCTAATTTCGAGCCTAATTCAAGTGTTTCTAAAAGCTGGAAAAGTGGCACAATTGGTATTAGCTACTCTTTTTAATATATCTTAATGGCAATTAAGATGAATGCATTATCCATACAAGTTGCTTAGCTTGAAAAATAACAGCTAGCTGTATATCGCTTGACTAGGCATTTTGCTCGTTATCTGGTCGTTAGTATTTAATCGCTGCTGCATCTATGTTCCTGACAAAACTTAAACACTTTTTAAACACTTTAAAATATCAACTACTGATAAAATCCTTTAATAATCATACAACTACTTAAAAGGATTTAAAATGAAGAAATATCTACCTCTTGTCTTCACCGCTTTAGCATCAGCCCCTGTATTTTCTGCATTAGCAGATGATAGTTGGTATCTTGGAGCGTTATACAATGCACAAGAAATATCCTCGAATGAGCGTGACTTTAATACCGCGGGAATAATTGCAGGCTATAAATATAATGACTATTTTTCTTTAGAGACAAGATTAGCTAAAGGGACATCCGGTTATTCAAGTTTTTATGGCTCTCCAGAATCTAGAGAGGGAAATTATAGTGAAGATATTGATAGTCAAATTTCGTTATTGCTTAAAGCATCCTATCCACTCTTTGAATCATTTAATATCTATGGTTTAGCGGGTTATAGTAAAACAGAACTTGAAACAAAAGGTTTAGGCCAATCTTATGACTCTGATGGGGATTTTATAGAAAATTACTCCTTCGCTAGAACAGACTCTTATAGTGGTTTTAGTTATGGCCTAGGATTAAGTTATCAAGTTAGTGCGCAGTTTAATATATTTGCAGATTATCAAATACTGCCAGATTTTGAGCCTGCTCCCAACTTTTCAAAAAGCTGGAACAGTACCACGATTGGTGTTAACTACTCTTTTTAATGGTATTCAATACTACAAGTGACTAATAGGTTAAGATAGATAGCAATTTTATTGCCTATCATTAAGGCATTAGTCCCTTGATATAACGTTAAGCTTTCTATGTTGGTCGTAATGCTCACCAATAGCGAAAATATATAAATAACTCGACCTTTCTGAGCAATGTACTTTGATTATCAACCAGACAAACTATGTTTAAGTACTTATCGCTTTCCCAATAACCAGCACTGTTAACAATAAAGTATTTGCCTGAGATACGAGTTTCTTTAGTTGGTTCACACTCACTAACAGTTTGTTCAATATATGCTGTTAGCTTGTATCTAAACTTTTTTACGCTTATCCTGTTCATAATTCACTCATTCCAATGTACAGAATTGCCGTAGGTTGTAGCTATAAAAATTTGACCAGACAATTAAAAAGTAAATGCAAACATAGCTGTTACTTCTTTGTTTCAAGTTTTAACCAACACTTTTTTTAATTAACTAACAAAGCGTTATTCTTCAAGGATATTTCGATAATGGCATTTAGCGTTAAGAAATCATCAATTCCACATGGCAGTACAATATCCAAAAAGCTACCTGGCGCTTATTATTTTGACAGCTATTCATTTCACACTGAGCAAGCAAATAGAAGAGCACTGCAAATTTGACTAGACCATGCATCAAAAATGCCCAAGTGGGTTAACTTTTTAATGGCATGGCGAAATAAAATCGTCTCTGTTATGGGATTAAAAAATATTGGCCATTTAGGTGATATTGATAGTAAAAAACCACTAGATGAATACAGAGTTGGTGATCGCGTTGGCATTTTCACCTTGCTTTTTTTAAGCGATAACGAAATTATTTTGGCAGACTCAGATAAACATTTAGATGTAAAAGTGTCTGTCTTCAAAGAAAGTAGCGAAAGTAAATTAATTTCAATGTCGACCGTAGTACATGTTCATAATTTTTCTGGTAAGTTATATACCCGCTACCAATCAAAGTGCAGGATTTCAGTGGGAATTAAAATGGCTTTAGACAAGTAAAATAAGTAAAGCATAGTTATTCTATGTTTTGTTTATTTAACGCGGTGTAAAGTCATTTTAAACCCATCGAAGAAG
>CAJXYE010000042.1 GCA_913063325.1 uncultured Colwellia sp. | reverse complement strand
GACAGGGTCGCGGCGATGGCCAAAATCTTGATCAAAATTGACTAAATTGGTAAAAATAAGAGAATTATCTGCTGCGGTTTTTAGATGGTCAATCGTGGCATCTAATAAAGCACCGACTCCTGTCGCTTTTGTTTTAATACTTATACCTTGATGGGCAAAAATATCAGATATTTTCCCGACACTTATAACCTTGCCTCCAGCATTGGTTAACTTATCCAAAACTGTTGGCGCGGGTGGTAACACTGAATAATCTCGGCGATTTCCTGTACGTGAAAAGTCACTTTTATTATTACCAATAAAGGGTCTGGCAATAACACGACCAATGTTTAAACCTTCGTCATCAAGTAATTGTCGAACTTGTTCACAATATTGATAAAGGTTGTCTAAGCCAAATGATTCTTCATGGGCGGCTATTTGAAATACACTGTCTGCAGAGGTATAACAAATCGGCTTACCCGTTTCTACATGCTCTTCACCAAGCGCTTCAATAATAGTTGTACCTGAAGCATGACAATTACCTAATACTGCTTTAACACCCGTTTTAGCGGCTATTTTTGCGAGTAACTCGTCAGAAAAGCTTTGTGTTTTGTCAGTAAAATAATCCCAGTCAAATAATACCGGTACACCTGCCATTTCCCAATGACCACTGGGTGTATCCTTACCTGTACTTATTTCAGCGGCATAACCATAGGCACCTTTAGTTGGTGCGCTACCTTGATAAGGGAAAGTACGATTACTTGCTTCCTCACAAGCTTTTACCACACCTAAATCAGCTAAGTGTGGGATATTGACCCCAACCCCTTTATGCTCATAAAAGGCTTGTGCTAGATTTGCGAAGGTATTGGCGGAAACATCACCGAATTTTTCAGCATCCGGTGCATGACCTACACCAAAGCTGTCGATAACTAAGATGATTGCTCTTGCCATAATTTTCTCCTCTCTCAGTTAATATTATACCAATCGGACTAATTTATTGATCACTTAGCGAGAATTAAACGGCTTAAAGGCAAGGCATTGATTGAAGAGAATGGTTATTCCCTTGTCAAAATCAATAACGCCGCATGTAAGCCTTTTAAACTCGCCCTTTGGGAACTCGTTAGTAAACTGATAACATCACAAAATTAATAAAATATAGAATAACTATGTTTAACTCATTTTGTTTGTTCTAAGCTCACTAGCGTAGTTCTAAGTTGGTCAGTTAATTAATCCGTTTGGTATTAGACTTAATTTAGCGTTAAGTTCAGTTATAATTAACGATGAGACTTGTGTTCAATTGGTAAATTATTAATGAGTAATACCTCCTATACATTAGGTTTAAGCAAAACATTCCCCTGTAATTACTTGCCCGAACAACAAGAGTGCTTGCTGATAGCAGTCGATGAACGATTACATAATAGTGAAAGTTACGGCTGGTTAATGACGCAAGGCTTTCGTCGAAGTGGTGAACAAAGTTATCGACCCCATTGCCCTAATTGCAATGCGTGCCAGTCTATTCGTGTATTAACCGATGAATTCATGCCCTCTAAAAGCCAGAAAAGATCACAGAAACGTAATAGTCATTTTATTATTAAAAAATCTTCACAGTTAAAAGATAGCTATTACCCTTTGTTTGAATATTATATTAATACCTTACATCAAGACGGGAGCATGTACCCTGCTTCCTTCGCGCAGTTTGAAAGCTTCTTGAGTTGTAATCTAACTAAGCAGCTGTTTATTGAAACTTGGGCACCTGTGGATGAGGAGAATGGACTCACTGAAGAGAAACTGATTTGTGTTGCCGTGACTGATGTATTAAGTAATGGCTTATCAGCGGTTTATACTTTTTATAATCCTGACTATAAAAAACATGGCTTAGGAATATTTTCAATTCTTACCCAACTTAGCTTTTGCCACCAAATGGATTTACCTTATTTATATTTGGGTTATCAAATTGATGAATGTCAAAAGATGAATTATAAAGACCGATATTTCCCCTTTGAACGCTTTATTGACGGTCAGTGGCAATTAAACGAGAAGACAAGTACGAATAAAAGCATAATTGCTAAATAAATAGCAGCAACCCTTTACATTGGCCTAGCAATTAGGCATGATTCGCGCAGCTTTTTTATCTGCCAGAATATATTACTATTACACAGTAAATTCTTGGCTAATTTGCACAACATTAGAGGTTTAGCGCCCCATGGCGAAAGAAGAAAACATTGAAATGCAAGGTACTGTTATTGATACTTTACCTAACACTATGTTCCGAGTTGAACTTGAGAATGGTCACATCGTAACTGCACATATTTCTGGAAAAATGCGTAAGAACTACATACGTATTTTAACTGGCGATAAAGTAACGGTTGAATTAACGCCATACGACTTATCAAAAGGTCGCATTACTTTCCGCGCTAGATAAGCCAGTTAATGACTTAGCCTTCCTTTTTTAATTAATTGTAGAAGTCGAAACAATAAGTAAAACCAGCATCTATTTTTGAATGCTGGTTTTTTATTGTCTGAAATTTGAGTTTCTATAAATTAAGTAGCTTAGGCTACTTTCCATACTCGCGTAGTCCCCCAAACTGAAGACCTCATATCAATAACTAAGCCGTGCAGCCTAGTTTTGATACAAGGTATATGGTTTATATATATGCCTATTTATACGATGTTATTAAGCTTTTTTCGAATTGATCTGCGCTGATCGTCAGACCATGCTCGCTAATGCTCTCGTTAACTTGCTGCATATGTTTTTCAATAGTATCGATTGTAATGGTATTGTCATCAAGCTGATAGATTTGTAATTGGCTTTGATAATAGAAAGATAAAATGATCAATGCTTTCTCTTCACCTTGTTTTGCGGCAATTTTGATTCTTTTGAGTTTTCGATAAACTAGGTTTTGTAGTTGTTTTATCTGCCAAACATAATAAATTTCAGTAAAAAATGCACTATTTTTAACACTATGTAAAATAGCCGCGTTAGCGAGTAATGCCAAAACAACACCTAAGAGGTTATATCTAAAGTTAGAATCTTGCTCCCCCTGTACGGCATCAGTAGCTACTTGAACTACATCATTAACGTCAGCCACATTTGAAAACAAACTTATCAATAAGGTGCCAAAGAGCAGTGATAGCACCAGTAATGAGCTAACGAAGCCAACAATAACAATATTTAAATTCTTTCTGTAACGTACTTTGTCTATATCAATCAATTGCATGAGTGAACTAATATCCTTGAATGTCTTAAATAATAAATATTAAATAAAAAACAATGTGCATGTGAATAACGCTATGTTATCACTTCGCAACCGTTTCGCATAAACGTAAACCTGAATGGCGTTGAACTTGTGCCGTAACACCTTGCTGCCAAATCCGTTGATTAGCGGCAATAGTTAGCTGCTTTTTCGCCCTGGTAATGCCTGTGTAGAGTAATTCCCTCGATAATAACTTACTGCCACTTTTCTGTTTTTCTTGTTGACCAGCTTGCGATACGCTTTGTGTCGCAGAAAGTACCATAGCGACATGAGAGAACTCACTGCCTTGGGTTTTGTGGATGGTCATAGCATAAACACTTTCAAATTTAGGTAAGCGTGATGGCAATATACGTCTGATAACTTGTTGAGGGTTTTCTGCGTTCCCTACTGCTTTGGTATCAACCTTTTCGTTTTGAGCTAGGCTATCTTCAAAACACGCCATAAGATGTTCCTTGCCTTCTTGATCGACAACTCGCCAAATAATGCCAATATCACCATTATATAAACCTAAGCGGTAGTCATTTTCATTTATCATTATGGGCTGACCATGATAAAGCGTTTGCTGATGCTGTAAAAAAGGAGCATTGTTTTTCCCTAAATACCCCTTAATCACTTCATTGATCTGCTCAACACCGTAATCGCCCTGCCGAGTAGCGCAAAGAACTCTAAACTGTGATAACAATGCAAAAGCCTCACTCACATCATCACAAGACTCAATCGGTTGATAATATTGCTTCACTAATGGCGCCAACCAGCTTGAAAGTTCGCCCTGGGCCAATGATAACTGTCCCGTTTGCTCTGCGTTATTCAACAGTTGCCAACTACTTTTAACATCACCTTCAATAACACTATTAGCTATCAAACCTATACCGCCTTTACCGTCAAAACGCCTTGATTTAACAAGAAAGGATAAGTAATCAAAGTTAGACTCATTGCCATGATTGTTATTACTGCTTTGCTTTTGAGTAGAAAAGTAATGCTTAAGTTGATCAGCATTGAGTTGGCATACTTGTGTTAAATAGTGCTCATTTTCGAAACTATAACCACCATGTGGCCGTGGAGCTATATCGGCTAAAACACTACCTGCTGCAACAGAAGGCAGTTGGTCGGCATCACCTAATAAAATAACTTTAGCCGTATCTTTTAAAGCACGAAAAACGCGCGTCATTAACGGTAAATCAACCATAGATACTTCGTCAATAAGCACAATATCATAGGCCAAGCGGTTATCTTCATGGTGCCTAAAGTTAGGTGAGTTTGGTAATACCCCTAATAAGCGATGAAGTGTTTGTGCTTGTGTTGGAATTTGGGCAAGTACTTTGTCATCAATTAAGTCTTTAAAACCTGTTATGGCATTAACGATAGACTCTGACAAGCGCTGTGCCGCTTTACCTGTAGGCGCTACCAGTGCAATATTAAGTACTGGCACCGCCGGATCGTTTGTTTGATCACTTTGTTGTGCTAAGTCAGCCTGCTCTGGCCCTATTTGTTCTAGCTCTTTCTGCTCTAACATAACTAGCGCAGCTAATAATTTTGTAACCGTATAGGTTTTACCCGTACCTGGACCGCCAGCAATAACACTAAAATTTTTATTAATCGCATTGGCGACGGCAACCTTTTGCCAATCTATTTCTATTGAATTTGACTTTGACTCTTCATCATGAGGGACTTCACTATTAGGAAACAATGTTCCGATACACTGCTTAATCTTATCGTTGTCATACTGACATTGTTGTAATAAACGCGAATTGATTGCTTGCCCTAAGTCACTTTCAAACTGAAAGTAACGGCGCAAATATAAATTATCCTGTTGAAGTACTAATAATTGCTGATCCGAGTCTTTAATGTTTAACGCAACTAACATGGCTTGAATCGCTGTTAAGGGCGCAAAAACAAAACCCGCGTGGCTAAGAGCATTATCACTTTCGCCAGACTCTTCTTCTTTTTGACTAGCTGATTTAGCAAAACCCTTGCCCCAATGTTGACCTGCAATTTCACTTAGCGGCAAACAGCTATGGCCTGCGCGTAGGCTAGCACTTAACGCTAAAAACACGTGGTATATGTTACCTTGGCGATCACTATGCGATGTTGAATCGGCTATTTCGTCAGTGACTCCTTCAGTAATTTTTTCAGTGAAACATTGGCTATTATTTTGAGAAATTAACGCACTGAGCATTTCTTTAGCAAAGAAATAATCAATCGCTTCAACACCTTGAATAGCACCTTTAACTTGGCTAAAACGGCTGTACACTGGCTCGCTCGTTTCAGGCATATGATTGTTCATCATGTTACGCTTCCTCACTATTTTTCTGGGTATTGCTTTGTTGAGAAGCCGTTTGCTGCTCTGCATCGCCATTAGAAAATAGCGCGTCCAAATTATTAATTTCTTGCTCGGTAATTTTTCGATAATAAACCCCTGCACCTTGATGCTCTGGAGCTGTCGTCATACCCCGTAAATATAAGTAATACACGCCACCAAAATGTTGGTTAATATCATAATCAAGCAAGGTTTGTTTTAAATACCTATGTAGCGCTAATGAATATATAAGGTATTGTAAGTCATAATAATTTTTCTCAACATTATCAAGCAAAGCATCAAATTGATAATCTTCATGGGTATCGCCTAAGTGACTGGATTTATAATCACATAAGTAATATTTACCTTGGTATTCAAAAATTAAATCGATAAAACCATGCATCATACCTGATAACTTTTTATAACTTGGTAACATTACCGGGTATCTTAAGGTGTTACTCAAGGTATCATTACGCTGGGCACTATTTCGGTGATCGGTTAGCAAATTAGCTAACGCGCCAGTACCCTCACCTTGCATAGGAAAATAAAATTCACTTTCCCTGAGTGTTTTATGGTTACCAAGTTCTCCAAGAGATCCCAACGTTTGATTGTCGCTATTATCACCGATAAATGTATCGGTAGCAGTACCCGTAGCATTACCAATAATAAATGGCGCGCTAAGCACTTCTTCTAACCAGACAATTAAATCATCAGACGTAAATAAAGTACTTTGATTGGTTGCGGTATTAGCATTACTGGCATTTAACTCTCCATACGCTAGCAATGGTTTTTCCATGCTCTCATGCCAATCTGGGTTATTGAAATCGGTTTGTTCTAAAATATCGTGCAATAAGTTACCTGTATGAGCCCCTTTAGCTAATTTAAAGCAAATTTTCTCTTCGTTAGCTTCAACAACTTCTATCGTTGAAGTTGCTAACTGACTAGTTGCCGTGTCTGTATCTCTATCTGGATTAGAAATACCGGCATGGCGAATATTACGACTTAACGCTGAGAATGAACTTAACCACCAATCTCGCTCTATTTTACCACTAAATTTACTTACCGCTGTGTTGTCTGAATTATTTAACTTACTTGAGCTGTCTGAGCGATTTAATGCCGCTTTATCAGTTTCTTCAAGGTCAATAGCACAATCTAGATCAACCTCACGAACACCTATAGCATGCTCAGCACTTTGTCTAAGTGCTTGTAGTGGTTTGATAATGCTATCTTGCTCTTGAAACTGCAATGTTTTACCTAGGGGAGATAAATGATAATTATCAAAAGCACAACACAGCACATAACATCGTCGCTCGGCTCTTGTTATGGCAACATACAGCAAACGAATACTTTCAGCATAAGCTTCATTACTCATGGATTTTTTAGCTTCTTTTGAACCATCGAGGCTCAGGCATAGGTCGCCGTTTTTATCATGATATTCAAGATAACTTACCGATTTGTTGCCAAACTTAAGCGGATCTTTATGACGACAGGCAAAAGGAATAAAGACATAAGGAAACTCTAGGCCTTTACAGCCATGTTGAGTTATCAAACGAATAAGGTCACCGTCACTCTCTAACCGTAGCTCTGCTTCAACGTCATTGGTTTCTAGATGGCATTGCTGCTCAAACCAATGAAGTAGTTCTTGCCCTTGGCTTAATCGAACACTCGCCGCTTGTAAAATCTCAAATAAATGCAGTACATTCGTCAAACAACGATCTTTATTGTTCTGCGGCACATCGAGTAAGTTGTGCATCAAATTAATAGCCATGGTTATAAAACCTTGACGTTGCCATTGCGTTCGATAATCGACAAAAGCAAATTTCAGTGTTTGATAAGCCATTTCGTCTTGCTGCAGTTGATGCAGTTTTTTCGCATCAAAACCTAATAAACCACAGGACAGCGCGGCGACAAATAGTCGTTCATTTTCTGGTAATAACACCCCTTTAAGTAAACCTAATAACTGCTTAGCTTGCTCGGAATGAAATAAGTTGGCTCTGTCGGATAGAAACACACTATCTAGCCCTGCTTGTTGCAAAGCATGTTTTATATCGCGAGCTTCCGCGCCATCTCTGACTAAGATAGCGATATCTTTTGGTTTTACCTGAGCTATTGCTGATGCTTCTTTTTTAGCGAGTAAGGAGACAATTTCATTAGCACACCAGTTAGCCAACATAGGTCGACTACCTTGACTCACTTTGTCACCTTGAGGCTTAGTATCGCTATCGGCATTGTTTCTATCATTTTCTTTATTGGTAAAGTGAATAAATTGCAGTGCTTTATCACTGTCTTGAATGATTTGTTCGTCAGAAGTTTGTTCTTGTGTATCTTGCTTGGCTAGTTTCGATTTTTTACCCGCTAAGACGGGAGAATACGGGATACCAAAACCAAAGACACTTTCGCCTTGTTGGCTCTGTGCTTGTTCGTTTAAAGCCTCATTACTCTGAGGTGACTCATTACGCTTATAAGTAAAAAACTGATTATAACCGGCAATCACTTCAGGGGATGAGCGCCAATTAGTGTCCATCAACCAATGATAGTCGCAGCCGCTACGGGCATTTAAATAGGCAAAAATGTCACCACCACGAAAGCCATAAATAGCCTGCTTTGGATCGCCAATAAGGAATAATCCTGCATTGGATTTTTTAGCATTGTAGCCATAATAAATGGCTTGTAAAATGCCGAATTGCTTAGGATCCGTATCTTGAAACTCATCGATTAAGGCGACAGGGTATTGTGCCAGTAACTGTTGCGCTAGTAAGTTAGAGCTTTCATCACTTGTTTTGTCTTCGTTTGATAGCTCATCGCTTGAGCTTGCATCTATCAAGATGTCCGAACTAAGACAATTAGCTAAGGTATTGATAAGGTCGTCAAAGTCTAATAAGTTCAGCGCTTGTTTCTGTTCGATGACTTGTTGTCGAATAGTGTAAATACCCGACTTAACAATAGCGTACGCTTTAGCTTTATTTATTTTATTAGCAATTTTTTTAACTTGCTCTTTTACTTCCTTTACCGCTGCAAAAGCTTCAAGAAGCTCGGCTTTATAGCTCGATCTCGCGTAACGTTTACCATCAAAAAAGCCGTCGGGCATTTTGACCTTACCCTCACCAACATCAAGCAGTGAGTGCTCTTCATTGATAATACTTTCAAGCCAAGCACATAATTGCGCCAGCTCGCTACGCCTTTTTTCTTGATCAGCGCCCTTCTTAACCAGTATTAAGGCATTTTCAAATAAATCACTGTTCGCGCTTAACGCTTGTGCTGCAAGACGGACTAGCGCAATAAACTCCGCTTCAATACTTTCAACATCAACAACAGACAAATCGCCAGTATGACCTATGGCTTTGCTAAAGCTAGAAACAAAACTATCAGGGGTCGCCCAAAAGCTAGCGAGTAACATAAAACTGTTATCGTCTGATTTGGCTAAACTACGGTACCAATCTTGGCAAACCTGTAGGGTTATTTCAGACGAATTAGCCGCCATATTGGCATTAAAGGGTAAACCACTAGTAAAGGCATATTGATTTAATACCCGCTGACAAAAGCCATGGATGGTAAATATAGCGGCTTCATCTAAAAACAATAACGCGCGTTTTAATAAAAATTCACGTTTCGATTTTTCTATACTTTTATCAAGCGTAGTAAAGTAAGGATCGGTAACACACAACTCATCCCAATCTTTTAGGGCTAAACGAATAAAGGTATCAATTCGACCACGTAATTCTTGCGTGGCATCTTTGGTAAATGTCATTAACAGAATTTGTTCAACCGTTAACTCGCGTTCCAGCAACAAACGTAAATATATACGGGTAATATTATAGGTTTTACCCGTACCAGCACTGGCTTCTATCAGGTGTTTACCCGTTAATTTAATGGTCGATGCATCGAGGTTTTTTAACTGAATTGAATTGGAAGCAGCATCGATAGTTTGTGTGGTACTTTTCGGTTTAGAGGTAATTGTTGGTTCAGTCATTATTTTGCTTCCTTGCTAGCACTAGTAGATAACTTAGCAGTATTTTTGCTGGCCTTCTTGGCTGCTTTTTTAACGACAACGTCATATAAGTCCTGATAGATAAGCTCAATATCAGCCTGGTGATTATGGTACTGAGGACATTCTGGCCAAAAATAATTCAGATATTCATCATCGCTTAATCCACGTGTGCTCATATCGCCTAACCACAAACCTTCAAAACGTGCTTGTGTCATTTCAACAAGCTGGCCGCGTTTTTTAGTAAACACCTGCTCTGCTAATTCACCGTTAAGTAAGAGTACTTGTTGTTGGCCTTTAAAAAACATCTTAATAAGTTTGATGAGTTTTGATTGTGCATCAGCAATATTTGATACTGCGAACTGCTCCACTTTTTGTGCTTTGGTATTAAAATATAAACCAATAGTCTCAGTCACTTGCTGCAGTTTAAGCGCGTGTTCATCTTTACTTTCTGTGCTGTTATTGGCAATAGCTTGTTGCTGCCATACCTGAATGACAAGTTGATGAAAATACATAACAAATTTATCTTTCGCTTTTGCGCTTGAGCTACGATAGTGCACTAACACGTTATTTTTAACCGCCAATTTTGTACTCAGTGAAATATTAACACCTTCAACTTTAAGCACTAGATTACAGTCGATAGGCTCTGGGTTATCACAGTCAAGTTTGCTGATTTCATCGCTAAACTGCGCCACATCGTGCTGATAATCATTAAACAGAGTATTGGTTGTCGGTAAGTCAGGAAATTTACCTGATAGCTGTGCACGAGTTAATACCTGCTCTGACTCATCTTTGCTCGATGGGTTGCTCAAAGCTGCACTGAGTAAATCTTGTCGTAATAAATAGCTTTGTAAATGATTAACACTAAAGGGCTCAACATCTTCAAGCAGCGTATTGTTATTATCAAAATGTAAATTCAGTTGCTGTTGGGCAAACATCTTCGCAGGATGCTGATAAAATCGGATTAATTGCTGGCAAGATAAACTCAGTTCATCGGATTGCTCTGCTGTGGCAGGAGATATATCTATAGAGATAACTGACTCTTCTACTAAAGATTTGTCATCAATGACTGAACTTTTCCCCAATGCCAACCAGTTTGCATCGAAACTTGGCCATTTACCTTGATAGTTTTGCGGACTAAAGGCTTGCATAGCTAACTGATAGATAGCTGACTTTTCTTGCTCTGTTTCACCTTCTTCTGCATTGCCTTCATCAGACTCTTCGTTAAAGTTCCAGCCATAACCTTGTGCTAAATATTCCATTAGCTCTTTTACAACAAGTGAAGGCTCTTTTTCTTTATTATTCTTGATATTGCGACCTTGATAGCTCAGGTATAACGAGTTTCTTGCAGATATAATAGCTTCAAGAAATAAGTATCGGTCGTCACCACGGCGTGATCTATCCCCTAACTCTGCTTTAGATAGCGACATCAGATCAAACCCTAAGGCTTGTCGCTGGCGAGGAAACTGCCCATCATTTAAACCCAATACAGCAATCACTTTAAAAGGAATACTACGCATAGGTAACATAGAGCAGAACGTTACCTGCCCAACCATAAATTGTTTGCTGGCATCACCCTGACTAAAATGCTGTGATAGGTAATCAACAATAATTAACAGTGATATATCATCTTCAAAATGTGCATGGTGGCAATGCTCTACTAGTCCGGCAATGGCTTTCTCAATCACCATTAAACTATTTTCATTGCTGACGTTGTCACCATCAACTCGGCTAAATAAATGCTCTAACTGATCGAGTAAAAAGCATTGCCATTGACTCGCGCTTCGTGAACGCTGTAAGTTTTCACTGAAACTATGTAATTGCTCGATAAAGAGCATTAATTGGCCAAGTAATACGCCATCGCTGCCTTCTACATTACTCAATAGCAGTTGTTGTTGATAAACTTGCTCACTATCACCATGAGCGAAACCACGCAGTAAGCGTGACAAGCCTTGTTGCCAAGTAAATGAAGCGTTTGCCTCTTGTCCTAACAAAGACTGTTTATGGGTTAAATCTAGGCCCCAATGTACCGTCGCCTGTTCAAGCCAAGCTGAAATTTTAGCTAGGTCTTCGCTATTGATCGAAAACTTAGTCGCCATGGCGGGTAAGCGTAAAAAGGCTAATAATTGTGATACACCAAAACGGCTATCAGGCAATGTAAGGAGTTCAGTAAAAGCGGCAACTAAAGGATCACTATCTTTTGCACTACGATCAGCAATAGAGCAAGGCAACGGTGGTACCTCACCTGCGATATCTTGCCAACCCCGGGTAAACACTGCATTGACATACGGGGCATATTCTTCAATTTGCGGACACATTACCAAGATGTCTTTAGGTGTTAAACTTTTGTCTTGGTTAAATTGATGCAATAAATAATCGTGTAATGCTTGAACTTCACGTAATGCACTGTGACAGCTGGTGATAACAATGGAATCATCGTGTTGTGCTTCTTTAGCATTATTCCCCTTACCTTCTGTGGGTGCTCGTGCGTCAGTCAGTTCAAGAATATCATTTTGTAATTTATGTAAAACGCTAGTTTCTTCTGGGGTAATTAGCTCACCCTGATCATTGACTGACTGTCCGCTCTTAGCTTGCTCAAATAAATCGATATCAATGGTACTGTAATCTTGTAACATTGAGATAAATTCACGGCCCTGCTGGCCTAAATTGGCTAATAAAGGGTTACCGACAAAACTATGAACATCCATTTCCTCGGGTAAAACGCCATCTGACCATTTACATAATTTATTTAAAGCATATTTTTCAGTCACTACATCGCCCCAGTAAGAAAAACAGGGGTTAAGGTGAAAGAAATGCACTTCAACATGCTTACTTAAGGCATTGATAAAATCTAACCACATCGGCGCCATGGTATTAAGGCCAAAGAAACTAATGCGTGGCGGAATAAGTTCTTTTTTCTCTTTAATATTAGCAATAGCATCGTGCATTAATTCAACAGGATTATAAGCTAATTGTTCGATTAACAAACACCATAATTTACCTTGCCACTTATGCTCCGAAGCTGAAATATTTTCCAAGCCCTTAAGTTCAAAGTTACCTTGTTGCCAATTGTCTAACCACTGTGGTCTAAAGATTAAATATTGCTCATATAAATCGGCTAATTGTGTTGCCAATTGATAGCGTTTTAACTGTGCATGTTTGCCTTCTTTAGGGGTATTTCCGTCAGCTTCCTCACCACGCCAATAATGGGTAGCTTGACTGAAATCATCATCATTGATGACTGAATCACGAGCTAATATTTCATGAATACGCCAACAAAGTACTTCTCGGGAGTAAGGTGACTGATCAGGTACTTTATCGTCGCTAGCTAGTGACCTGATTAACTTCCATAAAAACTGAGCAGGTAACGCGTAACGCATATTCATGCTAATACCACGTTCTTTGGCAATCGCTAAGTTAAGCCAATGTTGCATGCCGGCATTTTGCACCACAATGACTTCTTGATTGAATACACCTAGGGGAGAAATTTGTGAAATTTTGTTGAGCAGGAGCAACAAATTTTCCATTTTGTTGGCTGGATAAAGGTGGATCAAGATAACGCCTTAGTGAGCTAAATTTCAGCTTAATTTTGATGACAAAAATAAAGACAAATTTAACCACAAGGCGTAGAGGAAGACTAGTAAAATCAGTTAGCTATTTGTTAACTAATTAGAGTTTTATACCAAGTTGATTGAGTTCTTTCCCACTCAGCGAGAAATAAAAGGCTTAAAGGCAAGGCATTGATTGCAGAGAATGGTTATTCCCTTGTCAAAATCAATAACGCAGCATGTAAGCCTTTTAAACTCGCCCTTTGGGAGCTTATTAGCAAACTGATAACTGCACAAAACTTATAAAATATAGAATGACTATGTTTAATCAATTTTACTTGTTATAAGCTAGCTAATACAGCTCTGAGTTGGGAAGAAATTTAATCAAATTGGTATTAGTTTATTGAATAAAGTCTAGGTGCTGCTGATAAAAATCACCTAACAAGGGTACTTTGTATTCTTGTCCCTGAATCGCAGCATAAATGCCTACGGCCCAAGCTAATATAACACCAATATTTAACACCCAGCCGACTAAAGGAATCAATGAGAGGATCGCTCCCGTTATAATTAAACCTAAAGATTGTCGTAAATG
Organism: uncultured Colwellia sp.; assembly: GCA_913063325.1. Taxonomy (GTDB): domain Bacteria; phylum Pseudomonadota; class Gammaproteobacteria; order Enterobacterales; family Alteromonadaceae; genus Colwellia. Next base: position 26,566 of record CAJXYE010000042.1, on the reverse strand, counting down.
AAAACTTGCCAGTGATGATTGATGTTTATCATAAATAATCATCGCGACTACCCAGCCAATGAGGGTAAAGTAACTGATAACAGCCACTAATGTCGCCATTCTATAACGCTCAGTTAAACTCATCTTTTTTTCATAAACATTATCATAATCACTTGGAATATGTGGCATAAACGACACTCCGTATCTAAAAATCACAAATAACTTAACTACAAATTACCTAAATACAAAAGTCTAATTTATTATCTAAAACTTAACTTTGTATTACCTTAAACTTAGGAAAAATTCGAGCATTCAACAAGGAACTTTTATCTTTGATTAGTAGGCTAGCGGCTAATTGTTTCAATTTTATGAATTAAATATGTAAAATATTTTTAGTGCTTATTTTTCATGGTCTGAAGCAAGTGTCGGTATTGTCGCTGCATTGTTAATATTAATTTATCTTGTTCATCCAGTGTTAAGGCTTTATAACTTAAGCAACTATAACTAGCGCTTAAGCGGGTAAAGGCGATCGCTAATTCGGGACATTGCTCTCTTACCTTTTTTGAAAAATCATTAACTGTCATCGCAACAGGTTTATTTAAGCCCTGTTTTGCTAATTTACCCAAGGCTTTTTTATAAATAACTTGCCACTGAGCTAAAGGGAGTTGAGACCGCTTTGAACGATTTAACAGATGCAAAAACAACATAAGCATGACCATGCTGACAACTAAAGAAATAGCCATAATTAACGCTAACTTCCAAGAGACCATTTTGCCAAACCAGCTGTTGAATAAATCAAGTTGCTGCTTAGTGTTAAAGCCAATAACCCATCGGGTCCATTGATAATCAAGCGCATCAAATTGTAAACGTATTGCTCTTAACCAGGCGTTATTCTTCATTTGATACAAGCTTAATAACTCATTGTTTAATGCTGACTGCTCTTGTAACAACTCAGAAGACCAACCAGAATTAACGCGTTGTGGATCAACAGCCCCTGTTGGGTCAATACGAAGCCAACCTTTACCCGCCACCCATATTTCAGACCAGGCATGCGCGTCATATTGATAAATACTTAAATGTCCTGTTGTTATCGATTTTTGTGCATCAACAACACCATTAAATTCACCACCTAAATAGCCAGTAACCATTCTTGCGGGAATGCCTGAAGCGCGCATCAAGAAGGTAAAAGCACTGGCATAATGCACACAAAATCCAGATTGGGTATCAAAGAAGAATTGGTCTAAGCTGTTATTTTTAAGTAGCGGAGGCTGTAACGTGTAAGCATATTTTCCTTTGTTGATAAGGGTTAATATTGCTTGTGCTCTTGCTTGAACATCAACATAATTATGCTGTAACTGTAATGCTAATTGCTCAAGTCTTGGATTACTCCCTGCTGGGTAGTTCAAGTTTATCTGCTTACTGTTAAGCGATAATTCAATTGCTAATGGTACAGTCAAATAACTGCTTAATTGATAAGATTTAGCTTGGGTGATAATTTTTTCGTTGCTAAAAGTATAATCAGCTTGGGCAATGATGCCCTTTCTCTCACCATAGGCAAGCGCAGGTGCTAAAGAAAACAAGTATTTTTGAAAGCTTGGCTCGACTGTCACTTGATAGTTTAAAGGCAAAACCCCCATTTTATTAGCATCGAAAAGAAGAGCTTGTTCGGCTGACTCTATCTTTAAGCGGTGAGTTTTATCTTGTCTTTTACCCGCTGTTTTTTGCCTGCTCCACTGTCTACCATCGTAATTTTCTAACACCATTGCACGCCAATATAATTGTGAATAACCAGGTATTTGCTGTTGTCCAAAATCAGCTCGAAATGCCAATTTAGTTGAGCGAGTTAAATTTGCTATATCGCCGGGTTTAACGGTATCAGACAATCCTGTTTCGGCCGATTTTGCCAGTGGAACTTGCCAAAAAGGTGACATCCGAGGAAATACCAAAAAAAGTACAATCGCCAAAATAGTACTTTGCGCCAATAAGATAGCGATCACTTTGATATTCGTTGTAAAAGACTTATGGGATGAAAATAACTGCAATAATACCGCTAAATTGATGACTAATAGTGCAACAGTTATCATTGAAAAAGCAAGATCTTGCCTAAAAATTAGTGACGAAGCTAAAATAAACAAACCTAAGAGAAGTAATTGATAAAAATCCCTACGGGCCCTTAATTCAAAGGCTTTGAGTACATAAGAAAAACAAAGTAAATGCACCATACTTAACAGCAGACCCACTTGCTTAGCCGTAATAGCAATAACCACACAACCCATTAAAGCAAAAGTCGATAATATAATGGGAGATATTACCCTTGCTTTTGTATTGCCAACACTTTTATTAGCCGACTTACTCGACATTTTATCAATATTATCTCGGCTGCTGTGTAACAACAGCGCCTGCCATGCTAACGATAATGAAATAATCGCTAACATCCAAGTACTGAGCTCTAGCGCAATTATCGCAATGTTTAAACATTGGCATAACCATAATAACCAAGCGTTCTTTGTACTCAAAATAAAGGGGTTTATCATACGTTTATTTTTGTCGGCTTTAGTTATTTTATTTTTAAAAAAAATCATCAATACAAAGCCAACGCAGTTAAACAATCTTGTTGGTGAATAGCGCCCGAGTTTGGCGCTATATTGGCTGAATTATTGGCTGTATCGGTATAAATCTCTAGACCAAAAGTTTCATTTGATGCTGATAACTCAATAACTAAGAAACTTAGATAAGCTAATTTTTCTTCTATATCATTACTTGGCATTTCACTTAACTTTAGCCATTGTAATTGTCCTTGACCTTCTTGGTAGTGTTTAGTGAAATGTCCTTGCCCTTTTGCCAGTTGTTTCCAGGCTGTTCTTGCTCTTGACTCCCCTCGAACAAAGCTTCTAAGCTCAGAAAAATCGTCTGTGCCTGCAATGTTAACTGTTTGTCTGGTGTCCGTATTAGGCTCTTCACTTTGTGACGATAATTGATATTGCCCAGCAACAAGTCTTTTCGGCTTTGGGTAAACCAAAGCCGTATGATCAAAATCGAGTACGGATTTACTTTTAAAGATACCTAAGGAATATTCACTAAAAACAGTGACTCTGCCTACCTGATGTTTACCACGACTTGACGCTTGATAGGGTAGTTTAATTTCATGGCTTCCTTCATGACACTGAGTAATAGTTTGATTTTGATTACCAGACAAAGCGTTAGTAAAATAAAAATTTATATCAAAATGCGTTTTTTTAGCTATGACTTGTATAGGAAAATATAAGGTGCCTTCTGAAAAACCTTGCTGTTGTGACATGCTATAAAATCGTAATTGTGAGAAATTATAAAAACTATGTAACATCACGCTAATAAACAAACTTACCAATAAATAACTAAACAATAAAATAATATTATTTTGATAGTTAGTCCCTAATAAAAACACCAGTATCACAAAGCTTAGGTAGGACAAACCAAAACGCGTTGGATATATCATAATATTACGACTATTTAACTGATGTTCTTGTCTTGCTGGTATCCTACGAGCCAGCCAACGCTCAAAGTTATTATCAAAAAACTTTTTGACCGATTTAGGTAAGGAAAAAATGGTTGTTATAGCCATAATATAATCCGTTACGAATAACCAAGGGGGTTTAGCACATCAACACAATTGAGTACTTGATTTGCGACACTTGTAGCATCTGCTTGACTTGAGCCTATTTGCTGATTTGGCTGCATTTCTAGTCGGTGCTGACAAACAACATAAAATACGGCTTGCACATCATCAGGTAAAACATAATCACGGTTATTAATAAACGCCATCGCTTTTGCCGCCTGCAGTAGTGCTTTTGACGCTCTTGGTGATAACGGCTTACAGGTAATTTTGGGCTCATTCACTTGTGGGCTTACTTGTGAATTAACTTTTGAATACTCTTGCTGATTATAAGCACGTCTACTCACGTGGCTTAAGGCAATAATATATTCAAGTACATCATTTGATACGTTAACCTGAGTAACTGCATCTTGTATAGCAATCAGCTCCTCTTGTGAGATAACCGCCTCATTATCAGCACTGATATTGGTCTTGCTATTTTTTGATGCTTGATTAGTGCGCAGACTAGCGCTTAACAAAATTTTCTTTTCCGCTTTTAAATCGGGGAAGCCCAAGGATAAACGCATCATAAAGCGATCAAGTTGTGATTCCGGTAAAGGATAAGTTCCTGCATGAAATAGCGGATTTTGAGTGGCAATCACAAAAAATGGCGTCGGCAATTCATGGGTAATACCATCGATACTTACTTGTTGCTCTGCCATCGCTTCAAGCAATGCACTTTGTGTTTTTGGACTCGCGCGGTTAATTTCATCAGCTAAGACAACTTGGTTAAAAATGGGCCCTTTGTGCAGTTCAAACTGATTAGTTTCATTATTGAAAATCGAAAATCCGACCACGTCTGCAGGCAGTAAGTCGTTGGTAAATTGGGTACGCTGATAACTTAAGCCTAGTGTAGTAGCCAATACATGAGCCAATGTGGTTTTACCCATGCCAGGTAAATCTTCTATTAATAAATGTCCTTGAGCCAGTAAGCAGGCAAGCGCTAAGCGACACTCTTGGGGTTTACCTAAAACCACGCTTTCAATTTTAGTTAAAATTGCAGAAATGATCTGCTGGTTGGCTTGTACTTGATCGACAACGGGCGGCGTCTGAGGCATAAAAAAACGTCTAATTATAAGGAGTTAATTAGACGTTTTATCATGAATTAAGAATAAAGGGAATTGATTGCCCTATTTGCTTAATTTAGCAGTGAATAAGTTGGTGTAGCTTAGTCGTTAATATTACGGCGATTAAGCACCGCTTCATTTAACTGACTTAATAACTTTTCAGTATCATCCCAACCAATACATGCATCAGTAATGCTTTGTCCGTAAACTTCAGCTTTACCATTTATTAGGCTTTGGTTGCCTTCCACCAAGTGACTTTCAACCATAACACCAAAAATATTGTCATTACCCTGGCTTATTTGACCACTTACATCCGTAGACACTATCATTTGGTTTTCAAATTTCTTGCTTGAGTTAGCGTGGCTAAAATCAATCATCACTTTAGTATTTAAATCAGAGCTGGTTAGTTGCTCAGTGACCGCTTTAACACTATCAGCGTCAAAGTTAGTCGTTCTGCCACCACGTAAAATGATATGACAATCACCATTACCTGTGGTTTCAACAATAGCTGCGTGTCCAAATTTTGTTACTGATAAAAAATGATGTGATGCAGCTGCTGAGCCGATAGCATCAATCGCTATTTTTATTGTGCCATCAGTGCCATTTTTAAATCCTACCGGACAAGAAAGACCTGAAGCTAATTCACGATGAACTTGTGATTCAGTAGTACGAGCACCAATAGCGCCCCAACACATAAGATCAGCCATATATTGCGGAGTGATCATATCTAAAAACTCGCCCGCAGTCGGTAAACCAAGATCATTGAGCTCGACTAATAACTTACGACCTAAGCGTAAACCATCATTTAGTTTAAAGCTGTTATCCATATAAGGGTCATTAATAAGTCCTTTCCAACCTACCGTTGTACGTGGTTTTTCAAAATAAACACGCATAACAATCTCTAAACTGTCTTTGTACTTTTCACGTAATTGAACCAAACGTTGACCATATTCAAGAGCGGCTTTAGGATCGTGAATAGAGCAAGGACCAATAACCACTAATAAGCGATCGTCCCTACCATTAAGAATATTGTGAATAGCAGTTCTGCCTGCAACGACTGATTTAGTTGCTTGCTCTGACGCAGGAAATCGTTCCAATAAGGCAATTGGAGGTAAAAGATCTTTAATTTTATTGATGCGTACATCGTCAGTTTGGTACATAGTTTGCTCTCTGCTTATTCAGTACTACTTTAGTACAAATGTTAACGATACTCGCTGGATTAGTTTTACTTTGGCTTTACGTTCAGACCAATTGAATTTACTTCCTTGAGTACCTTATTATTAATTCCTGATTAGAATCCCATCAACAATCTAGCAGTGTTAAAGGGTGAATGCCACGAAAAGATGACGATTAGAGTAAGTTTTTAGAATATTTATTCTAACAAAGTAAAAAACAGTGCAAACATAACAGCTACTTGAGTAAAGCATGTCCCTCTGGCAGCTTTTTTGCGATCCAAAGTGCTAGTTTGTGCTTCATATTCGGTTGGTCTTCATTTTCAACAGCTAACGGTTGAATAAGTTTATCATTGACCAACAAACGGTAAAGACTTTCTATTTTATCTTTAGCAGAATTTGTTGCAGCAAAACTATTATAACCTCGATTAACTGCATAATTTTCACCAATTGTTAATGCTTTTTTGAGTAATTCAGCTTCATTTTTTAATTTTTTCATAGAAGTTAGACCTTGTGGCAATATTGATTGTTATAACCATGCTTTAAAATAAGTTGAAATACAAGCATAAACCCAGCTAAATCACTTTGATCAGTGCCAATAAGTGACTAATAAACAGACGATTACAACTTTTAACAGTTTGCCGGCCTATCTATTGATTTACATCATATCTCTGTAAAAATAGCCTCGTATAATTACCCCATAAATTAATAATTCATTCAACATTACAGGTGTCGTTATGCCGATTTCACGTACCAAAAATTTACAACACAAAGCTTATATTCCTTCATCTGCTCGCGAAAATCAGTATTTAATGGCTAAAATTGCCTTAACCGATGAATTAATAGCACAATATCAACCTTTGATTGACCAAAGCAGTGAAACGCCTTATGAAGCGCTATATCAGCACCTCGCAGATAAGTTTTTTGCTATTAATGACACATTCTCTCTTGAGAGTTCACAATTTATTGCTAATGATAAATTTGCTCGAGTACGTTTCAGCCCAGAAAAATTGACGGCTCAGACAAAACAACAAGTGCTGTTTTTATACAATCCGAAATACCACACAAGCCGAAATACTTTTTTTAACGGCGCGAACAAAGCGAAAAAAATCACTTTGATTTTCTTGGCTAACGGTGAAGATATCCGTGGTCAATCGGCTAAGTTTCATCAGCTAGTCACTAAAGCTTTAACGGCCTTTGCTAGTGAAATAGAAATTTCACCAGAGCAAATTCGAGTTAGCGATCATCAACATTTAACCTATGATTTATTTGCTAAAAATAAAGGTATTGAAGGCAGTCAGGCGCATAAGTTTAGACCTATCGCTGACAGATACATGGCAGATCAACAAGCCATCTCTTCACAAGCCAGAGCATTAACTTATGCCGTGGTCGATTTTCCCATTAACAGACGAATTCGCGCCTTGGTTAGCCAAGATGAGAATCAACAAGAGCGTTACAACCCGCTTTACAACCTCATCGCTGATGCTTTCATCGGTGCAGCTAAAAACCAAAACTTAAATAATGGCGCTGTTATCGCGAACGGCTTAGTTCCGATTATCCGCTCTGGCGAAGATGAAAACGTAGTGACATCAGGTGAGCTGTTAATGCTAAGTTATAATCCGCAACATACCAGTGGTGGTTATACCTGCAAGTGGAATTCAGCTAAGTTAGTTGACAGTGTGCAGCTTATCTTTGTTGCCAGTGAGCAAGATAAAACCAGTCATGGTTATGGTAAATTTGTTAATGAAATTGAGCAAGCGTTACGCACTTTTGCCCAAAAACTAGATGTTGTGGTTGAGCAAGAAGAAATGATGGTTAGATTACATCAGCATGTTGGTTTTCAACTTGGTTATGCTTAGTTTGCTCTAGTTTGCTCTAGTTTGCTCTAGTTTAGTAACGTATAGAACCATGCAAACCTAGCGAATCGTGCCCTGTATAGACAGTAACAGTTAACATTTAAGCCTCTTTAAATGTTAACGGTTTTTTTGTAACAATCTATCCGGTAATATCTGTTATTTCCAAGCCTTTCTCCCCGCCATCAGCCGTATTAACGGTTATACTAATATTCACAGGGCTTAAGATTTCTGGAGTTTAGTATGTTTTTAAAAAATCGAAAAAATGGTGATATGGTGGATATTGACAAAATCCAAGATTTAACTAATTTGTATCATGAAAAAGTGCTAGGTTGCTATCAAGTTGGCGAAGAGGTGCAAGACCCACAAGAGTTTGCAAAAGCAGAACTAACTTTTCTATCCGGCGAAGACTTACCTCGTTGTTGGACTGACCCAAATTACCGCGTGCGAAAATAAGTTAATGATATGATACCAATTTGATTAAATTTCTTCCCAACTCAGAGCTGTATTAGCGAGCTTATAACAAGTAAAATTAATTAAACATAGTCATTCTATATTTCATAAGTTTTGTGCAGTTATCAGTTTACTAATAAGCTCCCAAAGGGCGAGTTTAAAAGGCTTACATGCTGCGTTATTGATTTTGACAAGGGAATAACCATTCTCTGCAATCAATGCCTTGCCTGTAAGCCTTTTAATTCTCGCTGAGTGGGAAAGAACTTAATCAACTTGGTATTAATTGATACTGTCCCGATTCATTTTCCCCTAGGAGAAGGTAGTAATGCCTTTTCCTATTCTTTTTAATCGCTTTGCTTGGCGTAGAGCTAATTAAAACATCACCTTCTTGCCCAAAAAGTAATCTCTTGTTCTGTTAAGAATTGTTCGGCCTGCTCCCCTTGTAAGAGCGCTAAGGTAGCTAAAATCCCTGCTTGAATACATTGTGGCGCTACTGTCGTTATTGAACGTGGTGCATGGATTATCGGCCATCCTGTTTTAGCATTTAACACATGTCCATAGCGAACACCTTGCTTTATCAGGTATCGCCTTGCATCACCGCTAGTGGCTAGTGCACCGTGTTTAAGGGCAACAATCATATCTTGCGGCTGACCAAGTGCATCACAATCAGGGTGTTCGATAGCGACTTGCCATGGTTGATTATTAGTTCTGGGGCCTGTTACCGCTAAATCGCCCCCTAAATTAACCAAAAGAGGTTTATCCGTTAATACTTTTACTAACAAAATGCAGCGGTCGACAGCATACTCCTTGCCTATGCCGCCAAAATCAAGTTCCATATTTTTAGGTAATATTATGCTGTGCTGATCATAAGTGACTTTATTCCAATCAACTAAACGGATGAGTTTGTTAATCTCGGTAGCACTGGGGAAATGTTGGCACTCACCACTTAGGCTATCAAAAGACCAAACTTGTCTCAGCACGCCTGAAGTAATATCAAAAAGGCCATCACTTAATTGATAACATTGCTCGGAAAAATTGAGTAATAGATAAGTTTCTTCATCAATGGCTACTTGTTTACCTCCACCGCTATTTATTTGACTACAAATACTACGACGGTCATATCGGCTATATTTATCTTCAATACGCCAAACCTCAGCACTAACACAGAGAGCAACTTGCTCAGCTAGATTCTTATCTTGCGTTTGTATTAGTACTTCGCACGGGCTGGCCATAGCAGTAAAGTTAACGCAATAGCCGTCTTTTTTTTGATTTAACTCAACTGTCCGTTTATTTTTCATAAGCTCCTAGACACCAATTACTTACTTTTAAAAACGTTAAAATGAATAACTTACTTGCGCAATAACCGCTTCAACCACAGGATATTTATCTAATCCATTTAGCCCATTAGGATCAACAAACCCAGCATCAGTTGGCATTTGACGATAATATTCAATCCTAAAGGAAAGTTCATTACCACCATTAAGCACCACACCATATTTTGCGCCAACTGTAACCGCTGTCATCTCGCCAATACGATAATCAGCACTAACAAAATCTACAGATTTTTGATCATCGATAATATAAGGCTGGTAAAAGTCAGCCGCACCTTGTTGATAAAATCGAATATGCGGTTCGATATAACTTGCTCGCCCAACAGGAATGGTAAAACGCGTATCAATCGTATGCGAAGTGATGTCCCAATCATCCCACATATAGCGATAAGAGATATCAGCCACTGTATTCAACAAACTCTCATCAAAGTGATATTTTGTTTGCATAAACGTGCTCTGCTTAACCCGCGAATCTGGGCGGTTTTCATAAATATAATCTTGTGCTATGCCATCAAAATTTATAACACTGATCACTTTAAATGGGTCAGTTAAATAACCATCAACCATAGAATATGAATAATTAAAAGCGGTGATCATGCGACGGTTTATCACTTGGGTAAAACCAACAAGTATATCGGCTGTACTTTTATCATCGCTATCCCCTATCCTTGTTTTAGCAAATTCAGCGTCCCAGTCAGGTGCACTAGAGTCGCCTATTAACATAGATGATAGTGGTTTTGGGATGCCCCCTTCAGGGGTGAAAGTATCTTGAAAATAGCTTAAGCCTATTGAGATAGTTGAATTATTTCGATTAAAGTCATAGGCTAAATTGCCATTAACGCCTAAAGACAAATAATCATACTCTTTCGAAAGATGGCCGCCAACACTGCCGGTAATGTTATCCGATAACGGTTGTGCCCATTGGGCATTAAGCTGCACGCGGGTGTCTTTAAAGGTATCGTCAAGGGGTGTTTCACCTGCTGGAGTAACATATTGACCATTACCTGAAGGACGAGTAAAGGTTTGTGCCATCGGCTGAGCAATAGCACCATTTGCTGATGCTCCCGTTAAGGCATCAACCGTTAACTTTAAACTAAGCACTTCATCATTATCAAACGTTTTTGTGCCTGCAATAATAGCTTCAGTGGCACTGACTCTGTCGACTTCTGAATAAACTAAAAATGCACTGTCAAATTGCCACTCGTCAGCGTCTTTTGCATGGCTCACAGGGGCAGTTACAACACTAGTACCAAGTAAAGCACTTGCGGCTAAAGACAACGAGGCTTTTAAGTTAATCTTTTTATTTGTTTTGGTAATGGTGTCTTTCACTTTTTTATTCATATCATTAGTTACACCCACAGCCACCGCCACCAAAACTTTTTCCGCCACTAGATGCTTCCTTAGAGAAATAGATATGATCATCTAGAGCCGCATCAATAGGGCTAGATGTCAATGCCATTTCTTTTTTTGCTAATAAATCACGTTCCCAAGGTTCTACCCCTAAACTACTACAGGCACTAAGGTTAGCGATAACAACGACTAATACAATTAGTTTACCTTTTGGCCATAGCGATCGCAGTGACTTTTTAAAGGATAATTTATTTAAGGGAAAGATATTCGCCTTCATACTTACCTCTGCTTTTATTATTTGGATTTTTCGAACTAGTGATTTGAAATCAATGCCTTTACTATCTTAAATATCAGCAAATGATGCAAGGGGGTAATGTAAAATTGATTATCTTTACTTTCAATTTATTTGTAGTTTATCCGCATCTAAATGCAAACAAATATTCTCCTTAAGGTATTTAAGAGACAATATTTATAAAACTAGCGATTTAATACTCTAAATTAATTCTGCCGCCCAATAATTATGACCGCAGCTATTGAGGCAGTGCCCTATATTGCCTACAATAGCTTACTTTTTATTTATTACAGATCACGAACATGACCGATACTAATTCAAAACCCGCTTTACCAGATCGCCTTTCAGGAAATCCTCGCAGCCCACATCACAACGAAGAAGTTTTCGAGTATGAAATTGGTATTTTACTTAATGGTAAAGAACGTTTCGATGTTGAAGAATATTGTATCAGCGAAGGTTGGGTAAAAATCCCTTCGCCTAAAGCATTAGATCGCCGTGGTCAACCGCTTATGATGACAGTAAAAGGCACTGTGGAATCGTTTTATCGTTAAGATATTGACGATAACCAATTAAGCTATTCTGTTTGCCCAAAACAGAATAGCTGTGGGTCAATAGCGCTTTACTTCTTTTTGCTCTTGGCCCTACTAATACAATATAAATTATTTGTATATTGAGATTTTCTCAACCAGATATTTAACAGCAACAAAGCTCAATAAATCCCCTCTTTTAGCTAAAACATTTTTATGACATAGTTTAAATTCACAATTAAAATCTTCTTATAAAGACCAATAGAGGCATCTATTACAATGGCATTACCTAAACGCATTATGATTATCGCCTGGGGCAGCAGAGGAGATATGCAACCAGTCACCGCCCTCGCCTTATCGCTGAAGAAATTAGGTAGAGAGGTATTGGTTTTTGGTACACCGCCTGCGACTGATCTAATTATTGAAAATGGTATTGATTGTGTTACTGCCCAAGAAAACATAGCAGAGTTTGTTGAAAGTTTATTTGGGCAAGTCGATCTTTCTGATCGTTCGATCAAAGGGTTATTTAAGCTGGCGAAATTTGGCAAAGAGTACTTAAGCAGCCCTGAATACACTACCACCCAAAAAGCTGACATGAACAGCGCCTTTAATGCTGCTCAACACTTCAAGCCAGATTTACTAATTACTCCTAACATTATCTACGGCTCTTATATGTCTATGGCTGAAGCATTAAAAATTCCTGTTATTACCTTTGATTTGCAGATAAACCATCCCACTTCCGACTATCCTCTATTTACTATGGAAGTAGACAAATTCCCCAAATTTTTTAATCCGGCACTTTATAAAATCAAGTCATGGTTATACCCAAAAGTTATGAAGCCAAAATTCGACATGATGCGTGAAATTTGCGGACTGCCCTTAGGCACCTATTCTGATGATTCATCACTTAAGGCCTGGCCACACGACTTACCACAAATTTGTGCGGTATCCCCCAGTTTATGCCCACAGCCAGTAGATTGGCCAGCACAGAAACTCATGGGCGGTTGGTGGTTTTTATCAAAAGCTAACAACTTCACGCCTTCACCAGACTTGGTTGACTTTCTACAATATAAACCCGTCTATATAGGCTTTGGCAGCATGAAGGGCAATCCAGATTTTTGTAGGGTGTTATCAACATTAGCGATTAAAAGCTTACAGCTTTGTGGTATTAAAGGAATACTTTTAGGTGGTTGGGCTGGCTTAACTCGCGAAACACTTGATACCTCAACAGCGGAAGGTAAACGCTTATACGCCTGGGCGGAAGATAATATTTTAGAAATTGAATCCTGCCCTCATGACTGGCTGTTTCCACAATGTGCAGCGGTTGTTCATCATGGCGGAGCTGGCACACTTGCAGCTGGTATTCGTGCGGGCTGCCCAACAATTGTTTGTGCGATGCAAGGTGATCAGCCTTTTCATGGTTCACTCGTACAAACTCAGGAAATTGGCAAGTACATGGGTATGATTGGCTCCCCTAAACTGACGGCTGAAAGTATAGCTACTAGCATTAAAAAGGTAACCACAGATAAAGAAATAAGAACTGCAGCAAAAGTCATGTCTGTTCAGGTTCAGTCAGAAGATGGACTAGGAAATGCCATTAGTTTCATCGATCGCATGGCAAGTACTTATTCCTATCCATGGGCGATTAAAAGTGAATCTGGTGTGTAAATAGTTAGAAAGCATTTATAACTATTTACAGATAAAATAACTGATTGATAACTGACAGATAGTTTGATGTCATCATCAGTCAGTTATCCGTCAGTCACTTCATCCATCAATCTATTTGTATAAAGATACTTGCGTTATTCGACTCGTTCTTAAGCCGTTATTACTTCGACTACGAATCTCAACAGGTGTTTTTACCGCCACTGGCTGTTGAAAGGTTTGCCATTGACCCTTGTTAGTTCGGTATTCAATAGCTAAGCCAGGAAAAGCAGTATTTGCATAGTGGTTTAGTTATTTAACGTAGAAAAGCGTTGGCTATTTTTGTAATAGAAGTATTTAATTACCGTTTATGAGTTGATTTATTTTTGCTTTGTTGGATACGAAAGTGATATTAAAAATAGAAAGTACAGAAATATTTATCCAATGATGGTTAGGTCGCTATCCCGTTTAAAGTCGAGGTTCAAACCAATTATTTCCGACGAATTAGTAACTCGCCCCCCTTGTCCTTATTATGAGATAACTTGGAGTTTTATATATTTTGCTAGAAAATCTTTTAAATAGTTAAACTATTTTTATTTTAAATACCTTTGTTGACCGCTACAAATCGACTTAAGAGACTCACTACTTAATAAATAGCAATCTCTATAAGTCGATTATGCATTTGCTTACGTTATACAATCAAAACGACTACTCTACACGCTTAAAGCTAACGCTTGCATCAGTAAATAAAACAGTCGTTGGCCCCTCAAAGCCAGAGTCTGTTCCAAGGCTGAAATACAATATTCCACTATCGTCAGTAGTAATGCGGAACGTTTTTTCCAGCATTTCCGAATCGAATGATTTCAGATCAAAAAGAGTAGAGCCGGGGTCACAATCTGCTAGTGTTTCCGAGCCTATATCACCCAGGGTCAATCCGTTAACACCTTCTTGCATGTTATTGCCAAGGTCAATATTTATACGATAATGCTCATCATTTTCAACTCTAATTGCTTTTGGCTCTTCAACCGACAAGCCTGATTTTACATAGACAGAATGAGGTGCACCGCCAATGCCAAAACACATATTATTCACATTTGTCGCCAAGGTTGCTTTGAATACACCGGTATAACTTGTATTTGCGGCTAACCCTTTAACTGGAGTGTTCAACAACATACCGGTATCGTCGCTTCGGTTATAGGAATGTAGAAGATATCCGGTAACGTCTCCACCTTCTTCAAGAGTAACTGTTTCTTGTGGCTCAGCTGTTAATTCCCACTCAAATTCACGTCCTGCTGGATAATCATAAAATAAAGAAGTGACACTCGATTGGGGTTTAGAAAAATCAAGGTCAACGGTAAATCCGTCAACTGACTTGTCAGATTGGGTAAAAGACACAGCAGCTTTGGTAAAATAAATGCTGCTAGGGCCTTCAAATCCTGAATCAGTGAGTAAGGTTAACCACAGTTCGCCATTCTCATCTGACGTTACTTCAAAGAGATTTTCAGCATTGTCGAAATTCTTTAGTCCATAAATTGGACTTGACGGATCACAATCTTCCAAAGTAGACAAACCTATATTACCTAGAGATTGAGCATCCAAGCCACCTTGTATTTGGCTTCCCGTATCCATGGTAAGTCGATAATGGTCAATGCTATCGACAGTTTTTTCTGGTTTCTCTGTAGTCAGACTCGCCTTAACGGTTACTGAATGAGGCGCACCTCCAATCCCCATACACAGATCGTTAACATTACTCGCGATTTGGATATTATAAGCTACATCGTAATGAGTATGTGGGATCAAGCCATCAATCTTACGACTGATATACATCTGAGTATCATCACTACGATTATATGAATGCAATAAATATCCGTTACCTATAGCACCCGTTGCTAGTGTATATTCAGCATTTTCTGTTGCAGTAAGCTCCCATTCATCTTCACCACCAACAGGGTAATCAGCAAAACCAGCCTGCCATTCACCATTTGTTGCAGCAAGATCGTACGAAACGCTGTCGGTATAGGTAACTTCATTATCGTCTGAGTTACAACCTACAACTGCTACAGCAAGAATACCAACGAGTGTATTATTCCAAAGTGTCTTATTTGTCAAAACTTGTACCTTTTATTTTTTTAACCAGTGGATTTAAAGCTAACTAACTCTGTTTACACAATATATTGTGTAAATCGCTTCGAAGTATACGTAAAATTATCGCCACTAATCGTTATCAATTGCTATTACTTGTGACCGATATGGGCATTTGTGATTTTGGTATTAGCTGTATTGTCATTACACGGTAAGACTATGAGACACCAGCAGAGTGATTTAACCTGTGTATTGCATTTCTCGATTAAACTCAAGACACAAAGCCGCCCTTTTGGGGCGGCTTTGTGGTTTCTATGAAAGGTTTGATTTGCGGAAAAATAGTGTTTTGAGATGAAACGTCACTGGCAGTAGTTGAGGCTTTAAATTAAAGCGGCGCTCTTCCGAAATTGAGCCACTTTGATGAAGGGAAGTAAGCCCTTTCTTTCGCACTACTTATTTATTATTCATAATTAACAGCATAAGTTTCTTTATAGGTATGCGAATAAAGTTCAAATAAATTACCGAAAGGGTCTTCTAAGTAAACCATTTTAGAAGGTTTGTTATCATCTTCCGGGTGGTATCTCATGATGTCCATTCGCACTTTTCCACCGAACTTTTCTGTTCGCTCAATGACGCCATGAAAGTCATCCGTTTGCAGACAAAAATGGAAAATACCAATGCGAGAAAAGTCCACTTCATGGCGCTCTTCTCTTTCTTTCATTTCAAATAATTCAACACCAATACCATCAGTTGTGACTAAGTGAGAAATATTAAAGCCTTTAAAGCCATCACCAAAAACAGCAATGCACATTCTACCTATAGCTGTCTCACGTTCTTCTACAACTTGAGTATTTCCCATGACAACGTTAAGGCCAAGTGCATTAGTATAAAACTCAACGGCTTTATCCATATCACCAACCATAATACCTATATGATTCATTTTCATAATTCGCTCCAGCAGTAGATTTAAAATGAGTTACTTGATGTAATGGAGCTATTTTAAAGAATATATTTAATTAGTTAAAATTATCAATTATAATCAAAATGATAATTTTATATTATGGTGATTGGTGATGCTAAACCCTAGTTGGTTAAAAACTTTTGTTACTCTTATAGATATTGGGCACTTTACTAAAACTGCTGAGAAGCTTTGTATGACACAACCGGGTGTCAGTCAGCATATAAGTAAGCTTGAGAATACTTGTGGGCATACACTTATTCACCGTGATAAAAAAAGCTTCGATTTAACTGAACAAGGTCTTTTAGTTTATCAATACGCTAGACAACTAGTAAAAAATGAACATGAATTACTAGAGCAATTAGGCTTTGACAATCCTTTTTCTGGTGAATGCCGGTTAGCTTGCTCAGGTGCACTTGCCTTGATTCTTTATCCCAAACTATTAGATATGCAAGTTAAACATTCGCAACTTGTTGTTCAACTAAAAGCTGCACCCAATCAACAGATATTGAATGAAATCCAAAGCGGTATCATTGATCTAGGCATTGTCACCGAGGTCTCAAATCATAGTGCATTTGATATACAGGAGATTGGTCGAGAACAGCTTTGCTTAGTGCTTCCTGCCAACACTAAAACTGAGGGCTTAGATGAAAATTTATTAACTAAGTTAGGTCTTATTAATCACCCCGATGCCAAACATTATTTATCTCTATACTTTGCACAAAGTCAGCAATCAGGTTTTACTCACTTGAATATTGAGCAGCTGCCTGTGGTTGGCTATGTTAATCAAATTAGCCAAATATTAGAGCCGATATCCAAGGGAATAGGTTTTACAGTGCTTCCTAAAAGTGCTGTTGATAGTTTCAAAGAGCCACAACTCTTAAAAATATTTAAGCCACAAAAGGCGATAATAGAAATCCTATATATGGTAAAGAAGAGTAATAGAGCCCTGCCCGCACGTTTTGAAATAGTGGCGTCAATATTACAAGATAATTTTGATAATATAAATATAGGACGAGATTTAAAATGGCTATAGACTCAAAGATAACATCAAGCATGGTAGGTCAACTCAAGCAATTAGCAGTTTTTTGATAGCAGACACTCCCTGCAGATGAGTATATGGGGGATTTTATAACGCTTCAGTAAATAAACAGTTCAACTGGTAATCGCCAAATCCACCATTGCAGTCATTGTTCTTTTAAAAACCCAGATAAAATAGTTCATCAATCCTTAGGCGGACAATATATATCGCCCCCATTGTGAGACAGTGTTAATCGTCGCTTTTACCCTTTAGCTGTTAACTTTGTAGTCAAAGATGCTTTTCGACCAAGACTGTAACCATATAATCGGCTAAGGTTGATTTACTAGGGTCTTTGCAGCCAATGATACCCCAAGTAATGTATGCGACTTTTCTTTTGCAAAGCTTAACAGCCGTAAATCAGCTGTGCCGTAACGGGCTCAATAGTAGATAAGCTGCTACTATCTAATTCATAACAGTTTAAAAGCTAGCTAGTTTCATCGAGTGCTTTACCGACATTATTGATAATTAACTCCCTCAACCAAAGATGCCCATTGTCATGATCAAAATGTTTATGCCAAAGTAACACATAAGCCCCATCCGCAAATTCAACAGGTATGTTCAGCACCTTTAAATTAAAGTACTTTGCCATTTGGCTAACATGCCTAGCGGGGGCACATAATATAAGATCGGTTTGCTCACACAGGCTCATCGCACTATAAAAGTCAGGCATATCAATAGCAATATCTCGGTATAAGTCTTCTGATTTCAGCACTTCATCAAGCAACCAATGATCTTTTCCACCAATGGTAACTTGTAAATGTCGATATAGGAGAAAAGTCTCTAAATTCCATTTTTTCTTTAATGCAGGATGATTTTCTCTTACCAAACATAAAGAGTGCTCTTGCAATAATTCTGTATAATTCAGCTCTGCTGGAATATGCTTGATATGTAAAGGGGAACGAGGATCCCATTCTCGACAAGCAATACCTATATCTACCTCACATTTAAGCAACTGGTTAAGACTATCTTCATCCCATGTATTGGTTTTCAAGGTGATTTTTGGCGCTTGGTTGAGCAATTCAGGCATAAATAAAGGAAATGTTAATGAACAAGCGGTATCGGCTAAATGAATACGAAATTTTCGCCTGCTGTCACTAGGGTCAAACATTGCCGGCCGAGTAAGTTTCTCTAGTTGTTGAATCACTTGCCTTAATTGCGGTGCTAATGCTAACGCTCGTGGTGTTGGTTTGAGGCCTTGGGCTGTACGCTCAAACAGTTGGTCAGCAAACATTTCTCGTAGCCGAGATAAATGCTTACTAACCGCTGACTGACTTAAGTTCAAGCGTAGGGCTGCCGCAGAGACATTACGCTCTTGCAGCAATATTTCTAATACTTTTAATAAATTGAGGTCAAATTTACTCATAGGGTTATCTCTCGGTAAAATTCCAATTTGGAATAATAGAAATCAGAATAATTCACTTCTGCTCATAATGCCAATATCTTATACTATGCTTTCACCAATGAGAGACTGAAAATGACAAACAAGAAACTATTTCCCCTCCTAATCTTAATGGTTATTTTTAGCCCATTAGCCATTGATATATTTTTGCCCGCGCTACCTGTTATGGCGCAAGATTTCTCTGTCTCTATGACAAAAATTCAGTGGAGCATCACCGCCTTTATACTAACTATGGGTTTTGGACAACTAGTGACTGGTCCATTAGCTGATCGTTATGGTCGTCGGCCTGTGGCTATCGGTGGCATTATTATTTATGGTCTGAGTTCAATTCTCGCCGCTTACTCTGATAGCTTAGCTTTTTTCCTTATTAGCCGTTTAGCGCAAGGCTTGGGAGCTTGTGCAATAGTAGTTGCTGCTTTTGCCACTGTTCGTGATAAATATAACGCTATTGAAAGTGGGGTTATGTACTCTTATCTAAATAGTGCTATCTGTTGTATTCCGGCACTCGCTCCATTATTAGGTAATGTATTAACCGAATATTTTGGCTGGCGAAGTAATTTTGAATTTATGGCAGGCTACGCTGCAATCGCGGGTGCCATTTTGTTTTTTTCCCTCAAAGAAACAAAGCCCGCGCATACTGAGCAACATAAAAGGCTTTTTACAATGGCACGGTTTACGCCAGTTTTAAAGCATCCGGTATTTCTTTTTAATGCTTTTGTGGTGATGTTAGCCATGGTGATTATTATTGCTTATGTGAGTAGTTCACCAGCTTGGTTAATGGTGAAGCTAGGCTTAGATCAGCAAAGTTTTGTTTACTGGTTTAGTTTCAATGCCGCCATTAACATCATCGCTTGCTTTCTAGCGCCAAGAGTTTTAGTCAGGTATGGCGCTAGAGTCACGATAGGTTTTGGTATGGTCTTGTTGATTGTTGCAGGCGTACTGATGTTTGCCTTACTTGCTTGGCACAGCGCAGCAGCCTTTATGTTACCAATAATGATAAGTTCACTTGGTTTTTCATTACTGATGGGGGCTTGCGCTGGCCAAGCTCTTGCGCCTTTTGGTGATAAAGCAGGATCGGCTTCTGCCTTACTTGGTTTTATGCAAATGAGTGGCGCAGCCGTTATCGTTTACTTATTGCAATTACTGCCAATAAATGAAGCTGAACAGTTGGCACTACTGATGCTAACTATCATACCTGTCTATGTAATCTGGAAATTGCCACAAGTGAAAAAACATATCATGTTAGATGCTTAGTAGATGTAAGCTAGCTAGCAAAATACGAAAGCGGACATCGAGTTTTAGAAAGCTATGCTCATATTCAAGGAAATAGTAAGTGTGATTTACTGTTCGTTTGATAGGCGGGTTGAACTCACAGCTCAAAAAAGCCTGCGGCGTGTTGTTTTTTATATGATCACTTTTAAGACTTAGTTTATTAATTGAAATAAGGTTTGCTATCAACACCTAAGCGGATATGAACTTTTGAAAGGTAATTTAGCATCTGTTCGTATTGCGGCAATAAACAATCTAGAATTGAAAACTGACTTTGACTGGTTAAAATTAGTAATTATACGTGTGAAATGCAGAGCTAGCTCTTTGTCGCTAAGGCTAATTTAATAATGTTGCTATCCACCCTATAGATTATTTTCGCTTTACATCAAATAACTGATATACAATTAAAAAGTATGTTTAAAACTAATGCTAGCGTTAAAGCCATAATGAGATGGGAGACTATTATTTCTTCCCCTGTTAATTACATCTGGCGCGAAAATATCCTCATCTAGAATATTGTCTAAATATATCGTTATAAACGTTGCACCTTTTTCAAATTGCTGAATGTCCTGACCTAAGTCCCATATCAGGTTAGCTGTTAGTAGATTATATGATTTTGGCACCGGATTATTTAATGGTATACCTTTGGTTTTATTTAAATCTGTGCTTTTTCCAATAAAACTATTAAACAATGCAAATGACAGGTTATTACTATATTCATATACAAATCCTGTCTTAATCATTTCATTAGGAGCAAAAGAATCATCTTTGATTCCAGTATCTGTTTCACTGGTTTGGTAGTTAGCGTTAAAAGTGAACATTAGACGGTCAGTCATTAATATTTTCCCCTCTATTTCAACTCCTTGGTAGTCAATTTCTCCTTGGTTTATAAAACTTGGGGGACTGGCTGCTTCTAGTACCGAACGAGTGATTGTTTCGCTCTGTTTTGAGCTATACAAACTTATCGCAAGATTCTTTTTCATATCTTCATAAATAAGCTGTGCTTCATAGGTTTTCATTTGTTCAGGTTTAAGGGTCGGGTTACCAGCTAATCCTGGAGAATCAACAAACAATTCAGTACCAAAAGGAGCACGGAATGCCTCTCCATAGGATAATTTCAACCTCCAGTTTTCACCAAATTGCTTTACTAAGCCTAAACGTGAAGACTGATCACCTTCTGATTCCTGTGGTCGATTCCATTGAAAACCAACAACTATTTTTGTCGTAGGATTGACCGAAACAGATGTTTGTACAAAATAGCTTAGACGCCAAAATTCATGCTGCTCGGATCCAAGTGCGAATTCTCCTTTAAGCAGAGAACGACTAACACCTGCTATTAATCCGACGGTTTCAGTAATATTCCCTTGGGCATAAATTTCTGCCAGTTGTTCATTGCTATCACTGACTTGTTGGGAATTTTGTGGATTGTTAACTTGCCATTTCAATATTTGATCGTTATACAAGTAATTTAGCTTGAGATCCCAACTATTGGACAACTCTATGTCATAGCCAACAGCAATATATTTTTTTTCGTCATAATACGACTGATCTACCAGCTTAAATAACCCGCCGCCATTATCTATCTCAAAATCAGTATACAAACTAGTAAAGCTAAACTGCCCTATCGTTCCGGTTGCCATTAACGTTGTTTGTTCAAAACCGCTAAAATACGTACCAGTGTTACCAAATTCATCGGTAATGTTTTCAAAGCTTTCACCGTCGTTTTTCTCTAGATTCGCACCCAGTAATACATCGTAATTCTTCCCAGAAAGCTGCGATGAAACATCGAGACCTTGGCTATTAAAAGTACCCACCGTTGCTTCAATACTTGTAAGAGAACTAACCCCTTCGCTGGTTTTTGTCACTATATTTATTACACCAGCGAATGCATTTGAGCCATATAGAATAGACCCCGGCCCTCGGATAACTTCAATGCGATCAATCATCGAAAGAGATATACCATTATATAGCGCCCCACTTGAGCCGCCACCATTTGCATTCCTAATTGGGTTACCATTTATTAGCACTAATACATTGGTATCATTAATTCCAGTATTCGCACCGCGCAGAGAAAGTTTATGGTGTGGGAAAACATGAGAAGTAATAACTTGCATGCTTGTCATTCGGTCTAAAACATCTCTTAAATTCCTTTCACCGAAAGCTTTTATTTCTTTGCTAGAGTATACAGTGACATTCCCCACAGCAAAGTTGATACCTTCTTCTTTTCTTGATGCGACAGTCACTTCAACTTGTAATAATTCTTCTAATGATAAACTAAATAAGTTTTCATTATTACTTACTTCGGAGAATACAGTAAATGAAAAAAATAGAATGGGTGAAACCCAAAATAACTTTTTTATCATGTGGTTAATATTATATTTTATTTGCATACCACTCTTATGTTTATAAATCATTCAATTCAATGCTTTTTAGTATAGTCCCTTTAATAAAATATGATTAAATTTATATAATACCTAAAGTAAGAAATACTAATGATATTATCGCACCAAGAACGTTACAAATTGAATATTGAACGACCGCTGCGGTGGCTTTATTAACATTCAGACTTAATGGATTATTTGCAAAAAAAAACATCACTAAAAGCTTCATGATTTGGTTATAGGGAACTTCCGCTTTTGGCTAACTAGAGAAGTCTCTAATTCTCACTAGCCAAGGTTAACAAAGATACGATAGCAGACGTTTCAGATTAATGAATTGTCTCCAAAGAAAGTCATTATGGTGACTAATTTAAACGACATGATTTAGACATCAAACCCTATTGTTATTTTGGTTCCTTTATAAACCTCAGATTCAACTTCAATACTGCCGCCATGCTCTTCAATAATACCAAATGAAATAGCCATACCTAACCCAGTACCACTGCCTACATCTTTGGTGGTGTAGAAGGGTTCAAAAATACGCTGTCGCGTTGCTTTTTCCATACCACAACCGTTATCTTCAAAAGTTATAATAAGTCGCTTAGCTAGCTGAGTCATTTTGATAATGACTTTACCTTCAACACTATCTGACGATTTTTTGCTCTCAATTGCCTGACACCCATTGACGATAATATTCATAAATACTTGGTTAAGCTTTGAAGGAAAGCACGTAAATGGTTGTTCATATTTAAGTTGTGTTTCTATGAAAATTGAATCATATTGAGTTTGCACTAAATGAACCGTTGATTTTAATAAGTCTGACAACTGCACGACAGCTTGTTTAGCATCATCAATACGGGAAAAAGTGCGTAAGTCTTCCACTATCGTTTTAATTCGAGTAGTGCCTTCATTAGCTGTTTTAGTCAGCTCTATCAATTTAGTAAATTTATCATCAAAGGATTTTAATACTTCAGGCTCTGCGTTTTCTCCTCCTGCTAATTGCTTTAAGAAAATTTTAATTTCACTAATCTCATCATTCATCATATATACAGCAGCATGGGTAAAATTAGTGGGATTATTAATTTCGTGGGCAACACCAGCGGTCATCGTACCAATAGAGGCCATTTTACTTGATTGAATAAGTTGTTTCTGTGTAGCAAGTATCTCTCTATTCTTCTCTTCTATCTTTTTGTTTTTTTCTTCTACCTCATTTTTTTGAGCTTTAAGCTCAGATGTACGTTCGGCAACTTTATGCTCTAGTTGAGCGTTAATATTACGTTCAAAAAGCACTTTCTTTCTTTGAGAATGTATAAATGAAATAACTAGGCTCAGTAAAAATAATCCATATAGAGTATACGCCCACCATGTTTTCCATGGTGGAGGTAATACCGTAATTTGTAATGATGCGCCTTCTTCATTCCAATAACCATCGGCATTACTGGCTTTTACTCTAAAAGTATAATCACCATCGGGTAGATTGGTATAGGTTGCTCTACGGTTTTTGTAATCAGTGCCTACCCAGTCTTTATCCCAACCCACCAACTGATAAGCAAATTGATTTTTTTTAGGGTTCGTAAAATGTAAGGCAGCAAATTCAAAAGCAATAATGTTGTCAGTGTGCGTTAATGTTATCCCTTTGGTTTCATGAATTACCTGAGTGAGACTAGAGTTTTCTTCTGGATTAGGCATAGATGTCGCAGGGTTAATGGGCGAAGGCTTAGTAGGAACAGGCTTATTTAATAAAAGCATTTCTGTTATTAGCACTTTAGGAAGCTGAGTATCGTCAATAATATTTTCAGGATAAAAACGGTTAAAACCATTAATACCACCAAAAAACAACTCTCCTTTTTTGCTTTTAAAAGAAGCTCCACCATTAAATTCATTACTTTGCAAACCATCTCCAACATCATAATTTCTAAATATTTCTTTTTTAGGACTCATACGCGATAGTCCTTGATTAGTGCTTAACCACAAATCCCCTGTATTATCCTCTTCAATACGGTAGATAACATTATTGGGTAGACCATTTCCAGTGTTGTAACGGGTAAATGTTGATGCCTCTTTATCTAAACGGTTAAGGCCGTTAGCCGTTCCTACCCAAAGATTGCCTTGACTGTCTTCAATAAGACTGTAGACAGTATCATGACTTAAGCTATTGGCATCACTGACTTGATGACGGTAATGGGTAAATTGCTGCGTTTGGGGGTTAAACTGATTAAGACCAGCACTGGTGCCCATCCAAAGGCTTCCTTGGCTGTCCTCAAGAAGATTAAAGACAGTATTATGACTTAAGCTATTGGTATCACTGGCTTGATGACGATAATGGGTGAACTGCTGCGTTTTGGGGTTAAACTGATTAAGACCACCACCATTGGTACCTACCCAAAGATTGCCTCGCCTGTCCTCGATAATACTGCGGACATCATCATCACTTAAACTATTGGTATCACTGGCTTGATAGCGGTAATGGGTAAACTGCTGCGTTTTAGGGTTAAACTGATTAAGACCACCACCACGGGTTCCAACCCAAAGATTGCCTTGACTGTCTTCGATAAGACTTCTGACAGTATTATGACTTAAGCTATTGGTATTGCTGGCTTGATGACGGTAATGGGTAAATTGCTGCATTTTGGGGTTAAAGTGATTAAGACCACCATTGGTGCCCACCCAAAGGTTTCCTTGGCTGTCCTCGACAAGATTAAAGACAGTATTATTACTTAAGCTATTAATATCACTGGCTTGATGACGGTAGTGGATAAACTGCTGTGTTTTGTGGGTGAACTGATTAAGACCGCCAGGACGGGTTCCCACCCAAAGATTGCCTTGACTGTCCTCGATAATACCGCTGACATTATCATGGCTTAAACTATTGGTATCACTGGCTTGATGACGGTAACGGGTGAACTGCTGCGTTTTGGGGGTAAATTGATTAAGACCACCACCATGGGTTCCTATCCAAAGGTTGCCTTGACTGTCCTCAAGAATACTCCATATATCATCATGGCTTAAACTATTGGCATCACTGGCTTGATGGCGGTAATGGGTAAACTGCTGTATTTTGGGGTTAAACTGATTAAGACCACCGCCATAGGTGCCCACCCAAAGATTGCCTTGCCTGTCCTCGATCATACTGCGAACATCATCATGGCTTAAACTATTGGTATCACTGTCTTGATGACGGTAACGGGTGAACTGCTGCGTTTTGGGGTTAAATTGATTAAGACCACCACCACGGGTTCCAACCCAAAGATTGCCTTGACTGTCCTCGATAAGACTTCTGACAGTATTATGACTTAAGCTATTGGCATCACTGACTTGATTACGGTAATGGGTAAATTGCTGCGTTTTGGGGTTAAACTGATTAAGACCATCACTGGTGCCCACCCAAAGATTGCCTTGACTGTCCTCGACAATACTCCATATATCATCATGGCTTAAACTATTGGCATCACTGGCTTGATGGCGGTAATGGGTAAACTGTTGTGTTTTGGGGTTAAACTGATTAAGACCACCACCATAGGTACCCACCCAAAGATTGCCTTGCCTGTCCTCAAGTAGACTAAGAATGTAATTACTTGAAAGCGAATAACTATTATTAGCCTCATGCTTAAAAACCTTTAGACTATAGCTATCATATCGCACTAGCCCTTCTTGTGTGCCAATCCATAAAAATCCTGTACTATCTTGTAGTATTGTTTGCACTGAATTTTGAGGTAAGCCATCTTCAATGGTTAGGTGCTTAAAGCGGATCGATGGCTTGCCATCAAAGGCAATTGTCATTGATGAAAGTAGTATCATTACTAAAATAAGACAATAAAAAGTAAGGTGAGCTGTATTTTTTACTTTTATATTGTTAGGCAATTGATTTTCACTTTAAAAATACACGTTCCTTAAGTCTAGTTTAATTTATGGATAATTAAAGTTGGACTTTTGTAAGCGGTATTTCATTAGAGGATAGATTGTATTTAGGGAGTTCGGATAGCTGGAGAATACTCCAATGCTCGCTGACCTGATGTTAACAAAGATACGAAAGCTGACGTTTCACTATTTCGTTTTTATGACTTCTTGGTGCGCATTAGAGACATTAACGCTTTGAAAAG
>CAJXYE010000041.1 GCA_913063325.1 uncultured Colwellia sp. | reverse complement strand
TGATCTGCTTTAATCAAACAGGACACTTTAATAATGGAATATAATCCAATTATTGAGGTGTTAAATGACAAAACGAACAAACAGAAGTTACACGGCTGAATTTAAACAAGAAGCTGTCAAATTGGTAACCGAGCAAGGCTACAGCGTACCAAAAGCAGCAGCGTCTTTAGGTATCACAGATAAGTTACTTTATCACTGGAAAGCTAAATTCGAGGCTGAGCAATCTGGAGCCAGTTTAAATGCGGATGAACGAGCAGAGCTGCTAAAACTACGTAAGGAAAATAAAGAGCTAAGGATGGAAAAAGAGATTTTAAAAAAGGCCAGCGCCCTCCTGCTAAAGGAAACCAAGTAACGTTTAAAACGATTAAGCAGTTATCTTCGGCATTTCCCGTAGTTAAGCTCTGTAAAGTGATGAAAGTAAGCCGTAGTGCTTATTACGCTTGGCTCAAACGGCCAGTCAAAATCATCACAGCAGAGCAACTGAACTTATATCGAATGGCAAAGCACTTCTTCGAGAAAAGCAGAAATAGCTTAGGTTATCGGGAGCTTAGAAAGAAGTTACGCAGAGAGGGCTTTAACGTCAGTGATTATGGCGTTCAGAAGTTAATGGCAACACTTGGCTTAGTTGTGACTCAACGAGTGGCATACAAGGTGACAACCAAACGCAAACACAGTGATGCTGTTGCTGATAACCTGTTGAACCAGAACTTTAACCCTGTTGCACCAAATCAGGTCTGGGCTGGTGATGTGACTTACTTAAGAACAGGTGAAGGCTGGATGTACTTAGCCATTGTTATGGACTTATATTCACGCCGCATCGTTGGTTGGCATATCGACAAACGAATGACGACTGACTTAGTAAGCAAAGCTATGATGAAGGCTTATAACTTGCGCCAACCGCCTAAAGGCTTAGTGTTTCACTCGGATAGAGGCTCACAATACACCAGTAAGCATTATCGTAAATTGCTAGCCAATTTCGGTATAAGAGCGAGCATGGGTGATGTTGGTGCTTGTTGGGATAATGCGGTAGTTGAAAGGTTCTTCGGCAGCTTAAAACATGATTGGCTATTGAAAATACCACAACCAACTCGTGAACATATGAGAAATGATGTAACTGCGTATATGCGCTATTACAACTTAGAGCGACTTCATACCGCTAATGGTGATCTGTCGCCAATAGAATATGAGCAAAGTTCCTTAAGAAAAGTGTCCTGATTTAGTTGCGCAGAACACGTTTGGTGCTACATTTAATGTGTACAATGACGGCTCATACCCAATGCTTAGTATTGGCTATAGATATTAGCTATTACATTAACCCAACCTTCTTTAAGCTAGAGCTCCTTTTCTTCACTTCTTCAACATAAAGCCAATTACATTTAGAAATTGGCTCAACCTATTGTTATTACAGCAGTTCTATTAAAATTGCGTGTTGGCCTATATAAATATCAAATTTAGTCACTATTTAGTTACTTGATAAATGTAATTTTTATTATACTTTTAAATTAGTTAAACGCATTTTGATGATAATTATTTAAAGGTTCTATCATTGTTTTATTCGTGTATCATTATGATAGAAAAATGATAATAATAAAATTAGTGAGTTAATACTTTCTATGACAACATCAACTAATAATGAACCTAAAACTATATTCAGTTGGGCGAGTGCCATTGCGTTAGCATTAGAGTCTGAAGGGATAGACAGCCAAGCTTTGTTTAAAAAAGCTGGCGTTGATTTAGTTACGTCATCAGAGCCAAGTTACCGTATTGAAACCGTTAAAATTACGGAAATTTTTAGGCTGGCAGTAGAAGCAACGGGCATAACAGGTTTTGGGTTGTTAGCTGGTAAAAACTTTCATCCTGGCAGCTTTCACGCGTTTGGTTATTCGTTATATGCGAGTAACAATTTAAATGACTTTTGCCAACGCATAGTACGCTTTTTCCGCTTACTTAGTGATAACGGCATTCATACGTTAACTGAAACAAAAGATGATTATGTGTTGGATATTGAAATTATCAATACAGTAACTTGTGATGAAACTATTGAAGGCTGGTTAATGGCTATTGTTCAAATGTGTCGACATATTTTCCGCCCTAACTTTAACCCTTTAAAAGTTCAACTCGTAAGGGAAAAACCAGAAATTGGGGCAGAGTTATTTGAGCAGTCATTTAAATGCCCTGTTGAGTTTTCTTCCAAATTAAACGCGATACATTTTGCTAAAGAAGATATGTTTGTTCAACTGCCTGCAGCAAGTTCTGAATTGGCGCGAGTGAACGATGAAATTGTTATTCAGCATTTAGCACGTTTAGATCGCTCTGATATTGTACGCCAAGTTGAAACTAAAATTATTGAGCTATTGCCTACTGGGGAATGTAATAAAGAGCGTATTGCTTCATTATTAAATATGAGCCCGAGGAATATGCATGGCAAACTAGAACAACGCGATACTAGTTACCAAGAAATTTTAGACGACTTACGCTCACAATTAGCAATTCAATATATTGAGCAAGACTCAATGAGTATTAGTCAAATTACCTATCAACTAGGCTTTACTGATACTAGTAACTTTTCTCGTGCATTTCGTCGTTGGACGGGGCACTCACCAAGTGAATATCGAAAAGCTAAAGCTGAAAATTAAACAAATATAGTATGGGCTTTCGTTTGGAGCCCATACTTAAACTTCCAATTTTCTAAACTTGTTTATTTTAAAATCTCACTCTAATATATTGAATTTTAAACTGTTTATTGTTTTTCTAAATATACCTTCCTAACTATTCCCATACTTTTTTCCTAAACCCATACTTTTGGCTGGTTTTTTTTGCGTTTTTATTTTTTAGAGTAGAACCATCTCAAGACTTAGCGTGTTTATGGCTAACAAAATAAAAATTAGGAATTAGTGATGAGTGAAGCAAACTTACTTTTTGAAAACCGAGATGGTATTGCCTGGTTAACATTAAACCGCCCGAAAGGAATGAATGCAATCAATGGTGAAATCATTGAACTTTATGAAAAGTATATTCCTGAAATAGCTAATAATGATGAAATTAGAGCCGTTGTTATTACTGGCACTGGTGCTGCTTTTTGTGCAGGGGCAGACTTAAAAGAAGTATTGGCATCACAAAAGCTACCTCCTGGAGAGAAAGACTTTTTAGATCGATTATGTGAAAACGTATTTAATCCACTACGTGACTTTCCAAAGCCAGTAATTGCAGCGTTAAATGGTATTACTATGGCGGGCGGTCTAGAAACAGCTATGTGTGCAGATATAGTGGTGGCTGCTGAAAGTGCAGTCATTGGTGATGCTCACGCGAACTTTGGCGTATACCCTGGCGCTGGAGGGGCAGCCTTATTACCTCGAATTATCCCTCACAATGTAGCTAAGTATTTATTGTTTACTGGTGAAACTTTATCTGCACAAGAAATGAAAACATATGGCTTTGTTAACGTAGTTACAAGTGATGATGAGCTACAAGATAAAACACAAAAACTTGCACTCAAAATTGCCTCAAAAAGCCCAATTGCACTTCGTCGTATGAAAGAAGTGGCTAATCAAGCTTTAGATAAATCGAGAGATGCAGCATTAGAGCATGAGCAAGTATTGTTAAGAAAGCATATGCGTTCATACGACTTTACCGAAGGCTTAACTGCGTTTTCTGAAAAACGTAAACCGCAATTTATCGGCAAATAGCAAGAGTTGCTTAATTAAGCTAATAATAGGAACCAAGAACATGAGTAATATTTATATCGCAGGTGTTGGCATGACTAAGTTTGGTCGACACATCGAACGTACATTAGAAAGTTTGACTGGCGAAGCAATTGAAAAAGCACTTGCTGATGCTGGTTGTGATAAAGACGAAATTGGAACGGCATTTTTCACTGGCTGTACTCAAGGCCATTTACATGGTCAGGGTATGGTACCCGGACAAGTTTACTTAAGTAAAAATGGTATTGAAGGTATCCCTATCTTTAATGTTGAGAATGCTTGTGCTTCAGGTAGTTCAGGTTTTTATCTAGCCAACCAAATGCTTAAATCAGGTGCATGTGATATTGCACTAGTTGTTGGCGCAGAGAAGATGAATGTAGCCGACAAAGCTAAGATGTTCTCTGTATTTGATGGTGCATGGGATGTGAGCAATCCAGAGCAAAACCTTAAAACTTTATTAAAGCCTGCTGAAGGTTTTGAAGTGCCACCAGGTACAACCTCAGAGCGCCCTTATAGTGTGTTTATGGATGTATATGCAGCTTTTTGTCGTAACCATATGAAAACATTTGGTACAACTCAAAGACAAATAGCGGCAGTGAGCGCTAAGAACCACCAGCACTCAGTTCATAATGAATTGTCGCAATTTAGAGACCCTTATACGATTGATGAAGTAATGGCAGCTCCACCAATTACTTACCCTTTAACTTTACCTATGTGTGCACCTATTTCAGACGGTGCGGCAGCGGTTGTGGTTTGTAATGAAGAAGGGCTGAAAAAATTAAATGCCGAAAAGCGCGCTGTTCGAGTACTTGCTGCTGTTATTCGCAGCGCTACTAGCCGACCAGCTGATCAGTGGGATCAGCACTGTGAGCATTTAGCGGCAAAAGAAGCCTATGAAATAGCGGGTGTTGGTCCACAAGATATGGACGTGGCTGAAGTTCATGATGCAACAGCAATGGGTGAAATTTTACATGCTGAAAACCTTGGTTTAGTTGGTTTTGGTCAAGCTGGACCAGCTGCAGAAAATGGTGACTTTACAATTGGAGGCCGCATTCCAATTAACCCATCAGGTGGCTTAGAGTCTAAAGGTCATCCGCTAGGTGCGACAGGGCTTGGTCAAATTCATGAGCTTGTTGTTCAACTTCGTGGTGAAGCCGGTGCTCGTCAGGTTGTTGGTGCTAAACATGCGGTACATGAAAACAGCGGTGGGTTAGTAGGTATTGAAGAAGGCGCTGTGTCAATTAACATTTTAGCAAAAGCTTAATTTTATTAAGTGGCTAGTATCGACCTTGTAAAAGATTAATGTAATGAGGAATAAATAATGAACTTCCAAATGACTGAAGAACAAAAAATGGCCGTTGAGTCGGTTCGTAAATTCGTACAAAACGAGATTGAACCAGAAATTAGAGCTCACGGTGAAAGCCACTTTAGCAAAGAACAATTGGTAAAGTGGAGCAGTAAATTATCTGAATTTGGCTATATCAGTGCTCCACACCCAGAAGAAAGTGGTGGCTATGGAATGGACTGGAAAACGCATCTTTTAATTTGGGAAGAAGTTGCGGTAGGTTCATTAGATCTCGCGCTTACTGGGTTAATTAACGTAGCAGGTATTGATTTGTTAATTAATAATGCTCCTCAACATATCATTGATGAGTATGTACCAGGTTTAATTTCGGGTGAGAAGTTTATTTCTATTGGTATTTCTGAACCAGATGTGGGTTCAGATGTAGCTGCTGTTAAAACTCGTGCGGTAAAAGATGGCGATGAGTGGGTTATTAATGGCGAAAAAACTTGGATTTCAAATGGCGAACATATGGATATATTCGTTTGTACCTGTAAAACAGGCGAAGGTGAATTAACGCATATTGCTATTCCTGCCGACACACCAGGTTTAGAAGTTAAGGGAATTGAAAAAATGGCGTTAAACAGCCAGTCAACTTCTCAAATTTTCCTTGCTGATGTTCGTGTGCCTGTAGCGAATACGGTTGGCAAAGAAGGTGATGGATTAAAAAATACATTGGTAACGTTTGAACGTGCTCGTTGTCATATGGCGGCTTGGGGTTATTCAATTGCTCGTCGTGCGCTGGAAGAATCTGTTAAATATAGTCAAGAGCGTACACAGCATGGCAAACAGATTGCGGGTCACCAGCTAATTGCACTTAAAATTGCTAAAATGGCAACTGAAATTGATGCGGCTCGACTATTAACTTTACGTGCTGCTGACATGATTGATAATGGTATTCGTTGTGACAAAGAGTGCTCAATGGCGAAATGGTACGGTACTGAAATAGCGGTTACTGCTTGTCGTGATGCTGTGCAAATACACGGTGGTAATGGTGTTACTAAAGAATTTATTGTTGAACGTTTAGCTCGTGAAGCGATTGTTGGACCAATTCCTGATGGGACTACAGAAATTCAGCAGTTGTTAATTGCTCGCTTGTTAACAGGTATTCAAGCATTTAAATAATTCTATCGTTGGTTACTGCAAGTTAACCAGCATGTGTATAAAAATTTGAGAGAAAGTTCATGAATTTGCAAGATAAAGTTGTTGTTATAACAGGTGGCGCTTCTGGCTTAGGTAAAGCGACAGCAGAATATTTAGTAGCAGAAAAGGGCGCTAAAGTTGCCTTGTTTGACCTAAATGAAGACGCAGGCAATGCGACCGTGGCTGAGCTTGGGGAAGATAAGGCTATCTTTTGCCAAACTGATGTAACAAGTGAAGAAAGTATAGATGCTGCGATTGCTGCTGTAATGGATAAGTTCGGTGCAATTCACGGTGACGTTAATGCGGCTGGTATTCCACTACCGTGTAAAATTTTAGATAAAGAAGGTATTGCTTCAAGCCTAAAAAAATACGCTACGGTAATTAACGTTAATTTATGTGGTGTATTTAATGTGATGGCTAAATGTGCTGAACAAATGGCAAAGAATGAGCCAGACGAAAAAGGTGAACGAGGAGTGATTATAAACATTTCATCGGGGGCAGCTTTTGAAGGGCAAATTGGTCAAAGTGCATATTCAGGTTCAAAAGCCGGAGTTAATGGTATGAATATTCCAGCTGCACGAGAATTAGCCCGTTACGGTATTCGTGTAAATTCAATTGCACCAGGTTTATTTGGTACGCCTATGGTTAAGTCGCTAGGTGAAAAAGTGGTTAATTCACTTGTAGAAATGTGTGAAGCGCCTAAACGTATGGGTGAAATGGAAGAGTTTGCACATACTTGTTCTTTCTTATTTGAAAATGGCTATATGAATGGTCGTATTGTCCGATTAGATGGCGCTACAGTGATGCAAGCTAAGTAAGTTCTTAATAAGTTATTAAAGCACCTTTAAGGTGCTTTTATACCAATTGCATTAAATATTTAGTCAGTTCAGAGCTGTGTCAGGGGAGTTAGAACAAAGCAAATTGATGCAGGTGTAGCATTCTCCACTAAAGCAATTTGTAAAGTTATTACTCTCCTGACAAGCTCCCGAAGGGCGAGTTTAAAAGGCTTATATGCTTGCGTTATTGATTTTGATAAGGGAATAACCATTACCTGCAACCAATGCCTTGCCTCTAAGCCTTTTAACTCTCGCTGAATGATCAAATATTTAATTTAATTGGTATTATAACGTGGAGAAAATGAAATGGGACCACTAAACGGTATAAAAGTTGTTGAGTTGGCTGGCTTAGGGCCATGTCCGGCAGCTGGTATGATACTAGCTGACTTTGGGGCTGAGGTTATTTTAATTGAACGTAAAACGGCTAACCCTAACGCTGGTATTGATTTAGATAGCAATAAAGATGCTTCATTTTTTAAGCGTGGTAAAAAGTCGATTGCACTAGACTTAAAAAATCCTGATGATGTTGAAACAGTATTGAAGCTTGTTGAGCAATCAGACGTGTTAATTGAAGGGTTTCGCCCAGGCATTACTGAAAAGTTGGGGCTTGGACCGGAGGTTTGTCATCAGCGCAACCCAAAACTCGTATATGGTCGTATGACTGGTTGGGGGCAAACAGGACCTTTAGCAAAAAATGCTGGCCATGACATCAACTATGTATCAATTACTGGAGCCTTGCATTATGGCGGTTTACCTGACGATGCACCATATCCAACACCAACCTTAGTGGGCGATATTGGTGGTGGCACCTTACCATTGGTCATTGGTATAACTTCAGCGCTTTTATATGCACAAAACACTGGCCAAGGGCAGGTGATTGATGCAGCTATTTGTGACGGCACCATTTATAGCATGGGGTTGTTAACCAGTATTAGGGCGCAGGGGTTGCTACGTGAAGAAAAAGGGCAAGACTTTTTCGGCGCAGGATCTCATTGGTGCAATACTTATCAATGTGCTGACGGGAAATATGTTTCAGTTCAAGCGTTAGAGCCTAATTTTTATAAAGAATTAGTTACATTGTGTGGCTTTGCTGATGATGATGACTTTGCTCAGCAGAACAATAAAAAGTTGTGGCCTCAAGCAAGAGCAAAAATGGCGGCATTTTTTGCAAGTAAAACTCAAGCACAATGCAACGATATTTTAGAAGGAACTGATGCTTGTTATGCACCTGTTTTATCTATTCCAGAAGCAGCTGAGCATGAGCATATTAAGGCGCGTGGCTGTTATACAGGTGAAGGTCAATATTTACAGCCAACACCTGCGCCTAAGTTTAGTGTTAGCCAGCCTTGTATTGGTGAAATTCCTAACGTTGGGCAACATACAGCAGAAATTTTAAATTCGCTGAACAAGTAAATACGAATACTTAACCTCGCACTGGTAAGTGCATTTCTCCTCTGTAGGCTAATTGACTTGGAATGTCCTCGCTTTTAGCCTCTTTTTATTCCTTTTAAAATTCTACATCTTCTTGTATTTGTTCTTTTGTATTAAAAGATGCCTACTTTAGAGTAAATACTTAACTGCATGTTTGCCAATTTTGACCTGATAATTGAGCTCAAAGACAGTTTACTTATAGTCATGAAATTAGAACATTATAATTATTAAGAGAGTTAGAGATGAAAGTTAATTTTAGCAGCCAATTCCAAAGTATTGTTGATAAATGGGGAGACTTGGAAGCAATAGTTAACGTAGAACGTGACCGCCGTTTTACTTATCGAGAATTTCATTTAGTAACTAATAAAATAGTGAACATGCTTTCGACGACGTTTGGCATGGAAAGAAATGATCGCTTTGTTAATATTTTAGATAACGACAACATGGCGTTATTTCATTTCCCTACTATTTTTAAATCACATTTTACTGGGGCTTTTACTAACTCACGCGATGCTATTGCTGAGCATGAATGGCAAATAGAATATTCTAAACCTAAAGTTGTATTTATAGAGAATATGCACTTAGCAACGCACTTAGAAATGCTAATTGGGCATGGCATTAAAGTGGTTTGTATGGATCCAATTCCTTCTGAGTTTGAAGGTAATGACAACCTGTTTTATTTATGGGATCTGTTAGCGCAGGTATCTGATGAAAATCCAAATATGGAGATTGATGATAGAGAGCATCAATCTATCATTCGTTTTACAGGTGGTACGACAGGTAAAGGTAAGCCAGCGGTGTATTGTGCTGATAATTGGCTAGGTTTACGCGATACTTTGTATGCGTTAGATGAAGCTTGCTTTGATACCAATACTAGAATGCAACATATTGCGCCAATTAGTCATGGTAGTGGTATGTTCTTAGTGCCTACATTCTTTAGTGGTGGTTGTAACATTACTTTAAATGAACCTGATTTGGTGAAATATTGTCAAACCATTGAGACAGAAAAATCAACTCACGCTTTTCTTGTACCAACTATACTTTATCGTATGCTTGAGATCCCAGAAGTGCAAGATGTTGACTTTTCAACCATGCAAAATATGTATTATGGCGCTGCGCCGATGAGCCCTGCAAAACTAAAACTGTTACAGAAAAAATTCGGTAATATTTTTATTCAGGCTTATGGCTCAACTGAGCATTTTGCTATCGCGCTTTCATTAAGTAAATCTGATCATTTATGTGAAAATGGTGACGATAAGCACTTGTCTTCAGCAGGTCGTGTAACTGCTGGTGTTGAAGTTGAAATTATGGACGATGATGGCGAGCCCGTAAAAAGAGGAGAAATAGGTGAGTTTTGGCTACGCTCTCGTGGTGTTTGTTTAGGCTACTTAGACAACCCTGAAAAAACAGCAGAAGAGTTTTATGACGGCTATTGGAAATCAGGTGATATGGGCTATAAAGATGAAAATGGCTATATTTACTTAGTAGATCGTAAAAAAGATATGATCATTTCTGGTGGCTTCAATATTTATGCCACTGAAGTTGAAGCGGCAATTAATGCTCATAACGCAATTTTTATGTCAGCAGTTGTTGGCATTCCTCATGAAGAATGGGGTGAGGCTGTTCATGCCGAGGTTATGCTAAGAGAAGGTGAACAGGTGTCAGAGCAAGAGCTAATTGCTTTTGTTAAAGAGTCATTAGGTAGTTATAAGTCACCAAAATCAATAGTAATTGTTGACCAATTACCACTTACTGTCGTTGGTAAGGTGTTAAGGAAAGATGTACGTAAAAAGTATTGGGAAAACTCAGACAGAGCCGTTGGCTAAGGTTTAGGGGAGAGATATTATGTCAGCCCAAGAGCAAGTGGTAGTTGAAGATCAAGCTTGTGAATTTGCATTGCAGCTGAAAAAACAGCAGCAAGCTTATTTAGCAAATCCTATGCCTTCAGCAGATGAGCGTATTGCACGATTAAAGCGTTTAAGGAAGTCTTTATTAGCCCACCAAGATGAGTTGATTGAGTCACTAAATAAAGACTTTGGTCGCCGAAGCCCTGAAGAAACTTTGTTGTTAGATGTTTTACCTAACATTAATAACATTGATTACTGCGTTAAGCGCCTTAAAAAGTGGATGAAAACTGAAACTCGCCATACGGACTTATTAGTGCGACCTGCAAAGGTTGAATTAATGTATCAACCAGTTGGTGTAGTTGGCATTATTGGTGCGTGGAATGGCCCTATAATTGTTACTTTTGGTCCCTTGGTTACCGCGCTTGCTGCCGGCAACTCTGCCATGATAAAAATGTCTGAGTTCAACCCTGAAACTAACAAAGTCGCTAAGAAAATTATTGCCGAAGCGTTTGATGATTCACTAGTGTCAATTTTTGATGGAGAAGCAGAGGCATCTGCTCGCTTTTCTGCATTACCGTTTAACCATTTAATGTTTACTGGCTCAACAGCAGTAGGTCGCCATGTTATGCGCGCAGCTTCTGCAAACTTAGTACCGGTAACTTTAGAGTTAGGTGGTAAGTGTCCAGTGATTGTTTGTCCAGATATGGACATTGACGATGCTGTAAGTCGATTTATCTATGGTAAATGTGCTAATTCAGGTCAAATTTGTTTATCACCAGATTATATATTATGTCCTGAAGGTAAAGAGCAAGCTGTAGTAGATGCATACTGTAAGCGTTTCAAAGAGATGTTTCCTGCGTTTAGCTCTACAACAGATCATTCAAGTGTTCACTCTGAACGTCATTTTCAACGTTTACAAGAAATACTATCTGATGCCAAAGCCAAAGGAGCAACAGTAATATCTGCTAACGGTCAGGAACCAGATCCAAAAACTCGTATGATGCCGACGCATTTAGTGTTGAATGCTACTGAAGATATGATTGTGATGCAGGAAGAAATTTTTGGTCCAATTTTACCAATTAAAGGCTATAAATCAGTAGAAGAAGCTGTTAGTTATATTAATCAAGGTGGTCGTCCGCTTGGTCTTTATATCATGAGCTTTGATAAAACTACACAAGACTACATTTTAAATCATACACATTCGGGTGGTGTGAGTATTAATGAAGTTGTCTCACATGCACTTTGTGACGATGTACCATTTGGTGGTGTTGGTGATTCTGGTATTGGTCATTACCACGGTCATGAAGGGTTTAAAGCAATGAGTAAGGCTAAATCTATATTAAAGCGAGGTAAGTTCTACCCTGGTAAATTTACTGCGCCACCTTATGACAAAGGCTTTTTACGCCCAATATTAAAATGGTTACTTCGTCAGTAATTCATCACAATTATTACAACAGGAAATAAAGATGTTTGATTATATTGTTATTGGTGGTGGTTCAGCTGGTGGTGTTTTAGCGAATCGTTTATCGGCTGATCCAAGCAATAAAGTATGCTTACTTGAAGCAGGCGGTAAGGGTGATAACAAATTGGTATCTACACCAGGAGCTTTTGCAGCGCTTATTCAAGATTTAAAAATGAATACCCTTAACTGGCGTTTTAATACCTTGGCTGATAAGTCGATGAATAACCGTACGCAATACCAACCACGCGGTAAAATGCTTGGTGGTTCAAGTGGTATTAATGGCATGGTGTATATTCGTGGTCGCAAAGAAGACTACGACCTTTGGGAAAGCTTAGGCAACAAAGGCTGGAGCTACGATAATGTTTTACCTTACTTTAAAAAAGCGGAAAACAACGAGCGTGGCGAAAGTAAGTACCATGGCGAAGGCGGTCCATTACAAGTAAGTAATGGTGATGAAAGCTTTGATGTATACAATGGTTTTATTAAATCTTGTCTTGAAAATGGCTATACAATGAACGATGACTTCAATGGCGAGAAGCAAGAAGGCATCGGATATTATCAATTCACCGTAAAAGATGGTAAACGCGCTAGTGTTAAAGCCTGCTATATTGATCCAGCAATGGCACGTAGCAATTTAACGGTTGAAACAGGCGCTCAGGTTCACCGCATTTTATTTGAAGGTAAACGCGCGGTTGGCGTTGAATATATG
Organism: uncultured Colwellia sp.; assembly: GCA_913063325.1. Lineage (GTDB taxonomy): Bacteria > Pseudomonadota > Gammaproteobacteria > Enterobacterales > Alteromonadaceae > Colwellia. Next base: position 27,868 of record CAJXYE010000041.1, on the reverse strand, counting down.
CAAGGCGGTAAACTACACACGATTAAAGCGGCAAAAGAAGTTTTAGTATGTGGTGGTGCATTTAACTCGCCGCAACTATTATTACTTTCGGGTGTTGGCCCTAAAGCAGAGCTTGAAGAAAAGGGCATTAAAGTAATACACGACTTGCCAGGTGTTGGTAAAAACTTACATGATCACCCAGATGTTATTTTAGTGGTGAAAAGTAAGAAGAAGTCAGGTATAGCACTTAATCTCGTGGGAACAATTAAATCAACCATCGCTCTGTTTAAATATGCGTTAGCAGGTAAAGGGTGGTTAGCTAGTCCACCAACTGCGGCAGGTGGCTTTATTAAAACTTCACCAGAAAAAGAACGTCCAGATGCGCAATTACACGTTGTGCCGTTAGCTTACCGTGATCATTGTCGTGATTATAAAATCATGACCAAATGGGGGTATAGTGTAATTATTAATACATCAAATCCTAAAAGTCGTGGCGAGTTAACATTAAAAGACAGTAACCCGATGACTCCTCCTAACATTAAGTTAAATTTGTTATCACATCCTGATGATATGAAAGACTTAAGAGAAGGGGTGAAGCGTTTGCTTGATATACTTAATAGTGACGGCTTTAACGAGCATCGTGATTGTTTATTAAAGCCTGATGTACCGCTCAATACAGATCAAGAAATTGAAGAATACCTAAGAAGAGAAGCTTCTCACGCCTATCACCCTGTTGGCTCATGCAAAATGGGTAATGATGATATGGCTGTTGTTGATGAGCGATTACGTGTACACGGTTTAGAAGGTATTCGTGTTGTTGATGCGTCTGTTATGCCGACGGTAACCTCAGGTAATACCAACGCACCTACTATTATGATCGGTGAAAAAGCAGCAGATATGATTTTAGAAGATAACGCTTAAAACCGTGAGTTTGCTTGAACCAGCTGATTGAGAAAGCCCTATAGTTACTTTAATGAGCTATAGGGCTTTTATATTGAGTTCGTTTTAATGTCTTCGTCTTCTTGAGTTAAGAAAGATCATTAATAAAATCATCTATTGCTAATAGTACTTGTTTCGTGTGGGTCTTATGGGGCATATGACCACAGCTTTGAATAATATTCAGTTGAGCTTGACCTGTGGATTGTTCAACTATATAGCTTGGAAAAGCGACAGAGCCATATTCATCTTTTTCACCATGTAATGCTAGTACTGGACAAGTAATTTTGCTTGCTACTGTTAGTTGCCAAGTGCGAAACTCAGGGTTTAGCCAAACTTCTGTCCATGCATCTATTACCCATCGCGTTTTATCACCATGCCACTTAACTAGTTTCTCGAAATGCTGAGGTTGTTGAAAGACAGATTTTGCCTGCTCAATACCGCTAATTGTAAGATCTTCAACAAATGCTTGTGCGGCAATGGTTATAATTGATAAACATTCCTTATCTTGTGCGGCAATGTTAATAGCCATTGCACCACCAACACTATGACCAAGTACTAAATATTCTGTTAAACCTAATTTAGCCTTGATTTGAGGAAAGTAAACTAAGCCTTCTTCTTCTATAAAGTTAAGAGATGGTAATTGCTCTCTAGCGTCTGAACTCCCAAAACCAAGTCTGTCGTAGGCAATAACCTGTCTAGATAATTTAGTTGCTAGTTGAAGAGGGAAGTCTTTCCATTGATTTACTGAACCAAGTGAATCGTGTAATAGCACAATAGGCGCTTTATTTTCTATAGATTCTGGTGTCCATATTTTTACGAAAACTTTGCCGCTATTTAAATCGATGTATTGCGTTGTTATGTTCATGATCTTTATTACTTCAGTAGATAGATCAACCCTTAGGGTTAATGTTTGGTGTTTTAGGTTTTGTTATTACTTTACTATTTTTATTTAACGCCTTGAGATAGCTTTTTGAGAGCCGATCAGTTTGTTTATCTGAAGATACTGGCGAAAAAACGCTTTCAAATAATGAACTAGTTGCCGAATTTTCTTCTCTGCTGAGTTCCTTAGTTAATAGATTTATGTTGTTAGACTTAGTAACAGTGTCTAAGTAAATATAAGCCCATTTTATAAAGCTTTTGTGGTCATTGCTTTTTATCGCTTGTTTTAGCTGAGCTTTGATCTTTTTTGTTCGGTGTTTATCTTGATTTGAATTATTAGTTCTTTTTCTAATAAAAACTAAATAACCAATAAGTAAGCATAGAGCACATAATAGGTAAAAAAATATGGTTAGGTTTTTAGTTATATACAACTGAAACTGTTGCCCAACAGTAAGTGAGCCGATGGCTATTGGTTGTGAATCAAGTTGTGCATGTTTAAGGGTTTGAGCGTTATTGTCCCACCAAGCAAGTTTGATTTTTGGAATAACCACTTTTCCTTGCTGCTCAACGATATAAGTGAACTTTTGAATGCGCGTTGCAAGCTTGTTGCCTCGGTTGTTGTTGTCGATAAGCTCTGGTGTCGATAAGTAATGAGGTAAACCATGAATGGTATTGTGGTTTATTTCAGGTAGCATCATGGCAAGTAAGCCGTCTGCTTCAATGGTGATAGTGCGAGTGACAGCATCACCAGGCAATAACTGTGTTAAATCTTTATCCCAAGCTTGTTTAATAGCCAAGTGATTAGCTGCCCACCATTGGCTGTTTTCATCAAGACTATTTTGCAATTGCTTTGGTACTAAGGCGCTGAAGACTATAGGGTTAGTTAGTATGATTCCTTCAATATCACCTTGACCAATAACATGAATTTTCATGCTAACTTCAAATTCAGGAACCATATAGTTAGTTGCTTGTTGCGGAAATATCGAAAACTCTTTTTCATGCACCGTCCACCGTTTACCATTGAGGTGTTCGCTACTATTTAGGCCAAAATTACTGCGCTGGATAACAATGGCGTTATCAATTTCTGGCAAAGTGAATGTTACCGACCCTTTAAACCAAGTGGATGTTGCAATTCGCAGTTTTATCGTTACTTCTTGACCAACTATCACAGGTCTATCGTTTACAACTTCAATAGATACTTGTAGCTCATTTTGTCTGATTAAATCGTCAATAGTTGTTGCTGCATGTGCTAATGAATAAGGTAGCAGTAGCAAAAAAAGAGCAAGTAATTTAGCTTTACTCATTGCTACTCCCTAATAGTTTTTGCTTATTCACTTGTATTTGCAGTTTGTTTGCTAAAAATTTACTCGGATTTTTTTGTAGATTTTCCATCCACATTTTGGCAAGTTGCTCATTCTTTAGTATTTGTTCTGCACTGTATTGCTGAACTTCTTGCTTACGTTGATTCGTTTTTATTTGTTTACCTTTTGCCTGTTTAAATTGATCACTTGTTTCATCATCTGAACGTTCATTTTGCTCTTGTTTTTGATGTTCAGATAACGACTCTCGAGCTTTAATTATTTTTTGCACAGCCGCTAAGTTTTCAATGATTGCTTGGTTATTAGGGAAAACGGCAAGTAACGATTGATAAATAGACTCAGCAGCATAGTATTTTTCTGCATGAGCGTAGGCGTTTGCTAAACGTAATTTGGCATCATTGCTATCTATTCTTGAAAAGTATTCTATTGCGAGGTCAAAGTCTTCGTTTAGGTAATAAGAGGTGGCCTTCCACATCGTATTTTCGAATCGCTCAGCAGCGGTTTTATAATCTTTCAAATAAAAATATAGTTGTCCTTGTTGGTTAGGAGTTAACCAAAAATTAGCAAAGCTGTTTTCAGCAGCTTGGCCTTGAGTACTTGGTAGTGATAAGCAAAGTACAACAATAAAACTTGACCAGCGAATCGTCCAGCCTCGTCTAAACCACAGTAAATAAAGTAACATTGCGGGAAAAACAAGCCAATAACCGCTATCAACCCAAGGGATATGTTTGTCATTTATTGGGTTATAAAAGCTTTTGATTCTACTGACTAGTTGGTGAATGTCTTGTTTATTAATTGTTGCCGACAGATAAAAACCGTCTATTTCATCTGAAATGCGACTAAGCTTTTGATTGTTTAATGAAGGAAGCGTTAAACCTTTTGCGCTAAGCTCTTCATTCGTAGAGCCGATGCCGTAAATTAACATTTGATAGCGGTGTTGTTCAGAAAAGCGTGTTAATGCCTGTTGGCTTTGTTCGGTGATGTCATCGGTTATAAGTAAAACGGTAACGGGTGTATCGTCGCTGATGGTTGCTTGTTTTATTAAAGTTAACGCATTAGCTACAGACTTTCCTTGCTGAGGCATTATTTTGGTTGTAACAGCTGACAAGTAGTTTCTTAATATATTGTGATCGTTTGTTAACGGTAATATTGAGTGAGCACTGCCTGAATAGACAATTAAGCTGGTATAACCTTCAGGGCGTTCAGCGAGAAGATCTGATACTTTTTGTTTAGCTCGCTCAAGTCTAGAAGGCTGAATGTCAACACTATTCATGGAGTTACTGGTATCAAGCAATATGAATAGAGCAGAGCTGTCTTGTAGAAAAGGAGAAGGCTGGCGTTGCCAACTTGGGCCCATTAAAATCACGGTAATTAGCAGCATTACAACCCATGCAACAATTGAGGGAGATATTTTTCTGATACTTCCAGCTTCTGCTGTTAGTTCTTGATAAATGTGCTGAGCAAAAACCTTTTTAGCTTGCTGGTCTTCATTTTTCTTCGAGTTTTTGTTCGATAACAATAACCAGAGTATCGGGATCAACAATGCCCACCATGGCCTTAAAAAGTGAAAGTTTTGTAGTAGTTGCGAGTAAGCCAGGTCACTGATCATAGGGCACCTTAACTTTTATTCTTGAACGTATATACACTACCATACATAAATTCATAATAACTAAGGTAATCAAAGGGATATGATGCATACTTTGTTTAGGGCGAAATGATATAGAGTCATATGTTTGCGGTTCAAGTTGGGCAATATTTAGGTAAGCTTGACTAAGTTGGCTGGTGTCCATCGCATGATAAAAATTTCCACCAGTTAGCTCAGCGATGCGCTTTAAGGTTTTACTATCGAGTTTTCGCTCGCCAATCGTTGCTGGGTCGCCAAGCGCAATTGTATATATTTTAACGCCGTAGCTAGCAGCTATTTTTGCAGCGTCTATTGGTGGTACTTTGCTGCCTGCATCATTACCATCGGTCAGTAAAATAAGTACTCGGTTTTTTGTTTCACTTTCTTCAAAGTGCTTAATTGCAATACCTATGGCGTCACCAATTACCGTACTTTGGCCCGCCATTGCAATTTCAGTTTCATTGAGTAAAGTTAACCAAGTTGCATGGTCTTCACTAAAAGGCATTTGAAGGTAGGCTGCAGAGCCAAATACAATTAAACCTAAACGATCGTTTTTACGCTCCATAGCAAGAGATTTTAGCACTGACTTAACCATGGTTAGTCGGTCAACTGTATTATCACTTGCCACTTTAAAGTCAGTTGTTGCCATTGACCCTGAAGCATCAACAGCAACCATTAGATCTCTTGCTGATTTTGTTTGTACTATTGGATCTTGCAACCATTGAGGTTTTGCAGCAGCTAATACAAAAAGCAACCAAGAAATGATCAAAACAGACTTTTGTAACCGGCTTGGCTGTTGTGTTTTTGCCCCTAGCTTGGCTTTATCACCTGATATTTCGATGAGCTTATTGAAAAATGGTACTTTAACCATTTGATTTTGTTGTAGGTATTCTGGAAGAAAGCGTAGCAACAGAGGTAACGGTAGAAGAAGAAATAGCCAAGGGAATACAAATTCAAGCATTAGGTTACTTGCTCTTAACTAAGTTTAATAAGCTAAAAGGTTTTATGACGGGATTCACTCCTTCGTAAGGATGCTGCTGGATCCAAAGTTTGGTTTGTTCTATTAATGAGTGCCACTGTTTCTCTGTGCACGCTTCTTTTGGTACTTGGTATAGGTTATCACCTAATAGTTGGTGGGCATTACTATCAAATACTTGTTTTTTATTATGAGTATTTAAAAAATTAAACCAATCTTTTCCTGTTTGTCGCGCAATAATTTCACGAGGGAAAATATAAAGAGCAGTTCCTTTTATTAGCTCTGCTAGTTGATATAGTCGCGCTTGTTCGGTTAACGAAGAGTTTGCTAGTTCAGCTAAAGCCAATAGTGCACTTTTTCGATAGTGGTTATTAATTTGATAAATTAATTTTTGAATAATAAAGATTATTAACCAAGTAATAAATATTATTGCAAGGTAGCTCCACCCTGGGGCAAAAGGTAAAATTGGTAAGGTTTCTGGCATTGGAGCCTCATTAAAGTTGGTCAATGCTAAATTGCCAAAACTTTGATTGATTGTTGATGAGGCATCTAACATTAAGCTGCCCCTAGGTGTTTACGAACTTGTCCAGCAACGTTAAATTCTGTTGAAAAAGACAATAATGGAATATTGTGTTTAGCAAACGTTGTTTGCATGTTAGACAACTTCTGTTCGGTATAGTGATTAAACTTTTCTGTTAGACCTTTTTTATTAGCTGACAGTTGTAATTGGTATTCGCCATCTCCTAACACTAGGTTTTCTAGCGGGCGAATATCATGCTCTAGTTGGTCATAAACGTAACAGGCGATAATGTCGTTGTGCTGAGTTAGTTTTGCAAGGCTCGGTATTATTGATGCCTGCGGGTCAATAAAATCTGAAATAACTATTAGCAAGTAATCGTGAGTAATAAACTTTTCAGCTTTTTTGAGTAAGCCAGCCATTGAAATGGGCTTGTTGGTTTGGGCACTGTTACTGTTTATTATTTGATTAAACTTAACTATTAATGCTAAATACTGTTGAAACTTTGTATGACTTCTAGTTGGTTCACATTCAATGTAACGTTGATCTGACAATATAATAAAGCCAACACTATCACCTTCATCTAATGCCTTCCATGCAATTAACGCACTAAGTTCAGCTGCTAAAACTGACTTCATTTTCCATTGGCTGCCAAAGTGCATATTTGAACGTTGATCGACAATGATCATGACAGGTCGGTCTTTTTCTTCACAATAAAGGCGCACATAGGGCTTGCCCATACGATTAGTGACACGCCAGTCAACATTTCTTATATCGTCTCCTGGGCGATAATCTCTTAACTCGGAGAAGTCCAAACCTCTTCCCCTAATGGTAGAGCGTTTACGACCCATTAATTTACTTTTTAATGGTTGATTAGATAAAAAGCTAAAGCCATGAGCGTCGTGTTTTAAACGCATAAGTTGTTTTAGCGTTATTTGTATGCGTTCATCAATTGCTTTAACTGTTTTCATTGGCTTGGTTTATACGACAGCGACTTGCTTAATTATTTCGTTAATAACATCGTCAGAAGTTATTCCGTCAGCTTGCGCTTCATAACTTAGGTTTATTCGATGTCTGAGGACGTCACAAACTACTTGTCTAACATCATCGGGATCTACATAGTCTTTTTCATTTAAGAATGCTTGTGCTCGTGAACACCTGTCTAAAATGATACTAGCGCGAGGACTAGCGCCAACTGCTATCCAGTTTTTTAAATTGCTATTTGGGTAGCGTTCTGGTTTACGAGTCGCCATCACTATTGCGACAATGTACTTTTCTACCGCTTCACTCATGTGTATGTTTAATACTTGTTGACGAGCATCAAAAACAACACTTTGTTGTATTTTGATAGGCGCTTGTTGTTTGTTACCTTCTTCTGAGCGCACTAAACGAATTATTGATAATTCTTGTTCATCATCAGGGTAGTCGATTTGAATTTTTAGCGCGAAACGATCGATTTGTGCTTCAGGAAGAGGGTAGGTACCTTCTTGCTCTATTGGATTCTGTGTGGCCAATACCATAAATAGATCAGGTAATTGATAGCTTTTCCCCATCACAGTAACTTGTCTTTCTTCCATTGCTTCAAGCAATGCCGCTTGTACTTTTGCAGGAGCTCTATTGATTTCGTCGGCTAGAACTAATTGATTGAATATAGGCCCTTCTTTAAAGGAGAGATCAGTTTTACCATCGATATCTTGGAACATTTCTGTGCCTGTAACGTCTGATGGTAACAAGTCGGGCGTAAATTGAATACGCCCCAACTTAGCTTCAAGCACTTTAGCCAAGGTGCGAATAGAGCGGGTTTTAGCGGTACCAGGTAATCCTTCAAGCAGTACGTTGCCGTTGGTCAGCAATGCAATTATTAAGGCATTAACGAGCTTTTCTTGCCCTAAAATTGACTGGTTTACTTCTGACTGAAGCGCTTTAATTTGAGCTAATATGTTTTCGGCCATATTTATTCTTTATTGGTAATGGTGTTATTAGTTTATTTGTAATGCCAAAAGTGTGTATAAATACATGGTTTTTAATGAATTACATAACTAAGCTTTTATTTTAGTGTAGAACGAAAAAGCAAGAGCTGTATTAACTCTTGCTTTTTTTTTTGTGATTTTTATTTATATGTCACGTTTTCCCAAATTTTCATTTTTTCAACAACCGTTGAAAAGGTAAAGTCGGCTGGTGCTTGTGATGGCGGGAATTCTTTAAATGTTTGTAAGAATTTTATTACTTCTGTTGCCGCAGGAGCAACAGTAAATAAGTGATCTACCGACCATCTATCATAGCCTCCCGCATTTATTGGTGCTTCTTCATATGGATCTTGGCGTAAATTTAAAATTAAAGGTAGACGGCGTGCCACTAAAGGACAAGCCCATACTTCCCAACCCTTACATTTTTGCTCTAAGAATAATAATTTCCAGTCGCCCATTCTAATTGCAGCAACTTTGCCGCCATCGGTTGCATAAATAAAGTTTTTACGAGGCCAGTTTGTATTATCGTCAGCAGTAGTATTTTTACCTTCAATTAGTTGTGGCAATATGTTGTAACCGTCTAAATGAATTTTATATTGACGACCGTTAAATATTGCCCCTTTCTTTAACTGTTCTTTAATATTTGTATTACCTACCGCAGCCATAACCGTTGGTAACCAGTCATTATGAGCGGTTAGTTCGTTAACTATCTGACCTGATTTTATTTTATTTGGCCAACGAACCATGGCAGGTGCTCTAAAGCCACCTTCCCAAGTGGTATTTTTTTCGCCACGGAAGCGCACTGTGCCCCCATCAGGCCAAGAAAACTTTTCTGCGCCATTATCCGTTGTGTAAATAACGATTGTATTGCCACTGATGCCTAGCTCATCGAGCTTATCGAGTAATTGTCCTACGTGACGATCATGCTCTACCAAGCCGTCGCCATATAGGCCGCCACGTTTAGAGATACCTTTAACATCATCTTTTAAATGTGTCCAAATATGCATTCGAGTTGCATTAAACCATGCAAAAAATGGCTTTTTAGCTTTGTGCGCTTTTTCCATAAACTTTATGGTGGCTGCTAAAAACTCTTCGTCGGCTGTTTCCATACGCTTTTTGGTTAATGGACCTGAGTCTTCAATACGTCCATCAGCAAATGAATGAATAACGCCGCGAGGGCTAAAACGCTTCTTCATTTCCGCAGTCATGAATCGGTTATAGTCTTCATGTTCAGGCTCTTCTTCGGCATTTAAGTGATACAGGTTGCCATAAAATTCGTCAAAACCATGGTTTGTAGGTAAATGACTGTCTTGATCGCCAAAATGATTTTTACCAAACTGGGCGGTCATGTAACCTAGAGGCTTTAATAAACCTGCTAATGTAACATCATCTTCACGAGCGCCTTCTTTAGCACCAGGTAAGCCAACTTTGGTTAAGCCTGTACGCATTGGATGTTGGCCATGAATAAATGCAGAGCGACCAGCAGTACAAGAGTTTTCTGCGTAGTAATCAGTAAATATTGCGCCTTCTTTAGCAATACGGTCAATATTTGGTGTCCAGTGACCTGCTTGTCCCATGGTATAGGCGCTTAAGTTATCCATGCCTATATCATCTCCCCATATCGCTAATACATTAGGGCGTGAAGGATCTTCTGTTGCATGTACAGGAGTCGTTAAACAGAGTAACAAAGCACTGCTAGCAAGTATTTTTAATGATGTAATAATTTTCAAAATAATTGTCCGTTAATAGAGCAAAAGTTTATTCAATAGTTTGAATATGCTTGTTTTTATGAATTTTATTTAAACTACATTTATAATATTTCTATCAAGCTAAAAAGCGTATTAATAGCCGATTAAAACTATCCTAGTTTTTAACTATAGATGTTTTGATTAGGGCATGCTGGTCTTAACAAGCAAAAAAATGGTCTGTGCGGGCTATATCTAGTAAACATAAAATACTCGTTAGAAAATTACTTTATACTATGTTTCTGTTCATTAAAAAAAGAACTACAATGTATAATAATATCAATAATGTAGGGCTAGCATATGCGTATTACTTTGACGCATCTACATTACTAATTATGAATAATAGGGCGCTTTGTGCAAATTTCTGCAGCTAAATTTACTCCTAAAGTAATTACCAAACATTTAATAGAGCAGACAGAATTAGTTCAGCATTTAACTGCAAAACCGTTACGTAATGTAGCGATAGTGCAAGGGCTTGCTGGTTATGGTAAAACAACCTTACTTTTACAATACCTTGCTTGGTTACAAGCAAAAAAAGCCCGCACAATTTGGATTAATTTAGAAAAAGCTGACAATGATATATCACGTTTATTGCAAGTGGTTAGTGAAGCTAGTAATGCATCAGTATCGGGCTCGAGTAAAGTAGCTACAAAAGAAAACCCACATAATACTGACGACTTAAATGTATTGTTGTCGGCTATTGCTGATAATGAACAGCCTTTTTATCTTTTTCTTGATAATTTTGACGTAATAACAGAACCGTCAACGTTAAGTATTTTAAGTGACGCCCTTAATCATTTAAAAAGTCATCAGCAAATTATTATTGCTTCTCGCACTGCGCCAAAGCTTGCTTTGTCAAAATTGAAAATAGCAGATAACTTAATAGAGGTTTCAACATCGGAGCTAAAATTTAGCTTTGAGCAAACTAAAGTATATTTTTCTCGTTTTGGTGATATTCAACTAAATGAAGAACAAATATGCAAATTATATGAATTAACCGATGGCTGGCCTGCAGCATTAAAGCTGTCTACTTTTTTGATCAAACAACCAGAGCAACTTAGTCAACTGACGGTAGACGGAAAAGTTACCAGTGAGCTGTTTGATGATTATTTAATTGAAAACATTTTTAACCACAAATCTGCTGAACAACAAGAGTTTTTAGTAAAGACATCAATTCTGTCAGAGTTTAATTTGCCACTTTGCCAGCATTTATTAGCTGACACTTTTTCCGCTGGAAGAGCAGCGACAATGCTAAATGAAGATCTTGAAGAGTCGATATTGATTGAGTCAACCAATCAACAACAATCTTGGTTAAGTTATCACCAATTGTTTGCAAGCTTTTTAATTAAACTATTAAAACGAGATTATGCAGAACAGGTAGAGCCATTGCACGTTAAAGCGGCAAAGTGGTTTAAAGAAAATAACAGGCCAAGATTAGCAATAGAGCATGCTATAGCTGGTAATGCCAATGAACTTGCCGCTCAAATGATGGATGACTTTGCTCTACCTATGTTAAGAAAAGCGCAGTTTAATACATTAGCTGATTGGACAAATAGCATTTCTTCTGAGTTATTAAATCAACATATTAATTTGTATTTAGCAAAAACATGGGCTGATTTATTTTATAAACGCACATTATTGGTTGAGAAGGATATTTCTCAAATTAGTGAGTGGCAAAAGGCTAATAAGTTAACTAAAGAGCAGCAGCGTATTTTTACGTCTTTAAAAATATCGTTTAGCATAATGTCTGACAATAATGATGAGACGCTAAACGTAGTACAAGCATTGTTGGCTGATAATCAACCTAGTAACCATTCATTGGTTAGAATTGGTTTTTATAATATTCAAGCGTACATCCATTTAAGCCAAGCAAAATTTGAAGATGCAAGAATTGATGGTATGAATGCGTTGGCGTTAACGCAATTTATGGGTAAAAACAAATCATCAGATAATGTTTTTTTTACCGTAACTTATGCTCATGCCGTTCAAGCTTTTGCTCTATTATTGCAAGGAAAACTTAAAAGAGCACTCGCAGTAGCTGAGCAAGGGCTTAGAGATTTTTATCAGCAAGACTTTATTGAGTCAGCAAATGCTTATGGCGTACTTCCAGCGTATACAAGTTTACTATATGAAACGAATAAGTTAGATGACTGCGAAACTATTCTTACAAGAAACCTCTCGTTAATTAGGCAGTTTGCGTTACCAGAATGGTTAGCAGTAAGTTATTTATGCTTGGCGCGAATTCATTTGGCAAAAAATAATACTAATGATGCTATTAAAGTAATTGAGACACTTGAACAGATAGGTTATTCCGATCATTTACCTCGACTTTCGGCTATTGCGCGGTGGGAGCTGGTGAGGATCCACCTTAATAATGGTGAGGTCATATTAGCAAACGACATTGCTGAACGTATTAGTAGCGAAAATTTAGTGGTTAAAAAAGCGCAGTGCTCAATCGCTGCAGACAATGAGGCTGATACTATTACCAGCATTCGACTTTTGTTAGCAAACCAGCAATACAAGAAAGCGTTAAAGCAAATAGCTGATGCAATCGAGCAGTCGCAACCTAATCGCCATTATCGCATATTAAAATTAGAAGTTTTAAAAGTAGTTGCGTTAAAGCAGAGCAATGAACATAGACAAGCATTAAGGCTGCTAACTAAATTAGTAGCTCAAGGCCAAAATGAAGGGTTTGTTCGGACGTTTGTTGATGAAGGCGAAGTGATTAGCGAGCTATTAAAAGAGTTATACCAAACCTTAGATGACTATAACTCTAAACTAGCACTTTATATAGCATCTTTATTAGCCGCTTTTGGTATTGAAGCTAACGCGGCGCAATACGAAGAAGTAAATAATAGGCTAATTGAACCACTTACCAAGCGAGAAGAAGAGTTATTGCACCTCATTAATAAAGGCCATACTAATAGCAAAATTAGTGCGTTACTAAGCTTGTCAGAAAGTACAGTTAAGTGGCATTTAAGCAATTTATTTTCAAAATTAGGGGTTAAAAGAAGAAATCAAGCTACCTCAAAAGCACGAGAACTTGGTTTATTATAAATTTATTTTTGCTTAATTTGACGTCTTTTTACCTACTTGATAAAGCATTGAACGATTCTAAAGAAACTTATCAAAGCCCCAAATGTATAACGGTCTAGCTTGAATGTCGTTTTGGATATGAGCCTACAAAACTTAGTTACTTTTCTATCAAATTTTAAAACGTTAGCTATATTTAAGACAATTAAATAGCAGAATATGACCTGAATTTCGCATAAAGGACTCTACTATTGATAAAGGATAATTATAAATTTAAGTGAAATTAACAATCGGGGAAAGTTATGAGAAACAACAATGTTTTTGTAAAAAGTCGCTTAGCGGCGGCTATCGGGGTTTCATTCTTATTTTCAGGCAGCTTGTACGCAGAAGAAGCTGCTGGTGAGCAGGCTGAAAAAGCCAAAGAGAAATCTGGCTTAGAAGTCATCCAAGTAACAGCTCGTAAAAGAGTAGAGTCAGTTCAAACAGTACCTTCAAGTGTTAACGCGGTAACAGGCGAACATATGGAAGGCATGGGCGTACACAGTGTTAACGACCTTACTAAGTTTGTTCCAGGTCTTGAACAGCCACAACTAGCTAACCATTCACGTTTATCACTTCGTGGTGTTTCATCAGGTGATAACCAGTCATTTGAACAGTCTGTAGGAACATATGTAGACGGTGTATACCGTGGTCGTATGAATCAACAGCGTTCAGGTTTCTTCGATATGGAGCGTGTGGAGGTATTAAAGGGCCCACAAGTGTCACTTTACGGTAACAGCTCAGTTGGTGGTGCGTTAAGCATGGCTACTAAGCGTCCTGAAGTTGGTGATGAACTAAATGGTAACTTTACCGTTAAATATGAAACAGAATATGAAGAGTCACAAATTTTAGGCGGTGTAAATATACCAGTAACAGACGAATTTGCTGTTCGCGTTGCGGGTAAATGGCGTGACCAAAGTGGTGGCGCTGCATATAACCGTTATACAGGTGAAGTAGAAAATTCTTATGAAGACTCTGCATTTCGTGTCAGTGCGGTATGGGAGCCGAGTGATGAATGGAGTATTTACCTTCGTCATGAACAAGCAGATTTTGAAAAACATGGTGAAACGTTAGCTATTTATGCGCATGTAAACCCTGATTTTACGCCATTAGAAAATTCACCATTAGCCGCTTTTGGTATTGGCACAGGTGATTTAAATACGGGTAATGACGATAGTATTTTTAACAATGGCCCGTCAGGTAACTACAACGACAGTGATGAAACTATGCTTGAAGTTGTATGGCAAATTAACGACAGCATGTCATTAACCTCAATTACAGCTGACAGTAACTATGATTATTATCATACGTTAGATGTTGATATGACACCGGCAAACTTTATGTCGACAAATACACCTGAAGATTACAGTCAGTTTTCTCAAGAATTGCGTTTAGATACTGAAATAAACGACCAATTAAACATTATGGCAGGCCTTTATTATCAAGATGCAGATTTTAATACAGGTTTTGATGTTGACTTTTATATGCCTCATGTAAGCACATTAATTGGTAGCCCATTAGAGTTTGGTTCATTTTCTCGTTCTAACTACCTAATGCAAAACACTGAGCAAACAGCTTTATTTGCTCAAATCGATTATTTGCCAACAGATAAGTTAAGTTTAACACTTGGCTTGCGTTATACCGATATTGAGAAAACAGCCACTCAAGGCTTAAGATTACTTAATATTGACGGTACTACTGCTACTAGTGCACCATACCCAGAAGGACATCCATATGCGGGCTTAACACCTGAATTGTTTAGTTACTGGGGAGTATTAAAGTCTGTGGGTGCTCCGCATGAATTTCAAGATATGGTACGCGAAGAAGATCACTTAATGTTACAAGCAAGTGCTAGTTATCATTTCTCTGACGACTTTATGGGTTATGTAAATTACGCCGATGGTGCTAAAGCGGGTGGTTTTGATACGCTTTATGAAGGCCCAGTTACAGCGAGCCCTCTTGGCACATCACCTGGACCTTCAGCGGGTACGCCAGAAGATACTGAATTTGAAGATGAAAGTGTATCAGCGTGGGAAGTAGGCTTTAAGTCAGACTGGGAAACAGTTCGCTTGAATGTTGCAGCCTTTTATGGTGTTTACGACAACCTACAAACGTCGATTTTTAATGGTTCTATTGGATTTAACGTAGGTAATGCAGGTAAATCAATTCAAAAAGGTGTTGACGTAGAGTTTATCTGGCAAGCAACAGATGATCTAAAAATTACTGCAAATGCGGAATACTTAGATTTTTACTACGATGAATTCCAAGGTGCAGCGTGTAGCTTAACTGAAGTTTATAGAGGTGAGCAGGGCGCTAATGGTAAATGTGATTGGTCAGGTGATAACCTAGCTTGGGTGCCTGAGTTTAAAGCCTTCGTTGCAGCTGAACATGTAACAGAAGTATTTGACAGCTATGAATTAGTTAACATGTTAAGTGTTAGCTACAAATCAAAGCATACGGTTGACTCAAGTAATGAACAAAACTTGATGCAAGACGGCTACGCATTAGTTGACTATCGTGTGACATTAACTCCAGATGATAGCAATTGGCATGCGGCATTTACGGTTAACAATTTATTTGATGAAGATTATGAAGTTTATTTAACTAAGATCCCACTAGTGGCTGGTGCATATTCTAATGGTGTTCATCAAAGTAAACGTCGTATTAACTTCGAAGTAGGTTTTAACTTCTAAATTAAACTCGAATAATTGCT
Source organism: uncultured Colwellia sp. (assembly GCA_913063325.1). Classification (GTDB taxonomy): domain Bacteria; phylum Pseudomonadota; class Gammaproteobacteria; order Enterobacterales; family Alteromonadaceae; genus Colwellia. The sequence goes on along the minus strand of CAJXYE010000041.1, from coordinate 12,138 downwards.
CGCAAGTTAAGGCGAAAGTAAGGTGACATTGTTACCTTACTATCGCCTTTTTTTCGCTCGTCTATTTTTGGAAAGTATAAAATGTTAAAGAATTTCAAAGAAAAAGCCCCCGAACCTCAACACCTGTTGCATGTAGGTAATAACTTATATTGGCTGCGCATTAGTATGCCATTTGCACTTGATCATATAAATATTTGGCTAATAGAAGAAGCTGATGGTTGGGTGGTAATTGATACTGGCCCGAATACATCAAAAGCCAAAGAGCAGTGGCTTGCGGTAATAAATAACCAGTTAAAAGGTAAACCAATCACTCGCATTATTTGTACTCATGGTCACCCTGATCATATTGGCTTAGTGGGTTGGCTACTTGAAGAGCTAGAGCACAAGCCTAGTTTTAGTATTTCAATGCCTGATTACAAATATTATCAAATGTTATTTTCTTGTGAGCCAAGTGTACCAAGAGATCAGCTCAATGAGTTTTATACTGGATACGGTGAAGGACAAAAACAAGTAAAGGCTTATTTTAGGAATATTGATACCTTTCGCAGTATTATTTACCCTGTAGACTCACCTTGTCAGGTATTACAAGATGAGCAAATAGTTACTTTAGGTAATCATCAATGGCGAATAGTGATGGGCTATGGCCATGCGTCGGAGCATGCATGTTTTTATTGTCAGGAATTAGATATTCTTATTGCTGGTGATCAAATATTACCGAGTATCACGCCAAATATCAGTATTTGGCCTGATGCGCCTGATGCTAACCCTATGCAATTATATTTTGATTCAGCACAGCACATATCAACAGTGATTACAGATGAAACCTTGATTTTGCCAGCACATGGTTTAGCTTTTTATGGTGGTGTTAGCCGATTAAATAAAATAGTTTATGGGCATAAAGAAAAGCTTGAACAGCTTTATCTGCATTGTAAAGAACCCAAACAAGTTAATGAAACTTATCAAGTGTTATTTAACTGTGAAGTTGACTCAGGTAATGACTTATTTGCATTTGGTGAAGCATTAGCTAGTTTGCAAATATTGGTTAAAGCGGGTCGCTTAAAAGTGACTCTTAATGAGCAAGGTGTAAAGTTATTCCAACAAGCTTAGGCTAAGTTGTGTAGAATTAATAATTTATAGATTGATAAGCTTTGCTTTGTATATGGTTAGCATTACAACCATGTAGTTAATCACATTATTTGTGTATCGGGTGTTTAAGAGCACTGGGCAATAAATTTATTTTATCTTGCGTAATAGCTAAAAAACTTCTTTAAGTTTTGTTTTAATTTATTAATTTTAAGGGATAACTTTGCTAATTCGGTTTAAAACATCAATGGCTTTAATTTGGTGTTTCTTTGTCTTTTCATTATTTGTTAGTTTTAAAAGTGAAGCTAACAAAGACTTAAGCTGTGCTTCTTGTCATCAAACTCAAACACTAGCTTGGAAAAGCTCACACCATTTTCACTCTATGGCTGAAGTATCATCGGACTCTAATTTGGGAGATTTTACTTTAGGCAAGGTTAAGCTAAACGATGAAGAAATAAAGCTACTGATTCAAGACGACAAGTATTTAATAACTATGCCTGGAGTAGATGGAAGCCCAGTAACTAAAGAGTTACTTTATACTTTTGGTTATTACCCGCTACAACAATATATGTTTAGTGATGGAGCAGGAAAGTATCAATTTATTCCTTACGCTTGGGACAGTCGCTCAAAAGCTGAAGGTGGACAAAGGTGGTTTAACCTTTATCCTGAACTTAATGCTGAAGATGAATTTCATTGGACGCAAATGGGGCAAAATTGGAATCAAAACTGCGCCGATTGCCACAGTACAAACTTTAAGAAAGGCTTTGATTTAGAAACACTTTCATATCAGTCGAGTTATGACGTCATTAATGTTAGTTGTTCCGCTTGTCATCAGGGAAGTGAGCAACATTTAACGTGGGTAAAAAATCCTGATAGTAAAATAAAAAATCCTGACAGTAATAAAAATAAATTTGGCTTTAGCCAAGATATTTCAACGCAAGTACCTGCATTTACTACTAATGACTTAGGTAAGCTATTTCCAACAACGCGAGTGAAAAAAACACAGCAAGTGGAAGTATGTGCTCAGTGCCATAGCCGAAGATCACAACTGTCAGATCACACTGAATCAGTGCCATATCATCAGCAATATCAATCGTCATTAGTAAATACGCCTTTATATTACCCTGACGGGCAAATTTTTGATGAGGTGTATGTTTATGGCTCGTTCAAGCAAAGTAAAATGTATCAAAATGGTGTTACTTGTACTAATTGCCATGATCCGCATACCTTAAAGCTTAAACTTGAAGGTAACGCCACCTGTACCCAATGTCATAGTGCAGAGCAGTACGATATTAGATCACATCACCAACACCTTGCTAATTCAGCTGGTTCACAATGTGTTAATTGCCATATGCCTGAAACCACTTATATGGAAGTTGATGATCGTCGTGACCATTCGTTTAAAGTTCCGCGTCCTGATTTAAGTGTCACGCTTGGTGTGCCAAATGCTTGCCAGTCTTGTCATAGTGATATAGCCAATGACCAACATGCCAAACAGTTAACAAAGTGGTTTCCTAATTCAACATATCAGAAAGAAAAAGGCTACGCTCATGCCTTTGCTTTAGCTGATAGCGGCGACTTTACCGCTATACCTGCATTAATGGCTATTGCCAATGTCCCGACAAACCCTGAAATTATTAGGGCTTCGGCTGTTTCACGTATATTTGGTGCTAGAAATAATAGAGAACTTATTGGCTTTATTAGTAAGCAGCTTAATAGTAGCGATATTATGTTGGTACTCGCTGCGATTAGAGCATCAGGGCAATTAAGTTTAATCAATCGCTCACTAAAGCTTATCCCTTTACTTACACATCAAGAAAAGCCTGTCAGAATGGCGGCAGGGCGCCAGTTGGTGGAAAACCTGGCTGATCCGACATTTGTTGGAGAAAAACGGCAACAGTTAGAAAAAGCGGTTGCAGAATACATTGAAGGACAATTGTATCAAGCTGATAGAGCGACCGCCCACGTAAATATTGGACAAGTGTATGCTTTGAAAAGAGACTTTAAACAAGCTGAAGAAGCTTTATTAACTGCGATAAAAGTAGAAGATATTTTTATGCCTGCTTATGTTTATTTAGCTGAAGTTTATCGACAACAAGGCGATGAATTCAAAGTAGAAAAAATACTAAAACAAGGGCTAGAAGTTAATAATAAAGCCGCAGATTTATATTTTCAGTTAGCGCTTTCTAAAGTGCGCCAAAAGAATAAACAAGCAGCTTTACCATTGTTTGATAAAGCGGTAGCTAATGAGGCTAGAAATCCTAGATATTTATATACTAGGGCCGTTTTATTACAAGAAAACCAGCAACTTCAAGCAGCTAAAGCTGATTATGGTTTAGCACATCAAATAGTGCCTAACAATCCAGATTATCTTTACGGGTTAGTGAGTGTTTTAATTTCGCTTAAATCGTTTGATGAAGCGTTACATTACGCTTATCAGCTTAATCAATTAGTACCTAATAATCAGCAAGTACAGCAGTTGATTCAGTTTATTAGGTATTCAAATCGCTAAAGGTATAAATAGTTTTTAATTAGTACATAAGAATAAGGGGTTCTAGGGATTTTCCCCTCTAAAGTAACATAAATCGCCACAACCCTCGCAGTTAATGGCTTGTGGAGCTGGGTTACCTTTCATTTTAGACTTCATTTTCAACAATAGGCCTAGTTATTTCCTGTAAATCAGGTAGTTTGCGGTTACTAGCGAACTGATAAGTGCCGCTCAGATTAATGTTCTGCCATGCAACGGGTGATACTTGTCGAGTTATTGCTGCTTTTTCCTCGTCACCAACTTCTTCAAAGTGCAGTAATAGATGACTTAGGATCATCGAGTTAAAGTAGATAATAGCATTTGCCGTCAAACGGGCACACTCGTTCCAGACGACTATTTCTGATTCGTTTTTTCCACGGAACTGGTCACGATTGACCGATGCAATAGCTCGCCTGAGGAAATGCCAGGCTTCGCCTCGGTTCAGTGCTCGTTGAACATATTGGCGCAGACTTGCATCATCAATATAATCAAGTAAATATTGGGCTTTGATGAGCCTATTATATTCCGTTAATGCTTGTAATATAGGGTGTCTAGATGGATAACCAGATAATTTGCGTACTAGCAATGCCTGTGTTGTGCGTTTTTCTTGAAGGGATAACACAATACGCTGAATATCCTGCCAGCCTTCTTCAATCACATTCATTTTTATCGGCTTTTTCAGCGCCAGATGCGTGTTTCCGTCGTCGCTTTCAGTTACGTTAAATAGGTCATTGATCACACTGGTGAACTGAGCATACCTAGGCGCAAAACTATAACCGCATAAATCCAATAAGGCATAATTAACATGATTAACACCATGAGTACTGAAAAAAACAGGACATACGGACATGTTAATTTGTAATGATATCAGTTAGATATTGATTTACATTTTGTCTGTATATCAACAAAAAATACGGACAAATATCGATTGTTATGCCCGTATATTGTGGACATTATTTTTGCCTACTTCATTTGAAAGTAGTTTTTCTAAATCAGACAGCCGCTTTACTAGCATTAGCTCTCGGTTTAGTGATTGCTGATATAGACTTTTATAATGATCTTTTTCTGACTTTAGTTTATCTAAGTAACCTTTAGAGTCGTCTTCGGGCTTACTTTGAATACTTGCAGCTAATTCAATTTCTTCGATAAGACTTGCAAATTGAGGTCGTGATTTTTTGATTGAGCTTCGTTTACGGCCAGCTTCCAATGCAACTGTATCTTTAGATATACGAGTTCCTTTGGGTAAAACAACCGGTGTATTGTTTTTTAATCGCTCTAAAGCAGACAAATAGTTATCTACGGCTCCCATTAAATCATCCTCTTTTAACCATTTTATTTTGTTGTAACAACAATGCTTCTAGTTCCATTTTTTCAGTTCTATATTCAATACTATTTTTCTCGAGCGATGCTACAAAGTTACGTTGATAATTTATTACGTTTTGTACTTTTGATGGTTTTAAAACCGCATCAGTACATTTAATACAAGCAGATATATTACCAAGTAACTTTTGATTACAAGGGGAAGTCGTAGTACATGCCCCTAATGCTGTCTCTTTATAAGCCAACTCACCATTTTTGAACTTTTTAACAATATCACCTCGATTCATGAGGATTTTTACTTTTTGCTGTGCATTCTTTGGTTTGTTAAACCGCTCAATATGATTGCCATGACTCCCATGTAAATCCTCTTCAGAAAACAATAATTCTAATACGTATGCAAGCGTATCTACTTCTGGTTTGCTTCTATCGTATTCTTTGTGGAAATGTTCATTGGTATCAAATAGTTCACTGTATTCGTTTCCATGAGCATAATATAAGGACATTTCACGAGTGATATGCTTGAGTTGTCGTTTTAATGTTGATAGTTTTACTAGTCCACTTTGACGACAGTAATAAGCAAGGGTTCGCCTAAATTGGTGCGAAGAAAAAGACCACCTTTCTCCAATTTTAAATTGATCTTCCATTCTCCATGCTCGAGAGCAATCAATTATTTCAAGGAAGTTCAGATCTTCATTGTTAATTTCTATTTCTTTAATATTAATAAAGCGCCACAACGTTGAGCTTGTATGGTTGTGTGGTAAACAAGCTGTTGAACTTCTTTTTGCCCCAACAAAACCTAAATAGCTTGGAGATGGAAATAGAATAAGCTCTTCGGCAGAGAAATCTTGATCGTGGGTTACAAGTTTTGCGATAGATTGTAGTACTTCAACAATAGTTTCACTTTCTTTTGATGTGATCCATGCGGTTGTTTTTCGTTGACCGACAAGCTTACTTGTTTTTCCTAACAGTCGAACTATATTCCCATGTTTTGATTTTTCTATAGATAAGCAATTCAACATTAAGCTCAGTAACTCACTATACCTCATACCTGAATAAGCATGTAGTAAATATCTTCCTGCATCTTGGATTGCTAGGATATAGCCATGAATATTTGTAAGACTCTTAATCCCTAATTTATCAACCTCACTGGTTAAACCATGAAATTCAACAGCTTCTGAGAAGTTGAGCTCAATACCATATTTTTCAATGTTTTTAGGTTTTTGCCTTCGTCCATATATTTTGTTCTCAACACATTTTTCGATGAGTGATATAAGAGGCGCTTGTATTTTTTTAAAGGAAAATATCAATGACCAAAGCTCAGATAAAAAACCGCTAAATATACGTGGAGGTATAACAGGGTGTTGCTTATGTTCTGGAATAGTCTCTCGTAGCGCTCGAATATCAGTGATAACCTTTAAACCCAATGTAGGAATACCTGTTTGCTTTTCACCTAGTTCGAATAAATGTCCCAAAAGAGCAATAAAGTAAGTCAATAAACTACCAGTATTAATCTTAGACTTTATAAATTTAGTAACATTTTGTTTTGATGCTAAAACCTCAGTAACAGTTAAGCTTTCTTCACTTGCGTAATGACATAGTTTCTTAATCACTTTGTGGTAATTATATAAAGTCCCAACGGTGAGAGCTCCCGCTCGTCCCGTTGAAACAAGATATATCATTATGAAAGTTAGCCATTTTGCTTCGTCTACCGTTTGATATGGAAGGTTATTCCAATACAATTTTGTATCTTGTGAGGCCGCTGTTCGGTATGGAGTTAAATCCCAATAAGTAGCGTCACCATAGGTTGATAGCACTACTCCGTCAGTATTTCGTGAGATAACGAAAGTTTGAGAGGGACAAGTTATATTTTTAGAGTTAAGTTGGAAACTGTCAGGTTTAGTTTGGTCAACCGCCGTTTCAAATCTAGATTCGTAAAGTAATTGATAAGACTCATTCATTTAATGAGCTCCAGATTAATGAGTAACTGGTATTTCCTGTCCCAATATGGAGAAAGCATTTCTTGCTCTGACACTTCCGAGCATATTCTATCAACAAGAAGTTTTAATTTTTTATTCTGGGTTCTAAGTGACATTAATATTTCATCTATACGAGTAAGCATTTTACCAAAGTAGTTTTCAAAATGTGTTTCATTGCTTGCCAGTTGACGAGACTCAACAGAGATATAACGGAAGCTAACTAGCTTTCTAATGTCTTCTTCATCTGCAACAATCCTATAGTGGGAACAATTTAAACAACCATGTGGGGTTGAACAGTCAGGTAAAACATTACTTATAGAATCAATGACCTTTGGAACTTGGAATTGTTGGCACTGACCTATAGGAACTGAGGTATACTGCGATTTTTTAGCGTTAGAAGTATTAAATTGAATGGTGGAAAGGCTATCGTAAAATTTTGACATTTCGTTTGCGCTTTCAATTTCAGACCCTGTTGTGTAATGTTTTAGCACTGTACGCTCGCTATTTTGTAACATCATTGCCGTGGTTTTAGGATCTGTATTGGTGATTAACCAATCGGCTTTGTGAGCTCTCCATTCTCGTGCGGTTATCGTTGGTATGTTGATGCCAATATTATTCCTTAATTTTTGATTGAAATTGGTAGTAAAACCCTTTGATAATGGCTTGTGATTGATAATTGAAGCATCAAAACCAAAAAATAATTGGGTACTATCTTCTACAAGTAAATATTTTCGAAGTTTTAAATACTTTTTAAAGAGTGGTAAAAATGAACTGGTGACGATGAAGTGCTGTGATTTGTTTCCAGCCCTGAGTTTGATTGCGCGATAACCTTGATGTTCTTTGCCAACTTTATAATCGTTAGACCAATTAAGTGTTATCATTTGTGCTAAATTCATTGCGGTATTCGATATGAATAACATGGTAAAAGCGTCACTTGCAAGTGAAGCTAGGCGTCTACGATAATAGTTATTATTGTCCGAATTTGCCTCAACTAGCGCTTTTTGAGATGCCTTCATAATGTACCTAGAGGCATCTCTTTTTTGTTTTTTATCTCCATTGTAATATTTCTCCATATTTTCTACTTTGGATAAACAACCGTTTTCATAATCCCACGACCAAAAACCTCTAGTCCATTCATTACGTACTTTTAATTTTGCTGTAGTGGCCATTGGACGAGTTGTTGGAAATACCCACAGAGTTTCTTCAGGCAAAGTTAATTGAAACGGGTACTTTTCAAAGCTAAGAACAAAGTCAGTTATTTGATTAAATAGGCTTAAATATAGTTCAATAGACTGATGGACCTTTGAATGACCAGGAACTGGAGTTGCTACTGTTGCGGCTCCACTCTTTCTGATAAGACGAAGCCCCGCACTAATGACTCCTTCATCGTCATCAAAAATGAATTTTAATATTTCAATGATATGATTTTGATAACGAGCTGCGGTATTTATGTTGAGTTGACTACTTCGTGTTAAATGAAAAAGAGTAAGGATATATTCAGCCAAGCTTTTCCTTGCTGTCATGATTGTGTTCAATACATCTTCTTGCTGGTTAGAATCACACCAAACTAAAAATTGATTAAAGCTACTAGTATATCGATGAAGGGTTTTTGGCGTTATGCCTGTGCTATATCGACTATGCAAATATTCCACAAAGGCTTTTATAGCGTTAATACGACTCTTTTTGAATGAACTAGCATCAACTAAGCTTGTAGCATAGTCTGCATGATTTGAATTGGCATGTTTTGATTTTCTCCTGGTAAAACACCAGGAGCCAACATCTAAATTTTTGACTTGCCAAGGCACTTTTATTTGTAACTGTGAATAATCAACTGGATAAATATTGTCATCAAAATTAAGGGGGATATTTTCAAGTTCATATACAATGGTTTTTCGTTCTGTCCATCGAGTATTAATTTCCTTCATAATCATCACTCACTTGCATAAGGTGTTTTTCAAACTCAGATTGAACAGTAAGTGCAATTGAAAAGTCCTTTCGATAGGTCAGATACCGCTCAGTTGTAGTAATACTTGAATGACCTAGTCTTTTTTGAACGATCATTAGGGCTGACCACAAAGCATCCCCACTCAGTAACTCTCTTCCCATAGTTGAATTATGATTTGTAGATTTAATTTTATCTTCGAGCAAGTTCATACCAAAAGTGGCTCTGAGATCATGAAATCTAATGCTAAATATGTGGCCTTTGCTAGTGAGCTCAGGTATAAGTTGCTGTCGTATAAATGCGTTAACAGATATTCCTCGAGGAGGATGACGATAAAGGGTTAAGAATGGATCTGAATTTGCCATATAATAAGGTCGTCCGCCTTTAGTTAAAAATGCATATTGATAATTCTCAGATTCATAAACTAGCCTAGATAATTGATTCCTTGTTTTGGCACGCTTTGAGCCAAGATATAACTGAATACGCCTATATAGCCACGCTGGTATATGCAGAACGATATTTTTTCCGTACTTCGTATCAATTAAGGTACCGTTTCCAGTATTTATTTTTACGACTTTTAAGGTATCAGGAATTTCAGCCTCAAAATGGCAATGTCTTAATGTGAAAACTGTTTGAAGCCTGGCACCGGTTGTTAAGGCAAACATAAATGATAAAGTCATTTCTGAATTGCCAATGTTTCTTAATGCCTCAACTAATTGGTATTGCTCAGTTGTAGCAAGTGGTCTTAGTTTTCCACCGTCTTGTATGTACTCTTCATAATCAGAGTTATTGTTCGTTTGCTTAAAAGATAAATCCGTGGATATTTGTTTTTTACTGAGTGAAAAGCCTTTATGATCTTTAAAGTTAATAAAAACTTCTTTCTCTCTCCACAATGGATAATCAAATGTTACTCCTGCACAGGTTTTTAGCCATCGGTAGAATGTTTGTACTGTACCCATTCTGCGTTTAGCTGTACTCGATTTTATTTCACCATTTCTTATTAACTCATGAAGGTAGGCACAGAATCGATAGGTTGGTCTTGCCATTATTCGTTTAGGGACGGATAAATAGTCAACTTCTTCAGTATCTAACCATCTTTTAAACATAACTAAATCAACAGATTTAGATTCTAATGTTTTTGGAGAAACACGTTTAACCGATTTTAAACTATCCAGCAAAAATAAATTGGCCTGCTCCCAAAGGCTTCCGTCTGAATTAAGTATCATCGGAAAATGATTGTAATGATCTAAATGAAAGTCATCATTTTGCTGAATTTGATACTTATATTTTTCTTTAGTTTTAGGGCAGGTATTAGAAATTAAGTCACCATCGACAACGAAACTAGTAGGTTCAAATAATTTTAAGTGAGTTATAACTTCAAACTTAGCTTTAGACATTTGGTTATCTATTTTAAATATGAATAATGATTTATATAAATCTAAAGTAACTCAAAAAGAATGTTTTTACAGGAAAAAATGTCCGTATTTAAATATATTTACATATGTAGAATATTGCAGTTATATATACAGTACATGGGTGTCGGTTGAGAGGACATCTGGCTTAAGATCACTAGTATTAGATTGTAGTAAGTCGTAAATATAATGGGACTCATGCTCATTAGATCCTATGATACGGGCATTTAACGCACTATGATTGGCAACTAACGTCATGGCCGTAATACCTTTGTTGGTGCCGAAGTATTTCGAGGAGTAGCGAGTTTTAAAAGTCTCAAGGTGAGTTTCAAATTTTTGCCCATCGGTACTGGCGTGCAGGACGTCTTCTTGGATGTGATAGTGGCGGAAAATAGGGAGTGCCGCTACTGCGTTATTGATGATATCACTAGCCTCTTGCAAGGTTTCAGGCCTAATATAATTAGCTTGTATAGTGCTTAGATGCTCATAACTGCGATCAGATATTTGTGCCATCCCATATACGCCGCGATGTGTCGCATTCGCAATTAGAATAGCCAATAAATCATCCTGATTGGCGCCTACTTGTTTTTGTATTGGCAGCACGTGTGCGAAGCATTGCATAAAGTTGGTTTCTTGTTCAACATAACGCAACACATCAGCAATACTGACGGGGATCATTTGTTTAAAGAAAGGGTTGTTGACAAGTGATTGGGAGCCTTTAACTGGCAGTCGCCATCGTGTGCCACTTCGGCTCTTCATGATCACATTGCGGTTATCACCATTATCAATGTGACGAGCAACATCTTCTAGGGATGTTGTTAAGCGTATTTGTTTTACTTGCAGTAGCTTCTGAATCGGCTGCTTTAGCTTTTCCAATGTTGATGATGCCAATAGATCAGGCTGTATTGACGATGCAATTAAGTCGTCTTCTAGCGCACGATATTTAGTGACGTTTGATAAGTAAATTCGACCATTAAGCCGAGAAGCCAGTTGACGGTAAAGCAACCATTCGTATCGCTGTGGATGAACAACATCCTTGTTAATTAACCATGGACGATGTTTTTGTTGGATAAGTGTACTATCCATTGTTTGCAATGTATTACCTGCTAATAGTTCTGTTTTTGTGGTTTTGAGCTGGGTCACTAATGCTTCTGAGCCTTTACCTGCTTGGCATTCAAGACATAGAAACACGGGCCTTAATAACTGCTCAATTAACCCGTTTTGATCATCATAATATTGCCATTGATATTCTTCTACCGTGCGTTTTTGCTTTTTTAAGTACAGGCATAGCGTTTCTATATCTTGGTTATTCATTACACTTAATGCTTGTTGCCTAACCGTTGCAAATGGTTGATTATCGTCGATACTGTCATCAACAAACAGATGCAGTAATTCTGCGGCTTTGGTGACATTGTCTGCAGCTGACCTCCATGAGTCAAACACTGCCTGTTGGGCAAACGCATGCGCAGCTTCTTGTTGTTTACGGATATGATGAATAAACCCATCAGCCAATCGCTCTAGGCTTTGCCGTATGCGTTGAGTCAGAAAACACAGCAACCATAGGTGTTGCTGTGGACGCTTAAAGCGTTTTAGTTTACTGCCATAATAATCCACCATTTCACCGAAGTGTTGTTGGTTTTTAGACGATAAGGCTAAGCCCTTAACAGCATTATCAATCTGTCTTGTATAAGGCTGTAACTGATGATACACCGTCAGTTCTTTTTTTAGCTCTGTCACCATAACGCTTTTTGCACCGGCTCGAAGCTGGCTTAAGGAGAGCCCATCTTTGTCATCGATAATAGTATTTAGAAATCCGTGTAGTTCAGATGAAACATGAATACGAAGCTTATTATTTAACGCCTTCTTGACCTGTTGGAT
>CAJXYE010000040.1 GCA_913063325.1 uncultured Colwellia sp. | reverse complement strand
GGCTTAGGTAAACGGCCAAAGAGTTCAAGTGTTTTGGTTTTAGGTGTTGCGGTAAACGCCAAGTAGCTTAAGTTACTAGAGGCGCGACGTGAAGCCACCGTAGCATCTAAAATATCTTCGGTAGTGAGCTCTTCATCAGCGTATTTTCCATGTAAAGAACCATCAATCATTAATACTTCTTTTAGCTGGCGAGCAGTACTACCTGTTTGTGAGCTATGAGCTTCATCTGCAATAACCACATAGTTTCGTTCTTTTAAACTAACACTGTTTTCAATGGCTTTTAAAACAAAAGGAAAGGTTTGAATGGTTACGATAATAATTGGCTGTGAATTTTCTAGAGCGCCAGCAAGCTTTTCTGATTTAGAACCATTTCCTTCGTCACGGTTTATTCTGCCTACCATACCTTCTACTGAAGTAAATTGAGATATTGTTTCTTGTAGTTGGTCATCAAGTACCGTTCTATCAGTGACAACGATGACAGAGTCAAAAAGCTTGTTACCTTGGTCGGTATGAATTGCAGATAGTTGATGTGCGGACCAAGCAATAGAGTTTGATTTACCTGAACCAGCGCTATGCTGTATTAAGTATTTATGACCAGGCCCTTCAGTACGAGCAGCATTCACTAGTTTACTAACAACATCCCACTGATGATAACGCGGGAAAATCAATGTCTCTTTTTTGTATTTACGGCCTTCCCAGTCTTCCTTTTCTTCTATTTGTAAATGGACAAAGCGAGCCAAAATATTTAATAAGTTATCAGGCTGTAATACCTCATTCCATAAATAGTCAGTGGCGTATTGATTAATATCTTCAGGTACATCATTACCCGCACCGCCTTCACTTGTTCCCTTGTTAAAAGGTAAGAAATAAGTATCATTCCCTTCTAATCGCGTAGCCATATACACTTCATATTGGCTCACAGCAAAATGTACCAATGCGCCGCGCTTAAAGGTTAACAATGGTTCAGGCTTTTTAGTGGCAGGGTCTATAGAAAAGCGCGTGGTCTTATATTGTTTAATGGCGTTTTGAACGGCTTGTTTAAACTCTGATTTAAGTTCAAGCGTTGCTATGGGCAGGCCATTAACAAATAGAACTAAATCTATGCGCCACTTCTTCGCTTTAACACCATTTTCAGCTTCATGTTCGTCTGTTGCCCAAGGAGAGTAAACTAGCTCAGGCACTACACGTAATCGATTCTTTTTGTAACGCGCCAGCGTATCAGGGTTTAAATCATGCTCAGGTTTGAACTGGCATAAACTGAAACGCGTACCTCGGTCACGTATTTCATGGCGTAAAACACCTAGCGTACCAAAAGTACGCATATCTTTATTAGCCGCATTCGGGTCAGCTTTATTTAGCTGTGAGGCAACACGTTCTAAAAATTTTTGCTCTGGGTTGGTAGGGTAGAGCGCACAAAACTTTTGCCATTGAGTATCCTGAGTATCTTTTACAAAACCCAACACATCCTCTTCATATAAGGCTAACTCACGATTGTATTTTTCAGGTTTCCCTAGCAACCAACCATTAGATACTAGCTGGCGTATCATATCGTTTTGAAAAACCACTTCTTGTGTTTTGTTACTCATTTTTATCCCTACTTCCTTGTGCTTATTCTTATTTATTCGGTTTTTTATTAGTTAACGTTTTCACGGCAGCAGCTAAGTCTCTATCAACTTGTGTTGGCTTTAAGTCAATCACTCGTCTAAATTTGTCATATTCTTGCTTGGCTTTTTGTTTTACCTGCTCTGTCGATATCTTGCCTTTATGGCTTAGAACGTTAAAATCACTTAACTTAAGAAAGTCATCTAACTTATTCGCCCAATCAACCATTTTCATTAGCTTACCATTGCGAGCCTGCAGCTCAGCAAATTCTAAGTAAGACGTGACTAAACGGTTTAAAGTTTCCAACTCATCTTCAGCTAAATAATTTTTACCCACAATGACTTCTTTACGGGTTGGCTCTTTTCCTGAAGTAATGCCCGCATAATTGGTTAACCCTAAATGCGGTTTGCGGGCGTCAATACGAAGATGGACTATTTCAGCTGCGGTATGACCATGGGCAGCCCAATGCATTTTATTTTGTACTTGCGCAAAAAAATTAAAACTTTGCTGAGTTTTACCGTCGTAATCGATACTGGTTGCGAAAATATCACACACTTTGCGGTAAAACAGTTTTTCTGAAGAACGAATATCACGAATAGTATTCAGTAATTCTTCAAAGTACTGACTATTTTCAGGTTGTTTTAAGCGTTCATCATCAATAACAAAACCTTTAACTAAATATGCTTGTAAGGTTTTTGTTGCCCACTGCCTGAATTGAATACCTTCTTTAGATCTAACTCGATATCCAACCGCAAGAATCGCTTCCAAACTGTAGTGTTCTATTTCTCTTGTTACTTGCCTAGAGCCTTCTTGTCGAACTATTCGGAATTTCCGAATGGTTGCGTTTTGTTCAATTTCACCATCGCTATAAATATTAGATAAATGCTCATTAATGGTCGGCACACCCTTTTGGTATAGCTCAGCGATTAATGCTTGAGTAAGCCATAAGCTGTCAGACTCAAAACGACATTCAACCTTAGTACTGCCATCAGTACTATTAAATAAAATAAACTCACCCTTAGGTGCTTCGGGCATTAAGTCATCACTCATTAATTACTCCGTTATTTCTCATGTTCTAGTGTTTCAGCTTCAGTTCGTGCTTTCTTCTTATCGAACTTGTCCTCTAATTTCGCCTGCGGTGCTTTTAAGCGTTCTAATGTCTCTAAGCGTGGGAATATAGCTAATACCTCTTCAACAATATCAAACGCCAGCAATAAATCATCTTCATTGACGTTATCAGAATGCGTACCTTCGTTACCCACTAAACGTAATGTATTTAGAAAATCGGCTTCTGTTGGATATTTTGTTTCCAATTCTTTTATTTGTCGAGCAAGAGTATTCGGCTTCATACCTAATTCACTACAGAACTTTTCGATTGCTCTTCTCAATTTACTGGCAGATGAGTTAGTATCAATATGGAAGTAACTAAACGCACCGAATAATTCAAACTGTATTGATACGGGAACTGTAGAGCTAATTTCAAACATGGGCACAGGTACTGAAAATTGCTCTATTTTATACAAAGGAGGTAATTGTTTTTCATTATCTGTTTTTTTTGTATGTTCTTGAGATAATCCTATTACGGAAACATTGTCATTACAGCTGGCGCAAGTCATAAAGGCAGTAAATTTACAAAAATGATAACTAGGTTTTGCCACTTGGTATATGGCGTAACCAACAGCCCCCAACACACCTAATAGTGAGTTAGTGTCCCACATATCTTTAATAAGCTTGCCTTGCTCTAAACTTTCATCTTTTTGTTTGTTTTGCTCAATATTGAAGTGACGTGAAGCCATTTTTTTATAGTTTTCAGACACCTCGCGGCTAACAATACTGCCTTTATCAAAATTTAATGTTTCTTGATGGCAATAAGGGCAGGGGATATTGGGGTATTTTTCTAAGGTGACGAAGCCTAAAATTGATTTCCATTTGCTAGTGTTCACGAGGTAAATCCTTTTATATTTAATATTCCGGTAGACACAATACTTATAATGCTTCCACAACTTGATTTTTAAGGTGACGAGCAACACTGTCTATTTCAGGAAATAGTGATGCCTCAGAAATTGATAATTCAGCCAATTCAGTAAGCATCTTTTTTTTGTTAGTCTGTGAGATGCCAATGGTTACTGGTGTATTATCTCTTTTGCAAATATACGGATAAGGTATTTTTGCGGGAAGGTTTATAGCATCACCCATTCCAAATATAAAAAAGGCACCACTTTGTTGAGTAATGCGTCGGTTATCGAGTTTAGCTTTTACGCATTGCACAGAAGATAAATGGCCTATATCAATTTCATCTTTAAAGTATGGTTTTTCAGCCTGTATTTCATGTAAAAAACGACCTCTATCTTTCTGGTATTGAAAATTTCTAGGCATTTTCGCTAAATTACCAATTACTGCAGCTGTATCACTATTGAAAAATTTAATATCCTCGTTGGGTACTTCATATACTAATATTTCACCATTTTTGCCACCTTTCCCGTAATGTGAGCAACAAGCGAAATAAAGCGCCACTAAAGGGTTGGTCGTTAAATCTAATAAACGAGTTGGTAAACCGTAATGTTGCATTTTCACTAAGTACTCAAGGGTTGAATAACAACCTATAAACTCTTGAGGGCATTGCATTACCATATTTTTAAATAAAGAATCTTCTTTGTCTGAAAAGAACCCTGTCGAACTATCATTTTCAATTTTTCGAAACACAGAGGGAATTGATTCATAAGATTCATTAGAGTGACCTCGATAAAATAGTGTATATCCTTTTCTTGATTCTATTTTTCCAATCTGTTCAATGAATTTTGTAATTGACCCTACACGACTCATGCATTAATTCCTTCAGTTGTAGAGCTACTTTTTGCTTGTGGAACTTGCCAATTTCTAACATCGATTTTTCCCGTAACGGCTGCTGATATTAGGGCTGAGCGACGTTCTGCTAATAATTTGACTTGATCAACTGCAAGTTGAATTAGCGAATCTAGTTTGTTACCTGTATTGACAATGTAATTGTTAATTTCCAGTTGTTCTTTTTCTGAAGGGATGACTATCGGAAATGAAATGATATCTGCGCATGTAATTGCTCCCTTTGTACTACCTGCACCAGAAGATTCATATCTAATTCTCTCATATTGACTTACAAGATAATAAAATAGAAATTCAAAATTTAACAACTTATCGGTAATTGAAATGGCAGCTAAATGCTGGTTAATTGTTGCGTCAATCATGCATATGGCAACACGCCCTCTAGTTTGCCCCTCTCCAGTAATAGCTATTACAATATCATGTTTTTTCACTTGTCGAACACTAGTCTGGTTAAGGGCTATGGCTGTAATGAACTGATCAGCTTTAGTGATACGCACATCATTTACTTTTGAACTATTCAGCCAGGCAATATTTCCTTTTTCCCAAAAAGCCATGTTTTCACGAGAAGGGGTAGCACCATTAGAAATCTTTGCATGATAGCCAAGCTTACTAACCTTCCAATGCTGAGGAAGTTCATTAAACCATTCAACACATGGATCGTGCATTAGGGCTTTGGAGTTGAGACCTTTGGTGACTGCATGGCTGATCACGGCTTGCCGTTTTTCTTTTAGCAGTTTAATCAGCTGTTGTTGCTTGTCTATTAGGGTGTCTATTTTGGCGGTTTCGTGGTCGAGGAAGTTGCCTATTTTTTCTGAATCATTATCAGTTGGAACAGGAACCCTCATTAAGCTTATAAAGTCCCAACTCGCTCTTGGCATTTTCGAACCATAGGTTGAAGAATCAACCTGCTTAATGAATTCTTCTGTTAATGAGTAATAATTAAGAAATTTAGGACTCACCTTTTCACTTCTTAAAACTAGGAATTCTGAGGAGCAGATCCCAGAAAAATCAGCTAGCCATGACTTTGCCAGATATGGTCTCAACTTTCCGAATAAAACATCACCGCTAGAAAAGGAAGTCGACAAGCCTTCTGTCTGAGCATCTTGCTTCTTAAGATACTTTCCTGTCCATGATTCAACATTCTCCATTCCTACATATTTATGAATTGAATCGGATTCAATTTTATTACCTTCAAGTTCAGCAACATATTTAAGCTTGATACAATCCCAATGAGAAGGTATGCCCCCTAACCAATCTACTCCTGAGTCTTTGTAGTCTGAGTAAGGCTGAAATTTCCCCGCCATTATGAATGCACCTCTTGCAGCAAATTCATAATATCTGCACTAACCGCATCTAAATCTGCATCAATATCAATTAAATCTCTAGGTGGTTGATACTGATAAAAATGACGGTTAAAGGGGATTTCATAACCGACGATTCCGATTTCTTGATCTTTATCATCTTTTTTATTGGCATCTATCCAGGCATCAGGTACATGGGGCTGCACTTCTTTGCTGAAATAGGCTTCGTTGAGTGCATTGACCGATTTTGACGGGTCAAGGGCTACGTTTTCGTTATCACGTAAGTCACCGTCCGTTTTATATTCCAATACTCTTTTGCCGTTGCCTGCACCACCACTCTCTTCAAACAAACCGTAGAGAGGATCAGGGGCAATTTTGTGAACCTTCTTGATGACCTTTTCAGCTGTTGGGTTTTTCCAACTAACAGCTGCAGTAATTAGCTTTTTCTCTTTAGAGTCTAATTTAATAGACCCATTTTTACAGGCTTTGCTTAGTACTGTGTCAAAAGTATTCATATCGTCGCATTGTTCTATGCCTACTTGCTCTTGTAGTTGGCGTCCTTTTAATAAAATTTGTAGCTGTGAAGTCCATGTTTTTTTGTCTAATAGTTCTTTTATTTTGGCTTCTTTTACTTCACTGAAATGTGCTTTTAAATGTTTACGAATATCTGTTTCATGCGCGGTTAATACACCATAATACGGACACGTTTCGCTGTCATTCCATGATTTACCTGATACTGAGCCATACGTTTCATAAAGCCATTTCATAGAGGCGTTTAACGGTTTATTAGCAAAACGCAGTTCATTAATACGTTCATCGCTGAATTGATAGCTTTCACGTAATGGTCGTTCGATAGTGATGCGGCGATAGCCAAATTCGTGAGTGTTGAATATTTTACTGGAGAAAGTTTTAGGAGCTTCTGCTTTTGGATTAGCTGACTGACGACCACGGCTGCTTTTTTGTTCTGCGGGTTTATCTAACCCTAATTCTTCAAGAGTAACTGCATCAACCACTTCAAAGGCTCCAAAACTGCGAGTGATAGTGGCAATGTCATCTGGACTCATTTCATTACGTTTAGAGCCCAGTGATTTTACTTTTCCAAAAAGGTTTACGCCATTGATAAGTTGCACTTTACCTTTGCGTTCTTCAGGTTTTTTATTTGACAGTACCCATACATAGGTAGCGATACCAGTGTTGTAAAACATGTCGGTAGGTAGTGCGACGATAGTTTCGAGTAAATCAGCTTCAAGGATATAGCGACGGATTTCAGATTCGCCAGAACCTGCGCCACCAGTAAACAAAGGAGAGCCGTTAAGAATAATACCAATACGTCCACCGCCCTCAGAAGCGTCACGTAGCTTGCTAAGTAGGTGCATTAAAAATAATAATGAACCATCAGACACTCTTGGTAACCCTGCACCAAAGCGTCCATCAAAGCCCTTAAGGGTATTTTCAGCTTTGATTATTGATTCAATTTTTTTCCAATCTACACCAAATGGTGGGTTAGATAACATGTAATCAAACTTATCAGCGTAAAGCTGATCGTTAGATAGGGTATTACCGAGTTTAATATTGGTAACATCTTGCCCTTTGATTAGCATATCGGCTTTACAGATAGCGTAACTTTCAGGGTTAAGCTCTTGGCCATAAGCACGCATTACCGCTTGAGGATTTAATTCATGTACGTATTCCATACCAGAGGAAAGGAAACCACCAGTACCAGCCGTAGGGTCGTAAATAGTGCGGATAATACCTGATTTAGTTAAGGCATCATCATCTTCCATAAACACTAATGAAGTGGTGAGACGGACAATATCGCGTGGGGTAAAATGTTCGCCCGCAGTTTCATTAGAACCTTCAGCAAAGCGGCGAATTAGCTCTTCGAAGGTTAGGCCCATATCGTGATTACTAATCGCTTTAGGGCTTAGGTCTGTTGTTCTAACTTTTTGTACTACTTTCCAAAGTAAGTCAGCATCATTAAGCTGGCCAATGAACTCTCCGAAATTGAAGTATTCAAATATTTCGCGGGCGTCTTTGGAAAAGTCTTGAATATAACTTTCAAGGTTAGTTTTAATATCCGACTCACCCAGTTTAGACATATCCATTTTTGAAGTATTGAAGAAACTTAAGCCATGAGGATTGCTTGCAGACTTTGTTGCGCGCAATAACATTTGTTCCTGCGCTTCTTCAGGCAAGTTCATTGGTGCAATTTTATCAAGCTCTGCTAAAACAGCATCTTTACTTTCGTCTAAAACGCTTTCAAGGCGGCGTAATAAGGTAAAAGGGAGAATAATTCGACCGTATTGAGATTGTTTAAAGTCACCACGAAGAAGGTCAGCAATAGACCAACAGAAAGCTGCTAGGTTGTTAGGAGTTTGGTTCAAGGGAATTCTCAATAGGTTATTTTTAAATAGACTTTATTAGGTTATTTAATTGCTGGTTGAGCAAATATTGACCCCCTAAGTCCTTGTCTTTTAGGTAGCTTACTATAAAAAGAAAAGACTACTAGTCCTAAATACATTTCTACACATAGATAAGGGAAAAAGAGCTAGTATTCTATAGCTCGATCAATATTTGCCAGCGATAAATTTTGAAGGGTTAATAGTAACCATCAAATGTTGTGTTGTAAGTAAACCCCATGCTTTTTAGTAAGGATTTAGCATATTCGCTTATGTCGTCTACAGATAATAAATAATGAAACTCGTCGTCATCAGAGGTGAGGTATTCAGAAAAAAAGTGATTGCTTATTGTCTTGAATGCTAGATTATTTTTATGGGTTATTAACCCAAGTAATTGTTTAAATTGCTCTTCTCTTATCACCCCTGCAAAATAGCTTGCGAGATCTTTATTCCTATAGTCTTTTAAAATGAAAACAGCTTCTAATTCAGAAAAAATAAATAATGTATCTTCATTTTTTGCTTCGGGTTTTACACCGTCCTCAGCAGCATCTGATATCCAATCTCTGGCTATAGCCGTATATTGACACAGGCCGATTAACTTACCTTCGGTCCATAATTCAAAGGTATTATTATTTTTGAAATATACATCGTTTAACGTCTCCTCGCTCTTGCTTAATTCATCACTAAACTGAAGGTAACATTCTTTTTTTTGTTCATCCGTTGCTATTCCTCGTGTTACGTTAAGTAAGAACTTTTCTAGTTCCATATTCTCCCAATAGCCAAATGATAAGATGTGGTTGTTGGGTATAAGTTCTCGATTGATTGATTTCATAAATTTGATCAGTCCGGTGTTTGATTGTTTGGTTAAGTTTTTCAATTTATAATTTAAGGAGTGATCAAATTAATTTGATCACTCCTATTAGGGCGCATAGCAAATTTATCTATCAATATCTTTTCATTACGCTGTCAGCAAAACGGATCAATGCTCTATTTTCTAAGGTATATTTGCATTTATACTTAGCTCTAGATTCACGAAAAAAAACAGCACCAGCGTATCTTGTTCGGAGTTGGAAATATGTTTGTGATGTCCAACTGCCTTCAAGCTCATCAGATGTTTTTAATGCTTCTAATTGCTCCATGCATAGTGCTCTGTATTCAAATTTTGTTAGTTTTCGATCTAAAGAAATTCCGTACAATACTTTTGCTCGACCACCATGCTTGAGAGCATTTTGGTTACCCTTAGGAGCGCCAGCGCCTTTTCGTTTTCCACCACTTGGCATAATTATTCCTCTTCATTAATAATTTAATCAGCTCAACTTTTTAAGGGGGTTGTAAATTAGTCTCAGAGTCATATTGGTTATCTTCTTTAGGAACACTCTTAACTGCAGAGGGACTATGATTTATTGTGAGTTGATTAATTTCCATATGTATTACTGATTGAACACAGGGATCTTGATCAGAAATAAAGGAAAGAGGAGCTTTAGTTTCTATTTGACGGTTTCGATAAGTTATTTCAGGATCTACCAATAAAATATCATTGTCGGGTACTCCGTTTTTATATTTAAGGCGACTGCTTCCATAACTTTTAATTTGAGCGTTGTTTTCTTTAGTTCTATTTTTTACTAGGTAGCTCAGACGATATATAGCTTGCTCTAAGCTAAGTTTATTTCCCCGCTCAACCATGTAGAAAGGTTTTTCAACAAAGTGAATAGAGCCTTGAGAGTGAGTTATCCAGTTTTTTTGTATTTCTTGAGATATGTTATGAGGACTATTTACTTGATGGCCACTAAAAAATAGAGCTAAGTGATAATGTTGCTTGTCGGATGTATTTTGCTCACGGGTGAAATAGTAACTGACTAAGCAGTTATACTTCTTTTCAAATGCCTTAACTTGCTTAGCTAAAAAAGAAGTGATTACTTTATTATCAGGCGTAAAACTAGAAGGGCTTAAGTCAATCCTAAAAATTGCTGCTCTTGAATAATAAGATAGTTTTATTTCGATTAGTGTCATTACCTGATCGAATGCTTTTTTATTTAAACCTTTATCTGTTTTGTAGACTAAGTATGAATGGTCTTTAAATGGAATAAGTTCTGAATTATTTGGTGTTATTAAGAATGACATTTTAAATATTTAGAACCGTTTATATTATTTAATAACCGCTTGATTTCAACTTGTAAAATCATCTGAACAAGCCTGTTTATGAGGGGTTTGATACTACTTTAAAGATAAATAAAAAGTCGAAAGTGTATCAAACCGTATCATTAGTAGTGAGCTGACTATGCTTGCTCTTTAATTTTTTGTTCTGTTAGCCATTGCTGCACATCTTTAAAAAGCCAGATCGCTCTTCCGTTTTGTCTCATAATTGGTTGAATAAACTTGCCTGACTTTATCCAGCGACCTAATGTAGCTCTGCTGATATGTAATAACCTTTGAATTTCAGGTTTACGTACATTGCGGTTTTCTTCGATGTATTGCTCAATAGGCGGTATAGCATTATTCATAGCTAAACCTCCTTAGAGCTAACAGCTTCTCTTGAGTTGATCCATTCCATTAACTCTGAATACAGCCAACAGACTCCTTGACCAGAAGCATGAAGCTTTCTACGTTTAGGAAATAGCCCTTTTTGCTCAAGTTGCCATGCTGCTGTTCTAGAAAGGGTAGTTAAGGATTTACGCTCAGCCTCCCTTACTAGACGATCTTCAAGGAATGTTTTTATTTGATTGGCCATGTTCTTTCTCGTTAGGGCAGGTTTTGAGAAAGAATACAGATTTATAATTAGTGATCTTTTGTGTGCATTGCACACACAATGTTGCTTTTAATGTAACTAGTTGATAATTAGTTATTTAATTCTTTAAAATTAATTTGATTGTTTCTATAGGAAATTCATCTTTAATTGAGTCTACTAACTTTATTAGAGATGTTCTCCTTTTATCTTGAGTAGATTTTTCGTGGATATCTAACTCTGACAGCCATCTTCTTATAGTAGGTTGGCTAGGTGTATACCCCTTAAAAGAGCTCAAGCATTTAATTTTTTTGTTATTGCTTACAGATGCAAAATCTTCGATAACATCACAGATAGCATGTGATAACAGTGTTTTAGTTATTTTCACTAGTTTTGTATTTTTATTAACACTTTCTACTATTTCATTTATTAAAAATTGTACAGGTAGCGACTTTTCAGCTTTACCTTTACCACCTTTACTTGGTGTTTCAGAGCTACTTTTAACACCACGGGTTGAGTGCCTTTCTAAATTTACTTTCATATCATGTGCGCCAGCAGGATAAAAAATCATAGCAACAGAAGTAATGATATTTTCAATATGAATCAATGGAGTGTTACTTTCTTTCTGTATTGTTAGTAGTTCGGAAAGCTGTAAGTAAAGAAGCTCTAAATTTTTTGATATTACCCCTAGCTCGGTAAAAGTTACTTTACCGTCGACTTGGTTGAATACTTCACACCCTGCTGCTTTAGCTTTAGGAACTCTTCCTTTTAATATGTCTAATAAGCCCGTTCCTGGAGAATCTGAAGCAAGAGTTTTAGCCAATAAATCATAACCAACCAGATTATCAACATTATAATGCTTAAGTTTTTCTGGAATCATTTCTGGCAACAGCATTTTAAAGAGTTCTAATCGGCGTTCCTCATGTTCGTTCTTACTAATCAAAGTATTCTCCTCATTTAAGTTTGTAAGTAGAAACTCCATATACTTAGGAGTACTTCTTTACCTTTAGAGGAAGATATATTAACGAAAACTCGATGTAAATCATTGTTTTTAATCGTTAAGGTGTTTGTTTTTTTGCTTGTTATGATAATTTACTAACGGTAGGGTTCTAAAGAATACAAGCATCCGTTTTATTACGTTTAGGAAGTGCTTGACAGATTTGTTGTCCCTATTGCTCGTTATGATAACTTTGAAAATTATTTTTAGTAAATATTAATAATCAACCGTACAGCTTCAATTTTCAGCTTCGGAATTAAACTCCTTGAATTAATTCCTCTGCTCCTAAAGTGTCCAAGTATGATTTTTAAGGGTTAGCCGTTTATTATATCAGCGAGATAATCAGTTACTTTTGTATGTGCAACTAATCGTTCTTCTAAATAATCGTAACGGTCATAAACACCTTCAACTCCCTTTAGTTTGTGATTTAAACAGCGTTCAGATACGTGTCCAGGAATTTTAAGTGAGGAAGCCAAGCTTTTAAATGTTCTTCGTAAATCATGAGGGGCGAATGGCTTTATATCCCCCATTAAGTTTACTGGTTGTACTTTCCGTCCTGCTTCATGACCAAACATTGATGAAATTGCTCTATTAAGCGTATCGTCACCCATGTGAGGTTTTTTAGAGGTTCGGCGAGCAGGGAATACATAATCAGATCCACATGATCTTATCTTTAGTTCGTTTATCCATTCAATTATTTGTGGTGGTAGTGGGATTGTAATTGGTGCACCTGTCTTACTTCTGCCTTCAGGTAAATTCCATAATGCTTTATCGAGCTCGAACTCATCCCATTTAGCACAGCAAAGCTCGCTTTTACGAACGCCTAAAGTTATTAGTAATGCACAAGCTAAGTAATTATCACGATTGAATTTAGCTATATTCTTATTTAATACGCCAAATACTTTCTCAACTTCGTCAATAGTTAAATATCGATCTCTACTTTTTTCTACGCCGCCAGCATCGGAAACTGTAAAAGCGCTGGCGGGATTATGAGTAATTAAATCTAGCTTAAATCCATGTCGAAACATTTGTTTCATGTACATCAGAGCATCATTTGCAACGGTAGGTCTAGCATCTGATATTTGTTGAATAATTTTGCGAATACTTAAGGCGCTCACTTCTGCAATAGGTAAGTCTCCAATTACAGGTTTAATGTCTTTAGTGTAAATTCGTTTGGGAATCCCTGGGTGTTTTAGCCTTTTGGCTAGGTCGTTCTCATACCAGTCAGCAAATAGGTCATCTACTAACTTAATAGACTGCTCTTTGACCTGTTTCTTGGCGAGAAGTGGGTCGGCACCTAAATTTATTTCCCGCTTTTTTATTGCTGCATCGGCTTTGGCATCAGCTAATGAAAAGTCAGGGTACTGACCTAAAGTCATTTCTTTTCTTTTGCCATTCGATGTATATCGTAACATCCAATAAGGAGTCGCTGCATTCCTTACAACAAGATATAAGCTACCACCTATTGCATGCCGCTTAGGTTCACCTTTAATAAAGCCTTGTATCTGTTTCGCTGTTATAGTTGCCATTATCTATGCTTGCCCACCATTTGCTATTTTGAGGTGAGCTTACTGCCCACCACTTTGCCCACCATTAATATTACAACTTGTATGAACAGATGAAAACAAGCAGAAACAAAAAAGCCTCAATTAATGAGGCTTTATAGTGTGTTACGCACTTGTGTGAACAGGTTAAAATATTATTCTATATTCGCAATCTGCTCTCGCATTTGTTCAATTAATACTTTTAATTCAACAGCGCTTGCCGTGATGTCGGTATTAATTGATTTTGAGCCTAAAGTATTGGCTTCGCGGTTAAACTCTTGCATCATGAAGTCTAAACGACGACCTTGTGCGCCACCTTTACTCAATATTTTTTTGGTTTCAGTGACATGGCTGTTTAAGCGATCAAGTTCTTCGGCAACATCCATTTTTTGCGCTAACAACACTAATTCTTGCTCAACACGGCCTGAGTCTAAATCTATTTTAGCATCGGTAAATTTTTCGATGATGCGATTACGTTGCCAAGCAATAACGTCTGGCATATGCGCCGCTACTTTATCGGCTTCGCTCGCTATTGCATCAAGGCGTTGTTCAATCATCGCTTTAAGATTCTCACCTTCGCTGGCGCGTGCGGCAATGAAGTCTTTTAAGGCTTGGTCAAAAGCGGCAAGTAATTCAGCTTGAATGGCAGACATATCATTTTCTGGTGCTTCCATCACACCAGGCCAGCGCATCACTTCTAAAGGGTTAACTTGGCTGTTTAGTGTTTGATCATTAACCCAGTTAGCATGTTGAATAAGTTGTAATGCTAACTTTTCATTTAGGGCTAATTCGCTTTTGTTTGCAGGGTTGGCATTAAAACGTAAGTTACACTCTACTTTTCCGCGATTAAGTTGCTTACGAAAGCGTTCACGTAAAACCGGCTCTATGCCTCGAAATTGCTCAGGTAAACGAAAATAGGTCTCTAGAAACCTTTGATTAACCGAACGAATTTCCCAAACGGCGTTGCCCCAATCACCTTTAATTTCGATGCGAGAGAATGCGGTCATGCTGTAGATCATGTTAAATCCTAATAATAATGTCACTTAATTATTAGAATTATGCCTGAGCTTGATCCATCTATCCAGATATTCAAGGTGAAATGGCAAGCCAGCTAATATATTACCGTTACGGGGTAAATTCTACTTGACCGAAGTTAGCTTCAAATTCTGTACACCAAACACTTAGCCCATTAAGGTCATCTAAACTTTTATTTTGCGGCAACTTAATAAATATTCTGGCGTTATCGTGGATTTTACCATTAAGCTTTTGTCCCATTGGGAACGCATCAACGTTGGTATATTCATGGTCTATTGCGCCGTAGAAATAGACATCAGGCCCGCCACCATCATAGCTAAACTGACTAATTTCTATCGTACAGTCATCAATGATGGTTGCCTTGCCTGAAACATTATGGGCAAAAGTACTGAAGAAACCGGTATGGCCAATTTTTTCGTGTTCTTTGGTACAGCTTGATAGGTTATTTTGGCCAATTTCATTAAGTGTTAGCTTAAAGTGGTCTGTCGCCATAGTTGCGGAAATAAGTGTTTGATTCACCGCACCACTTTGACTCACAAGATCCGCAACTTGCTGATCAAAATCACTGGCAGAAAAATCAACAGTTAGATTGGCGGCTAATTGATGTACCGACTCTTCTATTTCGATGCCATTGCTGGCATCGCCATCAGTATCAAGGCTTTGTAAAAGTCGTAATAAGTTCACGACTTCAATTTGATTGCTATCTTGCGTTTGATATATATCTAATGGTGTTAAGAGGGTATTTGCAACCGTGCTAGGAAGCTCGATACCGCCAATTGAAAAGATGATGCTTTCTTTGGCTTGAAACTGAAACTCACCAAGTTGGTTGGTTTGTCCGCTTTGACTCGTGGTTTTATAATTGAGCCCCGCAACCGCTGAATCAAAGAACTGCCCGGTATAAGTCGATATTTCTGGCAGCACAGGCTCTGCGGTTATTGGTGCTTCACTCGAACCACTATCTGAGCCACAAGCGGTTAAACACAAAGCTAATGCGCTAGATATTAGTAATTTATAAGCCATATAAGGTCACCAGTAATAATAAGTTAGATACCCAAACTACCTGAAGCCTACATCTACAAGTGGTTAAAGTCTTTACGATGGCCTTATAGTGACAGCATATGTTCACAAAAGTATCACAGTCCTTTTTTTTATCAGCTGTTCAGGGTTAACCAGTGTGCTTTTATTTTATCGGCAACTCGAAAGGCATTAGCGTAAATAGTAAAAGTGTATGGCACGCTGCCGCCCGTTGGCATAAATGAGCCATCAGTTACATACAAGTTATCAACTTCATGAGCTTGGCAATTTTTATTGAGTACTGAGGTTTTAGGATCATTGCCAAAGCGACAGCCACCCGCCATTAAGTTTGTTGAAGGGTAACCACTGACTGAGGAAGAGACATTTTTCGCTCCTAAGGCTTCAAGTAGTTTTTCTGCTTTTTCAGATAGGTATTCGCCCACTTCGAGATCATGATCATGATAGCCAATGCGGACTTTGGCTACGGGATCGCCCCATTGATCTGTTACCTCAGTATCTAAGCTGACAAAACAATCGTCCGTTGGTAGCCAATCGTTAAACACTTCAAAGCGTAGTGTTTTATAACTGGTAAACTCAGTTTTCATACTTTGTTTTAAGTCTTCACCCCAGAGTAACTGCTCGTTGTCGTTTTCGTCATAACCCCATTGAGTGCCACGGGCTCTAGCGATGGGGTTTTGGTGGAATAAAAAGTCGATAGTGCCGCCTTTTGTTTGTCCTTTAGCATTGGCACCAACAAAGCTTTTATCGGCAATTTGATACCAGTCTTGCAGGGCGCGGTTGATAAAAGGACCGACTTGTTTTAATTCACTCACTTGCTTGTCTGATAAATCGGCGTAGTTAAAGTCACCTCGGCCAGTACCGCCGCCACTAAAGAGTAAGTTTTTACCGACTTGGCCACTATTGTTGGCGAGACCATGTGGGAACTTTTCACCTGTCGAAGACAGTAATAAACGGGACGTTTCAACTGCTTGGCAAGCTACCACATATATTTTGGCGCTCACTGATTTTTTACGGCCTATTTTATCGTAATAGTGTACACCCGTGATTTTACCTTGTTTATCAGAGGCAATTTTATAAACTTTGGCATTGGCCTTAATGGTGCAATTACCTGACGCTACAGCATTATTTAATAATGCGGCTCGGCCACTACCTTTAGCGCCTGAGGCACAGCCATAACTGCTGCAGTAACCAGAATATTCGCAACTTTGTCTGCCCATCGCCGGTTTTGATAGGATTGCTCTGGGTACGGGAATGGCATGATAACCAATTTTCTCAGCCGCTTTATCTATCCAAGACGACATTGGCAGCTCTGCAATAGGCGGGTAGGGAAAGTCTGTTGAGCGCGGCTCTTGATGTGGATGTTCCACCACACGACCCGATACCCCCACTTCACGTTCTACTTTGGCATAGTAAGGTTCGAGTTCGTCGTAACTAATCGGCCAATCTTCTACGTTAGCGCCACTGATAGCACCAAACTCAGATTTTAAGCGAAAATCAATCGGTTTTAAGCGATGAAAGTAACCACTCATGAAGTTTGAAGAGCCACCAACCACATTGCCATTCCACCAACTCCAGCCAGAGTCACTGGTTTTTTCACCTTGCCAGAAAGGTTTATCATTTTCATCTAAGTACTCTTCTTCAATGACATGTTGCTCATCAGTTAACTTTGGATTGTAAGCATCATGAATACTGATGGTCAGTTCATCTTTAAAGAATTCTTTTTCAGTTAACCAAGGGCCTTTTTCGAGCACTAAGACTTTAGCACCTGCTTTTGATAACTGATGGGCAATAGGGGAGGCGCCAGCACCGCTGCCAATGATACATAGGTCATAACTCATGATTTTTTAGTTCCTTGGTGCGATTTAGCACGGCTTGATGCTAAGCGTTTAGCGTCATAGTCAACTCGACTGATCAAATCAATTCGAGCTCTGGTAGGTAATTCAAAATAACGCTGTCCTTTTTCAGGCAGTGGGAAACCCGCTTGATGTTCTAACCATGCCCAACCAATACCATCAGGGTTACCGCCGTAACTCGAAGGAGAAAGCATGGCTTGAAAAATATAACCGAGCAAAGTATTCAACCAGTTTTGTCCTGCGGTAGAGCGGCTAATACCGCGTAATAGCTGCTCTTTGTCGGTAAAACTTAACTGTGCAAAATTTGCTGATTTTTCACTGTTGGCATAGCCATTTAACCAACCAACACCTTTTAGAATAAAGTCTTTTTCGTCTTGCTCTGTTGGTTGCACAGTCATTACTTGGTGCAAATAAGCGGTTGCTCTGATTTCACTTGCGCTAGGACCTGTAGGCGAACTGGGTAATAAGTGATTCAAGGTGGCATCAAGGGTTAACCAAGGATCTGTTTTAACTAAGGTGTTAAGTAATTCACTCTGTGATAGTTGCGATTTTGCGCTCACATTAAGTGCAGGCAAGCTGGCTAATGCGCCTATACCTGCGGCTGATTTAAGAAAGCGACGTCGACCCTGTTGCGCTTGTTTCTTTTTAAGTTTGATAAACTCAGGCGTTCGGTAATTTTTATCAAAAAAAGACCTACATGTATCTTCATTAATCACGAAGTTGCTCCTATAAACTGGGGGGCTACTGCTAATCTGCGCTATTATTCATTAGTCTACAGAGGCTGTTGTTGATAACTGTGCTTGCGCTTTGGTAGCACTAACAGACCAGTTACTTAAAAAGCTTAACCATTGTGATCTCGAATAATTATCGCCAGCCAATAGTTCCGCAGTATCTTTAGATAAAATCATTTTTCCTTGTGCAGTAGACACATACATATGTGGGTAACCCAATACTGGCGGCAGTGATTTCATGAAGTCATTATTTTCATTACTGTCACTGACACTTATTTTTAATAATACGTATTGGCTATGTAATGCTAAGGATACGTCAGGGTTTTTAGCAAGAAAGGCGTCCATTTTATGACACCAACTACACCAGTTTCCGCCTATTTCAATCAACACTTGGCGATTGGTTTCTTTTGCTAAAGTTAGTGCGGCAGAGGCATCTTTGAAAGGGTCACGTTGATCATCATATATTTTACTGTAAAGGGGTAAGTCAGGGATTACACCAGAGGAAGCCGTATTTGCCGTGGCAATACTGCTTAGTAATAAACCTAAACTGATAATAAGTGTGGTGATAATTCTCATGAAGCTCTCTGATAATATTTATTGCTCGGACAATTAACATGACCTTGCTTTGGTGAACTATATTTCAAAAATGTCTGATAAGCATTATAATAGCCGGAATTAATTTATCCGTCTTTTATTTAAAGGAACACACTATGCGTCCAAGCGGCAGAACATTAGGGCAAATTCGCCCCGTTACGATTACTCGTCAATATACTACTCATGCAGAAGGCTCAGTACTTATTGAGTTTGGCGATACTAAAGTAATTTGTACTGCTACCGTTGAAGTAGGTGTACCACGCTTTTTAAAAGGCCAAGGTAAAGGTTGGGTTACTGCTGAATACGGTATGTTACCTCGCTCAACTCATACCCGTATGCGTCGCGAAGCAGCGTCTGGTAAGCAAAGTGGTCGTACGCTAGAGATTTCTCGTTTAATTGCGCGTGCATTACGTGCGGCAGTAGATTTAAAAGCCTTAGGCGAAAATACTATTTCAGTTGATTGTGATGTTATCCAAGCGGATGGCGGTACACGTACTGCTTCTATTACTGGTGCTTGTGTTGCCTTAGTTGATGCCCTTAACTACATGCGCGCTAAAGACATTATCAAAACTAACCCACTTAAGCATATGATTGCTGCAGTATCTGTTGGTATTTATAAAGGCGAAGCGGTAGCTGACTTAGATTACCCAGAAGATTCAGCCGCTGATACCGATTTGAATGTTGTAATGACAGATACGGGTAAGCTGATTGAAGTACAAGGTACAGCTGAAGAAGAACCATTTAGCTTTGAAGAAATGCAAGCCATGCTTGAACTAGCTAAAAACGGTATTAACGAATTATTCGATCTACAAAAAGCAGCATTAAGCTAAGCTACGTTCAGTTAAGTAAACAGGAAAATAACCATGAAAGATTATCAACGCGAGTTTATTGAGTTCGCGATAGAGAAACAAGTACTACGTTTTGGTGAATTCACCTTAAAATCTGGCCGAGTGAGCCCGTACTTTTTTAATGCAGGAATGTTCAAAACCGGTGGTGACTTAGCACGTTTAGGCCGTTTTTATGCGGCAACGCTAATGGATTCAAAAATTGATTTTGATCTAGTATTTGGCCCTGCTTATAAAGGCATTCCAATTGCCACTACAACGACAGTTGCGCTGTACGATCACCACAATACCGATGTACCTTATTGCTTTAACCGCAAAGAAGCCAAAACTCATGGCGAAGGCGGTTCATTAGTGGGCGCTGAGCTTGAAGGTAAAATCATGTTAGTGGATGATGTTATCACTGCAGGCACTGCTATTCGTGAATCAATGGAAATCATTAAAGCACATGGTGCTCAGCTATCAGGAGTATTAATTGCGCTTGATCGCCAAGAAAAAGGCCAGGGTGAACTGTCAGCAATTCAAGAAGTTGAGCGTGACTTTGGTACGCAAGTTGCGGCAATTGTTACTTTAGGTGATGTAGTGACTTTCTTAGAAGAAAAAATCGCAAGCCAACCTGAATTAGCAGAAAACTTAGCAAGTATTAAAGAATATCGTTTAAATTACGGTATCTAATACACTAACGACTGTTGGTGAGTAGTGTTTAGTTACTTACCTATAAGCAAGAACGCCTTTGAAGCATAATGTTTCAAAGGCGTTATTTTTTGCCTAGTATATTATCTCAATTGATATACTTTCTAAGTGCTAATCGTAAATTGATACGTAAAACAGAAAACTTAAACAGGAAATCATGATGAAAAGTGTTAATCAGTACCTGATATTACTACTGTGGCTGGTGAGTTCCTTGCCATTTGCCCAAGCACAAGAAGATTGCTTGAGCATTCAAGATGATTACGTATCTCTCATTGAGTCTGGTAAGTATCGCTTCGCTAACACGCCAGCTGATAATGCGAAAGGAGAGCCTTTAGCTAGCATTAATTTTGATAAACTATCTAGTTACCAAGCCTATCTTGACGGTGCTTATCAAGTTGTGGTTGATAAAAACCCTAGAGCAAATATGCCATGCCCGATTGTGACTAAAACTTATCAACAATTAGCAAAAAAAAATCAATGGTCGAAAACACCTAAGATAAGCCAGTTGGTAGCTCCCTTTGAATTAGCACAAGAAAATAACGATAAAGCTATTTTGCTTATTCATGGTTTAACGGATTCACCTTTTTCTTTTCACGACCTTAGCCAGTTTTTTTATCAACAGGGATTTACGGTACGTACCTTGTTACTGCCAGGCCATGGCGTAGCGCCTTCAGAGTTAGTTCACACGGATTACGAAAAGTGGCAGCAAGCGGCAACATTTGCTATTGACCAAACGTTAAATGATTACCAGCAAGTGTACCTTGGCGGCTTATCTACTGGTGGGGCACTTATTTTTAATTACTTGATGCAGCAGCAACAGGTAGATGAAAAAATTAAAGGACTGTTTATGTGGTCGCCTGCCTCAAAAGCAAAAAGTGACTTAGCCTGGTTAGCAAAATATATTGATGGCATCCCTTTTATTGACTGGATTGATTTAGATGCCGATATCGATTTTGCTAAGTATGAGTCGTTCCCGTATAACGCAGGGGCACAGGTTCACGCTTTAATGAAGCTAGTTGTGGGAGAGGGGGCAAACGCGAGTCGGCAAATGCATGATATCCCGCTGTTTGTTGTAGCGAGTGAGCATGACCAAACCATAGATACTGCACATACCTTACAGTTAGTTCAGCAGTGGCTGTTAGCATCTCCGATAGCGCAGATGAAGAAAAGTATGTTGATTTATTATGGTGATAACAACAAGCTGCCCTCAAGATTAGTGGATGTGATGGAAGTGATAGTGCCTGAATGTTCACCTGAAAGCTTATGTAGTGAAATTTTTGATGTTGCTCACATTGCGACAACGAATTCACCGAATAATCCACATTACGGTGTTAATGGCCAATATCGAAACTGTGGTCATTATGTTACGGATGCCCCGCGTTATAAAGCATGCAAACATAATAAGCAGGTTATTAAAGGAGAAGTTACCGCAATGAACCTTACGCGTGATTTGCCAATGCAGCGATTAACTTATAATCCGTATTATCAAGAAATGTTGGAGGCGATGACTGTATTTTTAAGAAATACTGATTAGTTATCAGTTATCAGTTATCAGTTATCAGTTATCAGTTATCAGTTAGCGATTAACGGGCGTATTTTAACCACAGTTTATAAAAAACCGCATTGCAGGTTTTATTATCATCCATTATACCGTCCCTATCACAATCAGATCCGGTCAACGTTTTTGCAACGTGTTGACCATATTCGTTGATATCTGACTTTGATGGCATAACGGTAATAGTTACTTTTGGCGATTGCTCAATAAAGTCAGCGACATCGTGATAACTAATAAAGACTTCTTTGGAAATTAAATGACTAATATCCCTCGCAGCTGTTTTTTTTGCGCTCGAAGAAAATGGAACTAATGTTAGCCCAATAGTTAATATCGCGATGCTATAATGCATTATGAGTTTTGCCTTTCAGCATCGGCAGTGTTTCCATCCTGGTAACCAGCCATCAAGGCTTGCCAGTTCTGCTCGGTATAATTAAATTCAGCGAGTTTATTTAATTCTTTTAAGAACGAGCGTTGTAAACGAGCCATATTGGCTTGTTTCCAGGTAGTATTGATTGGATTAGTCCGCAGCTCACCACGATCAAAGTCGATCAGAAACACCTGATTTTTGTCATTGAGTAAAATGTTATGGCTATTTAAATCATGATGATAAATACCGTGATGGTGAAAGCGTTGAATAGTCGCGCCTATGTTGTGCCAAACATCATCCGTTAATGCCTTTTCACTTAATATTGCGACTAAATCTTGTGCATGGTGAATGCGACTGGAAAGCAGGTCTGCTTGATAATAAAAGCCATGTTGAGTAACACGATAAGCGATTGGCTCTGGTGCTGGAAGTTGAAGTGTATTGATGTGACGTAAAAGAGCAAACTCAGAAGCCGCACGGGTTTTTGCTACGCCGCTAAACCAATAAGAGTCTCTTATAAGTTTGCCGATTAAACCTCCACGGTAATAATGGCGTAATACCCAATCATGCTTAATATCACCGTTATCTTTATACTCGACAAACCACGTGGTACCTCGACCTTGCGCTGAGCCTGTTACCGCATTATTTTGTTGCCAATAGCTTGGATTAAGCATTTCTGTGTCGAAATTTGTGATCAGCGTTTGATTGTAAACACAGGTCAGGTTCCCTTGTTCGAATTTAGAAAATTGTGCGCTGGTTGTCGCTTGACTCACGAGTTATCTCCTAATGGCTTACTACTGATAATATTAGCTCTAATAGGCAAAAGCTGCGCTACTTGAGCCAGAGTTTTTTCACTAGCACCTTGGTTTTTTAAAACGACGTTGAGCGCATTTTCGCCAAGCGTTTGTTGCCTTTTGGGGTGTTGCATTAAAGCATCAACTTCATTGGCAAGCTGTGTGCTAGATTCATTTGCCGGTGTGCTACCAGCGAGTTCAATAATGGCATGCTCTTGCCTTAGTTGTTGCATTATCTCGTTGAAATTACTCATGTTGTGTCCAACAATTATGGGTTTATTAAATAATGCCGGTTCTAACGGATTATGGCCGCCAATCTCACTGAAACTTCCACCCATAGTGACAATGTCACTTAAAGCAAAGGCAGCCATTAACTCGCCAAGACTATCGAGTAACCACACTTGTTCGTCATTAATTATCGTATTGTCACTGCGTTTGGCTAGCGATAATTGTTGTTCAAGACAAAGATTGGCAACGTGTTCAAAACGTTCTGGATGTCGCGGTACAAGGATCAAAAGCAATGCAGGGTACTGTAGTAACAATGTTTTAAAAGCGGCTAAGGCAATAGCTTCATCACCCTCATGAGTACTGGCTACTAACCATATGGTTCTCTTAGGCTGAGAGTCATCAGCAATAAGCAATTTCGCTAATTCAGCTTTTTTATTGAGTACTTGTTCGTTAACGCTTATATCAAACTTTAAATTACCGCTATTTTCACAGTGGTTTTTATGGGCACCGAGTTGCAAAAAATGGCTTAAGTTTTCTTGGCTTTGTGTAAGTATTTTATCAAAGCGATTCAAACAAGGCTTAATAAGGGCGCTAATTTTTTGGTAACTGGTTAAGGATTTTTTTGATAATCGACCGTTAATTAATAATAATTTCACCTGTTGTTGGGCACATTGCGAAATTAAGTTAGGCCATAACTCGGTTTCCATAAAAATCATCATTTTAGGTTTAAGTCGATGCAGAAATAGTGCTGTGCAGGGCAATATATCTAAGGGTAAATAACCATGTTGAACACGTTCACCAAAGAGTTTAGTTATTTGCGCAGAGCCAGTCGGGGTAAATGAAGTAATGGTGATAGGTAAATCGGGATAGTTGACTAATAGCTTTTCGATAAAGCTTTTTAGCGCGATGACTTCTCCGACACTGGCAGCGTGTACAACAATACCTCCCTGTGTAGAAGGTTTAGGAAAAAAGCCCAAGCGTTCAAATAAACGGTGGCGGTACTCAGGGTGATTAACAGAGCGGATTAATAGCACAAGTAAAAGTATTGGGGTGAGCAATAAAAGTAATACTCGGTAAAAAAATAAAGCTAGAACATATCGCACTAAAATTGACTCCATATCAACTGTCTACAGTAATTATACCTTATATACCCGTGACCATTCAAAATGCATATTTCAGTGGGAGAAAAAATTGCTTGAGCAGCATCACAACGTCGTTGCTCCTTCTTGTAAGGGAATCACCCTGATACAAAGGTGCGCCTTGTATTGAAATTGCTCGAGCACTCTGAATCGTTCATTTTGAATGATGACGGGTATAACCAATGAAGTTGCTAAAACTTCATTGGTTGGGCAGGGGTAATAACCCATAGAGATCATATTTGAAAAATGCCAAGGCTAGCGCTCAAAAATGGTATCAAGAATAATGGCAGAGTTGGTTCTTTCTACGCCTTCTGTTGAGCAGACCATATTGAGTACTTCGCTCAATTTTTCTAAGGTACTGGCTTGTATGGAAACCAGCAAATCATATTCGCCGCTGATTGAATGAATATGACTGATTTGGTGGACTTTTCTTAAGGCAATACAAATGGTTTGTCGTAAATTGGGTTTTACTTTTAACGAAACGTTAGCAGAAATTAAATCACTGGTATAGGCGCTGTCGAGTACAACACTGTAGGCCTTAATGACGTTATTATTTTCAAGCTTATTAAGTCGGTTTTGTATTGCTGTTCTAGAAACGCCTGTTGCTCTGGCGATATCTGACACACTTGCTCTAGCATTGATTCGTAAAATTGATAGCAATTCTTCATCTTTTTCGGTTAACAAACTACACTCCTCATTACAGCCTATTTTCAAATTATAGTGCTTAACTTACATTTTGACAGCTTAATATGTCAATTTGACTATGAAAAAGGTCATATCATCAAGTAGTGTCACTATTATTGCACTAAGGTCTGCGCGGATAATATGACCATTGAAATTATTTTTTAAGGAATTCACATGACTGGTTCTGTATCTACAAAAGGTTTTTACACGCATTTAACTACACAAATTGGGCAAGTAAAAGAAGATGGTTTATACAAAGCTGAGCGTGTTATTACTACTGCCCAGCAGCCCAAAATAGCCGTTAATACTGGCGAAGACGTCGTCAATTTTTGTGCAAATAACTATTTAGGGTTAGCAAATCACCCCGAATTAATTGCCGCTGCAAAAACGGGCCTAGATGAGCATGGTTTTGGAATGGCATCGGTTCGTTTTATCTGTGGTACGCAAGATATACATAAAACGTTAGAGCAGGAGATCAGTAAGTTTTTAGGTATGGAAGATACCATTTTATATTCTTCTTGTTTTGACGCGAATACTGGCTTATTTGAAACCTTATTAGGGCCAGATGATGCCATCATTAGTGATGCACTAAATCACGCCTCCATTATTGATGGTGTACGTTTATGTAAAGCTAAACGTTTCCGTTATGCTAATAATGACATGGCTGCCTTAGAGCAGAGTTTAATTGAAGCTGATGCAGCTGGCGCACGTTTTAAATTGATTGCTACCGATGGAGTTTTCTCAATGGACGGCGTTATCGCTAACTTAAAGGGCGTTTGTGATTTAGCTGATAAATACGATGCTATGGTTATGGTTGATGATTCACATGCGGTAGGTTTTGTAGGTGAACAAGGTCGTGGTAGCCATGAATACTGTGAAGTTATGGGTCGTGTAGACATTATCACTGGTACTTTGGGTAAAGCAATGGGCGGCGCTTCAGGCGGTTTTACTTCGGCGAAAAAAGAAGTGGTTGAATGGTTACGTCAACGTTCGCGTCCTTACTTATTTTCTAATTCATTAGCTCCAGCAATCGTTAATGCCTCTTTGAAAGTGCTTGAGTTATTAGCGCAAGGCGATGCTTTACGCACAACCTTAAAAGATAATGCAGCTTATTTTCGTAACAGCATGGAAGCCGCAGGTTTTACTTGTGCTGGCGCAGATCATGCAATTGTACCGGTAATGTTAGGCGACGCAAAAGTTGCCAGTGCTATGGCTGACCGCTTATTAGCGGAAGGTATTTATGTTATTGGTTTCTCTTTCCCTGTGGTACCTAAAGGGCAAGCACGTATCCGGACTCAAATTTCTGCGGCGCATACAAAAGCGCAGTTAGACCATGCAATTGAAGCCTTTATCCGTATTGGTAAAGAAATGGCAGTAATTTAACTACTTGTACTCAATTGAAAATTAATAAGACAGAGAGTGACAATGAAATCTTTAGCTAAATTAAAAGCAGAGCCGGGTATCTGGTTAACCCGTACTGAAAAACCAAAGCTTGGTCATAATGATCTGCTGATAAAAATTAATAAAACGGCTATTTGTGGCACAGATATCCATATTTACAATTGGGATGAATGGGCCCAAAAAACAGTACCTACACCTATGGTTGTCGGACATGAATATGCGGGTGAAGTAGTCGGTATTGGCCTAGAAGTTAAAGGCTTTAATTTAGGTGACCGGGTTTCTGGTGAGGGTCATATTACCTGTGGTCATTGTCGTAATTGTCGTGGTGGTCGGACTCACTTGTGCCGCAATACTGTCGGTGTTGGAGTAAACCGTGCGGGTTCGTTCGCTGAATATCTTGTGATACCTGCTTATAATGCTTTTAAGTTACCGGATGAAATTTCTGATGATTTAGCCGCTATTTTCGACCCTTTTGGTAATGCAGTTCATACCGCGTTATCGTTTGATTTAGTGGGTGAAGATGTACTCATTACTGGTGCTGGTCCTATTGGTATCATGGCTGCAGCGGTTGCTAAACATGTAGGCGCTCGTCATGTTGTTATCACAGACATAAACGAATACCGTCTTGATCTTGCAAGGAAAATGGGTGCTACTCGTGCTGTTGATGTGAGTAAAGAAAATTTAAATGATGTCATGAAAGACTTAGGCATGACAGAAGGCTTTGATGTGGGTTTAGAGATGTCAGGTGTTCCTATTGCATTTACTAGCATGTTAGAAAATATGAATAATGGTGGTAAAATTGCCATGTTAGGTATTCCTGGCAGCGATATGGCTATTGATTGGAGCCAAGTTATCTTTAAAGGGCTTACCATTAAAGGTATTTATGGTCGTGAAATGTTTGAAACTTGGTATAAAATGGCAAGTTTGATCCAGTCTGGCCTAGATTTAACACCGATCATTACTCATCACTACAATATCGACGACTTTCAGCAAGGTTTTGATATGATGCGCTCAGGTCAATCTGGCAAGGTCATTTTAGATTGGACCTAAATTCGTTATACTAGCTGTTGAGAAACGTAATCTATTGTTAGTTGATAATAGATTACGTAAGCATTCAGCCTACAATATAACGAATTTACTAGCCCGCTAGGCAGTAATACAATGAGGAATACATAGTGTCAGAGAATAGTTTTAAGCATATGTCCGTGACGGACTTACAAGCAGTGATGGCAGATAAATCACATGTTGTTGTCGATATTCGAGATGCTAATTCTTTTGCAAATGGTCGAATTGCTGAATCAATTCATTTAACCAATGAATCACTTCCTGATTTTTTACGTGAAGCCGATCTAGATGCCCCTGTGGTTGTTTGTTGTTATCACGGTATTTCTAGTCAACAAGCCGCCGAGTTTTTAATTAGCCAAGATTTCACCGAAGTTTACTCTCTTGATGGTGGCTTTACGCAATGGCAAACACAATTTCCTGATGATATAGAGCGATAATGACTGATGACAAGTGAATCTGCTGAGAATATGGATACGTTACAGCCTTTGGTTCAACTTAAAGATCATAATATTGCCTTATTATTTAGCAACTACTTACAATCATTAGGTATTCAAGCACAGCTCAAATCAAGCCAAGAAGACGGTCATGTAATATATTGCCCCGAAGATAAAATAGTACAAGCGAAAGTAGAGTTTGATGCTTTTATTTTAAAGCCTTATGACGAAAAATATCAGCGAGCGGCATGGGATAGAGGCGAAACAGTCAGCTTACATGCAAGTGACTTCAGCTTGATGCGCAGTTTTCAAGAAAATTTTTTAGCCCATGCGGGCATTGTCACATTGTTAGTATTTATTCTTTGTTGGTTAGTTTTTATCTTCAGTGAACTGGGGTGGGCGCAACAGCTCTTTTATGCCTTACAGTTTTACCCGCAACTATCAATTGATGCATTATTAGCCGATCCAATACGTTTGGTCGGCCCAGCATTTTTTCACTTCTCATGGCTACATATTGTTTTTAACACTATGTGGTGGTGGCAATTGGGAGGTAGTATTGAAAAAACGTTAGGTAAATCAACACTAATCAATCTACTACTACTCTCCGCTATTGTTTCTAATGTCGGACAATATTTGGTATCAGGTTCGAATTTTGGTGGTTTATCTGGTGTGGTATATGCGCTGGTTGGTTTTGTCTGGTGGTTTGGTTATTTAGCTCCGGAGCGGGGCTTATTTCTTGCTAAACCCTTGGTTGGCTTTTTACTGTTCTGGCTAGTACTTGGCTTTGTTGATTTATTACCGGTTAATGTCGCTAATACGGCACATTTACTCGGCTTGCTCTCGGGATGCTTTTTGGCTGTGTTTACTGTAAAAGTGATTGGTGTACATGGTAAAAAATGATTCGATAAAAAGACAGCAAGTAACAGGTATTAAATATCCGTTGCTTGCTAGTTATCTAACCATTGGGTAAACAGTAGCTTTTTGATGAGTGGTTCGCCGGTTTCTTGGATTAATAACTCTTTTACTTGCTCTTCACACAATAATTGGATTTCTGCACGACCCTTCATTGATTTTATTTTCGCTTCCGATTGTTGGCCAATAATATCAATAATGGCGTCCCGTAATAAAGGTGAGTGATGTTCAACTATTGTTAAATTGTCGCCTTCAACCATTAATTCAACAGTTAAACGTACATAGCCCATTTTCTTTTTTACTGCTACATAATTGGTGATAATGTCAGGTTCAAAGCCA
Source organism: uncultured Colwellia sp. (assembly GCA_913063325.1). Taxonomy (GTDB): domain Bacteria; phylum Pseudomonadota; class Gammaproteobacteria; order Enterobacterales; family Alteromonadaceae; genus Colwellia. The sequence goes on along the minus strand of CAJXYE010000040.1, from coordinate 11,783 downwards.
AAGTAAGCATAGTTACTTGCTTTTGCCTGTGAAACACTTGCACTTAAGGTAAGTAAAAAAGAAAAGAGAAATAGGTACTTAAACATAAAATAATAATCGATTAGTGATGGTTAAACTTATCCTTATCATAACCTGATTTTAGTGTTCTGCTCGATTATTTTTGTTAAATAGCCATTTTTCTTAGATTAAGGATATTTTTGATAGCCCAAAAATTAGTTAGAGAGATGAAATAAGCTGAATAAAATAATACTAGTTAGCCTTAAAAATATGCTTACAGAATACGTTAAGTGCCATACTCATTGAAATTTTTGCAATAGCTTGGTTGAGATAAATGAGTTTACTGATTAGGTCTGCTACTATAGCGACGATTTTACACCCCAATATACTTTAAAGTAGATTTATGAAGCAGAAAATAGTGAATTTTCCTATCCATTTCCCAATTACTTTGTCGGGAAAGTGGCTGTCACCTGACGAAGAGGCCTGCTCTTCATTGCCTAGGTTGCTTAAGGATTGGTTGCTTGATGAAGGCTCACTTACAGCCCGCTTGAAAAGTCATAGTGGTCACTTTATGGTCAAGGTTATTGGTGAGCAACAACAACCTTGTTCAGCAGCAGAAGCGTGTGATTTAATTAAAGTGGGTGAGCCTGTGTTAGTGCGCGAAGTCATTTTGTATTGTGATAATGTGCCTCAAGTTTTTGCTAGGAGCCTATTACCGCTAACGAGCTTAACAGGTGAAGAGCAAGTGCTTGCCAATTTAGGTGAGCAACCATTAGGGCAGGTATTGTTTAATAACTCGTCATTGCAACGCTTACGCTTAGAGTTATCTTCTTTTGCACCTGATTCTAGTGTGGTGAAGTTAGCCACGACACTAGCCGCTATGAATATAAATAGTGGTGTCTTTGAAACGACTACAAAAACACCTAAGCAAGCGCTTTGGGGCCGTCGCTCTATATTTATGCTGAAGAATAAACCTTTGATGGTGGCTGAGGTTTTTTTACCTGATGCTTTTGCTTATCAGTAACCGATAAGCAATAATCTCTAGCTTAATACCAATTGCCTTGAGTAAGTGATTATTTTCAACGGGTCTAAACATCCACTAACGTCGTTGCTTCACCCCAATAGCCAGCTATTACTCAATCTGGCGGCTTGCTCTTGAAAATTTATTCTCATTGAACTTTGTAACCTTAATTAATACAAATGGTATAATAAATAAACACTTAAAAGAAATATATAAATGCTGAAAAGAATTCAACAAAAATGGTTAGCGATTAAGCTCATTACTCGTATGGATAAGCCTATTGGTACATACCTTTTGTTATGGCCAACATACTGGGCATTGTGGATTGCTAGTGATGGTTGGCCAAACATGCGCATATTACTCATTTTTAGCTTAGGTGTATTTATTATGCGTAGTGCTGGGTGTGTGATAAATGACTTTGCCGATAGAAAAATAGATGGCGAAGTTGAGCGCACTAAAAATAGGCCGCTTGTAAATGGCATGATGACCTCTGTTGAAGCTATTAATTTGTTTGGTTTATTAATTGGTGTGGCGCTTGCGTTGGTGCTGATGTTAAGTTGGCCAACAATTTATCTCTCTGTGGTCGCAGTATTTTTAGCGGCAATTTACCCCTTTATGAAACGTTATACCCAATTGCCGCAATTATTTTTAGGTGCTGCTTTTAGCTGGGGTATGATCATGGCCTTCTCAGAAGCGCAAGGTGAAATACCGCTAGTTGCTTGGTTGCTGTTTACTGCAAATTTATGCTGGACAGTAGCTTACGATACTATGTACGCAATGGTTGATAGGGATGATGATATTAAAATTGGGGTGAAATCTACCGCTATTTTATTTGCTGAGAACGATAAGCGTGTTATTGGCTTTTTACAATTAATCACCTTGGCTTTATTATGGACAGTAGGGGATATTTTGGCCTTTGGTTGGCCATATCAATTGTGTCTCATAGGCGCTGCAGCCTTATTTAGTTATCAACAGCTGTTAATTGTAAATAGAGAAAGGAATGCTTGTTTCCAAGCCTTTTTACATAACCATTGGGTTGGTTTAATTGTCTTTGTTGGTATTGCTATTGAGTATTTGTAACAGCTAGTTGTCAGAGTTAAGTCGTTGAGCAAACTCATTAAAGGGAAGTGGGGCACTAAAATAGAACCCTTGGAAATGAAAACAACCAAGTTCCTTTAAACAGTTAAGTTCTTCTTGTGTTTCAACACCTTCAGCCAGTATATCCATATTAAGGGTTTTACCTAAGCTAATAATCATGCTGGCGATAGCTGCGCTTTCATTACTTTGTGCTATGTTAGTGACAAAAGAGCGATCTATTTTTAATACGCTTGCAGGTATGCGCTTTAAGTAGGTGAGCGAAGAATACCCTGTACCAAAATCATCAATAGCACAATCAATCGCGTTCTTTTTTAACGAGGCAATCAATTTAATTGAATCTTCAATGTTTTCTACCAAGAGGTTTTCGGTTAACTCTAATGCCAAGCGATCGGCGGGTATATCGTTTTGCTTGATAGCCTTGAGTACACTTTCTTGAAAACCATGCTGTATTAACTGCTTAGCACTGATATTAATTGCTATTTTATTGAAACTTTTTGGTAGTGATAATTGCTCTAATTTCTTGATGTCACGACATGCTTGCTCTAAGACCCATTGACCAATGGAGAGAATAAGATCACTTTCTTCTGCTATAGGAATATAGAGGGCAGGCGATTCTTTACCATGAATAGGGTGTTGCCAACGCAATAATGCTTCAGCACCAATAATCTCACCATAATGATTGTACTGAGCCTGATAATATAACCTAAAATCGCCTTGTGCTAATCCTTGTTTCATATCATCAACGTAAGCTAAACGCTTTTTAATTTTTTCAGACATGGCTCTTTGGTACTGCTTGCCTTGTTGAGTTTTTGCTCTTTTAGCTTCATACATGGCAATATCAGCAAACTTAATAAGATTATTGACGGTACTACTTTGTATTGGGAAAAGTGCATAGCCGATGCTGCAAGTGAGTTTATAAGAGTTAGTGTCGATGATAAAAGGCGAGGTAAGCAATTTGTTAACTTGAGCAATTAGTTGATTAATCGTTTCTGGATAATCCTTCTTAAGGTTTTTTAGCAAAATAATAAATTGATCGCCACCAAAGCGGCCAATATCTAAATTCTCGTTGCTCAATGAATTTAGCCTATGAGCTAGTATGAGTAGTATTTTATCGCCGACAGTATGACCCATTGCATCATTTATTGGCTTGAATCGGTTGAGATCTATAAATACCACACTACCAGCTTTTTCATTAGTACGAGCATCTTCTATAGCTTCACCCAGTAAGAAATTTATATGCTGGCGGTTGAACAAACCTGTTAAACCATCATGTTGTGCTTGGAAAGCAACTTTCTCTTCGATTAGTTTTCTGGAATTAATTTCTTTTACAAGAGAGTCATGCACTATCGAGGTATAGCAGCTGGTGGCTAACTTTTGCAAAATAGGTTGTAGTGCCTTTTGCACCTCATCGGCTAATTGATAGTGTGTTTCAAAGGTGAGTAAACCATACTCAGGAATTATAAAGCCGAATAAAAATCGTCCGTTATCGCATTGAAAAGAAATGCTTTTTTGGCTTGTGTTTAGCTGTTGAAAAAAGTTTGCAAGCAGAGGGTTTTTGGACCAAGGTTGGCCGCGTTTAATTTTCGGAATACTTAAAAAGTGCTGATAGCTTGTACCTTTTAATGGTAATGATTTGCTAGGCATTCCAGATTGGTCACAATAGACATAGATATGTGCACTGGTTAAATCGAGACGGTTGAAGCAGACTTTTAAAAAAATCTTTAACATGGCCTTTAAGTCAAGTTTATTGCCAATAGCCATGGCGAGCTCATGTTGTAATGAAATAAGAAATAGTGCTTTATTCATACCTACCTAGTTGCTACCAAGAGCTAATTACGACTGATTTATTGAGAAGACGAATAGCGCCACTTTGACTATTGGCAATCTCCCCAAGCGAAAGTACTCCAAATAATGTACCTAAACGACATTGTTCTGCGATGACATTGATTTCTTTTTCAAATTCATCTTCCATAAATAAAGCACGACTAATGCAATCGAATACCATAGTAGTTGGAATTGCTGTTTTAGTGAGGTTAGAAAAAAGAGTCGCCGCCGCTTTTTCTGTCGAAGCCACTAGGGTATCTATCTTGCCTTCAAGTAAGTATACCATTGAATTTATTGGGATATTCCCAAAGCATTGTAAGTGATTGTTTTTGGCTAAAATAGGATCGCGGACAATGATATTATTGTTAATATCTTTAATACCTAATGGAAAATGTTTAGCGATATCGAAAAAATCAGTATCGTTAAAGGTGTACTCAGTGGCGTTTTCTATTGTTTGGCAATAAAACTCATAAGCAGGTTGGTAATTTAAACTTTGAACGGTCTGACCTTGCGCTTCAGACACCAAAAATGGCTCGTCAAATGCCTTCCAACCATGCGCTACACTGGTATTTAGCACCCTAGGAAGAGCTACTAATAAAATAGCATCGCTATGTATACCTGAATTGGTAAAAATGCAATGGTGCTGGATAAAGTCTAAATTGCCAGCGCCGCCTCCAGCGATATTAATACTGTGATCTAAACACTCGAAAAGACAATCAATGAAACCTTCAATATTGCTTATAAGCGCATCATAAAAGATTAAAAAGTTGTCTTGACCACGGAAGTTCTGTTTTTCTTGTAGGGTTGAGGTAATGAAATCTTCTAGGCTCTTTTCGGTTGTAACATGATTAAGTTGGGTGAACAGTGTTACATCAAACGTTTCTCTAAAACCAATAATCAAAGCACCCTGTTTAATTAAGTCGCCTTGTAATGTGAGCATTGGATAAATGCCACCAAAAAGTTTTAGTGGGCACGCAGTGAATAGCGCATTGAGTTCTTCTTCTGGGTAATTGTTTTGACTGCAAGTAAGAACCAATAAGCTTTCCGCACCACTTTCTTGGGCAAGACTTAAACCGTTTTTAAAATCATTTAGGGTATTGCTTACTGTATGCCAAGTGAATAGCTCAGTTGCCATCTTATTGTATCTCTTGGTTTTTTTATTTTTATTATTTACTACCTTTGGCATAATGCCTAAGTTATTTATAGAAAACTAGTGTTAATTAGTGTAATTATCTTGAGGTGCTTGTTTATTCGCTAATAGTCGTTAGGCTAGACAATGGATGATGTAACTACTATATAGTTAGTTATACTGTTTACTAAAAGTACAGTGCAAGCTTAAGATCTGATGTAAAAGTGAGTTCTCATATAAAAATAAATAATGACAATAAGTTAAAGGGAAGGACAGATGAAAAAATCAATTTTCGTAAAAGCTGCACTCGTGGTGTCGCTCGGATTATCTTCGCTAGGATTTTCAGCTTTAGCTCATGCTGACGATGATAAAAAGTACCGTTGGCGTTTAGCTGAAACTTGGGGGCCTAATTTTCCTATTTTTGGTGATGCCACTAAAAATATGGCTAAAATGGTAAAAGAAATGTCAAATGGTCGTTTGACAATTCGCATTGATTCTTCGAATAAGCATAAATCTGCATTAGGCATTTTTGATTTTGTAAAAAGTGGTCAATACCAGATGGGGCATTCAGCTTCTTATTACTGGAAAGGCAAAAACTTTAATACCATGTTTTTTACTACCGTTCCTTTCGGCATGATTGCTTCTGAGCAACATGCTTGGTTCTACTACGGTGGCGGCATGGAATTAATGAAAAAAGTCTATGATCAATATGGCATTTTGTCGTTTCCGGGTGGTAATACTGGTAACCAAATGGGTGGCTGGTTCAAAAAAGAGATTAATAGCGTTGAAGACCTCAAGGGTTTGAAAATGCGTATACCAGGCTTTGCTGGCGAAGTATTAGCAAAGTTAGGTGCTAAGCCAACTAATATCCCATCAGGCGAGCTTTATACTGCATTAGAGCGAAATACTATTGATGCATTAGAGTGGGTTGGGCCTTCTTTAGATTTACGAATGGGCTTTCATAAAATAGCGCCGTACTACTATACCGGTTGGCATGAGCCAGGTACTGAGTTGCAATTTATGGTTAATCAAAAAGCATATAATAGCCTACCAAAAGACTTGCAAAAAATTCTAACGGTCGCCATGAAAACGGCTGCTTATGACATGTACTCACAATCCATGCATGCAAGTGGTGTGAACTTAGCTTCACTGAAAAAAGATTACCCAAATGTACAAATGCGCTCATTTCCGAAACCGGTAATGCAAGCTATTGTGCAAGCAAATGATGAATTATTAAAAGAATTTGCTGCTAAAGATCCTATGACAGCAGAAATCCTTAAATCATTAAATGATTATAAACATCAAGTACGAGCGTGGACGAACTTATCAGATAGAGCTTATCTGGATAATTTTGATGGCAAGTAATATTGTTTGTTAGTTTAAAAGTAAATAAAGTAATGAAATCAGTAGGTAAATTAAATCTACTGATTTTTGTTTCCAATGTGTGTGCTACTAATTTGCATTGGTAAAGTGGTATTACTAACTGAGAAATTAAATGGATACAGTGTTAAAGGTTTTGGGAAAAATCATTGATGCTTTAGGCAACTTTTGCAGTGTGCTTATGCTATTAATGATTATCAATGTTTTTTATGACGTAATCATGCGCTACTTTTTTAATGATGTCAGCATTGGTATGCAAGAGTTAGAATGGCACTTGTTTGCAGCGATGTTTATGTTCGGCATTGCTTACACTCTAAAAGAAGATGGTCATGTGCGGGTCGATATCTTTTACGAGGCCATGTCCGCCAAAAGTCAGGCTTTAATCAATATCTTTGGTTCGTTGGTATTAGCATTACCTATCACGATACTTATACTTTATTACAGCTGGGACTATACACTTGAAGCTTACCAAATGGGTGAGGGTAGTGGTGATCCTGGTGGTTTGCCGCATCGCTGGATAGTACGCAGCGTTATTCCACTTTCTTCTATTTTCTTGATTCTTGCTATTTTCCATGTGTTGGTTTCACAGCTAAAAGTCCTTATTACACCAACTCAGTCTGAATCAGGAGAGCAATAATGACAGGTATTGTACTATTCGCTATTGCGCTCGTTTGTTTATTTCTTGGTTATTCTGTTGCGTTTACCTTTGCCGGTGTTTCATTGATTGTTGGTTCACTTGTTTTAGGACCAGACTTATTTGCCTTTATGCCTTATCGTATTATGAGCATTATGGAGAATACTATTTTAATGGCCGTTCCCATGTTCATTTTTATGGGGATAGTGTTACAGAAAACCGGGTTAGCGGAGCGGTTATTAGAGTCAGCCGCTAAACTCTTTGGTGGTATTGCTGGAGGCGTTGCGATTTCTACCATTGTTGTTGGTGCTTTATTAGCGGCATCAACTGGTGTTGTAGGGGCCAGTGTTGTCGCAATGGGAGTTATTTCTTTACCTGTCATGTTAAAAAATAATTACCACCAACCTACGGCAACTGGCGTTATTTGTGCTTCTGGTACCTTAGGACAAATTATCCCTCCTTCGATAATTTTAATTATTCTAGGTGATGTTATGGGGGTGCCCGTTGGTGATTTATTCCGAGCAGCTGTTGTACCAGGAATGCTACTGGTTGTTATTTATGCCGTTTATATCTTGGTTTTAGGAAGAATTAAACCTGAATTTGTACCACCGCTAGTGGTTACTGAGAACAAACGTGAATTGCTCATACAAGCCCTTAAAGATATTGTTCCGCCTTTAGTCTTAATTTTAACTGTACTGGGTTCAATTTTTGCGGGTATTGCGACACCAACAGAATCAGCTGCTATTGGTGCTGTTGGCGCCGTTATTTTATCGATATTTTATCGTAGTTTTTCTGTGAGCAAAATGCATGAAATCTCCAAAGAAACCGTAAAGGTTACCTCAATGGTTTTTGCGGTATTAATTGGCGCAACCGCCTTCTCTATGGTGTTTAGTTATTCAGGTAGTGAATATATTATTGAAGAGTTTTTTATGGAGCTACCAGGCGGTAAATGGACGTTTATTGCCTTAGCTATGTTCGCTATATTGATACTGGGCTTCTTTATTGACTTTATTGAAATTGCGTTTTTAGTGGTGCCAATTTTATTACCCGTTGCCATAGCGTTAGATATTAATTTAGTGTGGTTTGCCATTTTAATTTCGATGAACTTACAAACATCGTTTTTAACTCCACCTTTTGGGTTTAGTCTTTTTTATCTTAAAGGTGTGGCACCCAAATATCTGAAAACTACTACGATATATAAGGGAGTCATCCCCTTTATTTTGATGCAAATAGCTGTGTTATTATTAGTGGTCTTTTTTCCAGAACAATTGATTATCACTTAGCTAACATACCTACTTTACAGTACGAAAATAATGTTTCATACCAGCAACTTGTTGGTGTGGAATAATTATTTATTGGTCACTTTAAATTTAGCTTGTACCTTCTCCATATGTTCTCTAAAGTTTTTATCAAACTTACTTTCACCACAGGCAAAAGAAGCGGTTGTCGCATGTACAGGGCTTCCTAATATTTGTTCACGGTAAATGGTGCAAGTGCCGTTATCATTTTTGGTGATAGAGCCGACATGGGAGCTGCTCGTATTGAGCTTCTGTTGTTGCTCTATTGTGAGTGGTACTATAGTTTTTGGAACAGGAAATGGCTCTGCGTCCATTACAGAACTAGATCGTGGTTGTGTTATTTCAGTAAAAGCTTGCTCTCGTTGCTGATTACCCAATTTTTCTCTTAACCTCGATAAACGATCATAGCTCGAAAACTTTCCCCTATTCGCCCCTGATACTTTATTTTTAGTAGTCACTGTTTCACTTTTAACGGCATTAGTCACCTGTGAAGAAACTGGCTTCGAAGCTGGTTTACTGATTGGCTTAGTAGGAGGTAGGTTTATATTTTGGGGAGGAATTTCAGTACTAACAGTTGTGCTAGTAGAAGTGTGTGTTTGCTGAGTCTTTAGTGGTGTTTTTGTATCATTTGTCGTTGTTGGTTTCGTTGCTGGCTTACGCACTATTTTTTTAGGCGCAGAATATAAAAAACTTTTAATTGATTTAACCTTAGGTTTATCTTGTTTGATAATTTTGGGTTGTTGTATCGCACCGTAGATCAATATAAGCACAAGTATTAAATGCAGTAATACAGATATAATAATGGCAGTGTAAGGTCCCTTTAACACAGTATATTCAGTTCTTATAAAGTTAATGAATGATGTTATAGACCAAAAAAAACACCACAGGTTCAATACGCTATGGTGCTTTTTTAGTGGTTAAAATAACAAATCTCTTAACGTGCGATACTTTGCAGTACTTCAATATCAACTAAATTGATAACCGTCGCTTTGATATCAGGCATGCTTGAACTGGCAACGAGTAAGCCATCATCATTGATGTCAATATAGCCTTGTTCGCGGATTGCAGCGATTAACGTTGATTGAGCGCGCTTGTCAATAAATTCAGGTGCGTTGATATTGTTTAGCACAGATAAACGCTTAGCAATCGCCACAACTTTAGTCTCTAAGTCACGCTTGCTTAATGGCGCCAAACGGCTGGTGAGCGAAGTGATAATTGCTAGGCGTTGCAAACTCTCATCGATACACTCAGCCATAGCGTGAACTTGACTGAGTAAGCTCATATCGTCGGTAAGCGACCAAAATCCTGCTTTACTTTGCTTAGCAATCTCCATCTCTTTAAGTACAGTAAGGGCCTGCAAGGCTTGCTGTTCAACCTGATTAGTATCTTGATATAGATATAAGTCCTCTTTGAGTAATGCCGTTAATTGTTGTACTTTTATGACCAACTCGTCTTGATTAATCTTACTGTGCTTATCAAGTAAACGACAAACCAAGGCAGGTACTACGTAGGTATGCAAAATATTATTACGGTAATAGCGCATCTCGGTATTAGCGGTTTCAGAGAGTGAAATTAAGCTACCAAAACTATCTTCAGTAATTGTTACTTTATTGAGAGAAATTACATGGGTGAGTAGCTCGGCACCCGTTTCTTCTGGAATCGTGAGCTGTTCACTAAATGGTGCTTGGCGCTGAATATTTAGGAAAAAATCGAGCTGCGTTTCTAATTCCAGTTTTGATAAGGCTTTATTCTTACTGGCATGCAGAATTAAGGCAATTAAAGCAACGCCGTTTAAGGCAGCACTCTTATTGATATTCTCCATTACTTGGTCAGCAAGCACATTCACTGTAGGTGTTAACCATGAAGGTTTTTGCGGATCAATAGGGTCAATAGACTCTTTCCAATCAGGCACTTGTTTGCTTAAAAACTCATTTATGTTCATTGGCTCACCAAAATTGACATAACCGTTTCCATAGTTACGTAAGCTCTTGATGGCTTTCAAAACGCCAAACATGGATTCACTTTTTTTCTCGCTACCACTTAATTCCTTATGGTAAGTCCCTACTTCCATCACATGTTCATAACCTAAATAAACAGGCACTAAGGTCAGGGGTCGATCAATACCTCGTAATAAACTTTGAATCGTCATCGCGAGCATGCCTGTTTTTGGTGATAACACTCTACCAGTACGGCTACGACCACCTTCAGTGTAATATTTAACACCATAACCACGTTCAAATAAAAGGCCTAAATACTCGCGAAAAATAGTAGAGTATAAACGGTTGCCACCAAAGCTACGGCGAATAAAGAATGCGCCACCTTTTCTAAAGATGGTACCTGCTGGCCAGAAGTTTAAGTTAATACCTGCAGCAATGCGCGGCATAACTAAACCTTCTTGTAAAATGACATAAGAAAGCAATAAGTAATCCATGTGGCTACGATGACAAGGTACATAAATAATTTCATGACCATCTTGTGCTAACTTACGTAATACCTTGGCGTTACTGACATTAATGGCACTGTACAAGCGTTTCCATAACCAATGCAAAATGATCTCGCCAAAACGTAACCAAGAAACACTGTAGTCTCCTGCAATTTCATTCATTATGGCTAATGCATTTTTCTTCATCTCAGCTTCAGAAACTTTTTTATTCTTTGCTTCATCGCTGATAATACGTTTGACGGATGGGTTGGCAAATAATGCGGTGAACATTTGCTTACGGTGCATTAATCTAGGGCCTTTAGCGGCAATAGTTTGACGATGAAAGTGGAAGCGAGCTACGCGTAAAAATTTATGGGCGGCGGCTTCATCACTGCCGTGATTGTCAGAGATGTTACGCAAAGAAAATGCTTCACTAAAGCGTACTAAGGTATCACGGCCTAAAAAGAGGACTATGAAGAACTTTCTTAGCCAATTGGGGGACTCTTGATCGGCAAGCAAGGTACCTATGTTGAGGTTTTTACGTTCCTTGGTAGGGGTTTTCCCCCAAATTAAATTGGCTGGAATTAGTTGAGCATCTAGATTTTCGTCAATAACATGCTGATTTAATAAAGCTAAACCTTGAGCAGTTGCTGTTGTTTTACTACTTTTTCGCCATGAACAAAGTGGTGTCGATTTTGCCAAGCACAAGGTACGGTTAAAGCTTTCACCTTTGATAATAACTTTGCCGAGGGGATCTGGCAGATTCTGTTTTTTACATGCACTTTGTAATGCTAAAAGATCAGAGGCAGATTGATGACGGACAATGTAAAAAATTGGCTGACTTGGCTGTTCCGTAATATTTTGGCTGTCAGTGATAATTTTACAACGAACCAGTAACTTAAGAGGGAATTTTAGTAATAAATAGAAAAAAGAACGTAAAGCCAACATGTTGTATCGCTCGGATTAGTCATTAACAGCTA
>CAJXYE010000039.1 GCA_913063325.1 uncultured Colwellia sp. | reverse complement strand
GGTTTGGCGGAATTGGTAGACGCGCTGGATTTAGGTTCCAGTATCGCAAGATGTGAGAGTTCAAGTCTCTTGACCCGCACCATTTAAAAAATTCTAGAGAATATAAACACTTCAGTAACAATTAAATAAAGCTCCCTTATCTGCACTAATCATAATACTTCTTAGAAAACTCAGTAAATACTTCAAATGCTAGCCTCCACATAAGACTTAATAGAACGGCTAAACACAGAACTTAAGTTAGATATGTACGGTTCAGTCATCATCAAACAGATAGTCTAAATACCTGTACTTACACTATCCAATTATTTTTATAATTACTCGTTATAACTACAAGCTCCAATATATGTACGATTGATAGTGATATGAAAACGATTTCAGTAATAATTTAATCATGTGAGGGTTCAACTCCCCCCGAGAGGAATTATATTTATATTTATATTTAGATAGTTATCTATAAACCACAAGCATAAGCCAGTGCTTTGTTTTTTATTGTAGTGTTTAGGAAAGGCACTTTATTAACCGCTAATAACGCTAAATTACGTGCGACCTTAATAATTGGTGATGGGTGACTAAAACTAGCGTACAACGCGTCCATAGTAGACATCATGAGTAAGTTCTCTTTACGTCTTACTTGTTCATAGCGCGCTAGTACACTTTCATCATGCCAAACTTCACCATTGCCAATTGCTGTCGCAATAACAAGCTGTAAGGCAATCACATCTTTAAAGCCTAAATTGACTCCCTGCCCTGCCATTGGGTTAATGGTATGAGCAGCATCTCCTAACAACAATACCTGCTTATTCTGATACGTATTAGCATGTCGGCGTGTTAATGGAAAATCACCTTTAGCAAGTACCTTAATATCACCTAACTGTTTTGGGAATGATTTCAGTATTTCTTGCTGTAATTGACTGTTAGATAACGAGGCTAGTCGGGTAATTTCATCACGTTGATGATACCAAACTAAAGAGGCATACCCGCCCAACGAACTTTGTCCGGGCAGCGGTAAAAAAGCGACCGGACCTGTAGGGGAAAATTGTTGCCAAGTAATATCTTGCTGACATAGTGATGTTTCTACGTTAATCAACATAGCGGACTGTTGATAATCCCACCCTGTCATACCAATAGCTGACATTTCTCTTACTTTAGATTGAGCACCATCAGCACCAATAACAAGATTTGCCGTTAACTTATTATTGATTAGTGTTAACGTCGCTTTGTTATTATCTTGCTCTAAGGAAATTAAACTTTCTGGACAGAAGGTACGAATATTACTCAGGGAAGTTACTTGCTGCCATAGAGCAAGTTGAATTAAACGGTTTTCAACGATATGTCCTAAGTGAGTTTGTTCAATATCATCGGCATTAAACTCAGTGTAAGCACTTTCGTGTTCCCAAACACCTAAACGTTTATAAGGGCAAGTACGCCACTGGGTAACTTGTTGCCAAGCGCCAACTTGGTCGAGTAAGTTCTGTGAAGCTAAAGAGATAGCCGATACCCGTAAATCAAGTGCTTGCTCCGTTGAAAAGTCTTTGGGTGAGAACTTTTCTACCAAAGCTACCTGTAAACCAAGTTGTGCTAAGGTCAGCGCACTTGCTGCACCAACCATACCACCACCAACAACGACACAATCAAAATGTTCCATACTTTAACGTTCACAACAAAACCCAAATAGAGTGTTATTTTACCCAAGCACAAAGCTAATTTCGACCAATTTATTGTTTTATCGGTCTATTCATTTTTACCTAACCACTTAGGTTTATTACCGACTTGTTGGCATAAGGTAATCAATTCTGTGGCTATTATTGGCTTGGAGATCAAATACCCTTGACCATAATCACAGCCTAATGAGCGCAGGTAATCATAATGCTGTTGCGTTTCAATACCTTCGCCAACAAGTTTCAACGATAAGCTGTGTCCAATTAACACCACGGCCTCAACTAAACTTGCATCTGTTTTATCATCAATAGCTCCCTCAATAAAGGAGCGGTCTATCTTCAACACATCAATAGGAAAGTGCTTTAGATAACTTAACGATGAATAGCCGGTACCAAAATCATCCATATGAATCGAGACCCCTAAATCTCGTATTTCTTGCAGGGTATTAATCATTTCTTGTGAATTATCCATCAATAAACTTTCAGTTATTTCAACTTTCAAGCATGACGGTTCAATATTATTAACGGTCAATGCCTCACTTATCACTTCTTTTATCGGGGTTTGACTCGTTTGCTTACACTGTCTACTCGAGATATTCACAGCAACTTGCAATTTTAGTCCAAGATCAAGCCAATGCCTTAAATCAGCGCACGCTTGCTCAACTACCCATTGACCAATAGGCTCAATTAAACCTGTTTCTTCCGCTATTTCAATAAAATCATCTGGGTATATCAAACCTTTGTTAGGATGTTGCCAACGAATGAGGGCTTCCACACCGACAATTTCGCCACTGTCCATAGATACTACAGGTTGATAATGCAATACAAACTCTTTTTGTTTAATTGCTTGCCTTAACGCCTGTTCAATATACATGCGTTTGCTGACCGCTTCATTCATGCTCTTAATGAAGAATTGAAAAGTATTTCGACCAGCAGCTTTTGCTTGATACATTGCAGTATCAGCGTTTTTCAGCAAAAATTCCGCACTAGCACCGTCATTGGGAGCAATAGTAACGCCCACACTCGCTGACACTACAGCTTCGTTATTACCACTTAAAAGAAATGGCATGGCTAATTTCTCCAGAATTTTTTTTACGACACGCTCGACAGCAAAGCGGTTAGGCAGGCCGACCAGTAACACAACAAACTCATCGCCACTGTTATGCCCCCAAGTATCATTCACATTTTTAAAACGATCTAAGTCGATGAACAATAGAGCAATCTCACCATGACTGCTCTTAATTTCATTCAGTTCGTTACGTAACCTATCTATGCATAAATCACGATTAGGTAAGCCCGTGAGAGAGTCATAGTTAGCTTGTAGCCAAATATCTTCCTCATACTTTTTATGCTTAGTAATATCAGAGAATAAACTAATATATTGCAGCGGCTGACCATTTTGGTCTCTAACCACAGAAATGGCTAAAAATTCAGGGTAAATCTCACCCGTTTTTCTTTTATTCCAAATCTCTCCTTGCCAACTATTATCTTGCTCTAGGGCTTGCCACATTTGTTGATAAAAACGACTATCGTGTCTCCCTGAATTAAGTATACTGGGCGACTTACCTAAAACTTCTTCTATGCCATAACCACTGATATGAGAAAATGCAGGATTGACCATTTCAATCTCATTATTTGCATTAGTAATCATAATTGCTTCTGAAGCATATTTGAAAACTGCCGCTGATATTTTTTGCTCTCCTTCAGACTTACTGCGCTCAGCCAACATTTTATTAAAAGCAATCACCATGTCAGTTATTTCATCATGACCTCTAACGCTAAGTGGTTGGTTAAACTTATGTTCAAGCTGCATTGTCGTCATAGCGTGGCTAATATAATTAATTTTTCTAATGATGCGTTTAACCACTAAAAATGAGAAATACAATGAAATTATAAAGACCAAAATGAATATGGCGATGTAGAGTACAAGCTTTTCAATGGCTTTTTGTTCTTCATTGTTGGCTAATTGCTGTATATCAGAAAGGATGTGATCACTAATCTCTCTAAACTTATCTATTCTTGCTGTGGACAACTGCCACCATAATTCAGTATCAAGGCCAATTTCACTATGTTGTAGCTGTTTTATGGCGGTAACAGTGTCACTATCATCAATGCGAACCTCTTTATCTATTTGTTCTGCATTATGTCCTTTTTTTCTTGATGAACGTGCCAGTAAAATATGCTGATAGTAACGGTTAATCGTTTGTTCTATGGTATAAATAGATTTTTTATCATTCTCTGTTAAATTGCTGATTTTATTAAAATCCACTATATGCTTTTGCGTTATAGCTAATGCCTTCAAAAAGCTTTCAAGATAACGGGGTTCACCTCTTAATATATAGTTTTTAAAATCATGTATTAAGCCACCATAACCAATTTCTCGCTCTAAACGTGCCAGTTGTTCAGTGCGAATTAACTTTTCATCGAGTAGCTCTCTAATAGCCAATATTTGCTGATTATTTTCTGAGTTAAGTTGGCGCTGTAACCATTGTTGATGATGTGATTGTGACACTGAAAATAAATCACTGATGAATTTTGTCTGTGCATCCCCATAAGAGATCACCTGTTGGAGTTGTCTTGCATTCAATTGTGAAGCATTTAATATAGCATTTAATGAGCGCGCTCTTGCCCTGACTTTTCTTGTAAGTTGAGTAAATTAAGAAAATCGACACTTGCACGGCTTTGTTCCGGATTATTAAGTTGCACCTGTATTTGTAATATTAGCCGTAATAATTGCTCAATAAACCCAGAGTAATAAGAAAAAATAACTATTGCTTTTATAGGCATCAACTTTTTTACGCTCATGTGCTAATTCGCTAGCCCTTGTTAAGCTTTTTTGCAGCTCTATTTTAATCATATCTTGGTTGGCAATACTTTTCAGCTGTAAATATGTCAATTCGATACGCTGAATAAAATCAATATAGTGTTTTATATCTAGATCTGTCTTCTCTCTTTGTTTTTGTAATTCAACTAATTTTGTCGAATTCGCTTTATCGATGACACCGCTAGATAAGCCACGCTCTTTTTGGAGTTCATAGATTAATTTAGTAACTTGACTCGATATAGCGATAGACAAGTTTGCTTGACGAGCTTGCTTTATAGCATCTAAATAGTCACTGGCATGGTTAATTCCAAGGAATAATATGATGCACCAAGGCAGCAATAAGAAAGTCTTTAGTCGCGTACGTATACTAAAATCACAAGCAAGCTTTTTGAACATTGCAGTAATGGTCCTTATCTCTAATAAAGGAAACAGCAAAGTGTATTAGGCGGATGCTAACATGACTTTTCAAATGAAAATTTGTTTCATATCAAGATAGTCAGACAATGCTTGTGTGTTGCTACGTTTCAGTTATAGTAAATCACCAACGTATTGAGGTTAATAGATAAAATAACCTTCTCTGCGATGGACAACGTACTTATAAATACTAAAACATACATATAAAATTATTTAATTCATCAGTAAGGAAGCACTATGTCTGTAGCATCAAAGAAATCAACCATGGAAATTAATACCGAAGAAAAGCGTTTAAGTAAGGATATTAATCTAGTTTATGATTTTACCGAAAAGCCTAACAGAACGAATTTAAAAGCTAAGAGTGATAGAGCCGTTGTTGCCAAACTACGCGCTGACTTGGTATTGCCGAACAATAAAATTTTAACCGTAGATATAGATTTTGACAGTACAAGCGGCTACCATGACAACACTATGTTGGTTATGGATGACTTTGGTGTTGAAATGCTAGTCACAGCCTTCGCGGTAAAATACGGTCAGCCATTTGCTGATAAAATATCTAACGCTTGGGCTGAGAAAAAACATCAAGATGATCCACGAAAACCCACTTATTTACTGGTACAAAAACCAACCATTCATGACGGCTTGCCGCAAGTTTTTGTCGCCTGTGGAGAAAAAGAGCACAATAAAATTAAGCCACAAAGTATCGTTTGATATCCTGCTAAATAAAATGTTCAAGGCTAAACTTTCTATACTTATTATGTTTAGCTTCTTATGTGTTAGCTTTTTAAGTGAAGCTAACAATGCAACATCGATTAAAACCCTAAGTAACGTTAATAAAATTATCCAAGACAAGGACGGTTTTATCTGGTTAGCTGGTCAACAAGGGTTAACGCGCGTTGATGCCAATAGTAATATTACTTTTTCGCTCAGTAATCAAGAATGGCCACTGCCATATTCTTGGATACATAATATGAGCCTTATTGATGACAAGCTTTTACTTGCCACAGAAACTCACGGTTTATGGTTATTTCACACCCAAACCGGTACTGTTACAAAAATTCCTGTTGATATTCCACGGCAGAACCACTTTGATGCAGTAATGTTTAAAGATCAGTATTACATCAATGCCCCAAATAAATTGTATCGATTTAACCCTAGTACTAAAGAAACTAATATTATTGAAAGTACTATTAGTATTGAACATCTTGTTCATAATCAAAAACACCTATACATATCGAATGAAAAAGGCTTATTTCAATTAAAAGGTGACCGCCTTTCTAATATCATTAATGAGCCGATTACTGCATTAACGGCGATATCTAATGCCGTGATAGCCGTCACATCAAACAAGATTTACCGCTTATCCGATAACGGCGTAATATCGAGTATAAGACATAATGAGACCATCCATGGGCTAACTAAAGCGTTTGATAGTGATGCTTTTTTTACGGTAAATAAAAAAAACATTATCAACAAATATAATGGTCTGACACTTTCAACAATTCCTCATAACTATGAACAGAGCAAAACCCTTCGCATTAGAGACATGTTTCATGATGCATCGGGAGTTTTATGGTTAGTAAGTAATCAAGGCGTTGAGCAAGTTAACGAGAATTACATTACTAATCATGAAGTTATATTTGACATCCCAATCAATGCAAATGAAATAAAATTATTTGATAATGAAATAATTATTGGCAGCTACGGTGCTGGTTTACAAAACTTCTTAAAACCTATATTTAAACCAAGTGTAAATACTGCTTTCACTAAAAAAGGCCTAAAAATATTTGATGCAATAGAGGTAAACGAAAATCTATACATAGCAAGCGTTGATGGCTTGTGGCGCTATGATAAAAAAAAAGAAAAAGTTAGTAAACTGAAGATTATTGCCGATCAACTTGTATTAAAGCTTAAGTATAAAAACAACTTACTCTACATAGCCACTTATGATGATGGCCTCTATATCTATGACTTAAATAGTAAAAAGACCATTAATCATATCGATATTAAAAAGGGTTTGTTGAGCCCTGAGGTTATTGATGTATTACCATTAGAGGGAGGTAAAATATGGATTGCTAACAGCAAACATATTAGCATTTACGAACAAGCAACCAACGTGATGACAACACTTAAGTCGCCAAATAAAAGTAAAGTAGTTTCATTTATTTTAGCTGACAACAAAATTTTTGCCGCAACACTTGGCGATGGAATTTTAGTGTTTAATCTACAAGGTGACTTATTAGCTCAGCTTTCTAAAGATCATAGCTTCACCGAAATGATATCAATTAATGGTGACGTTTGGGCATCTGGCCAACCCGGTTTATATCGTATATCACCAAAAAACTATCAAGTTACCATGATAGAGAATACTCAACAATATTCATTTGTCAGTAGTATGTTAGTCAAAGATGACACCCTTTATGCCATTCACTACAGTGGTATTTTGGCACTCGCTTTATCTGAACAAAAGCAGTTCAACCCGAATGTTATTATCAGCAAAACAACTATTTCTGGTAAGGCTTATTTACTTAATAAAACTATTGAGATAGACAGTGGTAACGATGTCATCACCTTTGACTTGGCTAGTTTAGACTACCGCCCAGGGTTAGCGAAAAAATATCAGTACCGAATTAATAATAGCCAATGGCAGAAAATTAGTAATAACCAATTAACCTTAACGGGACTGGCTTCAGGTCATTATAATGTTGAAATTATGGCAACCAATAGCTTAGGGCATTGGAGTGATGTAAAAGCTTATACTGAGATAGATGTCGCCTACCCTTGGTACTGGACGGCTGAACTGAGGTTTTTTTATGTGGCATTGCTATTATTTATCATATTATTAACGTCTTGGTTACTCTATCTGCGGACAAAATCAATTAAGCATATTCATCATTTGCTCAAAGATGATATGAGGAATTACGGGCGGTTGATGAAAACTCTTCAACGTAATTTACAACTGACCTCGACATCACTAGAAAATAATGAAATAGATGAAAGTAAGCAATTGGTTGAAAAAAGCTTATTAGTACTTAAAGAAACGATTCAGACACAAGAGCCAGATAATTTAGAAGGTAAGAGCTTAGCAATCGCAATTCCTTTTTTAGCTGATTATATCCACACTAAGTACGAAGTTAAATTACACATCACTCTAGACGACAAGGTAGATAGCTTCAATTATGAGTTAAGGGCTGATGTATATAAGGTGATATTTGAAGCGATAATGTCCGCCATTTTTAAAAGTGAGGCAAAAAAATTTAGTCTGACTTTAAAAGAAGTAAAACAAAAACTATGGCTCACTGTGATTAGCGACAGTGACTCTTTTAATCAGCTCAGTAGCAAAGTTAACTTCGACCTCGCGAGTTATACTATTCGACAAATATGCACTAAACACCATGCTTCGCTCAATACTTTTAAGGATGATGAAAACAGTAGTCAGCTTGTTATTAGCTTCCCATTAATGGTCTTAAATTAGCTCATTTGCTTGCAAGTAAAAAATATAATGCAGACATTTACTTATTCATTCGAAATTATCGGCTAATTGGTATAAAATACGCCTCCTTTTATCTGTACTGGTCTTACTTAGGTATTTTCCAGTACAATTTTGTGTGCAAAGAGTGAAGTAATGAGTAAAAAGCTATATATCAAAACTTGGGGCTGTCAGATGAACGAGTATGACTCGCAGAAGATGGCAGAATTGTTGGATTCAACTCATGGTTTCTCGTTGGTTGAAGAAGCTGAACAAGCTGATGTTATTTTACTTAATACCTGCTCTATTCGTGAGAAAGCACAGGAAAAAGTATTTCATCAACTCGGCCGCTGGAAGCGCTTAAAAGATACTAAGCCTGAATTACTTATTGGAGTTGGTGGTTGTGTTGCCTCACAAGAAGGTGACTCTATCCGTAAACGTGCGCCATTTGTTGATATGGTATTTGGTCCGCAAACACTGCATCGTTTACCTGAAATGCTGAATCAATTACAGCATTCAAAGAGCCCGATTATTGATGTGAGCTTTCCTGAAATTGAAAAATTCGACAGTTTGCCTGAGCCTAAAGCCGACGGTGCTAGCGCTTTTGTTTCTATTATGGAAGGTTGTAGTAAATACTGTACTTTCTGTGTGGTGCCATACACGCGTGGTGAAGAAGTCAGTCGCCCTCTTGATGATGTTTTATATGAAATAGCGCAGCTAGCTGAGCAAGGTGTACGTGAAGTAAACCTATTAGGTCAAAATGTTAATGCTTATCGTGGTGAAACACACGACGGTAGCATTTGTCGCTTTGCGGATTTAGTCCGTTTAGTGGCAACGATTGATGGTATTGACCGTATTCGTTATACCACTTCTCACCCGGTTGAATTTACTGACGACATCATAGAAGCCTATGCTGATGTTCCTGAGTTAGTAAATCACTTACATCTTCCCGTTCAAAGTGGTTGTGACCGCATTTTAACGCAAATGAAGCGTGGCCATACCGCCATCGAATATAAGTCTCAAGTACGTAAATTGAAAAAAGTACGTCCTGAACTATCAATGTCTTCAGATTTCATTATCGGTTTCCCCGGGGAAAGTGATGAAGATTTTAACGACACCATGAACCTAATTAAAGCAGTAGATTTTGACATAAGTTTTAGTTTTATCTATAGCGCTCGTCCTGGGACTCCCGCAGCAGACTTACCGGATGATATTAGTGACCAAACGAAGAAAGACCGTTTAAAGTTATTACAAGACCAAATAACGCACCAAGCATTACGCATTGCTAGACAAATGCTTAATACTGAACAGCGTGTTCTTGTTGAAGGTCCTTCAAGAAAAAACCCTATGGAATTACGTGGTAAAACTGAAAATAACCGTACGGTTAACTTTGTTGCCCCTCATAGTGTTATTGGTCAATTTGTCGATATCAAAATAACCGATGTTATTGCTAACTCTTTACGTGGTGATTTAGTACGTGAGGAAAAAGATATGGGCTTACGCATTGCCCATTCTCCAGCAGATATTTTGGCAAATAATCACCACACGGCAACGCCAAGTAACCTTGATGAGCTAGGTGTGGGTACTTATACACCATAGCAGCCGTACTAAGTCGTATTAAGCGGCATTCAGTACTATTAATATAATAAAGCGGAAATGAATTTGACCACAGCAACGACTAAACTAACCAAAGAAGTTTTCAGTTTGACACCTGTAGACAACCATAGACAAGCCAATTTATGTGGCCCTATGGACGATAACTTAAAAACGATTGAACGCCGTTTAGGTGTTGAGATAAGTTACCGTGGCCATGAGTTTACTGTCGTTGGCAAGCCGAAAAACCGTCTATCTGTGGTTAAAATTCTAAAAGATCTTTATCTTGAGAGCCTAATCGTTAAAGGAAAAGGCAAGATAATAACGCCTGAAATGGTACATTTAGCCATTTTAGAAGCTGATTGTCTTGAGCAAGAACAACTTAGCAATAAAATACCGTCAGAGTTAGAGAAACAAATCGATAGCCAGTTAGGTAAAAAATTCGATGACATGGTAACCATTAAAACTAAACGTGGTGTTGTTAAACCGCGTAATGGTAATCAACAGGCCTATGTACAAAACATAATAACAAGTGATATTAGTTTTGGTGTCGGTGTTGCTGGTACGGGTAAAACTTACTTAGCGGTTGCCTGCGCAGTAGATGCTCTAGAGCGTCAAGAAGTACGTCGTATTTTACTCACCAGACCCGCTGTAGAAGCGGGTGAAAAGTTAGGCTTCTTACCTGGAGATTTATCCCAAAAGATAGATCCTTATTTAAGACCGCTATATGATGCACTCTTTGAAATGCTTGGCTTTGAAAGAGTTGAAAAACTCATAGAACGTAATGTCATCGAAATTGCACCACTGGCTTATATGCGCGGTAGAACCCTTAATGACGCTTTTATTATTTTAGATGAAAGTCAAAATACCACAGTAGAACAAATGAAAATGTTCCTAACACGTATTGGCTTTAACTCTCGCGCGGTTATTACCGGTGATATTACCCAAGTTGATTTACCTCGTCATCAAATGTCAGGTCTTCGTCATGCTGTTGAAGTTTTACAAGATATCAATGGAATTAGTTTTAACTTCTTCCAATCAAAAGACGTTGTTCGTCATCCAGTCGTTGCTCGAGTTATTGATGCCTACGACAGCCACGATCAAAAAGTAAACAGAGAAAATCAAGAGAAAAAACAGGCTAAACAAAAAACTAATGATGATAGCGATATAAGCTAATGACTCATGTAATAGATCTTCAAATTGCCTGTACAGCCACCGAACTTCCAACTGAAGAACAATTCCAGCTATGGGTTGATACTGCCTTAGCCGAAGTAAGCAGTAACCTAAGTCAAGAATTTGAACTCACCATTCGCTTAGTCAACGCTGAAGAAAGCCAGCAGTTAAATAATCAATATAGAAGTAAGAATAAACCAACCAATGTATTATCTTTTCCTTTTGAAGTACCCGATGGTATCGAACTTAACCTATTAGGCGACTTGATTATTTGCATTGAAGTAATGAAACAAGAAGCCAAAGAACAAAACAAAGCCTTGTTTGATCATTGGGCGCACCTTGTTATTCATGGTTGCTTGCATTTAGTTGGCTTTGATCATATAAGTGATAGCGAAGCATTGGAAATGGAATCTATTGAGATTACAATTTTAGAAAAATTAGGGGTTACTAATCCTTACTTAGAACAATAAAATACTAATTAACAACGATAAAGAACACTTTACGCATGTTATAAATAAGAAACGCTATAACAGACTTATACGCCTAATAAAGGAATACAAATAGCTCTATGAGCGATGACACCCCCCACTCGAGTAACGGCTCAGCTAATAAATCATTTTTGCATAAAGTTATGCAAGTTTTAACGCCAGAGCCGAAAAACAAAGGTCAATTGGTTGATATACTCAATGATGCCCAAGAGCGAGATTTGATCAACCCTGAAACTCAACAAATGATTAAAGGCGTTTTAGACGTATCAGAAATGCGCGTTCGAGATATTATGATCCCGCGTTCGCAAATGGTTACTATTGATATAAACCATAGCCTTGAAGAGTTTTTACCTATCATTTTAGAGTCTGGTCACTCACGTTTCCCCGTTGTAAATGAAGATATCGATCACGTTGATGGTATTTTGTTAGCAAAAGACCTACTCGCATTCGGCTTTAACCCTCAACATGATAATTTTAGCTTAAGCGATATTATTCGACCTGCCATTATTGTACCTGAAAGTAAAAAAGTTGAGCCTTTATTAAAAGAGTTTCGTTCTAACCGTTATCATATGGCTATTGTTGTTGATGAGTATGGTGGCGTTTCTGGTGTTATTACCATCGAAGATATTTTAGAACAAATTGTTGGTGAGATTGAAGATGAAACCGACGATGAAATTGAAGAAGAGATTAAGCATCTAGCTGGTAATGTTTATTTAGTAAAAGCCCTTACCGAGCTTAGTGATTTCAATGATTACTTTAATTGTGACTTTAATGAAAGTGACGCTGATACTATTGGTGGTATTGTTTTACGTCAATTTAACCATATGCCACAAAAAGGTGAATTATTTAGCTTAGGCAACTTTGAGTTTAAAGTATTGGTGGCTGATAGTAGGCGCATGCAAATGCTACAAGTGAGTGTTGATAAAAGCCACGAAATAAATGGTAAAATAAGTGACTAAGTCCAGTAAAGTTTCTGTATTTCAATCAATAAAAAACAAACTAACATCGCCAAGTAATTGGCTCTGTTTTCTCAGTGGATTTTTCTTGGTTTTTGCTTATGCGCCATTCTCTTTATGGTGGTTGTCATTAACTTTACCTAGCATAATGTTATACCAAATTAGGCATGCTTCCCCTAAATTAGCCGCTAAAAAAATGGCTCTATTTGCCTTTGGTTGGTTTAGCAGTGGCATTAGTTGGGTTCATGTCAGTATTGACCAATTTGGTGGCTTACCACTGATATTCTCTATATTATTGATGTTAGCTTTATGTGCCTATCTCTCATTATTCCCAGTACTTTCAGCTTACTTAACAGCAAGATTATCTAAAAATAACCGCGTGAATTTATGGTTATTACCTCCTTTTTGGTTATTTTGTGAGTATTTGCGCTCGGTCATATTAACAGGCTTTCCATGGCTATCACTTGGCTATAGCCAAATAGATAGCCCACTAGCCAGCTTTGCACCTGTTATAGGTGAAGTCGGCCTTACCGGAATTATTTTACTTTTAAATATTTGCTGGGTTAAGGTTTACTGTGTTTTATCTGATTTACGCAATAAAAAAAATCAAACCAATGCAGTGCCTATCACACGTAAAAATTTAGTGATTCCGTTAGCCTTAGCAGTCAGTACTATGCTGATATGTGTGATACTTACTCAAATAACTTGGAGTCAATTATCAGGTAAATCAGCTAAAATAGCGCTTATCCAAGGTAATATCCCCCAATCGGTGAAATGGCAGCCAGAGCAAGAATGGCCTACCATGTTAAAATATTTAGATTTAACACGGGTCAACTATGATGCTGATATCATTGTTTGGCCCGAATCTGCCATTCCTGCCTTAGAGCCCGCTGTACAGGATTATTTAAGCACAGTGAACCGCTCGGCAATGTTAAATAACAGTACGGTGATTACGGGGTTACTAAACTATAACTTTGAAAGTAAAGAATACTTTAATGCCTTACTTGTTCTAGGAAGAAAGAATAGCGATGATGAACAAGGTTATTCTTACAATCACAGTAATAGATACTATAAAAGCCACTTATTGCCTATTGGTGAATTTGTACCTTTTCAAGACTTACTTCGTCCTATCGCGCCATTTTTTAACTTACCTCAGTCATCTTTCACTGCGGGTAACTATGTACAGCCAAATTTAGTAGCCAATGGCTTACATATTTTACCGCTGAACTGTTTTGAGATAGTTTTTCCAATGCAGTTAGCTGCCAACTTTACTAATGATACCGATATGATATTAACGGTTAGTAATGATGCGTGGTTTGGTGACTCTCATGGTCCACATCAACACTTTGAAATAGCCCGCATGCGCGCATTAGAGTTTGGTCGCCCCCTAGTAAGAGCAACAAACAACGGCGTTACTGGCATAATAAATCATTTAGGTGAAGTTACCGCAATTGCACCACAATTTGAAGAGGTTGTGCTTAAGGGCAAAGTAGGGTTTGTTACGGGTGATACACCCTACAGTCAATGGCCTAATTTAACTTTATGGTTAATGATACTTATGCCATTGGCTTTGATGAAAGCTTTTAAGTTTTAGTGCTTAACTCTACTACCTAACTTTAGCACCTAATTTTAGCACCTAATTTTTGTAATCGGCTATATGCTAAGCTTTAGTCTGAAGTGAAATAAATAAAGTGAGCTGATAGCACACTTTATTTATTTCAGTCAAACTATCTTGTTTGTTTTGGATGCAATGAGGTTTTGTTACGTCCAGTTTCTTTTGAACGATACAAAGCTGCATCTGCACATTCAATCCAAGCTTCATGACTTTTAATACTCTCGTCTACTTCAGCAACACCAATACTAATAGTGTATTTAATATCAATATCATTGTAAGTTACCGTCGCATCAGCGACTTCTTTTCGAAGTCTTTCAGCAAATACATAGGCACTTTTAAGTGGAGTGTCCGACAATAAAATAGCAAATTCTTCACCACCATAACGCCCACAAATATCGGTTTCTCTGACATGATGTCGTATCAAGCCTGAAATATGACGAATAACGTCATCACCAACAGTATGCCCATAAGTATCATTAACATTTTTAAAGTGATCGATATCAATCATCACTAAGGAGCTTGCATGCTGACTACGACTCCAGCGTTTATGCTCCGCTAACAAGCATGACTCCCAGTGTGTTCGATTAAACAATTTTGTCAGGCCGTCAGTTTGACTTAATATAGCCAGCTCTTCATTCGCTTTTTTCAAGCTTAGTTTGTGCACTGCATTATCCGTTACATCATAAACGAGTAAACATAAGTGGCTTACTTCCCCGGTAGCAGACATTAACGGAATAAACGTAGTATTTTGATACATAAACTCAGCGCTACCGGTAACGGGGCGGTAACTTTCAAACTTGAATAAATAGGGTCTTTGCTCCCATATAGTAAAGGCTTTATTTTTAAGCAAAAAAACTGACTCAGCCTTACGAGTAAACCAATCCTGTGGGATCTCTTTAAAGAGATCAAAAATTAACTGACCTTTTACTTCACGAGGTAATAAACCACTGTGATTTTCCATAAAACCATTAAATATTTGAATGGTGAACTCTTTATCAAGTACAACTAGACCAACATCAATGTTATGCAACATTTCCATTAGCCAATGTAGCTCATTTAATTGTGATTTTTCTAACGTCATAACCAATTCCTGTCATCGCTTAATCGCGCTAACTCCATTACCAATTTTTTTAGCAATGAGTTAATCAATCAAATAGGCCAATTTATTATTAAGTGTTTGCATCGATTTCTCGGTAAAGAGTAATAATAAATCACACTTTATTGGGTAGTTCTCTATGCTATAGCTAATTTCTATTGCCAGTGTTTTTTTCCATTTACTGGCATTATTCGCAATTAAGTCAGATATTTTTCTATGTTGTCCTAATACTTCGGGATGTCCCTGACTAAATTGAATATCAAGCTGTTCTGACACCCCTTTTAAACAAGCCCCAATCAAGACATTAGCCAAATCCATTAATAACTCTAATTCAGTACCCATATCAGCATCGTATTGATAGTTCATCAGTGAAGCGACGTCTTTGAAACTTGAATCGTTAAGGATCAGTAGCGCTTCACCAGAAATACCTGCGCTGATAAAACCTTGACAGATACCAGAGGTACTTTCATGGTTTTCAATATCTTTCAACGCCATACGAAGCTCACTCACTTCGATAAAGTTAACATTGGGAATAGGTAACTCGACAAAGACATTGAGTAAACGCGCAAGTAAATCCCCTGCTCGCCCCATTGCCACATTCGCTATTTCTTGATAACAATCACGCATATCAGCTGAAAGTGTGATTTCTGGCTCATCAACTTCAGGTTCAGGCTCACTAGCAACTTGAGGGAC
This sequence comes from uncultured Colwellia sp., assembly GCA_913063325.1. GTDB lineage: Bacteria > Pseudomonadota > Gammaproteobacteria > Enterobacterales > Alteromonadaceae > Colwellia. The sequence goes on along the minus strand of CAJXYE010000039.1, from coordinate 25,244 downwards.
AATAATTGGAGTAACTGCCGGCTTCACCACAGTTTTGACTACAGAGTTTTTTTCTGGAAGAACAGCTTTACAGATTGGCGTATTATCTAGTATTTCATGTTCTTGATGGCTCGTTGGTGTGTCATTAGAGAAAACCCCATAAGAGGAAAGAACTTTAGTGAGAATATCTTTGTTGATAGGTTTTTGGATAAAACCTAATGCCCCTAAACTGGTGACACGTTGATGTGCTTCAGGTTGAATATCACCTGATATTACAATGGTAAGTGTGGGTAAATCTTGCGCTAAAATAGCTTCCAGTACTTGATATCCATCCATTATCGGCATATTAAGATCAAGTAAAAGTACATCACCTTTCCCTGCCTTTATCGCCTCAATTCCCTCTTCCCCATTAGCAGCAAAACTTATCTCGACATCCCAACCATCGGGTAATGAGCGCGCCACTTGTTTTCGCGCCATATTAGAATCATCACAAATTAATAATTTAGTGGTCATATTAATTTTAAGCCTTACATAAACAGTAACAACAGCTAAATAAAAGATACTTAGCTTCTATTGATAACCATAGAGTATCCAATGTAAAACACAATGAAAAAGTTCTATTTATAGAATTATTATCGCTAAACGGCTACTATCAGCTCACCCTAACCATTATTTTCAATACATTATGAATTTTCCTACTTCAAACATCACCTTATGTGCTTTTTTTATCACCAGTATGGCTATTGCTTTCAATAGTCATAGCGACACTTTTGGCTTAAATGAACTTCAATCAACACAGAATCTTGTCAAAGCAGGAGACAAATACGTCACTCTTCTAGGACAACAAGTTAGCGTGGGTGAGCAAGCCCCGCAATTTAAAGTCGTTGATAAAAACTTTGCGCCAGTAACATTAAAGGATTTTCAAGGACAAACCTTACTCATCTCAGTTGTACCCAGCTTAGATACTGGCGTGTGTTCTATTCAAACAAAGCGATTCAATGAAGAGGCAGCAAAGTTACCTAAAAACATTACAATTTTAACCATCAGTAATGATTTGCCTTTTGCTCAAAAACGTTTTTGTGATGTTGAAAAAGTCGATGGCATTAAAGTTCTCTCTGATTCAGTTTGGCGAGAGTTTGGTGCTAGCTATGGTTTGTTGATAAAAGATATGGGGCTACTTACTAGAGCAATATTTATCATAAATGACCAAGGAAAGATTGTTTACAAAGAGCTTGTCGCTAACATATCTCAGCATCCTAATTATGATAAAGCATTAGCTAAAGTTAGATATACAGCACCCGTTATTGTTTTGGATGCCGAGACCATCATAGAAAAAACCGAAAAATAAATAAAAACATAACACCAACAAAAACAACACCTTAAATAAAAATCCATATGTTTTTAATATTTATTCTTGAAAAATGTGTAAACAATCCCATCTTTAATTGTGTAGTCGCCGTAAGGGGCTACACAACAAAAATTGCCTGTTCATTGTGAAAGGCAGCATTGTTTTAACTAAAAACGTTTTCGTAGTTCTACTCTAGGCAATATTTTTTTGCTAGGGACTAACTCTATTTAAAACGCTATTTTTTTTAAAATAATATTCATTTTATTGCTATATTTTAGGATAACTTTTTATGCGTAACTCTACAGATTTCAGCCCACTTTATCGTTCATTTATTGGTTTTGACCACCTAGCTAGTTTAATCGATAAAGCTTCCCAACCAGGTAAACAATCATCATATCCGCCATATAACATTGAGTTATTGGCCGAAAATCAATATCGAATCACTATGGCTGTTGCCGGTTTTAGTCAGGAAGATATTGATATTGAATCTAAACACAATGGCTTAGTCATTGTTGGAACCAAACAAGCAACAGTAAACCCGAACCAAGAAAGCAATTCAGCTCCTCGTCAGTTCTTACATCAGGGCATTGCAGAGCGAAACTTCGAACGTAAATTCCAGCTTGGCGAACACGTCAAAGTCATTGGCGCTTTTATGGAAAACGGTTTATTACACGTTGATTTAGAACGAGAGATACCTGAAGCATTAAAAGCACGTAAGATTGCCATTAATGGTAAAAGCTTATTGAATAAGGATTCCTAAGTAAATCATGTTTCTCCTTTTGTTTTTTTTGCCCAGTCTTTGACTGGGCTTTTTTGTTTTAAGTCTTTTAATTCTCGCCAAGTAAGCAATTAATTTACTTGCTATAAAATTGCTCGACTATTAAAACTCAAGTGAAAATAAAATCTCTGATAAATCAGGTTGCCATTGAAAATCTTTTAATTTTATTCGACTACCAAGCACAACGACCTGCTCATCTTGCAAATGATGCTTTTGCTTTTCAAAGTAGTCACTACCTACTGGAAAGGAGATCTTACCTTGTGAGTTAATCACTCTAAACCAAGGTACTGCTTGTCCACGCCAGCCATCTTTAGGCACTTTCCCTAACGCCTTACCGACAAGACGCGCTTTACCTGGTAAGCCAGCCAAATCAGCAATTTGTCCATAACAAGCAACCTTGCCATGAGGAATTAACTGTACCGTTTGCCATATTTGTTGATAATGAGGATTTAGCATAGCGAGTTATTACTTTTCAAGTTTTTAATTATCTAATGAATTACGGTATCATAGCTGCACAAGTAAAAACAACGCGAGTGGTCAACAGACCCTAGGAAGCAATATGAAAATTTGGGTTGATGCTGACGCCTGTCCAGTGGTGATCAAAGAGATATTATTTAAAGCAGCAGATAGAACAAAAATAGTCATGACCTTTGTCGCTAACCATCATATTCGTATTCCTCCATCACCTTATACATCATTTATGCAAGTGAGTAGTGGTTTTGATGTGGCTGACGATGAAATAGTTAAACGTATTGAAGCCAGTGATTTAGTTATCACCAGTGATATTCCACTGGCAGATGAAGTTATCGATAAAGGAGGAATTGCCCTAAGTCCACGCGGTGAGCTGTATACTAAAGAGAATATAAAATCACGACTCAATATTCGCGACTTTATGGATACCATGCGCGCTAGTGGTGTAAATACTGGTGGGCCGCCAGCATTAAACCAGACAGATAGGCAAAATTTTGCTAATCACCTTGACCGTATTATTACCCAGTTTAAAAAGTCTCAATAAATAGCTCTGGTGTAAATCAATAAAGGCAGGGACTTAAACAAGTACCTGCCTTTTTAAATCGTCAATAACGACTATAGATTACGTTGACTCATTTACTTTTTATTAGTGGTTTATTTTCGAGTAACAGCGTTTTTATTTCAGCAAGCTCTGCTTCAAGTTTTTCTATCTGTGCACGACTAGCCGGCTCAGCACCGTCACCACTTTCGCCATGTTGCTCGGCACGAAATTGATCATGCTCTTGGCTCATTACTTCTAATACCGTACCCACCATCATATTTAAGAAGATAAAGGCGGTTAAAAATATAAAGGTTAAATAATAAATCCAACTTAATGGATAAACGGCCATTGTTTCGTACATGACATCTGTCCAATCTTCAAAAGTAGCCACACGAAATAAGGTCAACATAGAGATAGATACATCGCCCCATAATACTTCGTTAATTGGATGGAAGTACATACTACCAATGGCCGCATAGATATAGAAAATTACAAACATGAGTAACGCGATATACCCCATGCGAGGTATCGCTTTGAGTAATGCATTAATCAATAAGCGCAATTCTGGCACCATTGATACCAAGCGTAAAACACGGAATACTCTTAGTAAACGAGCAAGTAATACCCCAGAGCCACCCGAAGGAATTAGACTACCTACAACAATAACAGTATCAAATATATTCCAGCCATTTTTAAAAAAAACTTTCTTCTCGGGACAAGCTAAATAACGAATCGAAATTTCTACCGCAAAAAATACCGTTACCACCACATCCATTAACAATAAAATAGCGACTGCATTAGAAGACAAATTATGGGTTTTTGCCCCTATCAAAAGAGCTGATAATAAAATAACCGCAATAACAATACCTTGAAATATTTTACTATTGTCAATTTTTCTTAATTGGCGCTGAGCCTTTAGTACCAAACTACTCATTATCTTACCCCAACAGCAGCATCACTTACGTGCGGGTTACTGCGACGCTCTTGTCCAAATGTACTCATTGGTCCATGACCAGGGATAAAACGAACATCATCACCTAAGCTAAATAGATTTTCACGAATCGAATGAATTAAAGTCGCATGATCTCCACGAGGAAAATCAGTGCGACCGATTGAGCCACTAAATAATACATCACCTACTTGTGCAAGTTTGGAGTCGCGATGGAAAAAGACTATATGCCCAGGTGTGTGACCTGGACAAAAATAAACTTCTAAGGTTATATTGCCAAAACTGACTGTATCATTTTGCTCCAAAAAACGGTTGGAAGTAAATTTCTCTGCATAAGAAAATGCACTACCAAACATTTGTTTCTGATCTTCAATTTTATCTATCCAAAATAAGTCTTCTTTATGTGGTCCTTCAATAACCACATCAAAAAAATTGGCTAAAGCATGAGTAGCACCTGCATGGTCGATATGAGCATGGGTTATTAATATTTTTTCAAGACTTAAGCCGTGCTTAGAAATGGCTGCTTTGATCTTCTCTATATCGCCACCAGGATCAACTACCGCAGCTTGATTAGTTTCACTACACCAAAATAAAGTACAATTTTGCGCAAAAGGCGTTACGGGGATAATTTCATGCTTTAACATAACTTGCTCTTCAATGATTACTATTTACAAAATGACAGGATTGTATCATATTTTCCGCCCTAATATTGCTAGCAAAAATGTAACAAAAGCAATGAAAATACTTCCCCTAAGCGCCTTAACTCGGTAAGCTTTGCGCAACTAACTTTTAACGACTACTCACTATTTATGACCACCACTGCTTCTCGTGATTCTTTTCATTCTCGTCTTGGTTTTGTTCTGGCTGCAGCTGGGGCTGCTATAGGCTTAGGTAATATCTGGGCATTCCCTACTCAAGCAGCAAATAATGGCGGTGGGGCATTTTTAGTTGTTTATTTAGCTGTTACTTTTTTACTTGCTTTACCTGCTCTTTATGCGGAAATTTATATTGGTAATCAAGCACAAACAAATCCAGTATCTGCCTTAGCTAACGCTTGTGGTAAACGTTTTAAAAAACTAGGTCTTTCTGCCGGAGTTATCGGTATTATTGGCGCTATGATGATGCTAAGTTTTTACACCATAGTAGCCGGTTGGATGCTAGCTCATGCCCTAGCATCATTGGCTGAATTAGCCGGCTTGATGGATTTATCACTATGGCTTTCTACTTCAAGCACAATGCGCAATGTCATTTTTACTCCCATATTTATCGTTCTCGGTGCAGCTATCGTGCATCAAGGCGTGCACAGCGGCATTGAACGTTGGTCCGCGCGATTAATGCCAATGCTATTAGTAATGCTAATTGGTTTAATAATCTATATATTACAACAAGAAGGTGCTGCACAAGGAGTTGAGCTCTATTTAGTGCCCGATTTTAGCCAAGTTACTGAGCCGAAACTGATTATATCTGCCATGGGGCAAGCCTTTTTCTCTCTCGCGATAGGTGTAGGCGCTATGATGGCTTATGGCTCTTATATGCCTAAGGGGCAAAGTGTTGGTAAGTTAGTCCTGTCAATAACTTTACTTGATACGTTTATTGCATTTATTGCTGGCTTATTAATTATTCCAGCACTTTTTGTCGCACAACATGCTGGACAAGAAGTATTCGTTGATGGTCACCTTATCGGCGAAGGTCAACTTATTTTTAATATTTTACCTACACTATTTAGCTCTATGGGCAATATTGGTTTACTGGTTTCTTTTGCTTTTTTTGCTTTATTATCAATTGCTGCCCTTACCTCTACTATTTCATCAACTGAGGTTCCTGTCGCTTATCTAATTGAAGATAAAGCGATGACAAGAAAACGCGCTACTTGGTTAATTTCTGGTATCGTTTTTATTAGCAGCATGCTGCTCATCGCCTTTTTTGAACAACTCTTTGGCTTAGTGATTCAGCTACTCACCACCATTTTACAACCTCTGATGTCATTATTTTACTTTATTGTTGTAGGTTGGTTATGGAAACGGGGCAATCAGCTAACCGATATTGCTCAATTAAACCAGCACATCACTTTAAAGTTATTAGGCTTCTATTTGCGCTTTGTCTGCCCGGTATTATTGGTGGTTGTTTTTGTGAATGTGGCTTTTTAATCACTATATTCAGAGTATGAAGTGCAGAGTATAAATTGCTTCTATACCCAAACCAGATGAGATGTTTGGGTAAAAGTGCAGCAGTAACTTAATTAAACTGAAGATACTTGAAGTGATGTTTGGTAAACGCTTACTCATTATTATTAATGTTGCGGATATCAGTTATCTGTTATTGATATTTAAGGTAAATAGCCTCTATTCTACCATTAGCAGTTAACTCTTCAATTACCTCATCAACTGAGTTTCTAAGCGCCTCATCTTTAAAGGCCATATGTGAATATACGTCAGGCCATAATCTATGTATGGTAAAATCGTTGACATCTATCTGGGCTTCATTTTTATAACGTTTACTCGTTAAGTCATGTAAAAAAATATGGATATCACCAATACGGACATCCTTCTGGCCAGCAACCATCATATAAGTTGTATCTTTAGGCTGTGAATGCTCACTGTATTGTGGATTAGCAAGCGCCATTTCCTTAAAGTCTGCTCCAAGTAACTCTTTAGCTCCTTGATAGGCCGCAATAGACACACCTTTTAGATCTTCAACCTTATTCAAATCTAATTTCGCTGAATTTTTAGATACTGCAACATCAGTAAACCGAAAGATTGGTGATGATAAAAACGCATCAACTTTTGAGTCTGAAAATATATTACATGCGACATCAATTCGCTTACCTGAATTAATTTCATGCAATAACCTATGATTACTCATATAGATAAATTTCACACTATAATCGGGTAGTTGCTTAAATATCTCTTCGGTGATTTCAATAAACAGCCCTTGTTGCTCTTCTTCAACAAAAAACGGCGGAAAATTACCTACTCCTATTTTTATCTCTTGCTTAGCCATTATCAAATTTGATGAAAATAATAATGAGACTAAAAGCAAGCGGGACAATATTTTAATCATAATTGTACAAACCACTAATAAATCCTTATATGAACGAGTATAAACCAAGTAATTAAAAAGGCTAACATTTAAAATTATTGATAACGCCTTCATCGTTACTAGGGTCTATTGAACTTTCGCGGTTAAATTTTGTTCGCCTATTTTAAGAGAGTAAAGCGCTTTAATCGCGGCGAATAGTATTTAGCCTAGTCACTCTAAGCATGTACTACTCAAGTAATTCTAAAGACTCTTTATCAACAAGGTCTACCTGCTCTATTTTCTCAAAACGACTCGATATTTTATCTGCAGAAGTATGAATTTGCTTCACATCTGTTGCCGCTTGGTCAATATGCTTGGCTAGGTTAGCAAAACGTCCTTTAAAGCGATTGAAGTCTTGTGCCAAATCAGATAAATGCGCCTGAATAATATGTATTTGCTGACGCGTTGCCTCATCTTTAAGCACCGAACGTGCGGTTGTTAATATAGCCATTAACGTTGTCGGAGATGTCAGCCAAACGCGTTTTTTATTCGCATAGTCAACCAGATCACTTTGATGCCCATGAATTTCAGCAAAAATAGCTTCTGCTGGAATAAACATAATGGCACCATCGGCAGTTTCGTTATCAATCAGGTATTTATCACTAATATCATTGATATGCTTTTTGATATCAATTTTAAACTGACGCAGAGCTGATTTCCGTTCAGTTTCATGGGTTTCAAAGTCCATCATTTTACGATAACTCTCTAACGGAAATTTTGAATCAACAACCACATTACCTGTCGGTTTAGGTAAAAAAAGCACACAGTCGGCAATTTTACCGTTTGATAAGGTATGTTGAAGTTTGAAGCTTTGCTCAGGCAATACGTTTCTGATCAGACTATTTAATTGCACTTCACCAAAAGCTCCACGTGAGCGCTTATCATTAAGAACTTCTTGCAGACTGACCACATTAGTAGAAAGCTCGGTAATTTTCTTCTGAGCATCATCAATCAACGCCAATCGTTGTAAAATATCACTAAACGTTTTAGTAGTTTTTTCAAAGCCTTCAGCCAGTCGTTTTTCAACTTGGCCGCTTATTTCTTGTAATCGTTTATCGGTCGCTTGCGTTAAACTATCAATGCGTTTGCTCATTTGATCACTGCTTTGTGCCAAGGTTTTCGCTAATTCTTCTCGGTTAGCTTGACCGGTATTATTTAAATGATTAATCACCTGATCTAATGACTGCCCCTGTTTAGTGGCAAGTTGAGTTTGCAATTCATTAATTTGCCTCATAAGCTTAATGCGTAAATCAGCCATTTGTTGTTCAATATTATTTGCTAGCTGTAATTGTTGTTTATCTTGTAGTTGAGTAAATTTCTGTAAAAACTGCGTCTGTAATTGCTGAACTTGCTGACTGACTAACTCAGTAGTGTGTTGCTGAATACGGCTTTCTTGCTTACTCAATCGCACTAAGATTAGGATGAGTAGTATTGTTAGCGTAAAAAAGGCTAACGCTGGCAGCCAAGTTAATAGTAATTGCTGTTGTTCAAGTGTAAAAATCATTGGTTATCAATCTCAAAAGATGTTTTCTTAAGGGTGCTCATGCACGACACTGTAAATATTACCAGTATACATTAATAAAACAAGAGATTAAAAAGAGAAAAAGCAAAGCTTAGAACACATGTACAGATGAACACAAAGCAGATATATATATCCATGACTATACTCAAGTTAGTTTTTAACTATCAGAGCAATAATATGAATAAAAACACTAACTCCTTGAATAAGCCATTGAATTTCAGCTCAATTTTAACTTTACCTTTGTTATTGCCAATTATGATAACAACTTTGGTCAGTTGTTCTAAAGCAACACCAGTGCCAGTAGGAGAATGTGACGTTGTAGTCAGCCATGTAAAGTCAGTGCTTAAAAATAACGCACCAAGTAAATCAAAAATGCTCAAACAATGTAAAGCCGCTACAGATGAAGCCAGAGGCTGTGTTATGGCGGCAGATAAGCCAATGAAAATATTACAGTGTGATTTTTAACTAATACTTTATCTCGAATATATTTACTTAACCTATCTTATTGCCCTAATGCTATTTTGTCAGCACAGGCTTTTAACGCTGGCAAAATGTCTGATAATAACTGCTCTTTATCCGTTTGTGACACATGTGTACTAATGCTAAGCGCCGCGATAACATCACCCGCACTATCACTAACAGGCACGGCAATAGAAGTTAGACCAAGCTCAAGTTCCTGCTCTACAACTGAATACCCTTGTTGCTTCACTTGCGAAATATTTTCCATTAAATGGGCTTTATCAATTAACGTATATTCAGTATGTTTTTTTAGCGCCGACTTATCTAGAAATGTATCAAGCTCCACTTTAGGTAGTTCTGCTAATAACACTCGCCCTAAAGATGTTGCAAAAGCAGGTAAGCGAGTACCCACATTTAAGCTAATTGACATGATACGTTTTGTAGTTGCAACACGGGCAACATAAACCACATCGTCTCCTTCGAGTACTGCGGCAGAGCAGGATTCATTAAGTTGCTCAACTAATTGCTGCATCAAAGGCTTGCCATGTTGCCAAATATCTTGTGTTAAAAGGTATGAAAAGCCTAAATTAAGTACCTTCGCCGTTAACGAAAATTGTTTATTAGTTTGCTTAGCATAACCTTCACTAACTAAGGTGAGTAAAAAGCGCCTTGCTGCTGCTCGCGTATAACCTGTGGCAGTTGCAACCTCAGACAAGGTCATAGAAGGTCTATCTTGATTAAACGCCTGAATAACGACTAAGCCTTTAAGTAGAGACTGAACTATTTCGGATGGTTTCACCTTAACTTGATCATCATCATGTTTTCCTTGTTCTATCTTTGACATTCAATATTCTCAACCTTACACTGAAGTTCGACATACTAACAAGTGTTCGTAATGCGCACAATTTGTTTTTTGGCTTTTCCTTATTACAATTTATACAGGATTAAGTCCTTAATTTACGTGAATATGAGTTATGCAAAATGATAGATAAAAGAATCGCAAGTTGTGCCAATGCAGTTGCCAACATAAAAGACGGCGATACCCTAATGATTGGCGGCTTTGGTGAAGCGGGTAGTCCGATAGAATTAATTCACGCATTAATAGATCACGGAGCAAAAAACTTAACAGTAATTAATAACAATACCGGTAGTGGCCGTGTTGGTTTAGCCGCGCTAATTGAGAATGGCCAAGTAGCTAAAATGATCTGCTCCTATCCACGCACCGCTAACTCATTAGTTTTTCCAGAGCTATATCGTAGTGGAAAAATTGAATTAGAACTGGTACCACAAGGTACCTTAGCCGAGCGTATTCGTGCTGGTGGTGCAGGCATCCCTGCCTTTTTCACTAAAACCTCAGTTGGCACGCCGTTGGCTGAGGGTAAAGAGCTTCGCAACTTTGAAGGTGAAAATTATGTAATGGAGCGCAGCTTAAAAGCTGACTTTTCCCTCATCAAAGCCAAACAAGCCGATAGATACGGTAACTTAACCTTTAACAAAACCGCCCGTAACTTCGCTCCCAATATGGCAATGGCTGCTAAAAACACATTAGTTCAAGTCAATGAGATAGTTGAATTGGGGGATATTGATCCCGAAAATGTCATTACACCCGGTATTTTTGTTAATGCATTAATTGAAGTGACGCAACCACAACAGGAATCCCAACTGGTACAAAACGGTATGTCTTACCCTGAAATTAATAGTGCCAAAAAAATAAACCAGGGAGTAAAAGAAGTATGATCCAAATAACGAAAAAACACGATATAGAGACTGTTACCAGAATTGGTTGGAGCCGAGAGCAAATGGCGCAACGCTGTGCCCAAGATATTGAAGATGGCAGTTATGTAAACCTTGGCATAGGTATTCCTGAAAAGGTAGCTCAATATGTCCCTGATGGTAGGGAGGTTATTTACCACACCGAAAACGGTTTACTTGGTATGGGCAATTCCCCCAGCGCCGACGAGCTTGACCCCGATTTAATCAATGCTGGTAAAAAGCCCGTTACCGCAATTGCTGGTGCCTCTTATTTTCATCATGGTGACAGCTTTGCCATGATCCGTGGTAATCACATTGATGTTTGCGTATTAGGTGCAATGCAAGTATCTCAGGCAGGTGATTTAGCCAACTGGTCAACCGGTGATGCTGATGCTATTCCTGCCGTGGGCGGTGCAATGGATTTAGTTGCTGGCGTTAAAACTATCTTCATCATTACTCAACACACCACCAAAACAGGGTCGGCTAAAATATTAACAAAATGCACTTTTCCCCTTACCGGACAAAAGGTGGTTAATCGAATTTACACTGACTTATGTGTCATTGATGTTACTTCCAAGGGTTTAGTTTTGATTGAATTAGCACCCGGCATTAGTTTTGAATATGTACAAAAACGTACCGGTGCAACTTTGTACAGCGCAGCGAGTTTGACTACTAACGCAGCTGAGAATACTTCAAATAAGGCGCAATCATAATGGCTAACAAAAGCGAAAAATTATTTAACCAAGCGCTGAAAGTATTACCTGGCGGTGTTAGTCGCAATACTATTTTTAGAAAGCCGTACCCATTTTATGCCGATAAAGGTAAAGGCTGTTATCTTACTGATGTTGAAGGGGTAACTCGCATAGATTTTGCTAATAACATGGCCTCATTAATTCATGGTCACGCCTACCCTGCTATTGTTGATGCGGTATCAGCACAACTCGCTAAAGGCAGCTGTTTTACCATGGCGACTGAAGTTGAAATTAACTATGCCCAGTTATTATGCGACCGAGTACCGAGTTTTGATAAAATCAGGTTTGTGAACTCAGGGACCGAAGCAGTAATGGCTATGTTAAAGGCATCACGTGCTTATACCGGCAAAGCTAAAATAGCCAAAGTAGAAGGGGCTTATCACGGCTCTTACGATTATGCAGAAGTGAGTCAAACAGCAAACCCAAGTAATTGGGGCGAAGTTGATAAACCAAACAGTAGCGCTGTCGCAAAAGGGACACCGCCAAAAGCATTGGAAGACGTTGTGGTGATCCCCTTTAATGACCCTGAGCGCGCGATTAAAATCTTAGATCAGCATAAAGATGAAATTGCCTGTGTTTTAGTTGATTTACTACCGCACCGAGTGGGTTTAATTCCCGCCAGCAATGCCTTTATCAATGCTCTACATAAGTGGACATGTGAACATAGTTCACTGTTAGTATTCGATGAAGTTATTACCTTTAGAACGAATTACAGCGGCGCACAGCAAAACTACGATGTTAGCCCTGATTTGACGGCTTTGGGAAAAGTTATTGGTGGCGGTTTCCCTACTGGTGCCCTAGCAGGCTCAAATAAGGTAATGAAAGTACTCGATCCAACCGAGCCCAAAGTATTACTGCCACATTCAGGTACTTTCTCGGCAAACCCAATTACCATGACCGCTGGTTTAATCGCGATGAAGGATTTCGACCAAACTGCTGTAACTAAGCTTAATGACTTGGCAATATATGCTAAAGAAGGTATAACTCAAGCCATCGCTGATACTGGTATCGGCGCTTGTATTACTGGCGCTGGTAGTATGTTTAGAATACATTTGAAAGCACAGCCACCAAAAAATTATCGAGAAGCCTATGTTGATAAAGCAGAAGGCCAATTAATTACTAAACTACTCGATTATTTATTCGATAATGGCATTATGATGATAAATACTTGCTCAGCAACGTTATCAACCGCTATGGGTAAAAAAGAAATCGACCATTTAGTTAGTGTTTTGAAAGATGCCTTTGAAATGTTAAAGCCAGAGATGACTAAGTAATATTTTAGCTTTAAAAGTAAAGAAATAGGATTCCCGATTAGAATATTCGGGAATGACGACACCAAAAAATTGATAAAGTAGCTAAAATATCTCAAAGATAATTGAGAGGTTTTCTAGGAAAATGCACGGAGTTGACGCTAGTCAATGAGTACTTTTGACAACGAAAACACTCAATTAGCAAAGAGTATATTTAGTTGCTTAGGAAATAAAATATGAAAGACGTATATATCTGTGATGGTGTCAGAACACCCATTGGAAAATATGCTGGTGCTTTGTCTTCAGTGCGAGCTGATGACTTAGCAGCTATTCCACTTAAAGCACTAAAAGACAGAAATCCAATATTAGACCTAACTCAAGTAGATGATGTTATTTTAGGTTGTGCAAATCAAGCAGGAGAAGACAATCGTAACGTCTCTCGTATGGCACTTTTATTAGCGGGTTATCCTACCCAAGTTGCTGGTTGCACCATCAACCGTTTATGTGGCTCAGGCATGAATGCTATTGCAATGGCAACAAACGCTATTAAAGCGGGTGAAAGTGAAATATTAATTGCTGGGGGCATTGAAAGCATGTCACGCGCACCTTTGGTAATGGCAAAAGCACAAACCGCTTTTTCACGTAACGTCGAATTGTTTGATAGCACATTAGGCTGGCGCTTTGTTAATCAAAAATTACATACCGCCTACGGCACAGACTCTATGCCTGAAACGGCAGAAAATGTTGCTGAGCAATTTGGCATTAGCCGTGAAGCTCAAGATAAATTCGCTTTTTCGAGTCAAAACAAAGCCAAAGCAGCACAAGACAATGGCTTATTTGCAGAAGAAATAGTTCCTGTGGTTATCCCACAGCGACGTGGTGATGATGTCATCGTTGAACAAGATGAGCACTTACGCTTAAGTCCATTAGAAAAACTGGCAACGCTCAAAGCACCTTTTAGAGAAGGCGGCTCAGTCACCGCAGGTAATACCTCTGGTGTTAATGATGGTGCTGCCGCGGTTATTCTCGCCACTAAAGAAGCAGCCCTAGCTAATGGTTTAACGCCAAAGGCGAAAATACTTGGCTCTGCTGTTATTGGCGTTACCCCTGAAATTATGGGCATCGGACCAGCACCCGCGAGTGCTAAACTGTTAAAGCGTTTAGGTCTTAGTATTGATGATATGGATATTATTGAATTCAATGAAGCTTTTGCTGCCCAAGCGCTTGCCAGCGCCCGTGAGCTTGGCCTTAAGGATGACGATAAACGTTTGAACCCGCAAGGTGGTGCTATTGCATTGGGTCATCCACTGGGTATGAGTGGTACTCGTTTATTAATTACAGCCACTAAACAGCTTGAACGTAGCGGTAAACGTTATGCACTTTGCGCTATGTGTGTTGGTGTCGGTCAAGGTATTGCTATGGTTATTGAAAGAGTATAGTAAAAAAGGCAGTGGACAATGAAAAATAACAAAGAGTAAAGCAATCACTGATTAACACTCTTTGTTATTTTAAATACCATTACGGTTAATTAACCAAACGCCCTCTTATGAGCCTAGTTTAATTAGTATTTTCCAATTGTCTTATTTAGCCATGCGGTAATTAAATATGACGAAATAGAATCTCCACTACTCATTTTATACTGCACGGATTCAGAGTTATCATTTACCGTGCTATTCAAGCAAAAACCCTGAAGTTGTTCGCGCGAAAACCACTGCGCATCTTCTAAATCATCTTGGCTGATATCAATTTTTTCTGATGTTGCAACGGCGGTAAAACCTAACATAATTGAAGCGGGGAATGGCCAAGGTTGTGAGGCAATGTACTCTGGTTTTTCAGCAATAATTGCAGCTTCTTCAACGACCTCTCGGATCACTGCTTGTTCAAGAGTTTCACCTGGGTCAACAAAACCTGCCAGGGTTGAATATATGCCCTGCGCCCAACTAGCCTGACGTCCTAATAAACAACGGGCAATACCATCGTCAAACATTTTCTCTACTAGCATAATTACCGCAGGATCGGTGCGCGGAAAGGTCATATTTCGACATTCAGAACATCGTCTGGCATGCCCTGCTTCTACTGAACGATTAGCATGCCCACATTGGCCACAAAATTGATGGCTTATATGCCAATGAACTAACCCTTTAGCAATTGCTAATATTGAAGCATCAATAGCTGATAAATTGGCAGTGACTTTTCTCAGCCCTTGCCATTGACCCATTTCACTTAATTCTTCTTGAGTAGAGAAACGCAGTTTATTAAAGTCGATGGCAAAAATAGAAATAGCATTAAACTTATTATTATCCAATTCTCCTCTACCTAAGTTTCCTTTACCTAAGTAAATGCAGCTATCAACACTTAATGTTGGCAGCTGTGCCTTACTTAAATAGATTGGGACAAGCGCCTCCGCTTTACTAAAAAGACTCATGCCATCATTAATCACACAAAATAAAGACTTTTCATGATTAAACTCAGTACTCAACCAGCGTTTGTTCTTTCGCTGGTTTGTACATCGGTCTAACGGCATATTGCCATAGGCTAATGTCATGATTTACTTTCTTCCTTAAGTATTTTTGCCCATTGTGAAGACCAATCACCTAACGGAGAAATAATTTCAAATAAGTCTATACCTTGGGGGGATAGTTGATAACCAGCTTGTTGGCTTTCAATAAGCTTTAGTTTCTTTAGTTCTTTTAAGCGAGTATTTAACAAAGTAGGAGAAATTTTCTCACAGCGCTGCTGCAATTCTCTAAATGTAGCAGGACCACTATGTAAATTCCAAATAATGCCTAATGCCCATGTTCGTCCAAGTAAATCGAGTAACGCCATGATTGGCTTACCGGTTTTAGAGCCTCGCACTTGTGCGCCTGGCAGTGGTATTGTCATCGTTGTTCCTGCATTAACAAAAATACAATTGAAAATATTGCGAATACAATTATGCTACATTATTTGTAGCAATTTTGCTATCACAACAAAGAATAACTAGAGTAATAAATCTCACTTACTAATACTATTTAATATACCTTCCTTAACTAATTATTTGATTAACCTTTAATTCCTTATTCGCTATTTCCATATAGTGAATAGGTAAATAAATATCAAATTGACTACCTTGACCAACTTTTGAACTGACATCAATATGACCGTGGTGATCTTCAATGATAGACCTTACGATATGAAGTCCTAAACCAGTACCTTTACCCACAGGTTTAGTGGTAAAAAAAGGGTCAAAAATATTTTTCAAATTATCTTGGCTAATGCCTGAGCCATCATCTTCAAAACGGATATTAATCTCTTGTTCAACAATACGCGACGATATACAAATACTGCCTTTAGTTTCAATGGCATGTGAGGCATTTACCAGCATATTAATAAAAACCTGTAATAATTTTTGTGGGAAGCCAATAACGTTAGCATTTGCTGTTAAGCGTTTAGTAATTTCTACTTTGTATTTAAGTTCATTGGCAACTAGGGTAAGACTTTTCTCGATTAACTCATCAATGGATATTTCTTCAGGTAGTTTATCGTCAATATGAGTGTAATTACCTAAATCTTTGATAATCTTACTTACTCTTGCCGCCCCTTCTAATGTAGAGGTAATCAGTGGCTCAATATCATCAAGAATAAAAGCTAAGTCTTCTTGTTGATAAAGTGTTTGTGCACTACTTTCTTCAGAGCCTAGTGTTAACTCTGTATGTGATAGTTTGATATAAGTCATTAGCGGTTTAAAATAGTCATTAAGTACATCTAGATTACTGCGAATATAACCAACTGGATTATTGATTTCATGGGCAATACCTGCGGATAATTGACCAATAGAGGCAAGTTTTTCTGCATTTATCAGCTGCTCGCTTAATAAAGACAATGCTTTCTGGTCATTTTTCCTTTCATTAATATCATTTAGGGTAATTAAATAATTAACTGAACATTTGATAACTATTTTCCGTCCAGAGAATTCAATATGAGGGTTTTCGAATCTTGGTGAAAGTAGGGATTCCTCCATATTTTTTATAACAATTTCACTATCAAAATTTCCATCTAGCGTTGCTAATGCCGGCACAAAATAAAATACATCTTTATCAATAATGTCTGCTTTATTACTCAGAAATAATTTTTCAGTTTCTGTATTACATTCTTTGATCACCCCGTCTTCATTAACAAGCATTACCGCGCAAGGGATGGTATCCATAATTATATTTGCTTTGTCGTTTGCTCTTATAACGTTTAGTCGCTCTTGTTCGGCTTTCTTTTTTTCAATAGTAATGTGCTGGGTAAATTTCTGAATAGCACTTGATAACTCTTTGACCTCAGTAGGTGCCCTACGTTGCCTAAACTCAACAATCGCTTCACCTTCCATAGGTCCCTGAGCTAAAGCAGTAATGTTTTCGATAGGTTTTACTATATATTTACTAAAAAAACTGACTATTATTAAAATAAAAAACAAATACAAGGAAACGACAAAAATCACCAAGGTGGTAAAGTTATCTGTTGCTACTTTAGCCTGCTTATTCAATGCGTTATTTTCACGAAATACTTGTTCAGATAACAGTTCTAAATCACTAACATATTTCGTAGTTACCTTGTCGGATTCGGCAACTGTTGTTTGCCAAAGCCTGGTTTCTTGTATAGATATTTTTGAAAACATATTGACGATATCATCATTTAGTTGAATAGCCGCGATCAAGGCATGTACTAAATTTTTACCATCGGTATTAGATATCTTCATTTCAACAGATGTGAGGATCTTCTTAAGCTGTGTCGATTGGTCTTTTATACCTTTTGCTAAATAGGTTTGCCGACCAGAAAAGAGTAGATCTTGTGTCGTTAACCAAAGCTTCGACATAGTGAAAGTATGATTGACTGTTTGTACTAACAAGCGTGACTCATAATGTGCACGTGATAATTGTTCAACTTTTTGATATTGATGCCAAAGGCTTGCAAAAATAATCACACCAGACAATAACGTGGTTATTGCTAATAGTTGATTATAATTCGAAATTTTCATCATTAATGGCCATTGTTAGATTATAGGAATAAATCGTTATTACTATCATAGCCGAGTGAATTAGAATGTTCGACTCTGAGTTCGCTTAGACAGAACTAGAGTTTTTTCAATTCATCTCCCCACAATATCTCAGTTAGCAGTAGAGTTTTCAATGCGCACCTTAACACCACATTCGCTAACTCAGGGGCATTTTGTGCTTTTTCCAACACGTATTTATTTGCTGTAATACCGTCATTACTTAAAAGCTGTTTCAATTCTTGATAATTTTTACCAATGAAAATATCCTTAAAATCACTACCTTCTGCAATTTTCTTATTTTGGGGGCTTCTACAGCGTTGAAAAGTAAAGTTGCTTACCCTTAAATTTTTATCAATCGCCCATACTATTTCTACCAATCCCCAATCACTTTGCTCTGATCTCACATGAACATAACCTAATGCATTTTTACCGAGCATAGCAATATACAAAGTATGCTGCCCTAACTCACTAAAATGTAAATCATTACTCGGTAGTGCAATTTGCACCTGAGCACGCGTATTATCATCTACCGTTTTAACAATTGATAACTGATTAGTTTTTTGCGGATAAAGCTTTGCTATCTGTGAAACAGGATCACGTAAGGAGCAATAAGCTATTGCGTTAACATTACTAGAAATTAATATTAGCATTAACAAAATGGATAATATTTTCATATCAGTACCTATACCTTATCTGTACTCTAGCCAATTGCTTCTTTTTACCACTAACCGGAGTATTTATTTGCATCCCAGCTGAAATGCTCAACTCAAACTGAGTATTAACTTGATAACTAAAGCCAATATTGACCAGTTTATCTGCACTTTGTTGAGACTCTCTATCCTTAAAAATGAACTGGCTATATAACTTTAATTGATTATTAATGGTAGTTTTATTTAGCTCAACTAAACTGTATTTTTCCTCTTGCCAGCCCTGCAGCTGATTATTATTTTCACCTATAGCTAACTCCCCTAATAATCCCCAGGAGGCATAATAGTATTGCCAATCAAGTGCTATTCTTTTTCTTGAAACTCCATCAATTTTTCCATTTAAAACGGATAATCCAAGCACAAAATCTAAGTGGCTTAATGAACCTACTCTTGCTGTAACCACATATGAGCCATCAACCGATTTTGCCTTGTCTTTACCACCCAGAGTGTAACTAACGTTATACTCTATTTGGCTCAATACTTTATTGAGACTAAGCCCCCAATCCAGCTTGGTTCCTAAGTTTTTACCATGATAATAATCAAGTAACCGGCCATTGGTATCGATACTCTCTTCTAAGCCAAAGGGTAAGGTAAAGTGACCTACTCTTATATTAGGAAACCAACTAGGTCCTGCGGTGTAATTGAGGTGAGCTTCTCTAATGATGAATTCACTATCATCTTTAGAGGTAAATAAAAATGGTACCGGGATATGGTTTGATAACTTAGTATAATAAAGCTGTCCTACTCCATAACCTATATCCCCAGTAGGGGAAGTAAAGACCTTATGGGTGTCTAAGCCTAAAGCATAAATACGACTAGTATTACCTAATGCCTCATTAAGATTTAATCGAAAACTCCCATCTAAACTCCATCTGAGATTTTGAGAGAAATTTGCATAACATGTTAGGGGCACAGACGCCAAAAAGAATAACAGATAGCCTATGTATGATTTGAATAATAATGGTTTCATCATTCCCCACTAGAAAAGTAAATTTCATATATTAGTAATATAAATTAACGCTTACAGTTTCACCGCCAGCCTATTAAGCACGACTTCCCCAGTACTCACTGAAGCTGCTAATGAGTATTCGGCATTAATAATCAAGTCATCAGTAAGTGTATCTTCTAAGTTGGCAATACCTAAATTAGGATGTAAAAGATCAGGGTAATTGTGAGCTAACCAGATTATTCGCTTTGCAAGTAAAACAGCATCATCAGCACAGGTTTCAATAAGTAAAATAGCGAAGGTATTCTCCCCCCACTTGATTAACAGATCTGATGCTCTACTCTTTAATAAACCTATCAAAGCCAAGTCACTATTTTCAGTCGACTTATGGGAATCTATCGAATCAATTCTTACTAACAATAAACTTAAAGAGTGTTGAAAACGCTTAGCTCTAGAAACCTCATAAGTTAACCAACTGTCTACAAAAAAGTTTTTCGATAAGACACCATTGCTTTCAGTGTAAGATACTCTCTCCATTGATTTTTGCTTAAATAAACCTCTTTCAATACGAATGAGTAAGGTTTTAATATCAAAAGGCTTTATGACGTAATCATCCGCGCCCGAGAGTAATCCTTGACTTTCTTCAGTTATTTCACAGGTCAGCATAATGATCATCGTTGAGGCAAATTTACTATCCCTTCTTAATATACTACACGCTTTGAGTCCATCCATAATTGGCATGCGTATATCCATTAGAATTAAATCAGGAGAAAAGCTATTAGCTAATGAAATAGCTTCTTCGCCATTACCTGCCTCTAAAATAGAGACTCGTTTGCGACCTTTATTAAATTGGCGGTGAATACCTCTTTTTAATGTTTGCCTAACACCGAGTTCATCATCAACTATAAGGACACTTTTTTCTTCTAA
Organism: uncultured Colwellia sp.; assembly: GCA_913063325.1. Classification (GTDB taxonomy): domain Bacteria; phylum Pseudomonadota; class Gammaproteobacteria; order Enterobacterales; family Alteromonadaceae; genus Colwellia. Next base: position 4,765 of record CAJXYE010000039.1, on the reverse strand, counting down.
CATATGAGCTCCTTAGCCGAGAAAATATAAAAGGAAGTAACTACATAAAATATTCAGCTCTTCATTTGAATATAATAAAACCCTTAAGTAGTAGTTGAAGTGCAATTGATATACCAAGTTACATAAAACGGGATAACTATTCCTTTCCCCCCTTTATTTATCGGCTTATTAGGCATCCCCCCCTATGAAGAAAAGTAAAATAGTAAGTAAATAGAAAGTTGAATATTGAAATGAGTTCTCAAAATGCAATGCAGGTAAAGAATCAGATAGCTGACAAAGGCTTTTTGAGATTAATGAGGGGGATAAGTTTGATTTGTATAGATAACGGAAAATAAAAAGCCAGCATTAAGCTGGCTTACAAAAATGAATAAATTAAATTTTTAACTAAATTCTTACACCTTCAATATGCAAAGCCATTTCAACGTGTGTTGATGCAGGGCCTAAGTTATAGGTAATACCGTAATCAGCCAACTTTAAACTAGTGGTTCCTGAGAAACCAGTACGATGACCACCCCAAGGATCTTGCCCTTCTCCAATTTTTATTACAGAAAAAGAGATGGTTTTAGTTACACCTTTTAGGGTAAATTCACCGGTAACGATGGCATTTTCATTATCACTAAATTTAATGCTACTACTGGTAAAAGTCGCTTTTGGAAAGCTGCTAACATTTAAGAAGTCTTTGCCTTTAAGGTGTTTATCACGTTCTGCGTGGTTTGAATCGATACTCTTAGTGTCTATTTCAATACTAATTTTTGCATTGTTTGGCGATTTTTCATCATAAGAGAAATCACCATCAAAAGTATTAAAACGGCCTAACAACCAGCTGTAACCTAAATGCTTAATTTTAAACTGTACAAAAGCATGAGCGCCTTTAACATCTACTTTATAATCTGCAGCTTGTACAGAACTAGCTGCTATTGTGGCAAGTAGTGAGCTAGCAAGTAAACTTGTGGTTAGTGCAGTTGTTAATAGTGCCTTTTTCATGTGATATTCCTTTTATGTCTTCAAGTGATGTATTCAGACTTTGAGTGTATTGATATTGTTCTTTTAATAAATATGATTAATTATTTTTACTTGGTATTACTCTACTCGTGCGAAGGTTTAATCATACGCAGTAATGTGTTGTTTTTATTTATGAAGTGGTGCTTTAGCGCTGCTAGTGCATGGCCTAAACTTAGCAAAATTAATGTCCACGCTAAAATTTCATGAATGCTGCCAGCAATATCTTCTTGATTGGCGAAGTTGAAGGGGAAAGCGGGTACCTGCATTAAGCCAAATACATCAATAGCTCTACCATCGGCCGTAGAAATTAAATAGCCCGTTAACATCAACACCAGCATCAAAGCATAAAGCGCAATATGCGCATAGTGCGCAGCTTTAATTTCCACGCTACTAGCAGATTTATCGGAATTTTTTGGCGTGGTATTGACTAGCCGCCAGACGATTCTCAACATCAAGACAACAAATAACGTCATGCCAATATTTTTATGTAAATCTAACGAGCCTTTATACCAAGCATCATAATAAGTCAGCTCAACCATATAGAGGCCTAAGCCAAATAATGAAAACAGTGTTATCGCCATAAGCCAATGAAGTATTATTGCAACAAGACCATAGCCGTTTTCGGTATTCTTTATCATTTTCATTCCCTGCCCTTGTTAGTTTAACTAATCGTTTAACAACCAAAGTGCTTATCAAATCATTGCAGCTACTATAATCAATACCACCCTATTAAAAAACATCAATAAATGAGAAACTATTGTGCAAATATGCACAATAGATATTTTTAATTTATTATTAATAACGAGATGAATGATGAAAGGTATTTCTTGGGATGATTACAAAATAGCGTACCAAGTCGCTATTGATGGCAGCTTAAGCCAAGCAGGTATGTCATTAGGTATTAATCATGCCACTGTATTGAGACGTATTAATCAATTAGAGCAAGCACTTGAAGTAAAGCTATTTATTCGCCACCAGCGTGGTTATAAACTCACCGATGCGGGTTGTGTTTTAATGGATGAAATGCCAGAGATGTTGGCCAAATTTTCCAGTTTAGAAAATAAACTACAAAATGTTGAGGGTGATATTAGTGGTGAGTTAAGGGTCACCACAGTAAGCTCATTCTCCCCTGTTATCACGCCAACGTTAAAAGCGTTTAGAGACAAATACCCAAAGATCCGCCTTAAATTCATTTCTACCGATGACATAGTACCGCTCGACTCTGGTGCCGCACATGTCTCATTTCGAGCTGGCCCCAGTCCCGTAGGTGTTGACCTTGTCGTTAAGAATTTAACTCGGTTAACTACTGCGTATTATGCAACACAAAGTTATATCGATGAGTTTGGTCAACCAAAAAACATTAGTGAGTTTAACGATCACCAATGGGTATTGCCGACTCCTGAGAAATACCGCATACCATTTGTTAACTATATTGTTGATAAAATAGATAAAAACAGAATTGTTTTTCAAAGTAACCATTTCCCTGATATTCATGAAGCCGTTATTGCCGGTATGGGCATTGGCCCATTAGGTGAACACCAAGCAGGCTTAAATCCATCCATGGTCAAAATTGATTTAGACATTCCAAAGAAGGATGAAACTATTTGGTTTGTATATCATAAAGACTTAAAACATAGCGCCCGTATTCAGTGCTTTTATCAATTTTTAAAAGCAGCACGGCTAGATAACGAAAGTGATCAAATACATATGTATTAAAAAGACAAGCGATAAATTAGCACTTAATACCAGCTGAAATTCCCTTAAATTGAGTGCTATTAATCTTAAGCTGTCTTTTCTACATTAATCTCCGTATACGCCTTATCGGTATTCACAAACTGGCTTGCCGCTAAAGAAAGTAAAGCAAATACAGCCCCAGCATAAAAAACTAATGAATGATCATAAAGCCAAATTAAACCAAAAGTGGCTGGTATCACAACCGCAGCAATATGATTGATACTAAAGCTAACCCCGGCACTTGAGGCAATATCTTTTGGATCGGCTATTTTTTGAAAATAGGTCTTTAATGCGATTGCCATGGCAAAAAATAAGTGATCAATGACATAAAGCACTGCGGCAATATCAGATGACTCAACCAAAGCATAACCAACAAAGACGGTAATGAGCCCAAGATACTCTATGGTTAGTGCTTTACGCTCGCCAACTTTTGCAATCCATTGACCTATTTTGGGTGCTAAGAAGAAATTAATCACATGATTAATCATATACAAGACGGTAATTTGCTGAACACTATAACCAAATTTTTCGACCATTAGGAAGCCAGCAAAAACAACAAATATTTGTCGACGTGCGCCCGCTAAAAAAGTCAGTAAGTAATACAAACTATAACGTTTTCTTAATATAATTTTTTTGTGCTGCACATGTTCCATAGGAAATTTAGGCATAAAAAAAGCTAACCAAAGAGTTAGCAGCAACCCAGTTAACCCAAAAAACAAATACATTATTTGATAGTTCGCAGAAAAAACACTAAAACCTAACCAAATCAAGGTATAACACATCAATGAAGCCGCAGACTTTATTGACATTAGCTTACCTAGTTTTGCCGGAGCCTCATCCTTTTTAAACCACTGCAAGCTTAATGAGGTATTCAAGGTTTCGTAATAATGAAAACCAATAGACATTAATACTGTGGTTGCATAAAGGCCATAAATGCTAGGGAACAGTCCTGTGATCGCAACACCTATGGATAACACACATAATGAGATTAAAGCGAATACTTGCTCGGTAAAAACGAGCAATACAAAAACAGCTGTAAAGGCTAAAAACCCTGGGATTTCCCTTAGCGACTGCAGCATGCCTATTTCAGCGCCGGTAAAGGCTGCTTGCTCAATAACAAAATTATTGAGCATAGCCATCCACCCAGCAAAGGTTATTGACATAATAATGCTGGCAACAGCTAAGAAGACAAACGGACTTTGCCCGATTTTACCTTGCTCTGCTATAAGTGGTGTTTCTTTTTCCGTGCTTACTTTGTCCATAATAATCCTTGCTTTAAAAGCTGATACTGCGTTACTAACACTTGGTAATTAGTACTAAAAAGTTAACGCTAACTTGCCAAGTGTCAGTACTAAATGCCAAAAAACGATAGCTCTACAAGACCTCTTTGGCATATCTGCTTGTACAGCTAAAGTAACCATTATATGATTATTCCAACGTGACCAATAGTGACAATTATGACACTTAATTTATCAATTCAGACAAAATCAAGTTGGCATCAACAAAGCCCGAGTCGACTTTATCCGGCTTTACCACGGGCGGTATTACCCACGTCTGCTGAATTTAAAGCCATGACACAGATAGTTAGCCATTCTCATCCTTGGTCACAGCTTTCCTATTCATGTGTTGGCGTTATGCATATTGAAACTGATGCCGGGATTTTTGTTATTCCCCCAGAGCAAGCATTATGGATACCTGCGGGCACAGCACATCAGCACTTTTGTAAAAATAAAGTGAGTTATCGTAGTTTATATATAGACTCTGTCTTGAGTGCAATATTAGGTAATAAAGTAAGGCCGTTAACCATTGACCCTTTATTAAAGTCATTGATATTAGAAATTTCAAGTTGGCCTGAAGATTATGAAGAAACAGAGCAAACACAACGCTTTATTCTTGTCTTATTAGACCGATTAGCGGCGGCAAAAAGTAATGAGCTTTTTATGCCAACAATTCGTAAGCGTATGGGGAAAGGCGTCTAGCCTTGCTTGATGTTCCAAGGCAGCAAGTACTCTAGGCTCTCTGGCTTTTT